>CAXTMY010000038.1:0-32203 GCA_964245565.1 uncultured Acidobacteriaceae bacterium | reverse complement strand
CGCGGCAGGCGTCTCATCGGGCGGCGGCGAAAACGCAGGATCGGCGCCGGGCGTGAGCGGCGTGATGCCCAGCGGAGAGGGGTCGCTTTGCTGCACGGGCGAAGGCTGCGCCTGCTGCTGAGGAGGCATATTTTGCTGCGGAGAACCGGCAAGATCGAGGAGCAAACCCGAAGGTAGCTGCCTTGTCACCCCCAGGGCATGGAGGTTCGAGTGACAGAGCAAAAACAGCGTGATACACAAGGTTGTGCGGGTTCTCATTGCAGCGGGTTTCCTCAGCATAACAAAGGCTTAGGACGCCCCGGCAGAGGGAGAAGCCGCATCGCTCTGGCTCAGGACAACGTAAACTGCTCGCCGCCAACCGCTCCGCGGGTGGGTCAGCAGAACCTTGTTTGCATCTCCCCGCGGCCTGCCTCCCCTCTCGCGACCATGACGTACGTTACGCTCGTGCCGCTGCGGCATGAGGAAGGAAAGAAGGGCGAATTTCTGTGAGCACACCTGCAACCCTGCGGCACTGTGAAGCGGCCAACGCAAGCGGCCTGTCCGCCGCCGCACTCGAGTCTCCTGACGGCTGGAAAGCCGAGCTGAATGCCCGGCTGCGCGAACATCGCGAGCGCAAGGGCGGCAGAGCGCGCACCGCGGAGAGCCAGCCGCTGCCGCCCGCGCGACGCAACCACCCTGCCTCGCAGGTGGCTGCGCGCGTGGCCGAGCGGTACAGCACCGCTCCCTCCTACCAGGAACTGCTGGTGGCCAGCGCCACGGCAGCGGCAGCTGCAGCCGCATCTGCGAGGGAGGCGCATGCCGCGGCCCGCGCCGTGCTCGCGGAGTGGGAGCATGTCCGGCCCGAGGCGGATGGCTCGTCCGTCGCCAAGCGCGACTCCGTCTTCGACGAGCCGTTTTTTACCCCGGATTTGCGCGGCGATGTGCCTGTCGATGTGCCTGTTGCGGCCGGTCGGCGTGAACCTGAAGCCGAGTACGATGCCGAGCGCGCGCCGCAGTCCGGCTTGTCCTTCGAGCGGGAGGAGCAGCCGGCGGATCGTTGGACCTTCGCTGAGCAGAGCGCCGTTCCGCTGGTTGAGCACCACGAGCCGCTGCCCGCGCGCCCGGCGCTGCCGCCCCGTGCGCCGATGACCGGGCGCGCCCGGGCGCTGGTGGATGCGTTTGCCGAAGCCGTGGTGCCTGCCGCGCAAGGGCTGCCGGCGAAGCTGATCGAGTTTCCGCGCGAGCTGATTGCGCCGCGCAAGCAGCGGCCGCGGCTGGCCGAGGGACCTTTGTTCGAGCAGGAGGCTGAAACCGGCGCTTTACGCATCTTTGAGGTAGAAGCGTCAAGAGGCAGCAGCGGAAATGGACCGCAAGCGGATAGCATGGGAGACGGAGGATACGCCTCCGCTGCACGGGACGGCGGCCATAGCGCAATGGTGAGAGAACGCACGGGCGACGACGAAGAGGAACTACCGCGGCGGCGCGGGACATTCCACTTCGGCGAAGACATGCCCGGAAGGACGAATGCGAAGCGCACGGCGAGCGGCTGGGGCGCGATCCAGCTTGGGGAGCACCCGCAGCCTGACGCGGCAGAGCCGCCTGTGCCTAAAGAGGCGCGGCGGCCGGAGAATGGGTACGCTGCCGAGACCGTGCCTGCCTTGAACGAGCTGGCCCCGATCAGTGACCGCCTGATGGCCGCGCTGGTGGACGCGGGCATTGTCTTCGGCTGCTTCCTGTTGTCGGTGCTGGTGTTCGCGTCCTGTACGGTTCATCCGCCGGCCGGCAAAGCCGCACTGGCGGTCAGTCTGCTGGTGCTGGGTGTGCTGGGCGCATTTTACGGCTGGCTGTTTATGACGCATGGCGGGGGCAGCACACCGGGCATGCGGTACGCGCGCATCGCGCTGTGCACGTTTGCCGATGAAAATCCAAGCCGCAAGGATTTCCAGAACCGTATTCCGGCGACGGCGCTGGCGCTGCTGCCGCTAGGGCTGGGACTGTTCTGGGCGCTGCTCGATGAAGACAAGCTGGGCTGGCACGACCGCATGACACGGACCTACCAGCGCTCGTACCGGTAGAGGGGCGCGAGGCGTAGCAAAGCTCCGGCACTGGCCGGAGCTTTTCTGTTGGCGAGGAAGAAAACGATGCAACGCTACGCCATCACCGACCGCATGCTTCTGCCGGACGAGCCGAACGCCCGGGAAGCTTCGCTGCGGGTGCAGGTAGAGGCATGGGCGAAGGCAGGGGTGGAGTGGGTGCAGCTACGGGAAAAAGACCTGGGCGTGGAAGAGCTGGCGGCGATGGTGAAGCGCCTGGCGCCGGTGGTGCGCACCGGACCGGGAAGAACCCGGCTGGTGGTGAACGCTTTGCCTGCCGGCGTTGCACTGGGAAGCGGCGCGCATGGGGTGCACCTCGCCGGAGGGGCCGCGTCTGAGGCGATCCGCGCGGCGCGTGGCGCCGGGGCCTGCGTGACGGTGAGCTGCCATACGCTCGATGAGATCGCTGCGGCGCGGGACGGCGGAGCCGATGCGGTGCTGTGGGCCCCGGTCTTCGGCAAGGCCGTGCACGGGGTGGGTGTGCTCGCGGGCACCGGGCTCGAAGCATTGAGTGCGGCGGTGACGGCCGCGCAGCCGGTCCCGGTATTTGCGCTGGGCGGCGTGACAGCGGAGAACGCTGCGGTCTGTTTACGCGCCGGCGCCGCGGGGATTGCGGGGATTCGTTTGTTCCATGGTGAGAGCTGGCGGAGGATTTAAAAGCGCCCCAGCGTGATGCGGACAACGATCGGGTGCTCGGGCGCCTGGGCTGCGGTCGACGCGGCGGTTCCCCTGCGATCTGTATCTCCGGGGAAAATGATGCCGCGGTCGGTCTGGTCGCCGTTCAGGATGCGGGTCATGTGCCAGAGCTCAGGAGCGCCCGGCACGGTTGCCGGTGTGTAGTAACCCTCTTCAGCCGTGAGGATCTGCATGCGGATACCGGGCAGATAGCCGGGGCGGTGGAAACGGATGCTGGCGTCGATGCCCGCGAGCAGAAACTCATTCGGCCCGAGCTGCGCGATGAGCGCCCGGCCCGCGTGCGTTTTTGTGCCGGGCGCAGGTTGGCCGTCGCGCTGCGGAAAGCCGAAGCGCACGTCGGCCAGCCAGTCGCCGGCCGCGTCGGCTGCGCGGGTCTCGGGTGTACCTGCGTCGGCCAGAGGTATGGTTGCGTTGGCGAGCGCGACCGGCTGCTCGGCCGAACTGTCGGCAGACTTCGCATTGCCGGCAGGGAACATCAGCTGTTGCTCGACCCCGCCGGCGACTTCGATCGCGGTCTGGACTCGGCCGTCATAGTTGAGTTTGGCGATGGTGCGGTCCATCGGGCCAAGCAGTGCGTAATTCTCGGCGTGGGCTTCCGGGACGGAGCCCCGCGGATAAGTCCAGCCGGTCCAGTCGACCCCGAAGGGCGAAAAGCCGATGGCGCCGCGGCCGAGCGCGGCAAAAAAGAACGGCGCGTAGGCGTCGCTCGATCCGGTTTCCGGCACCCAGAGCGGGTTATCGGGCCGGGCATAGGTGTCGAGAATGTGGAGGTAAAACTCCGGGTTATCCGAGTACATATCGGGCCCGATGGCATCGATCGCGGGCGCGGCGACCTTCCACAACGGAAGCACGGTCTGGACCGGGCCGCCGGAGGGATAGCCGATGCCGGGGATGGGGATGTGGCGCTCCGGCAGCTCGGCAGGCGGGTAGGCGAGCCACACATTGCAGTACATGGGGATCGCGAACTGCTGCTTGCCGGCCTCAGCGACCGCGTTGATGTAGCGCGCCTGCGACCAGGCCTGGAAGGCCTCGTCGGCGTTGCCGGGGAACACCTCGGCCCACGTACCCGGTCTCTTTCCAAGAGCCTTGACGAGCTCCTGCGGCACGGGCCCGGCAAACTGCTTGTTTGCAGCCGGCGAGTAATCGCGTACCGAGCCGATGCCGCCGGACTCGTTCTCGACCTGGATCATCAGCACGGTGTGTTCGGTGCTGTCGCGCTCGGCCAGGTGGTGCATCAGCGCGGCAAAGGCGGTACGGTCGGCTTCCAGGTTGGCCGGGGCATTGGCCGAGAGATCGTCGAGCGGGGTGCCGTAGCTGTTCTGCATGCGCGGGTAATGTTCCGGATCGTTCTTGACCCAGTCCGGCACATAGTGGTCGTTGCCGTTCTTCCAGGTGCCGAACCAGAGCAGGATGAGGTGGAGATGGTGCGCGCGCGCGCCGTCGAGCAGCGCGTCGACATTGGTCCAGTCGAAGGTGCCGGGTCTGGGCTCGATCTGCTCCCAGTACACCGGGGCTTCGGCCGTGTTGACGTGCATGGCCTCAAGCGCGGGCCACACCTGGGGCAGCACCGCGGGCCAACTGCTGGAGTTGTTGATTTGCGCGCCGAGCACGAGGTACGGAGCGCCATCGACGAGAAGGGCGTGACGGCCGTTCTGCTCGACGAGTTTGGGCGCCGGCGTCTGGGCAGACGCCGGCAGCAAAAGACCTGCTGCGCAAAAAGCCGCGGTCAGGACAAAGCGATGGAAGATCATTGGGAGCCCCTCTCGCCACTGCAATCACACCAGCGAAAGTGTAGCGGATTGTTGCGGTTGCGCGGAGCGAACCGGTGGCCCCTGGCGCTCTGCATGGGCCCACTGCTAGATATGCTCGTCGTCTACTTCAGCCCAAAGCCAGTTCACGTCCAGATACACCGGGGCGTCTACCGCCTGAATCCGCTCGCCTTCGAACGGCTGCCAGTTCTTACCGGTCCAGATTTCCGCAGTGCGGCGCGCGGGATCGAGCAGCCAGACATTCTGTACGCCCATGGCGCGAAGATCCGACGCACGCTCCCGCAGGTCGGCGTAGCTGTCTGACGGAGACAAGATCTCGATAGCGACGAGAGGCGCTTGCACCAATGCGCCTCGTGCTCCCTCGCCCTTGCGCACGACGACCACATCGGGGAGACGCACATGATTTTCGTCCACCTGTGTCCTGGTTTCGACGGCGACGAGGATGTTCCACTCTTTGCGGTGATCCCGAAACCAGCTGGCCAGGATTGCTTGCACTACACCATGCAGGAACTCCGGCACGGGCTTCTCCTTGAGTTGGCCGTGGATATACTCCACATCCGGACGGTATGCGGTGCGCAGATACTGTTCAAGACTGATGGCTGTTTCGATAGCGGCCATACGTCCTCCTTATTTGATTCTAGGCCTGCCCGCCATGCGAGAGCCGGCTAGCGTATCAGTGCGCCGCAACCATTGCCTCGACATCCTTGAGGAACGCGGCCTGGCTGCCCGGCCGCGTGTAGAACATATGGCCGCCGGGGTATTCGTGTACGGAGACGCGGGCGGGATCGCCCATCAGCGGCATCTCGTCGACCGTCAACACTGAGCCCATGAACGGGCAGCTCAGGTCGTCCCAGCCATGGGCGATCAGCACGCGCAGCTTGGGATCGGCGGCGACGGCTTCGCGCAGGTCGCCGGTCGAGCCCTTCATCAGCACCGTGTCTTTTTCCTGCCCCCAGGCCTGGTTTACTGCGTAGGAGAGCCCATAGTAGGGCGCCGTTGTCTTCCAGCCGACGACCCGCGTCACCCAGTCGACCATGGCAGAGGTGGTCGGCGCGATCACGGCTTCCAGAATGGGATCGTTCGATTGCTGATCGGGTGAGAACGGGTATGGGTCGGGCGAGGTGACGTTGGAGTCGTAGATGGAGCCGATTTCACCCTGTTCGCGGTGGACCTCGCGCAGGTAGGCGCCGGTTTCAAGGCGGCCGCCGGAGTGCTTCACGAACTCCGGGTCGAGGCCGGTCAGCTCGGTCACTTTTTTCACGATGCGCGGGGTCGCTTCCGGGTCGGAGCGGCCGGCGAGCAGGTCGGTTACGTACTGGCCGCGGGTATAGGCGATCACCTCGGCCATCGCCTCCGGCGTGAGCCGGTGCTCGCGCTCGAGGTGCGCGGCGACGATGGGCGGCAGGGTCATCATCCAGGGCAGCGGAGAGATTTCGCCATTGCCCTCAATCCAGGGGTTGAGATAAGGCGAGACCAGAACAACGCCGTTCATCGCGACGCCGAGCTGCGACTGGAGATAGTGGGTAACGCGCGGCCCGCGGTAGCCCCCGTAGCTTTCGCCGATGAGGTACTTGCGTGACTGGAGGCGACCGTTCTTGACCAGCCAGTCGTAGATGACGTGCGAGAGGTACTCGATGTCGGGGGTGGTCGTGTAGAAGAGCTTTTTGGTCTCATCGGCGGAAACGAGCGAGCGCGAAAAGCCGGTGCCGATGGGATCGATAAAGACGAGATCGGAAAAGGGCAGCCAGGTGCCGGGGTTGTCGGTGAGCTTCGGCGGGTCGGACGGGCTGTCGCCCTGCTGGGCGAACTCGATGTGTTTGGGGCCGATGGCGCCGAAGTTCAGATAGACAGACGATGCGCCGGGGCCGCCGTTCAGGGCGAAGGTAACGGGCCGGTCGATATCTCCGGCCGCGGCGTCATGGTCGCCCGCGCTGTCCAGAGTGTAGGACGTCACGACGACTTCGCCGGTCTTCGTCTCGGGCTTTGCCGGGTCAGTACGGCTGTAGACCGGGATGACGCCGACAGTGGCGCTGTAGTGCAGGGTTTTTCCGTTCACCGTGATGGTCTGTCCGACGGAGGCGTCGGGCGGCAGCGGCGGAAGCGCATCGGTGTCTTTCGTATCGGGAGCCGGCGCGGAAGTTTTGGCCGGGGGCGTATCGGGATGGCTTTGCGCGCGAATGGAGGGATGGAGAAGGGCGGCAAGTGCGAGAGGCAGGGCAAGCGCGGCACACCGGCCGCGGGCGAAGCGGAAAAAGGGCATGAGCCGAACATATCGCAGGAGAGCGGCAGGGCGAAGGTGTTTCTTCCGGCATCACTGCCCGAGTCAACCGCATTTCCGTTCGTCTATAGTGGACGCCTGGGCTGGAGGTGAGGGAATGGCGCTGTATTCGCGCAGAGGTTTCTTGCAGGTTGGTAGCGGTACCGTGCTCACAGCAATGGCATCCGGGCGGCATTTTGCCCTGGCAGCGCAGGAGCCGGCAGCGCCGGCGGGCGAGCCGGTGCGGTTCGCCTCGATTGGCGTCGGGATCCAGGGCTCCTCGCTGCTGCGCGCGGCCGTGACGCTGCCCGGCGGCAAGTGCGTGGCCTCGGCCGATCTGTATGACGACCGGCACACGCTGGCGAAGGAGATCGCCGGCAGCGACATTCGCACGACGCGGCGCTACCACGAGATCCTCGACGATAAAAATATTGAAGCTGTGATCGTCGCGGTGCCCGACCACTGGCACAAGCAGATTACGGTCGACGCGCTCGCCGCGGGCAAAGACGTGTACTGCGAGAAGCCGATGTCGCACACGATTGCCGAGGGCGAGGCGATGGTGCGCGCCGTGCAGCAGAGCAGGAACTTTGTGCAGGTCGGCTCGCAGAGGGTTTCCTCGGAGCTGTTCCTGAAAGCCAAATCACTGTTCGACGCCGGAGCGATCGGCGATCTGCTGCAGGTCGAGCTGCAGCTGGGCCGCAACTCGCCGGGCGGCGCATGGGAGTATCCGGTGCCGCCGGACCTGTCGCTCGAGACGCTCGACTGGGAGACCTGGCAGGGAACGGTCCCGAAGAAACCGTTCAACGGGATAGACTTTTCGCGCTGGCGTTGTTTCCACGAGTACGGCACCGGAATGGCCGGCGACCTGATGGTGCACCTGCTGAGCGGCATGCAGTTCACGACCGGGATTAACGCCGTGCCGGACCAGGCGTACTCGGTTGGCGGGATTTACCGCTGGAAGGACGGCCGCAACATGCCGGACGTGCAGATGACGACGTTCAGCTATGGGCACGTGCCGGTCTCTGTGCGTCTGACGCTGGGGACGGAAACGCCGGAGGTGACGCGGGTGATGGGCTCGCACGGCATCCTGGAGGTGACGAACAACTCCGTGATCCTGACGCCGCAGCTGGGGATCGACCGCTCCCCGGATTACGGGCTAAACGGCTGGCCGGCGGCGATGCACGCGGCGTATGAGAAGCAGTGGCATGCCGAGCACGACCCGGAGCTGGACGCGCACCCGCTCGAGGAGGTGACGGTGTGGCATGGGCCGAACTGGGACGACCTGCATCCGCACCTGACGAACTTCTTCAACTCGGTGCGGACCCGGAAGCCGCCGGTGGAGGATGTCGTGTTCGGGCACCATGCCGCCGCGGCCTGCCACATGGCGAACAGCTCGTATTTCGAGAAGAAGGTCATGATGGCGCCGCAGCAGAGCGCGTAGGGCAAAGGACAGAACCGCCTACGCGGCATGCGGCCACTGCGTGGCGGCGGGAACGCCCTTCGGGCAGAGAGGCGCCGCAGGCCGCGTACCCGTCCCGAGGGAACCGCGAGGCGCGCAGGCGGTCTTGCCTTAGACTTGAGACAAAGAGGCGCCCCATGTTGATCACCATCGTCGATTTAGAGCGCGAAGCACTGCCGTATGACACCTCGTTCCCGCCGGGCGGGATCGACTTCGGCGGCGAGGCGGACCAGAAGGGACCGCTGCAGGCTGCCGGGCTGGCCGAACTGCTGGAAGAGCACCGCGGGCCGAAGGATATTGTGCAGGACATCCGGATCCGTGGGACGTACAAGGGCCACTTCCAGGTGCCGTGCGCACGCTGCCTGGAGGCGGTCGACCACCCGCTCGACGGGACCTATGACGTGCTGTACCGGCCCGTCGGGGTAGATGCGGATGTGCGGGAGCACTCGATCGGGGCGTCCGAGACGGAAATCGGCTATTATCAGGAGGGTAGTCTGCTGCTCGAAGACGTCCTGCGGGAGCAGGTGCTCCTGTCCCTGCCTGCCCGGACGCTCTGCCGCGAGGACTGCAAAGGGATTTGCCCGCGCTGCGGCGCCAATGGGAATACCGACCCCTGTTCCTGCGAGGAAGCCCCTGCGGATCCCCGGTGGTCGGCTCTCGGAGAGCTTCGCAGCAGGATCAAGACTTCCTGAAGTTTGCCCGGCATCGCGCTTGCGCTGGACATTGCTGCCTGTGATGCACAAGGCAGACGATCTGCGCGCAACGCTGCCGGAGTGTTGAAAGGAATTTGCCGTGCCTAACCCGAAACGCCGCCATTCCAAGGCCCGCTCCTCCAAGCGCCGCGCCCATGATTTCCTGACTGCCACCGGTCTTTCCGAGTGCCCGAACTGCCATGAGCGCAAGCTGCCGCATCGTGCCTGCGGCAAGTGCGGCACCTATAAGGGACGCGAAGTGCTTGAGACCAAAGAAGCAAGCTAGGCGTCTTTCCACTCTGATAATGCTGACCGACATCGCTGTCGATGCCATGGGTGCCGATAAGGCGCCGGATCCTGAAATCAGCGGGGCTATCCAGGCTGCCCGCGAACTCCCGGTCCGCGTGCTGCTGGTCGGGCCGGAAGCTCGTCTCCAGCCGCTGCTCCGAGACGCGCTTCGCGGCGAAAAGCTGCCCATCGAGGTGGTCCACGCCAGCGAGCATATCGCCATGGGCGAAAAAGCCGCGCAGGCTGTTCGGAATAAGAAAGACAGCTCCATGCGGGTGGGCCTCAAGTTGGTGCGCGAGGGCCGCGCCTCGGGTTTTCTGACCGCCGGCAATACCGGCGCGGCGATGGCCACGGCCAAGATGGTGCTGGGCGCGCTGCCCGGGGTCGACCGGCCGGCGCTGGCCATGGTTCTGCCGACCACCGCCGGCACTCCCTGCGTCCTGCTCGATGTGGGCGCCAATGTGGATTGCCGCCCGCAAAACCTCGTCCAGTTCGCCGTGATGGGCGAGCTGTATGCCCGCTCCGTGTTGAAGATCAAAAAACCCCGCGTCGGCCTGCTTTCCATCGGGGAAGAGGAAGGCAAGGGTAATGAACTCACCGGCGAAACCTTTCCGCTGCTCAAGGCGCTGCCGCTGCATTTTGTCGGCAACGTCGAGGGCCGGGACATCTACAACGGTAATGCCGACGTGATTGTGTGCGATGGCTTTGTCGGCAACGTGGCGCTGAAGACCAGCGAAGGGCTCACCCGCCTGGTCCGGGACATGCTCAAGGACTCGCTGCGCCGCACGGTCACCGCGCAGGTCGGTGCGCTGCTCTCACGCAAGGCGTTCTCCACTTTCAAGCGAAAGACTGACCCGTCGGAGTATGGCGGCGCGCCCCTGCTCGGCGTGCGCGGGGTGTGCATTGTGGGCCACGGATCGTCGAACGACCTCGCCATCCGGAATGGGATCCGCGTGGCTGCGGAGTTCGCGCAAGGCGATGTGAACCGGAATATTGAAGCGCAGCTGACCCAGTAAATCAGAACGGGCTGCGCTTTTGCTTTCCGGCAAAGAGACTACTGGGGCTGCGCAGCCGCATTGGCGTCGGCGGCCTTCTTCTGGTCTCCTTCTACCTTACTTTCCTTTTTGGCTGCCTTCTGGTCGGCTTTGCGCGCTTTCTTGCTGCGCTTCTGCTCTGCTTTTGCCGATTTCTCATTCATTTTGTTCTGCTGCGCCTCATTGTTGAGCGTCGCGGCATTCTGCGCGGGCGCGTTTGGATCCTGCCCGCTTTGCGCGGCGATTGCCGCAATGGGAACAAGGAGCGTGGCGGACAGGAGAAGTGCCGGAAGTGTCTTCATCGTAAGGTTTCCTCCATCAGGGGAAGCGCATTCAGCGGTGGGATGCGGGCAGAAGGCATACTGACCCTATGAGTCTCTACCTGGCCCTCGATGTAGGCGGCACCAAGACGGCAGCCGTGCTGGCCGATGAGGAACGAGTGCTGGCCCGCGCCACGGCCGGCAGTATCAAGACGCTCCGCGTTCCGCCGGCGGAGGCTGCCGCGAACCTGGGCGTGCTTCTGGCGGCGCTCGAAGCCCAGCACGCCCGGCCTTTGCGCGGGCAGATCGTGCGGACCTGCATCGGAACCTCCGGGATTTCGGCCCCGGTCGTGGGTGCGTGGATGCGTACGGCGTTCGCCGAGGCGGTGGGCGGCGAGCTGCTGCTGCTTGGCGACGAGGTCATCGCGCTGGACGCGGCCTTCCGCGGCAAGCGCGGGGTGCTGGTGATCGCCGGCACCGGCTCGAACATCGTGGGACGTGCGAGTACCGGCGAGATGGCGCATACCGGCGGCTGGGGTCCTGCGCTGGCCGATGAAGGCTCGGGTCACTGGATCGGCACCGAAGCGCTGCGCGCGTGTTTTCGGGCGATCGATACGGCGCATCCGTCTTCCGCCGACATGATTGCGCCGGACGGCAGCCAGACCCGCGCAAGCCGCGCAGACCTGCCCCTGCTGCTGCAACGCATCCTTGACGCTCTGCAGCTTGCAACGCGAGACGAGGTGATCGGCGCTGCGAATGCACCGGGGTTCGCTTCCGCCGGGCTGGTGCCCGTTGTGGCGGCGGCTGCGCGGGACGGCGACCCGATAGCGAGCGAGACACTGCTGCGCGCGGGCCGGGACCTGGCTGGGCTGGTAACCGCGGTGATTCGGAAGATGGAGTATTTCGAGCGGAGAAGTCCGTTCGGATCCGCGCCTGAGGTCGCGTTTGTCGGGGGCATCCTGGCGAACGTTCGCGAGGTGTGGCAAGCGATGCATGGAACGCTGCAGCAGAGTTTTCCGGGCATCAGGGTACAAAACACGGTGGTCGACCCGCTGGATGGCGCGTTGTGGCACGCGCGCCGCCGTCCGTAATTGCAGCCTGCGCGCTTGCGCACACCGGCGTGATCGTTTCAGATAGAAGGGCATGAGCACGCAAGCACTTGCCTTTCTTTTCCCCGGACAGGGTTCGCAGGTTGTCGGCATGGGCCGCGACCTCCGGGACAGTTTTCCTGAAGCCCGGGCTGTTTTTGAAGAAGCCGACGACGCGCTCGGCTTTGCGCTGAGCCGGGTGTGTTTCGACGGGCCGGACGAGCAGCTTCGCCTGACGAAGTTTACCCAGCCCGCGATTGTCACGGTGTCCGTGGCAGCGGAGCGGGTGCTGCGGGCCAATGGGATTGTGCCGTCGGTTGTCGCTGGCCACTCGCTGGGCGAGTACGCGGCGCTTGTCTCCGCAGGCGCCCTTGGTTTAGCCGACGCGGTGCGCGCCGTGCACGCCCGCGGCACCTACATGCAGGAGGCGGTACCGGTCGGCGAGGGCGCAATGGCGGCGGTGCTGGGGCTTGCGGAGCAGGCGGTCGTCGACGCCTGTGCGCAGGCTGCCGCGGAGACGGGGCAGCTGGTTGCGGCCGCGAATCTGAATGCACCGGCGCAGATCGTGATCTCCGGGACGGCGGCAGCGGTCGAGCGCGCGGGTGAGCTGGCGAAGGAAGCCGGTGCCAAGCGCGTCGTCATGCTGCCGGTGAGCGCGCCGTTCCACTGCGGGCTGATGCAGCCGGCGCAGGATCGCCTGGCGCCGCTGCTTGCAAGCGTGGCCTTTGGCGAGGCGCGGGTGCCGGTGATCGCAAATGTTCTGGCTCAGCCGGAGACGAGCGCCGCGGTTTTGCGCGAGGCGCTGGTGCGGCAGGTCACGGGCGCCGTGCGCTGGGTCGAGTCGATGGAGGCACTGCGGGACAGGTTTGCGCCGGCGCACTGGATCGAAGTGGGACCGGGCAGAATCCTCACCGGGCTGCTGCGCCAGATGGACCGCACACAGAGCGGGCTGCACGTGGAAGATGCGGCCAGCTTTGAAAAGACGCGCCTGGCCGTCGCGTCTGTGCCGGCAACGGTTGCATAGAAGCAGCTTCTGTACACGCCGGGGGAACAGCACCACTCAACGTGGCTTTTCCATCAGGAGATCGGCCTTTTGCCTGCGCGGCTTGCTCGCGTGAACCAGCCCTGGTGGGCTGGCCTCGTCCCGGCTGAGCAGGCTGTTCAGCTCAGCCGGAGGAGGAGGTATATCGGCCTTAAGGCAGCGACGATAAGGCCGCAAGAATGCTATATGATGATCTCGAATTCTTCATTTCGCAATGGAGTTTGGACGAAATTCCAGCATGCCCGCCAGGGATAGAGCTACTATTCGTACTCTTCAAGTCGGTCGGTGAGGCGAGCCCCTCATGCGTAGCGTAGCTGTGTCCTCGGATCTCCAGCCGAAGAGTCACTTTGAGGTTCTCGACGGCCTGCGCGGCGTCGCAGCCCTCATCGTCGTTGCGTTTCATACCTTTGAGCCAAACGACTACGGCGTTCGCTTCAAGCAGATCATCAACCACGGCTACATGGCCGTCGACTTCTTCTTCCTGCTCTCCGGCTTCGTGGTCGCGTACGCCTATGACGACCGCTGGCGCAGTATGAGCCAATGGGACTTCTACAAGCGCCGCCTCATCCGTCTGCAACCGATGGTGATCCTGGGCAGCCTGATCGGCGCTGCGCTGTTTTACTTCCAGGGTGGCCCAGCCTTCCCGCTTGTCGCCGCTACCCCGGTCTGGCGAATGCTGCTCGTCATGCTCCTCGGCTGCACGCTTCTCCCGCTGCCATACCAGCTCGACATCCGCGGCTGGGATGAGATGCACCCGCTCGATGGCCCCGCCTGGTCGCTCTTCTTCGAGTACGTCGCGAACATCCTCTATGCTCTTGTCCTGCGCAAGCTGTCGAACCGCTGGCTCAGCCTGATTGCCGCCTTCTCTGCTATCTTCCTCGTCCACCTCCTGGTGACCGGCGAGGGCGACGTCATCGGGGGGTGGGCCGTCAATGCACCGCAGCTCCACATCGGCTTTGCACGCCTCCTTTATCCGTTTCTCGCGGGCATGCTGCTCATGCGCTCCGGCCTGCGCATCCACGTGCGCCATAGCTTTTTTGTGTGCAGCCTCCTGCTGATGGTCTGCTTTGCGCTTCCGCGCTTCGGCGGTCCCGCTCACCTCTGGGTGAACGGCCTCTACGAAGCTTTCTGCATCATCGTCGTCTTCCCCTTGATCGTGGCAATGGGCGCCGGACAGCGGGACGCAGGTGCCGCCACCAACCGGGCCTGCCGACGTCTCGGAGATCTTTCCTACCCGCTTTACATCACGCATTACCCGCTCATCTACATCTACACAGCGTGGATTGGGCGCGGTCCACGCAGCGTTGAACAGCGGACCGGATGGGGCATTCTCCTCTGGTGTACGGCCGTCGCACTTGCGTACGTTTACCTCAAGCTCTACGATGAACCCGTTCGTGCCTGGCTGAGCCGCCGCTTTCTGCGTGGTGTTCGGCAGGGCGCGACTGTCCACATCCCCGGCACCGACCCGGCCTTCACTCCGGATACACCGCGTTCCTGATCATGGCTGCAAGCGGAACCGGCAGGTCGTGCTGCCACTTGCACTAATTGCCTATTTCACTCACTCCGAAAAAGCCGCACTTCGCAAACCCTTCCTTCTATACCGATACGAAGACTGCGTTAGTAGCAGAAAGAGAGCCCCGCATGAACTCCCAGTTGCTCCCGATAGCCGATGTAGCCGCGAAGCTCGGCATCCCCGAGAAGTATTTTGAGCAGGTTGGCCGCTACGGCGGCAAGGTCAGCCTTGGCCTGTTGAACGATCCGGCGTTTACGCGCAAAGGCAAGCTGATCCTCGTTACGGCGACGACGCCGACGGTTTCCGGCGAAGGCAAGACCGTGACGTCGATCGGCCTGACGCAGGGCCTGGAATACGTGCTGCGCGGTACGGGCAAACGGGTCGTGCTGACCTCGCGCGAGCCTTCACTGGGACCGGTCTTCGGGATGAAGGGCGGCGCGGCTGGCGGCGGCCGCTCGCAGGTGGAACCGAGCGAAAAGATCAACCTGCACTTCCACGGCGACTTCCACGCGATTACCTCGGCGCACAACCTGCTGGCGGCGCTGCTCGATGCGCATATCTTCCACGGCAACGATTTACAGATCGACCCCGAGACGGTGACCTGGCCGCGCGCGCTCGATATGAACGACCGCGGGCTGCGGCGCATTATGACTAACGTCGCCGCGCCGAAGAAGGATGGAAGCGCGGCGCGCGAGGGCTCGAACCAGAACGCCGGATTTGTAATTACAGCTGCGTCAGAAGTCATGGCGATCCTGGCGCTGGCGCGCGACCGCGAAGATCTGCGCGAACGGCTGGGCGCGATCATCGTCGCGGAGACGAAAGCCGGCGAACCGGTGCGCGCGCGAGATCTGGATGCGGTAGGCCCGATGATGGCGCTGCTGGCCGAGGCGATTGAGCCAAACCTGGTGCAGACGACCGAAGGCACGCCGGCGTTTGTGCATGCCGGGCCGTTCGCAAACATCGCGCACGGCACATCGAGCATCGTTTCGCAGGAGATCGGGCTGCGGCTGGCCGACTACGCAGTGAACGAGTGCGGTTTTGCGTCGGATCTCGGGCTTGAGAAGTACATGGATATCGTTACACGAGTGTCAGGGATTGCGCCCGCGGCGGCAGTGCTGGTGACGACTGCGCAGAGCCTCAAGAACCAGGGGCAGGCAATGGCGGAAGACCAGGGGAAGGATGAGCTGGAGCGCGGGTTCGTGAACCTGGCGAAGCATGTTTCGATCCTGCGCGGCTTCGGGCTGCCGGTCGTGGTCGGCATCAACCATTTCCCGAAAGATACGGATGAGGAGCTGCAGCGGCTGAAGGGCTGGTGCGATGCGAATGGCCTGCCGAATGCTTTCACCGAGGCGTTTACGCGCGGAGCCGAAGGCGCGGCGGAGCTGGCGCGGGCCGTGCTCGCCGCGACCGACGGCCCGGCGCCGCAGCTCACGCTGACCTATGCGCTCGAAAGCCCGCTCGAAGAGAAGATCGAAGCCGTGGCAACGAAGGTGTACGGAGCGAACGGCGTCGAGTTCTCTGACGCGGCGCGTGCACAGCTGGCGCGGTTCGAAGCCTGGGGGTTCGGCAAGGTTCCGGTCTGCATTGCGAAGACGCAGTACTCACTCTCAGACGACCCGAAGCTGGCCGGTGCACCGACCGGCTGGCGGCTCCGGATCAACAGCGCGGCGCTCTCAGCCGGTGCGGGTTTTGTGGTGCTGCTCGCGGGCAACATGATGCTGATGCCGGGGCTGCCGAAGAGCTCACGCGCAGGCGGTATTGATGTCGATGCGGACGGCCAGATCGTCGGGCTGCGGTAAAGGAACGCGTATGCCATACCTACTGAAGAGCGAGCCCGACAAATACTCCTTTGACGACCTGCTGCGCGACGGCGAGACGGTGTGGGACGGGATCAGGAACGCGCAGGCGCTGAACTACCTGGCGAGCATGCACGCGGGCGAGAAGCTGGTGATCTACCACTCGAATATCGGCAGGGAAGCGGTCGGACTGGCTTCGGTCGTTTCTGTGGACGCGAGCGATAAGAAGAATCCGCTGGTGCGCATCAAACCGGGCCGGCGGCTGAAGCATGCCCGGCAGCTGGCCGAGATGCGCGAAGCCGGCGTGTTCCAGGGCTCGATCCTGTTCCGGCAGTTCCGGCTCTCGGTCGTGCCTCTGAGCGAGGAACAGTACGACTGGCTCGTGCACGGCTGAGCCTCTGCGTCAGCCTGGAACCGGGTCATGATCGGCAGCTCCCGGCAACGACTGCCGGGGCTGCCCGGGATTGTCAGGCTTCAACCAGGAGATGCGGCCGAGGTCCGCGATAGTCGGTGTGTGCAGCTGTGGCGCTTACCAGCACCCGTCTCAGTCCGGGCCGACGTAGAGTTCAACCGGCGAGAAGCCGATTTCCTTCGTTTTGTGGTCGACGCGCAGGAACAGCGGTGTTTTGCCGCCGTTGATATCGACGCCGATCACCACGCCATTGCCGACCGTTTTGGTGATCTCGATCTTGTGCGAGTGGATCACGCCGTAATCGCTCGACGGACCCCAGTCTTTTTGAAAGTTATCGAAGGTGTAGCCGGTGTAGCGATCCGCGTGCTGCCGCCATTCCGGGTCATTGTTCCAGTAGGCGTAGGCGTCCGGCATATCGCCCTTCTCCACGATCGAGAAGAAGTGGTTGATGCGGTGCTGCTGCGGCCAATCCCAGAAGACGACGGTCAGCACAGCCAGCACGATGATGAGCCCAATCGCGGCGAGAACGCTGTTCCGGATGATGCGCGCGCGGTGCGCGTCGTAGCGTGGTGCGTCGAGCAGGGTCATGTGCGGGCCGGCCTCCTGCGTGTTTCCTTCTGCTTAGACACCTTGGAGCCGGCTTCGGTTCCCTCGAAAGCGGATTCCGGCGATTCGGATGTTCCGAGGCTGTAGCTGGTGGCGGCGCGCTCGCCGGCACGCTCGAGCGCCAGCGCGATGAGCCGGTCGATCAGCTCCGGATAGGGGATGCCGCTCGCCGCCCAGAGTTTTGGAAACATACTGATGGCCGTAAAGCCAGGCATGGTGTTGATCTCATTCAGGTAGATGCGGCCGGTCGGGCCGGGCTCCATCAGAAAGTCGACCCTGGCGAGCCCGGCGCAGTCGCAGACCGCGAATGCCCGGATCGCCATGGCGCGCAGTTCCTTGGCCTGCGACCGCGTGAGCCTCGCCGGAATGACCAGCTCCGAGCCTTCCCTCAGGTACTTGGCCTCGTAGTCATAGAACTCCTTCAGCGGGACGATTTCACCGACGACCGAGGCCTCCGGTTTGTCGTTGCCGAGCACGGCGACCTCCAGTTCGCGCGCCTTGCCGGTGCCTTTGCGGCCGCCGCCGACGGCCTGCTCCACGAGCAGTTTGCGGTCGTAGCGCGCGGCAAGCTCGAGCGCCGTTGCGAGCTCCCTGCGGTCATGGGCCTTGCTGATGCCCACCGACGAGCCCCCATTCGCGGGCTTGACGAAGAGCGGATAGCGGAGCGCGGCTTCAACGACGGTGACCGCCTTGCGCGGGCTCGCCTGCCAGGCCGAGCGCAGCAGCGTGAGGTGCTTTGGAATCGGCAGCTTCGCCGAGGCAAACAGCCGCTTCATGACATCCTTGTCCATGCCGGCGGCGGAGCCCAGCACGCCGGAACCGGCGTACGGAATCCCCGCAAGCTCCAGCAGGCCCTGGACGGTGCCGTCTTCGCCGAAGGTGCCGTGGAGGATGGGGAGAACCACGTCCAGCTGCAGGGCCTGCACGTGCGCGGGGCCGGCAGAGGGTACCAGCCCGGCGCCCGGCTGGGGAGGCATGACGGTCGCTTCCCCGGTGGCCAGCACCTCGGCCGAGGCGGTGGCCTGCGGGTCACCGGCGCGCAGTGCTGAAGTGCCGGCTGCAGGCGCTTTGAGCAGCTGCTCGGCGTGCGAGGCCGTGACCCAGTGGCCTTGCCTGGTGATGCCGATCGGAACGACGTCGTACTTTTCCCGGTCGATCGCGGCCAGCACCGAGGCGGCGGAAAGCAGCGAGACCTCGTGCTCGCCGCTTTTGCCGCCGAAGAGTACACCTACGCGCAGTTTCTTCATGACAGTTCGATAGTAGCCGCGCGGGTCGGGTGCGGCCTCGGCGAAGCGCGAGAAAGCATGTGCAAGCGTGATTCCTCTTTTGGGACACAGCCCATTTCAGGACACGAGCAACGCAACGCAATCGCAAAAGTGCAGTTCGTCAGGTCTGCGAGAGGCACCTGCCGATACTGCATGTGGATTCGCATACACCGCATAGCTCCTGCGTTTGCTTTTATTTTGTACCGACCTGAGGAACTTATGAGTTTGAGAAAGCGCTTGATGCGCAACCTTGCATTCAGCTTCGTTCGGAGCAGACGCTCCTGGGCAAGTGGCTTAGGCTTTTTGATGGCGCTCCTTGTGCTCCCGCCACTCTACGGGGCTCCTGCTCCGACAGCGACGAATACTACGCTCGCCATTTCCGCACCGCAGGTCGCGCCGGGAACGGCGGTGACTCTGACGGCAACTGTCACCGCATCCGCGCCGGTGGTCGGGCAGGTAAACTTCTGCGACGCGGCAGCCACCTATTGCACGGACATTCATCTTCTTGGCACGGTGCAGATCACAACCTCCGGCACGGCAACCCTGCGCTTTGTTCCTGGTATTGGAAGCCATCGCTACAAGGCGGTATTTACCGGCACCAACAGCGCCTCGGCAAGCACCTCAAGCGAATCAGACGTGACCGTGACCGGAAGTTATGCAACGACAACGGCTATTACGTCCAGCGGAACGGCCGGCAACTATACACTGGCAGCCACAGTCACCGGTTCAGCAGCAGCCCTGCCGACCGGCACGCTGTCGTTTGTGGACACCACCGAGGGTAGCGATACGCTTGGAACCGGAGAGCTCGGGTCTGGCACAACAGCGTTCAACCTGTCAGAGCCGACGTACTTTCACAGTGGTGACCAGTCCTATTCGCTCGTAGTGGGAGACTTTAACGGCGACGGCCATGTCGACGTAGCTGTCGCGAATATGCATGGCAACACCGTGACGATTCTGCTTGGCAATGGGGATGGCACGTTCACTCAAAACGCGCAAAGTCTCGCCACGGGCAGCGTGCCCGATTTCATTGCCGTTGCAGATTTCAATCGCGACGGCAAAGCCGACCTCGCTGTGGTCAACGGAGGCGGCAACACAGTGAGCATTTTCCTGGGCAATGGAGATGGAACGTTCAGCGCGGGAGCGGTCCTGCAGACGGGTAGCACGCCCCAGAACGCGTACGTTTCCGACTTCAACGGCGACGGCTATGTCGATCTCGCTGTGGTCAACTACAGCAGCAACACCGTAACGATTCTTCTGGGCAACGGCGATGGCACGTTTACTCCATCGGCAAACGTGCCGACGGGCAGCGGTCCCAGCGCTCTAGCTGTGGGGGATTACAACCAGGACGGCCACGTTGACCTGGCGATCGACAACTATAACGACAGCACGTTGACCATAATGCTGGGCAATGGAGATGGAACGTTTACGGCGGCGCAGAATAATCCGCTGCCGGGCGCCAACCCGAATTCAATCATGGCGGCAGATCTAAACGCAGACGGCAAGCTCGATCTTGCCGTGGCGAATTATGGCGATAACACCGTTACGGTGCTGCTGGGCAATGGGGATGGAACGTTTTCTACCGCACCTGTTCTGACCTTGGGAAACAATCCGTACTACATAGCCATTGCAGACTACAACCTCGACGGCAATCCCGACTTAGCGGTCATTAATCAGGGGGACTCGACTATAACAACGCTGCTGGGCCATGGAGATGGAACCTTCACGGCAGCAGTGACTGCAAGCCACGGCTACAATCCGATGGAAGTTGTGGCAGCGGACTTTAATGGAGACGGCCTCCCCGATGCTGCGGTGGCCTTTGATGACAATGGCGAAATGACCGTCTTCCAAACTCAGCTGACCCAAACCGTGACTGCGACAGCCACCAATGTTTCCCCCGCAGGCACAGGCACTCACCTGATCAGCGCAAGCTATCCTGGCGACGGTAACTATGGTTCAAGCACATCCAGCACGGTCGCACTGACTGCGGAGCCCGCGACGACTGCGATAGCGCTATCTGTTCCCGCGACCGCTACTTACGGCAACCCCGTTACGGTGAATGCTTCGGTCACCGACGAAGCGACTGGAGCGCCGGCCACAAGCGGCACCGTCGCCTTTCTAGCACAGGGCGCGAGTTTCGGTTCGCAATCTGTGCAGAACGGCATGGCCAGCCAGTCCTATCTCGCGCCTGCTTTAGGTAGCTTTACCATCTCTGCTAGTTTCACTTCGTCAAACGGGAACATGAACGGGTCCACTGCTCAGGCCGCGATTCAGATTACCGCGGCTCCGCTCAATATCCTGGCAAATAACGTGACGCGGACTTACGGCGCTGCTAACCCGCAATTCGCCGGCACAATTAATGGAGCGGTGAACGGCGATAGTTTTGCCGAGGCATTTACAACGCCAGCGACGACGCTCTCGGGGGTCGGCAGCTACCCCATCGTGCCTTCTGCATCGGGCGCCAATCTCGGCAATTACAGCCAGAACATTCAGAATGGCATGTTGCAGGTCACAGCTGCCGCCCTCTCCGTTGCAGCCAACAATGCCAGCCGGACTTACGGCGCAGCGAACCCTGCTTTCACGGGCGAGGTAAGCGGCGCCAGCAATGGGGATACTTTCACCGAAACCTTCACAACAAGCGCCACGCCCCAATCTCCCGTCGGCGTGTACCCGATTGTTCCCGCGGTAACAGGCGCCGCGCTGGCAAATTACTCGACTTCGCCCATTTCCGGTCAGCTTACGGTCGCTCCGGCACCGCTGGCCGCTACGGCCGCCAATGCGACCCGGGTCTACGGAACTCCCAACCCGGCATTTACGGGAACACTGTCCGGTGTCGTCAATGGTGATGCCATCACCGCCGCCTTCACAACGACAGCCGGTACCAAAGATGCCCCCGGTGCGTATCCGATTATCGCGACGGTAACGGGCGCCAATCTTACGGACTACGCTGTCGCTGCGGCGCCTGGAACGCTGACGGTGACACAAGCAGGGACCACGACGACGCTAACGCGGCCGACGAACACGGCAGCAAGCGACGGATCGGTTGAGCTGCAGGTGCAGGTGCAGTCCTCCACGACCGGCGTGCCTACCGGGGTGGTGCGGTTTTCCAACGGAACCAGTCTGCTGGGCGAAGCAACGCTTGAGAACGGCGCAGCCAGCTTCAGCACCAACCAGTTCCAGGAGAATACGGCCAACCAGCTGACCGCGGTCTACCAGGGAGATACGAATTTTCTGCCCAGCTCTTCCTCCGCATTGGCGGTCGACCCGGTCACCACCGACTTTTCGGTGGCCCCGACCGTCGGGATGCAGAGCCTTTCGGTGCCGAGCGGCGGCAAGGTCGTGTTTCCTCTGCAGGTCAGCCCGGGCAATGCCGGGATGTACCCGGGCGTCGTCACCTTCGCGGTAACGGCGGGGCTGCCCGCAGGGGCGACGGCGGTGTTTTCACCGGCGACGCTGGCTGCGAACAGCGGTGCGCAAACCGTCAACCTGACGGTGCAGACAGCTGCCGGCAAGGCAGCGGCTCCGGTGGACGCAGCGCAGAGTGGGGTAGGCGAAAAGCTGGGGGAAGCGGCGCTCGCGCTGATGCTGCTGCCGCTGACCGCGGCGCGCAGGCTGCGCCGGAGCCGGTTGGTTCTGCTGGTACTGGTGGTGCTGGGCGGCATCGGGGGCAGCGGGATCCTGACCGGGTGCGGTTTTTCAGCAACCAATACCGCAGCCACGGCACCGAGCACCTACAACCTGACCGTGACGGTGACCAGCGGCGGCATCGCGCATACGACCATGGAGAGCCTGACCGTGCAGCCGTAGCGCCGATGCGCAGCAAACATGCAGCAGAAGGGGGCGCGCGGTTGCGCGCCCCGTCTGCTGCAGCACCGTTCCGTGCCGCGGGTCCAGTCTTTACGGATACATCCGGTTGAGCGTTCGCGCGAAGGGAATCGTCTCGCGCACATGGTCAAGCCCGCAGATCCAGGCGACCGCGCGCTCGATGCCCATACCGAAGCCCGCGTGCTGTACCGAGCCGTAGCGGCGCAGGTCTAAATACCATTGGAAAGCGTCAAGCGGGAGGTTATGCTCCTCGATGCGCTGCTTCAGCAGTTCGTAGCTGGCGATGCGCTCCGAGCCGCCGATGATCTCTCCGTAACCCTCGGGTGCGAGCACATCCACGCACAACGCGAACTGCGGGTCAGCCGGGTCGGGCTGCATGTAGAACGCTTTGACCGCCGCGGGATAGCGGTGCACCATCACCGGCCGGTCGAACTGGGAGGATAAGTAGGTTTCGTCCGGCGAGCCGAAGTCGTTGCCGTACTCGAACGGCTGTTCGAGCAGACCGTTCGCGTGAGCCTCGTTCAACATCTTCACGGCTTCGTCGTAGCGCAGGCGCGGGAACGGCGCCCGGATCGCCTCGATTTTTGCGATGTCGCGCCCGGTCAGGACGAGGTCGGCGCGGCGGCGAGTCAGTACGCGATCGACGATGAAACTGATGAAGTTTTCCGCCAGCTCCATCAGTTCTTCGAGCCCGGCGTAGGCCATTTCAGGCTCGACCATCCAGAACTCGGTCAGGTGGCGGCGGGTTTTCGATTTCTCCGCGCGGAACGTGGGCCCGAACGAATAAACCTTCCCGAGCGCCAGCGCGGTGCTCTCAATGTAGAGCTGGCCGGACTGGGTGAGGAACGCCTCGTCGCCGAAGTACTCCACCGGAAACAGCGTGCTGGTGCCTTCGCAGGCGGCCGGCGTCAGGATCGGCGGATCGGTCAGCGTAAAGCCCTGCTCGTCGAGAAAATCGCGTGCCGCCTTGATGATCTCGGCACGGATACGCAGAATCGCCGACTGGCGGGGCGTCCGAATCCAGAGATGCCGGTTCTCCATCAGGAAGTCGACGCCGTGTTCCTTGAGCGAGATGGGGAAGGGCGCGTCTTCCGGTACGCGGTCGATGACGAGAATGTCTTCGACATCGAGCTCGTACCCGCCGGGCGCGCGTTTGTCGGCGCGCACTTTGCCGCGAACCGTCACGCTCGATTCCTGGGTAAGGCCCTTGATGGTCTCAAAGACCGCAGGCGGCACAGCCGCCTTGGGAACAATCCCCTGGACCGTCCCGGAGCCGTCCCGGAAGATGGGAAACAACAGCTTGCCGCTTTCGCGCAGGTTGTAGAGCCAGCCGCGCAGCGTCACACTCCGGCCTTGATATAGGCCGAGCGAGGCGATGGTTGTTACGGGAGCATCGGGAACGGCTGCGATAACAGCCCCGGGGGCGTGTGTCTCGTCTGCCATGGATACGGATCCTTTCTTAAACGGTGCTACGCCCGGTCGTCGAATGTCGCGAAGGCTGCCCGCGCCGTTTCGATGAGCTTCGAGGTATCCGCGCCGTAGGAGTAATGGATCTCAAGCACTCCCGCGGGCTGGTGCTTCGCGCTGCGCAGCCCGGCCAGCGCTGCCTTGAAGTCAATGGTCCCCTCACCGGGCCACAGGTGCGCGTCCTTGTCGGCATGGTTGTCATGCAGGTGCGAGGAGCGGATGCGGTCGCCCAGTTCTGCGATCGCCGCATCGACCCCGTCGCCAAGGTGGGCATGGCCCGTGTCGAGGCAAACGCCGATGGAGTCGAGGTGGCCGATGCTGAGGATCTCGTTCAGGTGCGCCGGCGTGGTTACCTCGTTCTGGATGTTTTCCACCAGCAGGCTGACCCCAAGCGGGCGCGCATAGGCCTGCAGATGCTCAAGCGCGGTCAGGGCGTTCTCCAGCGTGCGCGGGTTCCAGGCGTCGCCGCGGTCGCCCAGGTGCAGCACCAGGTACTTGAAGGGAATCTGCTCGGCAGCTTCGAGCGCGCGCTTGACCTCGTCCATGGCGTCGATCCGGCGAGACTTGTCCTGGTGCACGACGTTCACGGACGGCTCGCCGCCGCGTCCGCTCTCGTAGTCGCTGAACAGCGGCGCATGCATGGAGAACGGCACGATCGGGTTGGCGCGGAACCAGTCGGCGGTTTCCCGCACAGCCACAGGTTCGGTGTAGTCGAAGTGCTGGCGCGAGGCAAAAATCTCGATGCCCTCAGCGCCGGTTGCGGCCAGGCTGTCGAGCAGGCCGGGGTGCAGGCGCGAGCGAAGGAAAACGTGTGTGGAGATTGCTTTCAGCATGAAGGGTGGTAGTGTTCCTGCGTTATCTTCTCATCCCCAAGCGGGTTGGCGCGGGCGTGGGAACTCGGCCCGGGCGCAGATCCGCGTTTCAGAGCGTCGTTCCCTGGTGAAAGAGCAGCTGCCAGCGCCCCTGCCGGTAGACCCAGACCGAGCTGCGACGGGCCCGTTTGCCGTCGGCCGTCCGGCTGATCCAGGTCGTGAGGGCAGCTTCCGGGCCGAGCAGCTCGGCCGTGAACTCCTCGACCGAGATGACCTGCGGGGCTTCGGCGGCGAGCAGCGCGAGGATGCTCTCGCGGTCGTACGCCCGGCCGCTCTTG
The DNA here is from genome assembly GCA_964245565.1 of uncultured Acidobacteriaceae bacterium. GTDB lineage: Bacteria > Acidobacteriota > Terriglobia > Terriglobales > Acidobacteriaceae > EB88. The sequence continues at coordinate 7,515 of CAXTMY010000038.1, read as the reverse complement.
CCAAACTCGCGGAAGTCTTCCGTGAGCAGAGCGGCGACCTGTCGGGAGTCCCGGCGGACTTCCGGATCGAGCAGGCGCTCTTCCAGCGTGCGCAGAACATGGCGTAGCGTTTCGTTCATTTTTCTAGTATCCGGCGGCCAGGCCAAAATGCCGTCGATGATCCTGCCCGCCAGTCAGTACGCCGCTTGCAGGATCGCGCGCGATACACTCGCCGTCGCTCCAGACCGAAGGGCTGACCGAGACCTGGTAGCCCAGTGATTGAAGGCCGGCCACGGTCGAGGGATGAAAGCCCGGCTCCACGTACACCGTATCCGGCAGGAACTGGTGATGGAAGCGGGGTGCGTCGACAGCCGACTGGATGTTCAGGCCGCCGTCATCGACCGAGAGCAGGATGTTCGCGACCGTGGAGATGATGCGCGCGCCGCCGGGCGAGCCGAGCACCATGCGCACCGTACCGTCTTTCGCGAGAACGATGGTCGGCGTCATGCTCGAGAGCGGCCGCTTGCCGGGCGCGATCGCATTCGCAGGCCCCTGGATCAGCTTGAACATATTCGGCGCGCCGGGCTTCGAAGTAAAGTCGTCCATCTCGTCGTTCAGCAGAAAGCCAAGCCCGGGCGCTGTCTCATAGGAGCCGAACGCGCCGTTTAGCGTGGTGGTCACCGCGACGGCATTGCCTTCGCTGTCGAGGATGGAAAAGTGTGTCGTCTCCTGCTTCTCCTGCTGCATCGGCGCCAGGCGGGTACCGCCATCCGTGGGCGGCGGAGGCAAAAAGCCGGCCGGGCGCTGCAGGGTCGCCGAAGGTGTGGCGCGGGACGGATCAATGGTCTGCCGCCAGGCTTCGGCGTACTCCGGGCTGAGCATCCGGGCGATGGGCATGCGGACGAACGCGGGGTCGCCCAGGTAGGCGTTGCGGTCCATATATGCGCGCCGGAACGCCTCGACGACCCAGTGCACCCAGTCCACGCTGCGGTCGCCCATGGCGGACAGGTCCGGCGCCGGCGCAGCCGCCAGGATATTCAGAGTTTCAAGCAGCGTGACGCCGCCCGAGGAAGGCGGCGGAGAGCTGACGATGGTTTGTCCGCCAAAGGCGGCCCCGAACGTCTCCCGGATGGGCACGCGTTCCTCGGCGTGGTAGCCGGCAAGGTCATCCGCGGTGATCAGCGCGCCTTCGCTCTTCAGGCCCGCGGCCAGCTCTTTGGCGAGATCGCCGCGGTAAAAGCTGTCCGGATCGCTTGCGATCCTGCGCAGCGTTCTGGCCAGCAGCGGCTGGCGCAGCGTGTCGCCGGCTGCCCAGGTCTGCGCGCCGAAGATGCTGCGCGACTCGGCGTAGTCGCGCAGGTGCGGGTTATTGAGCAGGCTGGCTTCTTCCGCGCCCAGCAGAAAGCCGTTCTCAGCGTAGTCGATCGCCGGCTGCATGACCCTTTTGAGTCCAAGGCGGCCGTATTTCTTCTCGGCATACGCGAGGCCCGCGACGGAGCCGGGAACGCCGATCGAGGCAGGCCCGACGGTGCTCTTGCCGGGGATGATGTTGCCCTGCGGGTCGAGGTACATGTTGGCGGTGGCGGCGGCCGGGGCCGTCTCTCTGAAGTCGATAAAGGTGTCGCGCGCGGGAGCGACAGCATGGCTGCGATCGCGGCCCGAAAGATGAATGAGCATGAACCCGCCACCGCCCAGGTTGCCGGCGTACGGGTACACGACGGCGAGGGCAAAGGCGGTGGCGACCGCCGCATCTACCGCGTTGCCGCCCTCCTTGAGCGTCTGGATGCCGGCGTCCGTGGCGAGGTGATGGACGCTGACGACCATGGCGTGGAGGCTGCGCACCGGAGCTTCCGTGCGGTAGCCGGGGATGGGGCCGCCGGCTGAGCCTTCCGGAATGGACTGCGCTGGGGCGGTTGCGGCGAGAACGGCACTCAGGAGCGAGGTGGCGAGAAGTCGCATATTTGCAGCAGTGTAGCTTTGGCGGGCCGGATCCCAATGTCTTTTCTGCGGGCGCTTTACACTGGAGCCCATGCCGGTCACGCTCCGCTCGTATGCAAAGGTGAATCTGGGTCTCGCGATCGGCCCTCCGCGGACGGATGGTTTTCACGCGTTGACGACGCTCTACCAGACCCTGGAAGCGCACGACCTGCTCACGGTAGGGGTGTCGCGGGGCAGCGGCGCGGGCATCCGTCTCACGTCGAACGACCCGCGCGTCCCGCTCGACGCCCGCAACACGGTATGGAAAATGCTCGCGCCTGCGCTCGCGCTTCCCGGCCGCGAAGGCATCCAGGTTTCCGTTCACATAGAAAAACGTTTGCCGATCCAGGGGGGATTGGGCGGAGGCTCGGCCAATGCGGCGGCCGCCCTGCTCGGCCTCGAGCGCGAACTGGCTCGCCGGCACCTGGCGCCCCCGATGACGGGCGAGCAGCGCCTGCGGCTTGCCGCTCAAGTCGGCTCCGACGTGCCGCTTTTCCTGCTGGGCGGCGCCGTGCTCGGTACCGGGCGCGGGGAAGCCGTGGTGCCGCTGGCCGATCCGGCGCCGATTCCGGCGCTGGTGGCACTGCCGGAGTCCGGGGTGTCCACCCCGGCTGCCTTCCGCGCCTGGGACGCAGGGACGGCAGCGGCCAGGTTGACGCCCGAGGCGATGGCCGATAGACTAAGCAGGTTGAGTCGAGCTCTCGCGTCTGCATACTGCGAGGAGCACGCAACCGGTGTCCTGCTTCCGACGCGTCGGGACCAGGGCCTTGCGGGAACCCTGCTTTCCTCGCTTGTCCAGACCGGGATACTCCTAAACGACTTTGAAGAAGTCGTCTTCCGGCAGCATCCCCTTCTCGATCAGATCAAGCGTGTGCTTGCGGGCGAACCGGCCGGCAGCCACGCCATGTATGCGGCGCTTTCAGGTTCAGGTTCAGCCCTTTTCGGGCTGTATGCTGATGAGCAGGCGGCCGGTGAGGCACAGGAGCGGCTCAATACGCTCGGCATCCGGAGCCTGCGCACCCGCACGGTGGATCGCGCACGCTACTGGTCCGGCATGATCGTTCGCGAGGAGTGATTCACGCGGGCAGTGAAAGATTGGCAGCGAAGGCAGGACCGCAGAAACGGGCGGGAGAGTTTTTTGGGCGATCGACTAATGGTAGGTCAAGTGCCTTTGACGCACTTTGTCTAGGTTCGAATCCTAGTCGCCCAGCCAGTATCGAGCGGAAGCAGCAGGCCGGGAAAACAAGCCCGGCCGAAAACCGAAGCCAGCCAGCGAGGAGAACCAGCCTCGCAAAAGGGGTGGAGACGTGAAGCAGGATCAAGGCGCGGCAGAGCTTGTGAGGCAGCAGGATGGAGCGCACGCGGCGGAAACCCACGCGCGCGATGCGCAGCACGGCCACAAGCCGGCTCCGGAGCGCAAACGTTCCCGCCTTCGCGAGGACAAGCGGTTCCGTATTTTTTCCGGCAGTGCCAATCCCGAGCTTGCGGCCGAGATCTGCCGTCACATCGGGGTGTCGCTCGGGGAGACCCGGATCCAGCGATTCGCGGACGGTGAAATGCATTTCCAGCTCCTCGAGAACGTGCGGGGAGCCGATGTATTTGTGGTGCAGCCTACCTCGAACCCGGTGGACCGGCACCTGGTCGAGCTGCTGATCATGATCGACGCGTTGAAGCGCGCCTCCGCCGGGCGCATCACCGTGGTCGTGCCGTACTACGGCTACGCGCGGCAGGACCGCAAGGACCGGCCGCGCGTCGCCATCTCGTCCAAGCTGGTGGCCGACCTGCTGACGACGGCCGGGGCGAACCGTGGGCTCTTTATGGACCTGCACGCGGCGCAGATCCAGGGCTTTTTCAATATTCCCGTGGATCACCTGTTTGCCAGCCCGGTCATGGTGAGTTACTTCCAGGAGCTGAAGCTGCCGAACCTGACAGTGATTTCGCCGGATGCGGGCGGGGTGGAGCGGGCGCGGTTTTTTGCGACCCTAGTGGGTGCGCCGCTGGCCATTGTGGACAAGCGGCGGACTGACATCAACGTGACGGAAGTGATGCACGTGATCGGCGATGTGCGCGGGCAGACCTGCCTGATCATCGACGATATCGTGGACACGGCCGGCACGATGGTGAAGACAGTGGACGCCCTGCTGGCGCAGGGGGCGGTTGCGGTGTATGCCTGCGCGTCGCATGCGGTTTTATCCGGGCCGGCGGTCGAGCGGATCGCCAACTCCCGGTTGAAGGAGCTGGTCGTCTCGGACTCCATCCCGCTTTCGGATGCGGCGCGGGCAGAGCCGAAGATCAAGGTGCGCTCGGTGGCCGGGCTGATCGGCTCGGCGATTGAACGCATCCACATGGAAACCAGCGTCAGCACGCTGTTCAGCTAAGCCGGACAGCAGCAGGCGCCGCACAAAGGGAGCAGAGCATCCTCGAAAGTACGGGGGCTGTGCCCGAAAGGAAAAGGAAGCATGGCAACGACAGAAGTGGTGAACGCGGTCGCGCGTGAAGGCAGGTTCAACAAGAATGCGGCGCGGCGGGTGCGCGTGGCCGGCAAGCTGCCCGGCGTGATCTACGGCGCGAGGGAAGCCGCGGTTGCGGTCGAGCTCGACCCCAAGCAGATGCTCCGCATCCTGCACTCGGAGGCGGGCCATAACACGATTTTCGACCTCGAACTCTCGGGCGCCAGGACGAAGGCCATGATCGTGGACTGGCAGTTTGAGCCGATCAAGGACCGGCTGATCCATGTGGACCTGAAGCGCATCGCGCTCGATAAGACCATGCACGTCGAGGTGCCGATCACGCTGACCGGCACGGCGTTCGGCGTGAAGAATGAGGGCGGACTGCTCGACCAGATTCTGCGCGAAGTCGAGATCGAGTGCCTGCCGGGCGACATCCCTGCTTCAATCGAAGTCGACGTGACCGCGATGAAGGTGGGCGATGTGATCCGCGTGGCGGATCTGCCGCATGGCGGCAAGTTCAAGTTCATCACCGACGAGGAAGCGCCGGTCGCGAGTGTGTCGATCGTGAGGGAAGACGAAGCGATTGCCGTAGCCGACGCAGCGCTGGCCGCGGCGGCAGCTGCGGAGCCCGAGGTGGTGAAGAAGGGGAAGGGCGAGGAAGCGGGCGAGTCGGACAAGAAGAGCGACAAAAAGTAAGGGAGACGGGCGATGCTGCTGGTGGTCGGCTTGGGCAACCCTGGCCCGGAATACCAGTGGACACCGCACAATGCCGGATTTCTGGCCATTGACCGCATCGCGCAGGCGGCCGGGGCTGCGATCACGAACCGGCGGGGCAGGGCGCTGACAGGAAAAGTCCAGGTAGGGGGCCGCGAGCTGCTGCTGGCTAAGCCCGAAACCTGGATGAACCTGAGCGGCGAGTCGGTACTGGCGCTGGTCCGGGAGCTCGAACTGGATCCCGAGCGGGAGCTGGTGGTGGTGTATGACGAGCTGGCGCTGCCGCTGGGGACAGTCCGGGTGAGGCCCGGCGGCTCCTCCGGCGGGCACAACGGCGCGAAAAGCATCAATGCGCTGCTGGGCACGGAACGATGGGCGCGGATCCGGATCGGTGTTGGCCCGGACGGAGACTCAGGCAAGGGGCGACGCGGCGCGGCATACCTGCTGCAGCCGATGCGCCGGATGGAACTAGGGCTGCTGGGCGAGGGACTCGACCGCGCAGCCGAAGCAGTCGCAGTGATCGCCACCGAGGGCGTGGCGGCTGCGATGAACAAGATCAACCCGCGTGAGCAGCCCCCGGCCAGCCGGGAGACGCCCCGCGGTGAGCGGCAAGGAAATCCAGGCGGTCCGGAGTGAGGCAAGTATGGCAGAAGCAGGGCGTTTCTACGAAGTGATGTTTATCGTCCGTCCCGATGTGGCGGAAGAGGATGTCGACAAGCTGGTCTCAGGGTTTGAGACCACCATTACCTCGAACGGGGGCAACATCCGCTCGATTGAAAAGATGGGCCGCCGCAAGCTGGCCTACACGGTCCGTAAGTTCAACGACGGCAATTACGTTTTGTTGACCATCGATGCGGACGGCAAGCTGGTCGCCGAGCTGGAGCGCCGTCTCCGCGTCTCCGAGCCGGTCATCAAGTTCCTGACCGTGCGTATGGACGAGGAAGAAAAGCGTCTGGACAAGGTGAAGGCTCTCCGCGCGGGCAAGGTAAAGCGCAGCGCTCAGCCCGCCGCCGGAGCAGAGGCGGCACCGGCAGCTCCAGCGCCTGAAGCGGCACAGACCCCGGCCCTGGCCTAGGGTCGATTGGAAAAGCGAAGCATCGCCGAGCTTTCGGAGCCGGCAGGAAAGGAACAGAACCATGGCAGAGGAAACAACAGCAGCTCCCCGCCCCGAGGCAACCGCGGGCGGAGCGTCTTCAAGCGATACTCCCCGTACGGGCGGATCCGGTCCCGGCGGGCAAGGTGGACCCGGCGGTCCGCGCCCACCCCGTCCCGGCGGCGGCGGCGGCCGTAAGTTCTTCCGCCGCAAAAAGGTCTGCAAGTTCTGCGTCGAGAAGATTGAGGCCATCCCGTACCGCGACGTGCGGCTGCTGCAGCAGTTCGTGGCGGAACGCGGCAAGATCACGCCGCGCCGCCTGACCGGCGTCTGCACAACCCACCAGCGCCGGCTTACCCGCGCCATCAAGCAGGCACGGAATATCGCGCTGCTGCCGTTTGCCGCTCGCTACTAACGCGCACTGCCCATTCTGGTTCTGGAGAGAAGCATGGAAGTCATTCTGAAGGAAGATGTAGACCACCTCGGTCACCGCGGCGATGTCGTGAAAGTCGCCGACGGCTTTGGCCGCAACTACCTGCTGCCGCGCAAGCTGGCCATGCAGGCGACCGTCGCCAACAAGGCTGTGATCGAGCAGATGAAGGAGTCGGCCATTCGTCGCTCGGCGCGTGAGAAGGGCGAAGCCGAGCAGCTGGTCGCGCACTACGACGCGCTCAGCCTGGAGTTCACCCGCAAGGTCGGCGAGAACGAGCAGCTGTTCGGCTCCGTGACCTCATCCGACATTGCGCAGGCGCTCGAAGCGCAAGGTCACGCGACCGACCGCCGCAAGATCCAGCTGCCCGAGCCGCTGCGCCAGCTCGGCGAGTTCCACGTGCCGGTCAAGCTGCACCGCGAGGTCACGGCGCACGTGAAAGTCGTCATCAAGAGCGACGCGCCGGAAGCGTAGACACCGGCATCCAACAGAGAGGCCGCCCACGCAGACCGGGCGGCCTCTCTGTTCTGATACAACGCCGGTGGCAGAATGCCGCTTCGACAACAACAGTGGACTCCGGGCTTACGAGCCGCGCGTCCTGTGAGGAGTCTCGCCCATGCCCAGACCGATTGCGATTTACTACGAGCAGCCGCACTGGTTCAAGCCGCTGTTTGCCGAGCTCGACCGCCGCGCCATCCCGTACGTCAAGCTCGACGCCACCGCCCATGCCTATGCCATCGAGGACCGGCCGGAGCAGGAGTATGCGCTGGTGGTCAACCGCATGAGCCCCTCGGCCTGGAACCGCGAGCACGGCGACACCATCTTCTCCACGCTCGGATACCTGGACCATCTTGAGTCGCGCGGTGTGCGCG
>CAXTMY010000037.1:7174-32302 GCA_964245565.1 uncultured Acidobacteriaceae bacterium | reverse complement strand
CAACCGCATGAGCCCCTCGGCCTGGAACCGCGAGCACGGCGACACCATCTTCTACACGCTCGGATACCTGGACCATCTTGAGTCGCGCGGTGTGCGCGTGATCAATGGAACCAAAGCCTTTCGCTCGGAGCTTTCGAAAGCGTCGCAGCTCTCGCTGCTCGAAAGCCTCGGCGTCGCCTACCCGAAAGCCCGCGTCATTCATCGTCCAGAGCAGGCGGTCGCCGCGACCGAAGGGCTGCGCTTTCCGGTTGTCGTCAAGCCCAACATCGGCGGCTCCGGCGCAGGCGTCAAGCGGTTCGACTCACTCGAGCAGCTGGCTGCTTCCGCCGAGGCAGGCGAGCTGCTCTTCGGGCTCGACTCCACCGCGCTGGTGCAGGAGTTCATCCCGGCGCAGGGCGGCTTTATCGTTCGCTGTGAAGTGCTGGACGGCAAGTTCCTCTACGCGATCAAGGTGCATACCACCGGCGAGACGTTCGACCTGTGCCCGGCCGATATCTGCCGCACCACGGGGGGCGTCGACCTGAACCGCGCCGCGTGCGCGATCGATGCGCCGAAGTCCGGCATTCGCGTTGAGGGTTATGAGCCGCCGGCAACGGTGATCGCCGAGGTGGAGCGCATCATGGCCGCGGCCGGGGTCGAGCTGGGCGGAGTCGAGTACATGCTCGACGCGCGCGACGGGGAAGCGGCAATACCGCTCTACTACGACATCAACGCGCTCTCAAACTTCGTCGCCGACGGCGAACGGGTCGTCGGTTTCGACCCGTTTGTCCGCCTGGTGGACTGGCTGAGCGTGGAGGCGGCAAAAGCAAGTGCTTCCCAGTGGCATGCGGACAACGACGCGGCGCTCGGCATTGGCCAGACTGCAGGAGTGCGCTGATGCGCTACGGCTTCTGGATGCCTGTATTTGGCGGCTGGCTGCGCAATGTTGAAGACGAGGGCATCGAAGCCAGCTGGGCGTATACAAAGCAGCTTGCCCAGCGCGCCGAGCAGCTCGGTTACGACCTTTCGCTCATCGCCGAGTTGAACCTCAACGACATTAAGGGCGTGGAAGCTCCGTCGCTCGATGCCTGGTCGACCGCCGCGGCGCTTGCCGCCGTGACGGAAAAGCTGGAACTGATGGTTGCGGTGCGGCCGAGCTTCCACAACCCGGCGCTGCTGGCTAAGCAGGCGGCGAATATCGATCACATCTCCGGCGGACGCCTCACGCTCAACGTGGTCTCCAGCTGGTGGGCCGATGAAGCGACCAAGTACGGCCTGCACTTCGATAAGCACGACGACCGCTACGCGCGCACAAACGAGTGGCTCGATGTCGTCAACGGGTGCTGGACCGGTGCGAGCGAGCCTGGGCAGGGGTTCTCGTATGAAGGCAAGTACTACAAGGTCGCCGACAACGTGCTCTCGCCGAAGCCGGTCCGCAAGCCGCGCCCTACGCTGTACGCAGGCGGCGAATCAGAAACAGCGAAGACGCTGATTGCCGGCAAGTGCGATGCCTACCTGATGCATGGCGACTCGCCCGCGACGGTCGGCCGCAAGATCGCAGATATGCGGGAACGGCGGGAGCGCGCCGGGCTTGGACCGATGACCTTCGGCGTGGCCGGCTATGCCGTCGTGCGGGACACCGCGGAAGCCGCGCAGAAGGAAGTGATGAGGATCACGGACGTGCAGCAGTCTGCGCAGGGCTACAAGAATTACCAGCAGTGGATCGCCGGCTCGCAGCTTGAGCAGAAGGTTTCGCTCGAGGACTACTCTGTCTCGAACCGCGGGTTACGCTCCGGCCTTGTCGGGACGCCGGACCATGTAAAGCAGCAGATTGCCGCATTCGAGGCAGCGGGCTGCGATCTGGTATTGCTGCAGATGTCGCCGCAGCTTGAGGAGATGGAGAGGTTTGCCGCGCAGGTGATGTAATCTCTACGTCAACTTGCAATTCGGGTTGAGACGGAGGAGTGTACGGCCATCACGTGGTCCGGAAGAGCATGCGTGGCGATTCTTAACATTCGATGGGGAGTGGTCAATAAACGCGGCTTACCCTGAAGGCGGACAGAAGCATCTGCGTAAATCGCTCCTCTCAGCAAGGGTGTCGATAGATGTTTATCCAATGAGGGGATATATGCGCAGATTCGCAACGTGGTCAGTATTTACGGCGTTAGCAATTGGAAGCCTTCACTTGCAAGCACAAGCAGGAGCTCCGGGCAGTTTAGCGCAGGCATCTCCCCCGACATATCCGCTCGCTGCTAAGGCCGCGGGGGTCGAAGGAAAGGTCGTGCTGAAATGTGTGATCGACGTAGACGGGCATGTAAAAGATTTGCAAGTTGTAGAGGGCCCTCCAGAGCTACGGCAGGCTGCCATGGATGCCGTGATGCACTGGACATACCATCCATACACAGATCACGGTAAACCTATCCCGGTAGCAGCAACAGCGAACGTAAACTTCACACTCGGGAATAAAAAGCAGAAAGCCAGGGAAATGGCGGATGCCCGGGCAGCGTTGGCGAAGGAAGCCGAGAGCAATGCCGATGCCTCAAAGACTAAGCAATGATCTACTTGATATAGGCGTCTTCCCTGACCATAGTGAGGTCGGTCCCATGCAAACGATAGCGGCCGGTGTTTTCAAGGCCAAGTGCCTCGCCATCATGGACGAGGTGCAGCAGAAGCGGGAAGCGGTGCTGATCACCAAGAACGGCAGGCCTGTCGCGCAACTGGTGCCGGTTGCGGATGAGAAAGAAGACGACATTTTTGGGTTTTTCAAGGGTGGAATCGAAATCCTAGGGGATGTGACAGCCCCAGCTATAGAAGCGAAGGCCTGGAACGGCTGAAGTGATCGTCATTGATACATGCGTGGTTATCTGGCTTGCCGATAAACCTGAAGCACTGTCCCACTCTGCGGAAGAAGCCCTCACCACAGCTCGACAGGGGGACGGGGTCGCCGTATGCGATGCCACGCTCTATGAGCTTGCATGGCTGGTACGCAACAAACGAATTATCATGAAGCACCTGCTGCCTATTTTGCTGGAGGAGGTGACGCGCCGCTTCCTCGTCCTGCCGGTGACCGCTTCAGCAGCACAACTGGCTGTTGCCTTTTCGGAGCTTTACCCGGCCGATCCGATGGATCGCCTCATCGGAGCAACAGCATTAGATCGTGGCGTGCCGCTCGTCACCAAGGACCGGGCGATCCGGCAATCGAAGCAGGTTGAGACGATCTGGTAGGGATGGAGTTGGTGTTCTCGGCTGCAAGCCGTCCTGGCCGCCCACCGCAGAGGTCTTTCGCAAGATGCAAGAGACGAGGAGGGCTTAACCCACCCCGCGGGGCCGTACGCTTGGCTTGCCGGTGAACCCGTCCTAAGACGGTGGGAACTCTCCGCGGCTCTTTAGGCATTCCGAACTGGCGGACACTGCGCACCGAGCCGATTGTCGAGTCGAGCTCCCTTGTTCAATGAATTATAGGTTCAACCGGCTTGACCGAACATACCTGCTTTGCAGGGTGAGTCTCGCTGTCAGGATGCTAGCGGCAGAACTGCAGATTGGCAAGCCCATGCCGGCCACACCGAAGTACTGCTTTTCATCTGACGCCGAAACCACCCGCTGGGTTTCAGAATCAGGCGTGGCGTTCAACCGGTGCGGCGCCGGTCTTCCAAAACTTCATCGAGCAGTCCGGTGAGGGAGTGCGCCCGGTTGCGCTTGCGCTCTTCCGCCCCGGTGACTGCTTCCAGCCGTGCCTGTGCCGTCATCAGCTCGTCCGCAATGTTCAGCGCGGCCAGCACGGCGACGCGCAGGGAGTCCACCGTCGTTCCGTGGGACGCGACGGCGCGCATCTTGCTGTCGACCAGCACGGCCAGCTGCTCGATATACGCCGGGTTGTGCCCGCGCAGGTGGTAGGTCTGGTCATAGATGGAAACGGTGACGAATTCGCTGTCGCTGCGGGTGTTCTGCGCGCCCATGCTCAACTATGCCTCAATGTCGTCAAGCTGCCGCAGCAGCCGTTCCACCCGGCTGCGCACCTGGTCCCGCTCGCGGCCCATCGCCCTGGCTTCTTCCTCGGCGCGTTGCAGCTGCGCGCCCTGCTCGTCGAGCAGCTGCTGCAATGTGGCGGCGGTTTCCTCGGCCTTGCGGCGCTCGATGCGTTCCGAGCGAACCAGCTCCACCATGCGCATCACGCGTTCTTCCAGGGCGCCAAAACCGTCTGCCTGTTCATACTCGCTCGCGTGCATCTGCGGCGCTGTTGACATAGAAAAATCTCCAGTCAAAAGTATAGCGCGGGCTATTCGGGAGTGGGCGGCACCGTGGCTGGCCGGTCAGCGTTTTCGCTGCGCCTTGCGGTTCTTTTCCGTACGCAGCTTCCAGGCGGCCAGCAGCGCTCCGCGTAGCGTGTCTTCGTCAGCTTGCGCCAGGCGGATGTGCGTCATGCCCATGCGTCCCCAGCCGCCGGGAACAGGCAGAAAGAGATCGGGCCGCTCCTCGAGGAAAGCAGCCTGCTGTTCGAGGGACAACTTTAGGTTGCCGAAACCCTCCTTCTCCGACGCGAGCGTAGCGAAAATACGGTTCTTCACGCGAAAGTCGGGGGCGCCCATGTGCGAGCTTTCTGCCGCTTCGGGCAGGTTCAGCGCGATCCGGCGAAAGTCTTCAGCAGTCATGCGAGCGCCTTTGGGCTGGGTGAGCCGGGGAGGTTTGAACGGCGGCAGTATGCCACAATCGCCGCGGCCCGGAACAGGTTCATGCGCCTTTCTATCAAGTAGAATAGAAAGAGTGCTTTCCGCGCAGAGCGCACGTCCGTGCAGTCTGCCGCAGCGCGAACTTTCCTATGGCAGACGATCAGAACCCTCAGCTTCCTCTCGGTAGTGACGCAAGCAGCGACGGCGAAAACCCCACCGGGATCAACGCACCCGGTGCACCCGGCGCCGCATCGCTCATCGCCATCAATATCGAAGACGAGATGCGCCGCTCGTATCTCGACTACTCCATGTCAGTCATCATCGGGCGCGCGCTGCCTGAGGTGCGCGACGGGTTGAAGCCGGTGCATCGCCGGGTGCTCTACGGTATGCACGACATGGGGTTGCAGCCGAACAAGAAGTACACCAAGTGCGCCAAGGTTGTGGGTCACGTGATGGGCAACTATCACCCACACGGCGATGCCTCCATTTACGACACCATGGTGCGCCTGGCGCAGCCGTTCTCGCTGCGCTATCCGCTGGTCGACGGGCAGGGCAACTTCGGTTCGATCGACGGCGATCCGCCGGCCGCCATGCGGTACACCGAGTCGAAGATGGCCAAGATCACCTCCGAGATGCTGGCCGATATCGATATGGAGACCGTCGATTTCGTCCCCAACTACGACGAGTCGACGCTCGAGCCTTCGGTGCTCCCGGCGCGCATTCCCAACCTCATCGTGAACGGCTCGAACGGCATTGCGGTCGGCATGGCGACGAACATCCCGCCGCATAATCTAACGGAGGTCGTGAATGCGGCGATTGCACTCGTAAACAACCCGCAGGCCGGTCTCGCCGAGGTGCTCGAGCATGTGCAGGGTCCGGACTTTCCGACCGGCGGCTTCATCTACGGCAAGAGCGGCATCGCGAATGCCTACCGCACCGGGCGCGGGCGCTTTCTCATGCGGGCGAAGGCAGGGATGGAAAATATTTCCGGCGGACGCCAGGCGATTATCGTCACGGAGATTCCCTACCAGGTCAACAAGTCGAAGCTGATTGAGCGTATCGCTGAGCTTGTGCACGAGAAGGTGATCGACGACATCGGCGATGTGCGCGATGAGAGCGACCGCGACGGCCTGCGGATCGTCATCGAGCTCAAACGCGGCGTCGAGTCGCAGATCGTGCTCAACCAGCTTTACAAGCATACGCAGATGCAGGAAAGCTTCAGCATGATCTTCCTCGCGGTGGTCAACAACCAGCCGCGCGAGCTGGCGCTGCACGAGGCGATCCGCCACTTCATCGATCACCGTGTCGATGTCGTGCGCCGGCGCACCGCGTTCCTGCTGCGCAAGGCGCGCGACCGCGAACACATCCTGCTCGGCTACCAGATTGCGCTCGACCATCTCGACAATGTCATCCGGATCATCCGCGGATCAAACTCGCGGGCCGACGCGCGCGAGAACCTGTTTCAGTTCTTCTCCGGGCGCACGATTACGGTGCGCGGCAATGCTATGGACGGCGTTACGCTCGACCCGGCGAAGTACCTGTCGGATGGGACCGAATCCGGAGCCCCGGCGGTGATTCTGCCGGCGACGCTCGTGCTCAGCTACCGCCAGATCGACGCCATTCTTGAGTTGCAGCTTTACCGCCTGACGCAGATCTCGATCGACGAGCTGCTGCGGGAGCTTGGTGAGGTGCGCGCGAATATTGCCGAGTTCGAGTCGATTCTTGCGAGTGAGCCCAAGCTGCGCTCGGTCATCGTCAAGGAGCTCGAAACGGTACGGGACCAGTACGGCGACGCGCGCCGGACGCAGATCCTGGACGAAACCGCCGAGCTGCAGCTTGAGGATCTGATCGCCGATGAACAGGTCGCGGTCACCGTCTCGCACTCGCAGTACCTCAAGCGCACGCCGATCTCCATCTATCGCCAGCAGCGCCGCGGCGGCACCGGGCGCATCGGCATGAAGACGCGCGAAGAAGACTTCGTGCAGCAGCTCATCGTCAACTCCACCCATGCTTACCTGCTCTGTTTCACCAACACCGGTCGCGTTTACTGGCTCAAGGTGTACGAGATCCCGGACGTGAGCGCGGCAGGCAAAGGCAAGTCGATGGCGAGCCTGCTGAATCTGCAACCGGGCGAGCAGGTGCGCAATATTCTGGCGGTCCGCAATCTCGAGGAAGAGGGTAAGTACATCTTTTTCGCGACACGCAAGGGCACCGTAAAGAAAACCCCGCTCAAGGATTTCTGCAACGTCATGGCGCGCGGCATTATTGCGATTGGTATTGACGATGACGACGAGCTGATCGGCGTGAGCCTGACGGACGGCAACCAGATCGTTTTTCTTGCGACGCACGAGGGACTAGCGATTCGCTTCTCTGAAAACGATGTTCGCTCCATGGGACGGCCTGCCTATGGGGTGCGGGGCATCGACCTGCAGAAGAAGGACTATGTCGTCGGCCTCGCCGTTACCCCGGCCGAGCGCACCAAGGACGAGGACGGCGCGCAGAATGCTTCGCTGATCCTGACCGTCACCTCGAATGGCTTTGGCAAGCGAACGGATGTGGACGCCTACCGCCTGCAGACCCGCGGCGGCAAGGGCGTCATCAACCTCAAGACCAGCGCCAAAAATGGGACAGTGAATGCCATTCAGCTGGTCGATGAAACCTCCGAGCTGATGGTGATCTCGCAGTACGGAAAGATCATCCGCATCGACACGAAAACGATCCGCGCGGCAGGCCGCTCCACCCAGGGCGTCAAACTGCTGAACCTCGATCCAGAAGACAAGGTCGCGGCCGCGGTGGTGATCCCCCCGGAAGAGCTGAAGGATGAGCCACCACCGCTGTTGCAATAGCAGCGAAGTGTTCGACAGCAAACATACTGAGGAGCGGCAAGGGCGCGGGCATTCCGCGCCCTTGCTCTTTGTGCCAACCTTTCCGGCGAGATGACCTTCTTTCTTAGCAGCATTCTCATCTCCCCCCGGAAGAAGCAGCCAGTTGCCGCAAGTGGCGACGCTGCAGGAACACGTCTCATGCTCAAGAGCTTTCCAGTCTTCGTCGCGGCAGTTTGCCTCGCCACACCGCTTTTCGCACAGCAAGCGAGTGCCAATCCCGAGCCGCCACCCCAGTCGCTCCCGTCGGCTCCGCAAACCATTTCGTATGCAGCTGTGCCGTTCATCTCGGCAGCTGTCGGCTTCACCTATCTGCAGACTGACCTGGCCGACACGCCGGGTGGCGCGGCAAGCTATCAGCTCGGCTGGTACGGCATTCCCGAACTGCACCTGACCAGTCACGTCAGCGTGATCGGCGACTTTACCAACTTTGAGAACGCTCACGCGGGCGCGGAAGAGAATGTCCATGGCATGACCGGCGGACCGGTGTACGCGCTCTCGCCTTTCCACGGGGTGACTGCGTTTGGCTTCGTCGAGGGCGGCGCGGTGCGCGACTCGAAAGCGGGAACAGTTAACTGGGATCCTGCCACTGTGGGTGGCATCGGCTTGAATTTCAAACTAACGCACGCCGTAGCGTTCCAGGTCATCCCTGGTGAGTACGTAGGCACCAAGCTGCCGAACGGGAACTGGCAAAGCAACTTCAACACGAAAGTCGGCCTCGTGTTCACCTCGTTCCGCCTCAAGCATCCCAAATCCTAGGAACGTGGACACACAACAGGAGGAGTAAGCCATGGCAGGAAAAGGACTGGCGCTGGTCACCGGCGCATCGAACGGAATCGGGTATCACCTCGCTCTGCAACTCGCACAGGACGGCTATGATCTTGTGATCGCGGCCAAGGAGCAGGACCTTACCGCAAAGGCTGAGGCCGACTTCAAGGCTCATGGCGTTGAAGTTAGCTCGTATGTCGGTGATTTGAGCCAGTTCCAGGCCAACATGGATGTCTGGCATCTCGTCGAGTCGGCGGGGCGTCCGCTTGACGTCGCCTGTATTAACGCAGGCCTGGGCGTCGGCGGTGAGTTCATCAAGACGCCGCTCGAGCAGGAGCTCGAGATCGTCGGCGTCAACTGCGCCTCGACCGTGCACATGGCAAAACACGTCGTCAAACACATGGCCGAGCGCAACGCGGGGAAGATCCTGTTCACCGCATCGATTGTCAGCGAGATGGTCGCGCCGGGCGAAGCGGTCTACGGCGCTTCAAAAGCATTCGTCCTGATGCTGGCGAAGAACCTGCGTTACGAACTCAAAGACACAGGAGTGACCGTTACGGCGCTCCAGCCCGGGCCTGTCGACACTAACTTCTTTAACGCTGCCGGTGTGGGTGAAACCAAGGTCGGGCAGGAAGGCAAAAAGGAAAACGAGCCCGGCGATGTGGCGCGCCAGGGGCTCAAGGCTCTGTTCGCAGGCGACGAGCACGTGTATGCCTCATCCATGAAGACCAAAATTGAAGGCGCGTTGATGGGGGTCGTGCCTGAAGGTGTGCAGTCGGCCATGCATAAGAGCATGCTGGAACCCGCGCAGAAGTAGGGAAGTGGAGGGGCCGCTCGCAAAGCGCCCCCTCCAGTTCGCGGGCAGAAGATGGAAAGACTGACAAAGTTGACGCCAACGCATATGCCATGATTTATACTTCGGCTGCTCAAGCCACCGAGGTGTTATGGCATCCATACCGTCCTCTCTAGCCGAACCGCCGGACAGCGCCGCGCCGAGGGCATGGCAGCGCCTGATACTCACCTTTACCGCGCCTGCCCGGGCATTTACCGGCCTTGACGGACGCAGCTGGTGGCTTCCTTACATCCTGATTGCGCTGGTAAGTCTCGGGTTTGCCGCGACTGTCGGCAGTAAAGTGGGCTGGGACACGGTAGCCCGCAACGCCATCGCAAGCTCACCGAAGCAGCAGGCCCGGATCGACCAGATTCCCCCGGCGCAGCAGGCCCAGCAGATCACGCTGGTCGGCCATATCACCCGCATTTCGGCATACGTGGGATTTGTGCTCGGGCCTTTGCTGTTCGCGCTGGTGATCGCAGCGGTCCTGCTCGGCTCGTTCAATTTCCTGCTGGGCGGCCATGCGAAGCTTGGCTCGCTCTATGCCCTGTATCTGTACGCCAGCCTGCCACAGCTGCTCAAACTTATTCTGGTTACACTGCTGCTGTTCTCAGGCGTGGGTACAGATACGTTCCAGCTCAATAACCCGCTCGGCAGCAACCCGGCGTTTTACCTGCAAGGCTCAGGGCTGCCGCATTGGGCGCTTGCCGTTCTGACGTGGTTTGATGTGTTTCTCATCTGGCAGCTGGTGCTTCTGGCGCTCGGTTGTTCCATCCTTGCAAAGGTCAGCCGAGGTAAGGCCGCAGCGGTCGTACTAGGATGGACGCTGCTCGCGATGCTGGGGAGCGCTGCCCTGGCCTGAATGCAACAGAAAAGACGGTCCGTGGACCGCCTGGCGTGGCTGTGCGGCAAACGCCCTATCCGTCCCAGCGTTTAAAGATCAGCGAAGCGTTAGTACCGCCAAACCCGAACGAGTTCGACAACGCGTATTCCATCGGTATCTTCTCTGCGCGGTTGCCGACGTAGTTGAGGGTGCAGCCTTCTCCGGGCGTGTGGAGGTTGATCGTCGGAGGCGCCGTCTGGTTGAGCAGCGCGTACACGGTGATGCCTGCCTCAAGACCGCCGGCGCCCCCAAGCAGATGACCGGTCATTGACTTGGTCGAGCTGATGCGGAGAGCGTGGCTTTTCGCGTGCTCGCCGAAAAGATTGCCGATCGCGGCACTCTCGCTGGCATCGCCCAGAGGAGTGCTTGTCGCGTGCGCATTCAGGTAGGCGATCTGATCGGGGCGCACGCCGGCTGTCCGGAGGGAGGCTTGCATGGCCCTGCGGCAGCCATCCCCCTCAGGCGCCATGCCGGTGATGTGGAATGCGTCTCCGCTCATCCCATATCCCACGACTTCTGCCAGGATCCTGGCGCCACGCGCCTGCGCGAACTCGAGGGCTTCGAGAACTAGGATGCCCGCACCCTCGCCGACGACGAATCCATCGCGGTCCTTGTCCCAGGGCCTGCACGCGCCGGCAGGGTCGTCGTTCCGGGTGGAGAGGGCGCGCATGGAGGCAAAGCCGCCCACAGACATCGGGGTGATGGCGGCCTCGGCGCCCCCGGCGATCATCACTTCGGCATCGCCGCGCTCGATGATCCGGAAGGAATCCCCAATCGAATGCGCGCCTGAAGTGCAGGCCGTCGATGCGGTCTGGTTTGGCCCCTTGGCGTTATGCAGGATCGAGATATGGCCCGCCGCCAGGTTTGCGATCGTGGCAGGGATAAAAAACGGCGATATCTTGCGCTGGCCGCCGTGCATGAAGGCAGCGTGTTCGCGCTCAATGATGTCGAAGCCGCCGATCCCGGAGCCCACGTGCACACCCACCTGCTCCGAGAGGGCCTCTGTGATCTCAAGTCCGGAGCCTGCCACTGCTTCTGCCGCGGCAGCTATCCCCAGATGAATGAACCGCGACATCTTGCGCGATTCCTTCTTATCGACAAACTGGAGCGGATCGAAACCCTTTACCTCGCCGGCGAAATTTACCGAGAAGCCGGTCGTATCAAATGCCGTAATCGGCGCAATGCCGCTCCGTCCGGCTTCCAGACTGCTCCAGACCTCCGGCGCGGTATTGCCGTTCGCGCAGATCATACCGACGCCGGTAACAACGACTCTCCGTGGCTGCCAGGGCAAAACTACTTGCCGCCTTTCGCGTGCTTCTCGATGTACTCCGTCGCGTCCTTCACGGTCTTGATCTTCTCCGCGTCCTCGTCCGGGATCTCAAGGTCGAACGCTTCTTCAAACTGCATGACGAGCTCAACCACGTCGAGCGAGTCAGCGCCCAGGTCTTCCTGGAACGATGCGCTGGGCGTCACTTCTGCCTCATCTACCTGCAATTGCTCAACAATGATCTGCTTGACCTTCTCTTCAACCGCCGCCATGCCTGTCTCCTCGATTTATCTTCCTGGTGCGACCCACTCAAGGCACACAACTCCACCGGCCCCGAAACTCCAAGTCTACTGGGGGGCCGGAGCAGTGTAAAGGGAAGCCGGAGAGATGTATCCGGGCGAACATTCGGCATGGCTATTCGCCTTTTGTTCCATCTGGTGGCACACTCGTTTCATGTCGTCCTTGCTGATCGTCTTTGTCGCGCTTGCAGTGGGGGTCGTAGCCGGGTTTCTAGCCGGGCGGATCGCCGGTGCGCAGGTCAACCGCCTGGCGCTCTCTGAGGAAAAAAGTGCTGCTGCACTGGCTCGCGAGCGCGCAATCGCGGCCGAGCGTGCCCGGGATGCCGGCGGGACGGAGCTGCAGTCGTTGCGCAATGGTCTGGAAGCGGCACGTCTGGAGGCCAACCGGGAGCAGGTAAAGGCAGCAGGCCTGGCCCAGAGCGTCGATTCACTCGAGAAACAACTTGCCGGCCTAAGAGAACGTGAGCGCCAGGCCGAGGCGACGGCCTTTGCGCTCGCGGAAAAGCTGCGCAGCGAGCTGGGCGCGTCCGAGCGCGAATGCGTCCGCGTGAAGGCTGAGTTGACCGCGGAGCGTGAGCTGGGACTCGAGCGGCTGGAAAATGCGCGCAAAGCCGAGGAGGAGCGAAAGCAACTTTTCGCCGGCGCACGCGCCGATATGGCGAACTCGTTCGAGAAGCTGGCCGCGGAGATTCTCGAAGACAAGAGCAGGCGCTTCACCGACCATAACAAAACCAACATCGAACTGCTGCTGCACCCGCTTCGCGAGAAGCTGGGAGATTTTCAGGGAAAAGTCGAAACCCTGCACCAGGATGGTCTGATTGGCCGTACCGAACTGAGAACCCAGATCGAAGCGCTCCGGGGCATGAACGAGAAGCTTTCCGTCGACGCCAACAACCTGGTGAGAGCATTGAAGGGTTCGTCAAAGCAGCAGGGCGACTGGGGCGAGCTGATCCTGATCGACATGCTGAAGGAGGCGGGTCTACAGCAGGGGCAGCAGTTCCACGTGCAGGCCAGCTTTGCCAATGAGGAAGGCCGCCAGTCGCGGCCTGACGTCATCCTGAACCTGCCCGGCGAGAAACACCTCGTGATTGACTCGAAGGTATCGCTGGTGAGCTACACCGAATACTGCGCCTGCGATGAGGAACAGAACCGCAAGGCTTTGCTCGATCAGCACGCCCGTTCGCTCCGGGCCCATATCGACGGCCTGTCGCGCAAGGCGTACCAGACGCTGCACCAGCTCCAGTCCATCGACTTCATGGTCATGTTCGTTCCCATTGAACCTGCCTACCTGCTTGCGCTGGCGCATGATGGCAGCCTGTGGCGGCACGCCTGGAACAAAGACGTGCTCCTGGTAAGCCCGGGTACGCTCTTCCCGGTCATTCGCACCATTGCCCACATCTGGCAGCAGGAGCGGCAAACCAAGAATGTGGAAGAGATCCTCCGGCATGCCGGCGGCTTGTATGACAAAGTTGCGATCTTCGCCGAGAGCTTTGAGGATGTGGGTAAGAAGCTGGACACGGCTAGGGGCGCGTATGACAAGGCTTTCGGGCAGCTGAAGACCGGCAGCGGCCATGTGCTCGGGCGTATCAGCAAGCTCAAGTCGCTCGGCTTAAAAACCAGCAGGAAAATGCCCGCGGCCTTCCAGGCAGATGACGAGAGAGACGAGATAGAGGATAGCGGCGATCGCGAAGCCCGGCCGAAGCTTCCTTCGCTGTTCGGTGACGCATCCGTGCAGAACCTGTCATAAAGCCACGAGGTACATACACCTAAGCAGCGCGAGGATGGTATGACGATGCGACTGTGGATTGCCGGAAAGCAAATGCCCAAGCCATCCGTCTCATTTCTACCTAGACTGAAGAGGCACACCCGATGGCTGTCAACCGAACCCTCCTGCTCCGTGGCGCTGTATGTTTCGCGATTGCCGGCCTCAGCGCGCACGGCTCGGCCCAAACCGCGCCGGCGCCGAAATCCTTCGATGTTGCCTCAATCCACGTCAATAACAGCGAAACCGATGGTCACCACCACATCATCAACGACCCGGCCGAAAGCCAGTTTCGCACCGTCAATCTCGCGCTCCGCGACCTTATTCAGTTTGCTTATGACCTGCCCAAATCGCAGATTCTGGGCGGTCCGCCCTGGCTCGACTCCACCATGTTCGACATCGATGCGAAGTCCGATCCCTCGGTGGATGCGCAGTTACATGCGTTGCCGACCGAGCAGGCGCGACACCAGAAGCAATTGATGGTTCAGGCGCTTCTGGCCGATCGGTTCCAGTTCAAGGCCCACCAGGAGACCCGCCAGCTTCCCATCTATGCGCTGGTCGTCGCGAAAGGCGGCTTGAAAGTGAAACCATCGGAGGCCAACGGCACGACGATCGACAGTGGCCGGACGCACTTACACATCGCCGGTAGCGACAATACTGTGAATATCCTGGCGCGCGAGCTGGCACAGACGCTGGGACGCGTGGTGCTGAACGAGACCGGCCTGAGCGGTCGCTACGACCTGAGTCTGCGGTGGACCCCCGACGATGTCGCTGCCTTAACTTACGCTTCTCCAGATGCCCCGCCTGGCATTTTCACCGCCATCCAGGAGCAGCTTGGACTGAAGCTCGAATCGACCAAGGGGCCGGTTCCCGTGCTTGTCATCGACAGTGTTGAGATGCCTTCCGCAAATTAGAGCATTTTCACTCCTGGTGCAGAGGTCTGACTCTATGCTTCAGTGACTTTTCCCGACGGAAAAGCCACGCGAACATTTGCTGGTCCGTCCACGTGTGGAGTGAAGATGCTCTAGCCGCGTTCTGTAGGGCCTACTGTTTCTGGCCGCCGGTCGAACCGGTATGGCTTCCGGTCGAATGCACTCCGGCCGTCCCGCCCGGCTGCTCTCCCGCCAGGTCGCTGGCCTGTTCGGCCGCACCTTTCTGTTCTGAGCCGCTGACGTTGCCGTGCAGCAGCTTTGCCTGCTCGCCCTGGGCCGCGCCGGCGGCCTGGGTATCCTGCGGCGCAACCGGCTCCACGCTGCTGGGCGAAGCCTGAGCGCTGGCAGCATGGTTCTCGTGCGCCGGCTGCTTATCCAGGGAGTGCTGGCTGCTTGCATGCGGATGGATATCGCTCATCGGAAGTTCTCCTGTTCCTCCGCAGTAGGATGCTGCCCGGCGCGAGCGGTTGCGAATGCCTCGCGAAGCCGCGACCACGTCACAGAAAGGGCTTCGGGCAGCGTGCGCGTTTCCCCCAGGCTGGTCAGGAAGCTGGTGTCGCCGATCCAGCGCGGTACGGCGTGCAGGTGCAGGTGTCCGGCGACGCCGGCTCCGGCGGCTGCGCCGAGGTTGAGGCCCATGTTGTAGCCGTCCGGGCGGTACGTGGCGCCGAGGGACTGCTCGGCCAGCTGGCCCCAGGCGATCAGCTCCGCGGCAGTTTCCCTGGGCAGACCGGCGAGCGAAGCGCCGTGTCGATAGGGCACCACCATGACGTGCCCGGAGTTGTAGGGGAAGCGGTTGAGGCAGACAAACACCCGCTCGCCCCGGCACACCAGCAAGGCCGAGGCCTCGGCTGCTTCAGCAGACATTCCATGGGCAATCGCGTAATCGGTCGAGGCCAGCAGGTTACAGAAGACGCAGTCCAGATCACCGGGCCAGGCGCGCAGCTCCGGGGGAACGCCTTTGCGGTGCTCGGGCTGCCCGCCGCTCAGTTCCTGCGCCTTATCTCCGGTGATGTAGCTGTAGCGCCACGGGGTCCACAGGTGTTCCATGGGCAGAGTATAGAGGCTGGGTACACGGTACTTCGGGATGCGCTTGAGGACAGCTTGCCGCCTATACTTTGAAATATGGCCGCAGCGCAGTCATTTCGCAGACAACCTCTCCATGCGATCCCGGAGCCGTCGACGCTGGGGTCGATGCTGGGGTCAATTCTGGAGCAGCGCTTCGGCTTTCGCGCGTTTCGCGTGAACCAGGAGGCGGTATGCCGGGCCGCGGTCGACGGGGCGGATGTGCTGCTGGTGATGCCGACCGGCGCAGGCAAATCGCTCTGCTACCAGCTGCCGGCGGTGGCGCGGGGTGGCACCGCGCTTGTGATCTCCCCGCTGATTGCGCTAATGGACGACCAGGCGGCGAAGCTCGATGCGCTCGGGCTGCGGGTCGCCCGCATCCACTCCGGGCTGTCGCGCGACCAGGCGCGCGAGGCCTGCCGCGGGTATCTCGACGGATCGCTCGACTTCCTGTTCATTGCGCCGGAACGGTTGCGGGTGCCGGGTTTTCCGGAGATGCTGGCCAAGCGCAAGCCTGGCCTGATCGCGATCGACGAAGCCCACTGCATCTCGCAGTGGGGGCATGATTTCCGGCCCGATTACCGGATGCTCGGGCAGCACCTGCGCAGCCTGCGCCCGTCGCCGGTGATCGCGCTTACCGCGACGGCGACAACGCAGGTCCAGGCGGATATCGTGGCGCAGCTCGGACTGGGGCAGGCCGGTCGTGAGCCTGCGGTGTTCATCCACGGGTTTCGCCGGGACAACCTGGCGATTGAAGTGGTCGAGGTGCCGAAACCAAAGCGCTCGGCATTTACGGCTGAGCTGCTGGCCGATGCAGGCGCGCGCCCTGCGATCGTGTATGCGCCGACCCGCCGGGAAGCCGAGATGCTGGCCGGCGAGCTTAGCCGGACGTTCCGCGCGGCTGCGTATCACGCGGGGCTCGACCCGGATCACCGGGAGCGAGTGCAGCGCGCGTTCCTCGCCGGCGAGCTCGAGATTGTGGTCGCAACCGTGGCGTTCGGCATGGGGATTGACACTGCAGAGGTGCGCACGGTCATCCACACGGCGCTGCCGTCTACGCTCGAGGGGTACTACCAGGAGATCGGCCGCGCCGGGCGCGACGGCGAACCGGCGCGCACGATTCTGATGCACTCGTTCGCCGACCGCAAGCAGCACGATTTTTTCCTCGAACGGGATTATCCGCCGGTCGAGCGGCTGGACGCGATCTACCGTGTGATGAATACTGAGCCGCAGCATCGGGAAGAACTGCCGGAGCTGCTGAAGAAGGCGAAGCTGAGGCTGGAGCAGGATGAGCTCGACAAGGCACTGGAGAAGCTGATCATTCACGGCGGCGCCACGCTCGACTATGAAGGTTTCGTGACGCGCGGGCATGACAGCTGGCGCAAGCCCTACCTGGCGCAAAGCACCCATCGCGGCTCGCAACTGGAGCGGGTGATTCGTTTTGCGGAGTCCGGCGAGTGCCGCATGGTGCAGCTGGTGCGCCACTTCGGCGACACCGAGGACGGCTCGCTCGGCTGCGGCATCTGCGATGTGTGCGCGCCCGGCGCTTCGCTCACGCAGACGGCGCGGCCGCTCGAGGACGCGGAGCTGCGGCTGGTGCATGCGGTCGTCGCTGCGCTGGGCGGCTCGGGCGGCTACGGTTCCGGCCGCGGCGCTGCCGGCGGCTCGAAGTCGACAGGCAAGCTGCATGCTGAGCTTTGCGCGAAAAACGGGATGAGCCGGGATGCGTTCGAGGACCTGCTCGAGGCGCTCGCGACCGCCGGTTTTGTGCGGCTGGACGAAGCGAGTTTCGAGAAGGACGGACGCACGATTCCGTATCGCAAGGCCAGCCTGACGCACGAGGGTGCGGGCTTCAGCGATCGCGACGCGGAGTTTGTGGTGATCCGGGAGCTGAATGGAAGCGCCGCGGCTGCAACAGGAAGCAAGCCGGCGCGCAAACCGGCAGGCCGGCGTGGCGCCGGAGCCAGGCCGGAGGCGGCGCCGCTGACCGGCGAGGCAGCCGCGCTTGAAGAGCGCCTGCGCGCGTGGCGCAAGGCGGAAGCGCAAAAGCTGGGGCAGCCGGCGTTCTGCGTCTTTCCCGACCGCACGCTGCGGGCCATTGCCGAGGAGCGTCCAGCTTCGGAAGACGATCTTCTCGCCATCCCCGGTCTCGGGCCGGCCAAGATCGGCAAGTTTGGCCACGCGATTCTGCGCGTCTGCGTCTAGTAAAAGCTTTGTGCTGTGAGATTACTTAAGAATAAGCAGACTCTGATTGACACCCCTTGACGCCGCACCTATGATTTGCGTAGTGGGCTTAATTGCCCATCATCACGAGCCCACTGCGAGAGCTCGCCCCGTTTCCATCTTCCGGTACGACCCCGAGCCTGAACTGCTCCTGAGCGGTTCCCCTCGCCTTCCCCGGCGCTGGCAGCACAGGCGGCAATTGCAGCATCCGGATGGTCCCGGTTTGTATCTAACACAGAGAACGCCCGGACGTGATGAGCAGCGCGGCAACGCGTTGCAACCGTTCTACCCGTTGCATCCCCGGAACTGACAGTCATGGCCGACGCCCCAAATCCCACTTACTCCGAGAGCACTCCGCTGAACACTGAACTCGAAACCCCTACCCTTGAAACCGCCGCGGCTGCGTCTGACACGCAGCCGATCGAATCCACCCGTCACGCCGACGCAGCCGCCGTCGCGCACACAGCCACCGCGCAGAGTTCCTCGCCGGCCCCTGAGGAAAACACGAGCGAGAGCGACGACTTCACCGATTTTGCCGCCGCGCTCGAGAGCTTCGACCGCGAGCAGGCCGCCGAAGCCGCTGCGCAGCAGTTCGACGACAACATTGTGACCGGCACCGTGGTCAAGCTCACCGACAAGGAAGTTGTTGTCGATGTGGGCCTGAAGAGCGAAGGCCGCATCCCGCTGGAGCAGGTACTCGACCATAACGGCGTGTCCAAGCTCAATGCCGGCGATACTGTCGAAGTTGTCATCGAGCGCGAGGAGCCCGAAGGCGGCTTCCTGCTGAGCTACGAAAAGGCGCTGCGCCACCGTGTCTGGGACGTGATTGAAAAGGCCGCCAACGACAAGACCCCGGTCACTGGAACGGTGCTTGGACGTGTCAAGGGCGGTGTGACGGTCGACGTCGGTATCAAGGCGTTCCTGCCCGGCTCCCAGCTGGAGATTCGGCCGGTCCGCAACCTGGACGCGTATATCGGTACGCAGATCCAGGTTCGCATCATCAAGCTGAACAAGAAGCGCGGGAATGTTGTCGTTTCGCGCAAGGAACTGCTTGAGGAAGAGCAGAATGCCAAGCGCGGCGAGACGCTCGAGCACCTGGAAGAAGGCTCCGTGCTTACCGGAGTGGTGAAGAACCTCACCGATTACGGCGCGTTTGTCGACATGGGCGGCATTGATGGCCTGCTGCACATTACCGACATGAGCTGGGGCCGCCTGACGCATCCGCGCGACCTGGTCAATGTCGGCGATGAGATCCAGGTTAAGGTGTTGAAGTTCGACAAAGACAAGCAGCGCGTTTCGCTCGGTTTCAAGCAGCTGACGCCTGACCCGTGGCTGGACGCCGTCGAGCGCTACCCGGTGGGCGCCCGCGTTCGCGGCCGTGTCCTTTCAGTGACTGACTATGGCGCGTTCGTCGAGCTGGAGCAGGGCATTGAAGGCCTGGTCCACGTCTCGGAGATGACCTGGTCGAAGCGCATGAAGCACCCCTCGAAGATGCTGAAGCCGGGCGACGAGGCGGAAACGATCGTCATCAGCGTTAACCCGAGCGACCGCCGCATTTCACTCGGCATGAAGCAGCTGCTGGAGAACCCGTGGGAGAACCTGTCGGAGCGCTACCCGACGGGCGCTGTTGTGGAAGGTCGAGTCCGCAACCTGACCGACTTCGGCGCGTTCATCGAGATTGAAGACGGCATCGATGGCCTGGTGCATGTCTCCAACCTGAGCTGGACCAAGCGCATCAAGCATCCATCGGAAGTCCTGAAGAAGGGTGAAAAGCTGCGGGCTGTCGTGCTGGGCGTAGAGCCGGAGAATCGCCGCCTGTCGCTCGGCATCAAGCAGCTGGAGCCGGACGTATGGGAAACCTTCTTTGCGCAGCATCGCGCAGGCGATGTGGTGCACGGCAAGGTCCTGCGGACAGCGCAATTCGGCGCGTTCATCGAGATCGCGGAAGGCGTGGAAGGTTTGTGCCACGTTTCAGAAGCGACCGATGCGCAGGGCTCGCCCGTGAACCTGGAAGCAGGGCAGGAGCATGAGTTCAAGATCATCAAGATGAACGCAGAGGAGAAGAAGGTCGGCCTCAGTCTTCGCGCAGTCGGCGAAGAGGGCAGCCGCGCCGATGTGGAAGCTTACAAGCCTCCCGTCTCAAGCTCGACCACGACCCTGGGCGACCTGATGAACTGGAAGCGCGACCAGTAAGCCGTTGAACGCGGTACAGACAAAGGCTGCCATCTCACCGGATGGCAGCCTTTGTGGTTTGCAAGCGGCAGGCGCTACTTGCCGACGTGGAAGTCGATCGTTACGTTCAGTTTGCTATCGAAGGAACTGACCAGCTTGCTCTTGCTCTGGTCGTCCTTGTAGCGTGCCCAGATTTTGTAGTCAGTGTCGGCGGGCAACTGCCCGAAACGGTAGCTGCCGTCTCCCGTTGCGATAAATGTTTTGACAACGTTCGTTTTCTGGTCCTGCAAATAGACGATACCGCCCGGTAGCGGCGCGCCGCTACCGGTCAGTACCTTGCCCTGAATCGTCTTGGCGGCGGTTTGCGCCAAGGCTTGCGGAGCAGCGATGGTTGCGACAAGCACCCCGGCCGGCAGCATGCCAAAGCTCAGGCACAACGCCGGTACCAGTTGTTGCCATGGTGCTCTCTTGTGTCTCCGCATCGCTGTTTCCACTATTCTTCGTCCTCGTTTACCATATGCGGTTCGTCTTCATCGATTTCTTCGTCCGCTCGCGCCAGTTCTAGCGGCTCGGTCGCAACAATCTCGAACTCGGTGCCGCACTCGTCGCACGTTACCGAATCGCCTTCTTCAATGTCCTCGGGGTCGATATCCAGAGCGCTGTCACATTCTGGGCAAAGCATGGGCATTTCCTCCGAATAACTGCTGGGGTGTAACGTGGTGAACGACAGCTGTACCTATCCTGCCGTGCGTCTGCGGATTGGACGTCATTCCCGGTCCGTCGGTTTCGATGACAAACCCCGGGTTCAGGCTAGAGATGCGCGATAGGCTCTCCAGGAGATACTTTACGATGCAAAAAGTTGGCCGGTCGGTCTGTACTGTTTCCGCACTGCTGTTGTTTATCGCGGGGAACACCGCGGTACTCCCTGCGCATGCCCTCTCTGACGGCGGAACCCGCGATCTGGATGCCAGCGGATCGCCGATCGCCGCATTGCCGGCCGACCCGCGTATCGCAGATGCCATTCGCGGCATTTCGCCGGATGCGATTCGCAGCGATATCGCAGCGCTGGTCGCGTTCAAGAATCGTTCCACGTTGTCGACCATGACCCCGAACCTGCCGCCGCATACCGGCGCCGCGGCAGCTGCTGACTGGCTGTTCGCGCAGTACACGGCGATCGGCCAGAGCTGCGGAGGGTGTCTTGAGGTCAAGCGCGACACCTTTACCGAGCAGCCGATGAGCCGCATTCCTGTGCCGACCACGATCACGAACGTATATGCCGTGCTGAAAGGCACAGACCCGGCCCAGGCGAACCGAACCGTGCTCGTGACCGGGCACTACGACTCGCGGGTGAACGACGTTGAGAACACCACGCACGATGCGCCGGGGGCGAACGACGATGCGTCCGGGGTTGCCGTTTCGCTGGAGTCGGCGCGTGCGCTGGCGAAGCTGCACTTCCCGGCGACCATCATATTTGCCGCAGTCGATGGCGAGGAGCAGGGGCTGAACGGCAGCCGCCATCTCGCCGCATTTCTGAAAGGCCAGGGTGTCGATGTAGAGGCTGCGCTGAACAACGACATCGTCGGCGGCAACACGACGCCCGGCGACACGGGGCAGGACAAACAAGCGGTGCGCGTGTTCTCCGAGGGGATTCCGGCGACGGCGACGCCCGACGAGATGAAGATGATTGCCGGGCTCGGCTACGACAGCGATTCGCCTTCGCGCGAGCTTGCGCGCGCGGTGACCGGTGTAGATGCGACGTACTTCGGCCATGGGGCGATGCCTTCCGCCGGCACTGGCCGCGAACAGGCCGGCTACTTCCATCCGATACTCGAGTTCCGCCGCGACCGGTTCCTGCGCGGCGGCGATCACTCGTCGTTCAACGCGCAGGGCTTCGCAGCCGTGCGCTTTACGGAATGGCGCGAGGACTTCAACCATCAGCACCAGGAGGTGCGGGTCGAGAACGGCGTCCAGTTGGGTGACCTTATCCGTTTTGTCGACATGGAGTATGTCGCGAACGTGGCCCGTCTGAATGCCGCGACGCTGGCCACTTTGGCCATGGCTCCGCCGCCGCCGATTGACGTGAAAGTGGTGACCAGCAATCTTGATAACAATTCGACACTGCGATGGCAGCCCGGTGCCGGAGCGCCTGCCGGGACGCGGTACCAGATCCTGTGGCGTGAGCTGGCCGCGCCGGACTGGGAGTTTGCTGTGGATGCTGACAAGTTCGGAACGGACGGCACGGCGACGCTGCCTGTCTCGAAGGACAACGTGATCTTCGGGATCCGGGCGCTCGATGCGGCCGGACACGCCAGCTACGCGGTCGTGCCGTATCCGGTGCGGTGAGGAAAGTACAAAGGCAAGACCGCCTGCCGCGCAGGCGGTCTTGCCTTTTGTATGCTCTCGCATGTATGGGGGCGCCGGTTGGGTGGGAACCTGCGACAATAGCCGCATATGCCGCCGTCCTTTCGTTCCAGTGGAATGCTCGCCTTCCCCGACTTTCGCGGCTTTACGCGGACGCTGATCGTCTGGAATCTTGGGATTTACTTCCTCCTGCTGCTGTTGCACCTGGCGGCGCCGGCGCTTGAGGCACATGTGCTGCTGCTGTTCGCGCTGACGCCCACGCTGGTCGCGCACGGCTATGTGTGGCAGCTGCTCACCTACTGCTTTCTGCACAACGGGCTGCTGGGCACCGCGCTGGAGCTGCTTTCGCTCTGGTTCCTGGGCGCTTTTCTGGAGGCGAACCATGGCAACCGGTGGGTCGCCGAGCTCTACTTCACCGGGGTGCTGGGTGCGGGTTTGACCGCGGTGGCGCTGGCGTTTGCGACTGCCCGGAGCGGCGGCTTGTTTACTGCCGGGCTCACGGGCGCCTTCGGTGGCATCTTCGGACTGCTGATCGCATTCGCGGTGCTTTATGGCGAGCTGCAGTTTACGATGTTCCCGCTGCCGATTACGATCAAGGCGAAATACCTGGTGGCGATCTACATGCTGTTCGCGCTGGCGGAGTTGTTCGGTGAGAATCGCGTGTACGCGCTCTCGCAGCTTGGGGGTGCGCTGGCTGGGTATCTCTATATCAAGGGTGCGCCGCGACGGGGCTTTTCCGCCGCGACCGGTCAGCGCTACTTCAACCTGCGCAACGACTATTACCGCTGGAAGCGGCGCAATGCGGCGAAGAAATTTGAAGTGTATATGCGCAAGCAGAACCGGGACGTCCACTTCGACAGCGAGGGCCGCTATGTCGATCCTGACGCCGAGCGGCCGCAGACTGGGACGCAGCCGAAGCGCCGCGACCCGAACGACCGAAGCTGGATGAACTGATTCGAGCCGCATCTCAGACGGAACCTGGGTCGTAGCATCTGCGCGAACCGCGCTGCCGCGTTATTCTTGTAGCGGTGCTGCCTGCGCTTTCGGCAGCAGCGTGCCGCCACCCGGCGCGCTTTTCTCAGGAGACATGCGTTGACGTTTCGGAACCTCTACCTGCGCCCGGCCCTGATGGCCGCCTGCGCCATTTTTCCCTCCATGCTCCATGCCCAGGTCACCGCGACCGCCCCGGTTTCAGGCGTTCAGGAAGGCGAGCGCTACGACGTTGAAGGCGGCGCGGCTTATTCACACTTCAATCCCGGCTATGCGCACCAGGTGCAGGCGATCAACCTTATCGGCTGGGAGGGGTCGATTACGTCGTGGTTCGGCAACCTGTTCGGGCTGGAGGCGACGGAGCGCGGCGTTTACGGGACGTACCATATCCCGACTTACACCTACAACAACAACGGAGTCGGGGCCACGCTGCCAGCGAACTCGTCCATGTCGGAAAACCTGTTCCTGTTCGGGCCTTCGTTCCGGCTCTACCAGTCGCAGAAGTACACGGCGGGCATGCACGTGCTGATCGGCGGCACATACGGCTCGTTCAGCAGCGGCTTTAACGGTACGGGTGTGCAGCCGTTCCAGGTGGGCGTTTACAACAGCCAGCTCGCGTCTGCTTATGCGATCGGCGGCTGGGGTGACTACAAGCTGCGGCCGAAGCTCGCGATCCGGTTTACGGCCGACTACCAGCCGACGCGCTACTCGGCGATCGGGCAGAACGAGTTTTTCGGCTCGATCGGCATCGTTTACAAGTTCGGGCACCGCAAGTAGACGCGGTGATTCGGCAGCCGTTCGGTTGAGTGGAAAAGTTTACTGATTAGTAACTTTAAGGGGCATTTTAAGACACAAAAACACGCGCTTTCAGCGCGTGTTTTTGTGCCCAAGGGGAGTGTTCCACGCGTGGAACATTCCCGGAAGATTTTGCGGTGGTAACGGTACTGCGTTTTGCGGCCGGCTAGGTCTTGACCACTGTCCGGATGTGGAGCTCGCGGAGCTGGGTGTCGCTGACCGGGGTGGGGGCGTCGACCATCAGGTCGATGGCTTTGGCGGTCTTGGGGAAGGCGATGACCTCGCGGAGGCTGGCGGCTCCGGCGAGGATCATGACGATGCGGTCGAGGCCGAGGGCGATGCCGCCGTGCGGCGGGGTGCCGTACTCGAGCGCTTCGAGGAAGAAGCCGAAGCGTGCTTTGGCTTCTTCCTCGTCCATTCCGAGTGCCGAGAAGATTTTCGCCTGGACGTCCTGGCGATGGATACGGATGGAGCCGGAGCCGAGCTCGAGGCCGTTCATGGCGAGGTCGTAGTAGCGGGCGCGGACGGAAGCGGGGTCGCTGGTGAGCCGTTCCATGTCGGCCTCGTGCGGCGCGGTGAAGGGATGGTGCGAGGGCAGCCAGCGGCCGGTGTCGGGGTCCTGCTCGAACATGGGGAAGTCGGTGACCCAGATGGGCAGGAAGGCGATGCCGGCGGCGATGCGGACGGCGCCGGTCTGTCCGCCGTCGATGGTCTGCGAGAGACCGGCGGCGGCTTCGGCGACGATGCGGTCTGTCTCGGAGAATGCCTGGTGGCGGGCGAAATACTTGCGGGCCAGCTCGACGCGCAGGTTGCCGGCGGCGGAGAGCACGCCCATTTCGCGCTCGGACAGCCGGCCGGGCGACTTGGTTTCCGAGAGTTTGACCGTCGAGGCGGCATCGCCGGCGACGAGCAGCAGAAGGTCTTCGGGTGCGGCGTCGGCGCGCTCGCGGATGGAGGCGAGGGCGGCGGGGAAGGTTTTTTCGAGGCGCTTGAGGTCGTCGAGAAGCTTGGCGCCTTTGCGCGCGCCGGTGTCGGCGCCGAAGAGCGGGCGGTTCTCGTCGCGCTCCTTGCGCGAGAGCTCGCCGACCTTTGGGACGCGGACGATGACGACGGGCAGTTGCGGGTCGATGCCGAGGGTCTGGAGGTCTTCGGCGGCGAAGAGGTCGCGCACGTCGGTGAGCCCGGGCAGGCGCAGGTCGGGCTTGTCGATGCCGAAGCGGCGCATGGCTTCGTCGTAGGTGATCTGGGGGA
>CAXTMY010000037.1:0-7164 GCA_964245565.1 uncultured Acidobacteriaceae bacterium | reverse complement strand
GCGGGCTTTCAGATAGTCGTTTTCCCGCCGCATGCGCTGGGCTTCTTCGTCGGTGAGGTGGGGGACGGGGGGGGGCAGGGCGATGCCGACGGCGGCGAAGGCGGCTGCCATGAAGCCTTCAACGACGCGGAAGATGGTTTCCTGCTGGGGGAAGGTCATTTCGAGGTCGATCTGGGTGAACTCGGGCTGACGGTCGGCGCGGAGGTCTTCATCGCGGAAGCAGCGCGCGATCTGGAAATAGCGGTCGAAGCCGGAGAGCATGAGGATCTGTTTGAAGAGCTGGGGCGACTGCGGGAGCGCGTAGAACTCGCCCGCATGCACGCGGCTGGGGCCGAGGTAGTCGCGGGCGCCTGGCGGGGTGGAGCGGGTCATGAAGGGGGTTTCGACTTCGAGGAAGCCCTGGGCGGAGAGGTTTTCGCGGACGGCGAGGGCGACCTTGTGCCGCACGAGGAAGTTGCGCTGCATCTCGGCGCGGCGCAGGTCGATGTAGCGGTACTTGAGGCGGACTTCTTCGTTGGCGATGGCGTCGTCGGCGGGGGAGAACGGGGCGAGCTTCGCGTCGTTGAGCACGAGCAGTTCGCGGGCGACGATCTCGACCTCGCCGGTGGCCATGTTGGGGTTGGTGGCGCCGGGGCCGCGCAGGCGGACGGTGCCGCGCACGGCGACGACGTATTCGGGGCGGATGTGCTCGGCTTTGGCGTGGCCTTCGGGGCAGAGGTCTTTGTCGAGCACGATCTGGGTGATGCCGTAGCGGTCGCGCAGGTCGAGGAAGATGAGGTTGCCGTGGTCGCGCCGGCGGTTGACCCAGCCGAGCAGGGTGACTTGCTGGCCGTCGTGGGCTGCGCGCAGGGCGCCGCTGGTGTGGGTGCGTTGGAGCTGTCCTAGATGGTCAAGCAATGCGCATTTTCCTTCAGTGTGGCCGGACGGGCGGTGCGGCGCGCTGCGCCGGGCGGGGTGCCTGATCGGGATGTTCGGTCAGGATTTGATCAGTGGGTCTCGAGTGCGCGCGTTTGGTGGCTTGCCTGGAGCGAGGCGACCTGTTCTTTCAAGCGCTGCACGTCGGCGTGCAAGTCGAGTTTGGCGCCGATCTCCGCGAACCCGCGTTCCATGGCAGAGCGCAGGCTGTTCACCTCGCCGCTCAGTCCGTAGACCTTATCGTTGAGGCCGGAGACTTCGCCGCGCAGGCCGGAGAAATCTTCGCGCAGGCCGGAGAAATCGTCGCGCACCTGCGCGAAATTCAAGGCAGTTTCTACGCGGAACTGTTGTGCTTCGTCGCGCACCTGCGCGAAATTCAAGGCAGTCTCTACGCGGAACTGTTGCGCTTCCGAGCGGACCTGCGTGAAACTTTCGGCGGTTTCTACGCGGAACTGTTGCGCTTCCGAGCGGACATCCGCGTTTTCGCTGCGCAGTTGCGCGATATCCGCTCGCAACCCTTCCACATCGCCGCGCAGTTGATCGGTGTCGGCATGGGTCTCGGAGCGGAGCTCGCGGAACGAGGGAGTCAGGAACTCTTCCAAAGCTTTCCGGATGGATGCGATCGAGTCTGACACCAGCTTCTGGTCCATGCGGCTTCCTCCTCCAACTATGGTACCCGCAGGCAGGCTGCGGCGCGCTTGCAATATTGTGCCTGCGAGTGCCTGAGGGGAACTTTGGTTTGCTCGCAGGGGCGCCGATCGTGGCGTATTCGGCGGCTACGCCACGTTCGGGCCGAGTGTTCGGCTTTGGCATGGCATGGGGCTTTTTTGTCGAACTTGCTCTACGCAACATAGAGGTTGGCGGCGCGATCGCCCGTTTGCTTCGCCTTGCCAAGAGAGAGCCGGGTGGCGGTGTGACGATTGGAAGAACGGTGCCCGGTGACGAGCGGATAGAAAACAGATGCCAGCTCGTCCCGCAGTTCGTCACCGGTCTGCCGATGCGCGATCAGAGGCGCGCGCACCTGGTCGGAGGTGAGGCCGTTCGCGCCGTGGAGTTGTTAGGAAACGGGCTGCGGGCGTTTTGGGGATCGGCTCCAGTGTACCGGGGGAAGTTGTGCCTGTAAAATACCTATTGTTAAAATACCTATTGTGCAGTATTTTTCCTCCCATGGCTAAGAACCCCCAACATCGCGACCTGTTTCCCGGCGCACTGGAGATCATGATTCTCCATTCGCTTCGCCTGAAGGCGATGCATGGCTATGCGCTCGTCAAGCACCTGAAGCAGGTCTCTGATGACCTGCTTCCGGTGGAAGAAGGTTCGCTCTATCCGGCGCTTCAGCGAATGCTGAAGGAGGGTTGGCTGGAAGCTGAAACCGGAATTTCAACCAAGGGAAGGCCAACCCGCATTTATCGGCTCACGGCTGCAGGCATCCGGCATCTCGAAACCGAAATTGTGAGCTTCGAGAGAATGTTTGCGGGCTTTGCGCGTGTGCTGGCCGCAGCGAAGGCATAGGAGGTGTGGATTGTCCAAGAACAGTCGCTTCTTCTCGAAAAATCGCCGCTATGAGGACATCTCTGTTTCCATCCAGGAACACCTTGATGAAAGGACCGATGAACTGGTGGAGGAGGGCATGTCGCGCGCTGAGGCCGAGCGAGCCGCCCGTCGCGAATTCGGCAATGTGACGCTTCTCAGCGAGCGGAGTCGCGAAGTGTGGCAGTGGCCTGCGCTCGAATCCATTCTGAGCGATCTGAAGCTTGCCGTTCGACGCTTTCGGAAATCACCGGGCTTCGCGGCGACCATTCTTGTTACCCTGGCCATCGGGATCGGCGCCAATGCTGCGGTCTTCAGCGTGATCGACAGTGTGCTGTTGAAGCCTCTGCCCTACCCTCACTCGGAACAGCTCGTCGCATTGTGGCTTGACGCTCCCGGCGCCGGAGGGCTCAGCGATTTCAACAGCGGCCTGCGACTTTCCTCGTCGATGGATCTCACGTTTTCGAAGTACAACCGCAGCTTTCAGTCCATGGGCGTATGGACGATGCGGTACGCCAATATCACCGGCGTCGCAAAGCCGGAACAAGTCAACGCGGCATTCATCAGCGGCGGCATACTCGAGACCCTCGATGTTCCCCCCACGCTTGGCCGCTGGTTCTCATCTTCCGATCAGGACCCGCGGGGTGGAAGAGCTGTCATGTTGAGCTACGGATTCTGGCAGCGGAACTTTGGCGGAGACCGCAATGTGATTGGCCGCGTGATCCAAGTCGATGCTGAGCCGCGCACGGTCGTGGGTGTGATGCCGCGCGGCTTTCGCATGGTCGACCAGGATTTCGACGTGCTGATTCCGCTTGCTCTTGATACCGGAAACCAGAAACTCGCCGGGTTTGGCTTCGAGGGTATTGCACGTCTGAAAGCAGGGATTTCCCTCGCACAGGCTGACGCGGACATCAGCCGCCTGATCCCTGTGTGGATGGACTCCTGGTCGAATGGTCCCGGCACAAATCCTCATTACTACGAGATATGGAGGATCACGCCGCACCTGCGCTGGTTGAAGCAGCAAGTTATCGGCAACGTAGGAAGCGTGCTGTGGGTGGTAATGGGAACGGCTGGCCTGGTTATGCTGATTGTCTGCGTCAATGTGGCAAACCTGCTGCTGGTGCATGCCGACTCGCGCCAGCAGGAGCTTTCCATTCGCGCTGCACTGGGAGCGGGCCGCGCTCGGATTGCCCGCGAGTTGTTGTTTGAATCGCTTCTCCTCGGGTTGCTGGGCGGCTTGCTGTCGATGGCCGCATCCTGGGCGGGATTGCGTCTTCTGATAGCTCTTGGTCCAGTCGACTTGCCGCGGCTCAAGGAGGTGGCGTTCGACACGTGGTCTTTTGGATTCACATTCGTGCTCTCCATGGTCTCCGGCCTGCTACCTGGATTGATCCCTGCGATGAAATACGCGCGGGCGCAGGGCGCGACCCTGATGGGAGGCGTGAATCGCGCTACAACCGCCGGTCGGGCACAACAGCGTTCGCGCGGCGCCCTGGTGGTAGCGCAGGTGGCCATGGCCCTGGTCCTGATGATCAGCGCCCTGCTCATGATCCGCACCGTGGCGGCGCTGCGCAGCGTCGAACCCGGTTTCGCGGATGCTGCTCACGTGGAAACGATGAACATCTGGATCCCGGAGCAGCTGACCGCCGATCCGCATACGGTCGCGCGCATGCAGAAAGCGATCGCCGATCGATTGGCGGCTATTCCTGGGGTCGCCTCGGTGGGATTTTCCGCAGCGGTTCCGATGGACGGAAACGACCCCAACTGGGACCAGCTCGGCGTGGAAGGCATGAACTACGCAGGCGGAGAGCCGGCGCTTCAACTGTTCAACTACGTTTCGCCCGGATATTTTCAAACTCTCGGAACACGCTTCCTTGCAGGCCGCGATTTCAGCTGGGACGATCTCGACAAAATTCGGCCCACAGTGATTGTTTCGGAGAATTTTGCACGCGAGTCGTGGGGTTCGCCCTCCGCCGCGATCGGCAAGCGTGTCCGCAAATATCAGGACTCCCCCTGGCAACAGGTGATCGGGGTGGTGGAGGATGTGCGCGTACATGGTGTGGATGAAAAGGCCCCGGCCATCCTCTATTGGCCTTCAGTGTTCTATGACCGTTTCGCGTCCAACCCCACGATGGACGGCCTGCGGTCTGTCACCTTCGTCCTGCATAGCAAGCGGGCGGGAACAACAGCGTTCCTGAGCGAGATGCAGCGTGCTGTCGCGTCGGTGAGTGGGGACCTTCCGCTCGCATCGGTGAGCCTGCTGCAGGAGATATACAACCGGTCGATGGCGCGCACATCCTTCACGCTGGTTATGCTGGGGATTGCTGCCGCGATGGCCATGGCACTGAGCATCTTGGGCATCTACGGCGTGATCTCGTACGCAGTGTCGCAGCGCAAACGCGAAATCGGTATTCGCATGGCGCTGGGTGCGGAGAAGAACACTCTCGCCTGGATGTTCGTTCGCTCTGCGCTGGTGCTTGCCGGGATCGGCATCATGGTCGGGGTCGTCGCAGCATTTGCCCTGATGCGTCTGATGCAGAGCCTCTTGTTTGGCGTCAGCCCGTTTGATCCGATCACCTTCACGGTCGTGCCGACTCTTCTAGCCGCAGCGGCGGCGCTTGCGAGCTATCTGCCTGCGCGCCGCACGGCTGCTATTGACCCGGTCGAGGCGCTTCGAGCCGAATAAGTGCCCGCGAGGTCGCCGAAGACTCCTAGCGCGCATGTCGGCAATCATCCGGGTTGAGCGGCGGCTTGCCGATGGCCGTGGGCATGGCGGGCTGGCATGGAGATGCTGTGGGCCAGGCGAGGCGAGCCGGGGCGGCTGCGGGCTGGAGAACTTTCTATTCGCCAGGGATGGGAAAGCTGACGTAGAGTTTTCGTGCAGAGGCGTTTGCCCTGTCGAACGTGTGTGCGGGCTGGTGTCCGGGTTCTGACGCAGGGGGGGCCGATGTGGCGCAACCGGCAGAGGAGGGAACAGGTCCTCGCGGGTTCCCGGTTTTCGCTCTGCGTGGACCGGGAACGCGCACCGGGAGCCTGGACCGGGAACGCGCACCGGGAGGGCGCGCCGGGAGCTGGACCGGGAATCGGTGGACCGGCCAGGGGGTGTGATCGTGCAGAGACGGGATTTTGTGAAGGCCATGGTGGCGGCATCGTTTTCAACCAAGGCGGTGCTGGCGCAGCAGCAGACGGCAGGCCAGGTGGCGCCGGCGACGCCTCCACAGACCGGGCTGGCTGCCACGCCTTCGCCGCCTGCTCCTGGGCCCGTGCCCTGGATGAGCGGGCTGGCTGACCTGAAGCCACCGGCGCTGGGCGATACGACGGCCGACATGGTGGCGCAGACGGAGACACACTTTTTTACCCCGCAGCAGATGCAGACGCTGCGGCAGCTGTGCGCGGTACTGCTGCCCCGCTACGGGAAGTACCCGAGCGCGATTGATGCAGGGACGCCGGAGTTTCTCGATTTTTTGATCGGCGCGTCGCCGGCAGACCGGCAGCAGATGTACCGGGGCGGGCTGGACCGGTTGGACAGCGAAGCGAAGCAGCGCTTCGGCATGGAGTTCGCCGCAGTGTCGGAAGGGCAGGCCGACGCTTTGATCCGTCCCTGGCTGCGAACGTGGATGACGGATCATCCGCCGACCGAGCCGTATGCGCGTTTTATGAACCTGGCGCATGCCGATATCCGGACTGCGACGGTGAATTCGCAGCCCTGGAGCGAGGCAGCGGGAAGGCAGGAGGCCGACGAAGCGTTGTACTGGTACCCGGTGGACCCGGACATACGAAGGAAGACGGCGCCCGCACCGGGGCTTGCGCCGATTGCGTAAGCCGATGCATTGCGATGAATGAACCGAGCGGGTAGCGAAGAGAACTATGCCAGAGAACAAAGTAGATGTCGTGATTATCGGCTCCGGCCACTCGGGCGGCATGGCCGCGAAGATTCTGACGGAGAAGGGCATCTCGTGCCTGATGCTGAATGCAGGGCCGATTGTGGATGTGAAGAAGGACACGGAGCTGCGGCCTGCGTATGCGCTGCCATACCGCGGCTTTAAGGAGCCGGGCCGTCTGCCGCACGTGTTCCAGTCAAACGAGTTCAATGCGAACACCTGGGTGGATGAACAGGAGGTTCCCTACACCTATGACGCACAACAGCCGTACAACTGGGTCCGGGTGCGGCTGTTCGGGGGGCGAAGCCTGTTCTGGTCGCGGCAGTCGTTTCGGTTGAGCGATTACGAGTTGAAGGCAAAGTCCCACGACGGCTTCGGGGATGACTGGCCGATCTCGCTGGCCGATCTGGCGCCGTACTATGCGCGGGTAGAGGAGATCTTCCGCGTGGAAGGGCGGAGGGAGGGACTGCCGCAGTACCCGGACGGCAATTTTATCCCGGATGACACGGCGTGGTGCGGCTCGATGGAGCGGCTGATCGCCGCGGGGAGGAAGGCGTCGATCCCGGTATGCAAGCAGCGGCGCTCGCTGGGGCGGGACGGTCTGGCGAGCTCGGTGAACCTGCTGCTGCCGGACGCGATCAGGACGGGGAAGCTGCAGGCGATTGCGAACGTGGTGGTACGGCAGCTCGGGGTGGACCGCAACACCGGCCGGATCAACGAGGTGTTTT
Organism: uncultured Acidobacteriaceae bacterium; assembly: GCA_964245565.1. Taxonomy (GTDB): domain Bacteria; phylum Acidobacteriota; class Terriglobia; order Terriglobales; family Acidobacteriaceae; genus EB88. Next base: position 110 of record CAXTMY010000037.1, on the reverse strand, counting down.
TTGTGGATCGGCTCTCGCGGCGCGAAATGTCAGTGAAGGCGCGGGTGGTGGTGCTGGCGGCCGGGACGCTTGAAAGCACGCGGCTGCTGCTGAACTCGAACCTTGCGAAC
>CAXTMY010000036.1:27848-33699 GCA_964245565.1 uncultured Acidobacteriaceae bacterium | reverse complement strand
GATCTACACTGTGCAGCACGCGGAGCCGCGCGCTCCTGCTCATGCTTCAAAAGAGAGGAACCTTTCGTGATCTGGCTGCTGCGGGACTTCGACCTTCTCAGCGTCCTGCTGCGCGCCGCTTCGCTTTCGCTGGAAGCGTTTACACTCGGCGGGCTGCTGTTCCTTCTCTTTGTAGCGGGTCCCCTCTCGGTTGAGGATCAGAGCGCGGCGAGCGCGCGTTCCATCACGCGCGGTTTTGCCCTGGCGTTTGCCGCGGCGCAGGTTGCCTCCGTCGCGCTGTCCATCGCGATCCTGATGGGCGGCTCGGGCTTTCCGTTTCGCGCGCTTGTTTCCGCCAACTTTTTCGTGGCCGGTACGGCCGCGACGGTTGCCGCGCTTCTGCTTTATGCGATGCTTCGCAGCGCATCCCGCTCCGCACTGTACGCCTCGCTGTTGCCCGGTGTCGCCGTTCTTGCGGCCGCGGTCGCGCAAAGCCACGCGGCATCCCGGATGGAAGACCGCCCGCTGCTCCTGGTCCTCACCGCCATGCACCATCTGGGCGCCGCGGGCTGGGTCGGCGCCATGCTTTCTCTGCTCGTGGCCCTGCGCCGCAGCACGAGCTTCGCTGCCGCGCAGGCCCTCGCTCGCCGCTACTCGACGATGGCCATCGTGAGCGTACTGGCGATTGTCGGCGCAGGCATTGGCCTGAGCTGGTTCTATGTCGGCTCCTGGACCGGGCTTTACGGCACCACCTACGGCATCCTCATCATCGCGAAGTCCTACCTGGTGCTCGTCATGCTGACGCTCGCCGCAGGCAACTTCCGCCTGCTCCGCGCGGCTGCTCCTGCCGGGGGGCAGCCAAGCGTCGGCACAGGCTTCCTGTTGCGCCTGCGTCGTTTTTCTGAGGCTGAGCTGGGCCTCGGCCTTACCGCTGTGCTGGCAGCGGCTTCGCTTACTTCGCAGCCGCCGGCCATCGATCTGCAGCAGGACCAGCTGAGCCTGCAGGAAATCGTTGCCCGCACACGCTGGGAAACTCCCCGCCTGCACAGCCCCGCGCTGGCGCAGCTGGCGCCCCCCACCAACATGGCGCGCGCGCTCCAGGACTCGAAGTACTCCATCGGCTGGGTCAATGACGCCAACGACCGTGCCTGGTCTGAGTACAACCACCACTGGGCAGGGCTTATTGTTCTGTTCGCGGGTTTGCTTGCCTTCGCCGCGAACACGCTGCCGCGCGGCCGCGCCCGCTCGCTCGCCTCCAACTGGCCGCTCTTCTTTCTCGGGCTCGCCGTATTCATCATTCTGCGCGCCGATCCTGAGAACTGGCCGCTCGGTCCCAGGCCGTTCTGGCAGAGCTTTGCCTCTCCGGACGTGCTTGAGCATCGGCTCTTCGCTGTCCTCATCAGTTGCTTCGCCTTCTTTGAGTGGGCAGTCGCGACGGGGCGCTGGCGTTCGCAACGCGCGGCGTATGTTTTCCCGCTGCTTTGCGCCGCGGGCGGCGCCGTGCTGCTCACCCACTCGCACGGCCTGAGCAATGTGAAGGACGAAACGCTGGCCGACCTCACCCACACCTCGATTGCCGTGATGGGCGCGACGGCGGGCTGGTGCCGGTGGCTCCAGCTGCGGCTGCCCGGTACGCGGTCTTCCCAGGTAGCCGGCTATATCTGGCCGGTGTGCCTAGCTGTGGCGGGCCTTCTGCTGCTCGACTACCGCGAAGCCTGATAGCCTTCTGGTATCCGCGGTCCGCCTGGCAGACCGCGGCTGTATCGCTATGCCGACCCTACGTTTGAAAGGCCCTGTCCAGAATGCCCCTGTTCAGAACTTCCCTGGTTCCGCGCTCGATCCTTCTCGCCGCCTGTCTTTTCGCCGCTCTGCCGTTTGCCGCGCAGGCCCAGCGCTTGCCGGGCAATGCCACGCCGGAGCACTACACGCTGGCGCTGACGCCCGACCTCAAGAGCGCGACGTTCACCGGGGATGAAACTATCGACGTTCTGCTCGCCGCGCCCGCGAAAACCATCACGCTGAACGCGGCCGAAATCACCTTCGACTCTGTCACGGCGCAGAGCAAGGCCGGTACGCAGACCGCGCAGGTGAGCGAGGACAAAGACAAGGAACAGGTGACGTTCACGTTTCCGAACCAGCTGCCGGCCGGACGCGCGATGCTGCACATCCGCTATGCCGGCATCCTGAACGGGCAGCTGCGCGGCTTCTATCTTTCCAAGACCGCCAGGCGTAATTATGCGGTCACGCAGTTTGAGCCCACTGACGCGCGGCGCGCGTTCCCTTCATTCGATGAGCCGGCGGAGAAGGCGACCTTCAGCGTTTCTCTCACTGTCGACAAGGGCGATACCGCGATCTCAAACACCAACATCATTGCCGACACGGCCGGCCCGGGCGCGGACAAGCACACGCTGCAGTTTGCGACGACGCCGAAGATGTCGACGTACCTGGTCGCGTTTCTGGTCGGCGATTTTGTCTGCACCAAGGGCGAGAGCGACGGCGTGCCGATCCGCGCCTGCTCCACGCCGGACAAGCTGCCGCTGACGACGTACGCGGTAAAGGCGGCGGAGTTTGTGCTGCACTATTACGACACCTACTTCGGCATCAAGTATCCGATGCCCAAGCTCGACATGATCGCGATCCCTGATTTTGAAGCCGGCGCGATGGAGAACTTCGGCGCGATTACCTATCGCGAAACGGACTTCCTGGTGGATGAACAGCATGGCTCGATCGCCGCGAAGGAGCGCGTGGCGCAGGTGGTGGCGCATGAGATGGCGCACCAGTGGTTCGGCGACATGGTGACGATGCAGTGGTGGAACAACTTGTGGCTGAACGAGGGCTTCGCCACCTGGATGGAGAACAAGCCGGTCGCGGCCTGGCACCCGGAGTGGCATGTGCCGGAGCAGGAAGCGGTGTCGCTCGATGAAACGCTGGACCTCGATGCGCAGGCGGTGACGCGCACCATCCGCGCCGAGGCCAACACGCCGGATGAGATCAACGAGATGTTCGACGGCATCACCTACCAGAAGGGCGGCGCTGTGCTCGGCATGGTCGAGAGCTACCTGGGCAAGGAGCAGTTCCGCAAGGGCGTGCACAACTACCTGCAGGCGCACATGTTCGGCAACGCGACGGCGGAGGACTTCTGGAACGCGCAGACCGAGGCGAGCCACAAGCCGGTCGACAAGATCATGGCCAGCTTTATCGGCCAGCCCGGCGTACCGCTGGTGCAGTTTGGGGAGCCGAACGGCGGCCGCGTAGATGCGAGCCAGAGCCGCTTCTTCCTGAGCCCGGCAGCGCAGCGGGCGCATGCAGGCGACCCGGCGCAGACCTGGACCATCCCGATCTGTATCAAAAGCAGTGGCAATGCGGCGGTCGACTGCCCGCTGCTGAGCAGCGCGCAGGGCCAGCTGCCTGTGGCGCCGAGCGACCTGTTCTTTGCCAACGCGCGCGGCGAGGGGTACTACCGCAGCCTGTATCCGGATGCTGTGCATGCGAAGCTGGCGGCGGCGATCGAGACCGGGCTGCAGCCGGCCGAGCGCATCAGCCTGCTCGGCGATGAGTGGGCACAGGTGCGCGCGAGCAGGGCGAAGGTCGGCAGGAGCCTCGACCTGGCGGCTGCCACACGCGGCGATGACAGCAGCGAGGTAATGGAGACGGTCTATGGCGACCTGCGCTCGATTGACACACGTCTGCTGGCGACCGCGGACGAGAAGACAGCATTCGCGGACTGGGTGCGGCGGACTTACAAGCCGGAGCTGACGAAGCTGGGCGCGCCGGCAGCCGGCGACTCGCCTGAGAAGGAGCAGCTGCGGGCCGAGCTGTTCAGCCTGGTGGGCAGCATCGGCAACGATCCGGACACCATCGCGGACGCCAGGAAATTGACGGCGGCGTACCTGGCGAACCCGGATGCGGTCGACCCGAACCTGGCGCCTGCGGCCCTTTCGATCGCGGCGCAACATGGTGACGCCACGCTGTTCGACCAGCTGCAGAAGGTGTTTGAGACGGCGAATAACCCGCAGCGGGCAGAAGAGGCGCTGGCGCTGCTGGGCGCGTTTGAAGACCCTGCGCTGATCGACAGGGCGATGGCGTATGCGGCAAGCGGCAAGGTCAAGAACCAGGACTCGCTGTTTATCTTTGCGCGGGCGCTGGGTAACCCATCGACGCATGATGTGGCGTGGCAGTACATCCAGGCTAACTGGCCGGCGGTGTCGGCGCAGCTGACGGAGATGAACGGGGCGCGGGTGGTGAGCGCGGCCGGCTCGTTCTGCTCGGCGGACAAGGCGGCGGAGGTGAACGCGTTCTTTACGGCGCATCCGGTGCATGCGGCGGCGCGGTCGCTCAAGCGGGCGGAGTCGCAGATCCAGGATTGCGAGGAGTTCCGCTCAGCGCAGGAGGGGAATGTGAAGAGCTGGCTGCAGGAGCACGCGCAGTAGCTTTTGCTTACCGAGACAAAAGGCCGCGGCTTGCGCCGCGGCCCTTTTTTGTTCCACGTGGAACACCGCATCTGCCTGTTGTTCGGCGAGGCAGAGGGATTGTAAGTAACTGTAGCTACTTTGGTTACAGCGGCAGTGCAACGAATGGCGCAGAGTTTCAGCCGTTTGTGCCGGGCTCCGGGTCGGCGCGGTCGCGGCCGGTTGCTTTGGGGGCGTGTTTCTCGACGTGCGCGCGGTAGACGCGGGCACAGGCGCGGAGCAGGGGCTTGAGCGGGATCTGCTGCCGGGAGGGTTCGGTGCTTGGGTCGGCCCCTCGATCGGTGCCCGGGTCGGCTGCTGGTTCGATGCCTGGGCCGGTGCCGGGGGCGATGAGGATGAGCTCGCCCTCGCGCTTGCCCTGCGGACGGAAGTACCAGCGGGCCAGCAGCGACTGGTGGTCGCAGAGCTCTTGCTTTGTGGGTGCGTGGCGGCCGGCGGTAAGCGAGGCGAGCGCTTCGGAAAGGCGGTCATCCGGCGTGCCGGCGGCTGCGACTCGATTCAATGAGCGATCTGACTCGCCGGGACTGTCTTGCCCAGGGCTGGGCCTGCAGATAGCCGGGTCCGAGACCTGAGGCATCCGCTGTTGTGGCGTCTCGAACATTGGACTTTCACGCAAGGGGACGGCTGGGATGGCGGCGGGATGGGCGAAGAGCGAGCTGGAGCCGGACTGCTCGTTGGGCAGGCGCATGCCGAGGACGGAGAACGAGGCCGGGCCGGTGAAGACGCCGTTGCGGAGCAGGTAGAGGTCGACGGTGTCGGGCTGGACGGCGGGCTGGACGAGAACGCCGTGCTGCGCGGCGAGCGCGCCGGCGAGCCCGGGCGCGAGCGCGGCCACGGCTTCCGCCTTGCTGTAGCGCGTGTGGACGGACGCCGCGGCTTCGAAGTCGAGAGCCTCGCTGGCGGCGTCGCGCTCTTTTGCGAGCGCGCCGAGCAGGCTGGCGCCGCGGGTGCGGAAGAAGGCATGGACGGCGGCGGCTTCGACGGTGTAGCGCTGGTCTGTGCAGCCGCCGTAGCAGGGTGCCAGGCACTTCTTCATTTCGGAGTAGATACAGCCGGGGAACTCGGGATCGGGGTCGAGATCCTGAAAGCAGCGGCGGAGCAGGTGGAGGTCGAGCACGGCTTCGGCGTAGCGCTCGGCGGCGTTGCGCGAGGGGAACGGTCCGAAGAGATCGGCTGCGGCTGAGAGCGAGAGGGAAGTCGTGACCCAGGCGCGGGGGAAGCGGTTGCGCATGCCCATGCGCAGGAACGAGGCGGGGCGCAGGTGCAGACGCCGGGTGGCGCGGTCGCCGAAGGCCTCGATGGAAGCCTGGTAAAGCAGGAGCTGCGCGGCGAAGCCGGACGCGGTGGGCGCCCACTCGATGCGGCGGACGAGAGCGGCGAGCGCGAGGCGTTTGGACTGGGCG
>CAXTMY010000036.1:0-27838 GCA_964245565.1 uncultured Acidobacteriaceae bacterium | reverse complement strand
GGTCGGCGGTGTGGTTGAGGTAGGGTTCGCCGGTTTCGCCGCGCAGGGCGAAGACCGCGGGCGCGGCGGGGAGCTGCGCCAGGGCCTGGGCAGGCGCAGCCGGATTGAACGGGAGTGCGTTGGGGAAGAGCATCGCCTTCCTTAGCCTACGGCAAGGCTGCCGCGGGGGATGGCACGACGGCCGGAGTGGATGCCTGCGGGGACCGTTCCGGGAACGGTCCGGAAAACGGAAACAGACGGCGCGGCTGGAGTTTTCTCTCGGTTTCACCCGCACACCAACCGGAGGTCCTACACGGCTAGAGAGAGCCGGTGTTCACCCGGCTACGAGACAAGCATTGTCGAAGGGGCAGCTCTCGTTTGAGCAGGCGGCAGGAGAAGGCAGTTACGCGTGCCGGATGTTTGCAGCCTCGCCGGTCTGCTGGAAGCAGACGTGAAGGCCATGCTCCCAGGCAGGCAGACGCACACCGAAGCGCCGCGCCAGTTTTTCATTCGAGAGGACGGAGTTGCGGGGGCGCATGGCCGGGGTGGGGTAATCGCGGGTCGCGATGCCCTGGACACGGGGCCAGGCGCGGGGCCACGCACGCGGCTCCCGCTGCGCGGCCTGGGCGAAGATGGCCTGCGCGAAGCCGCACCAGCTGGTCTGGCCGCCGCAGGTGGCGTGGTAGATGCCTGCCCAGCTCTCCGGCGCGTCCGGGTGTTCCTCCAGTATGCGATCGACGGCGGCGCGCGTGGCCTCGGCCAGAGCGGCGGCGGTGGTGGGCGCGCCCCACTGGTCATTGACGACCCGCAGCTCGGAACGCTCGCGCCCCAGGCGCAGCATCGTTTGCAGAAAATTGTGGCCGCGCGGCCCGTAGACCCAGCTGGTGCGCAGGATCAGGTATCGCTGGCACGCCGATGCGATGGCGCGTTCTCCTGCGAGCTTGCTTGCTCCATAGACGTTCAGGGGCGCCGGCGGGTCGGTCTCGGTCCAGGGCTCGCTCTTGCTGCCGTCAAACACGTAATCGGTAGAGTAGTGCACCAGCAGTGAGCCGGCGCGGTCCGCTTCTTCGGCCAGCACCTTCGGGGCGAGATGGTTGATGCGGTCCGCCAGGTCGGGTTCGGTTTCGGCCCGGTCGACCGCGGTGTAGGCCGCTGCATTGAGGATGACCTGCGGTCGCGCCTGCCGGACCACAGCCCGCAGCCGCTCCGGCTGAGCCAGGTCGGCGGCCGCACGGGTGAGCGGTTGAAGCGCCGTGTCGCTGAAGCGCCGCGCGAGTTCCGCGCCCACCTGGCCGGTGGCGCCCAGCAGCAGCACGCGGGGTGGCTGCTTCAAGCGAACAGCTCGGCGTCGGCGAGGCGCGTGCCGGCTGCGTCCTTGGTCGAGATGATCGCCTCGGCCTCGTTTACCGGCCACTCGATGCCGAGGTCCGGATCGTTCCAGAGGATGGTTCGCTCGCCCGCGGCCGAGTAGTAGTCCGTGACCTTGTAGGCGAAGCCCATGTGGTCGGTGAGGGCTACGAAGCCATGCGCGAAACCGGGCGGAATCCATAGCATGGTTGCGTCTTCAGCCCGCAGCTCGAGCGCGAGGGAACGCCCGAAGGACGGCGAGCTGCGCCGCAGATCGACGGTAACGTCGAGCGCTGCGCCGGACAACACGCGCACCAGCTTGCCCTGCGGCTGCGTGAGCTGGTAATGCAGTCCCCGGACGACATTGCGCCGCGAAAGGGAAAAGTTATCCTGCGGCCAGCAGGTCGGCAGGCCGAGTTCTTCCATCGCGCGCTGGTTATAGGTCTCCATGAACATGCCGCGCGGGTCGCTGATCTGCTCGGGCGCCAGCAGGAGAACGCCCGGCAAGGCTGTTTCGGTTACTTTCATGCTTTAAAGCTCAATCGGGAGATGCGTCCGTTCTTCGAGCAGATCGAGCAGGTACTGCCCATAGCCGCTCTTGCGGATGGGCTGGGCGAGCGCTTCGAGCTCGGCCGCTGTGATGTAGCCGCTGCGGAAGGCGATCTCCTCAGGACAGGCGATTTTGGTGCCCTGCCGGCGTTCGATGGTCTGGATGTAACTGCCGGCCTCGCAGAGCGAATCATGGGTTCCGGTGTCGAGCCATGCCATTCCCCGGCTCATCACCCTGACTTCAAGCAGGTTCTGTGCGAGGTAGGCCTTGTTGACGTCGGTGATCTCAAGTTCGCCGCGGGGGGATGGCTTGAGTTGCGCGGCGATGTCGACGACCGTTCTGTCATAAAAGTACAGCCCGGTGACCGCATAGGGCGACTTCGGCGTGGCCGGCTTCTCCTCAAGCGAGATGGCGCGGCCGTGCGGGTCGAACTCAACGACGCCGTACCGCTCGGGGTCCTGGACGCGATAGGCAAACACCGTTGCCCCGTGGGTCTTTGCGGCCGCCTGCTTGAGCAGCGTCGAAAGCGCCTGGCCGTAGAAGATGTTGTCGCCCAGCACCAGGGCGATGGGGCTGTCGCCGATAAACTCCCGGCCGATCAGGAAGGCCTGAGCCAGGCCGTCGGGGCTGGGCTGTACCGCATATTGGATGGACAGACCCCAGCGCGTGCCGTCGCCCAGCAGCGCCTCGAACCGCGAGCAGTCCTGCGGCGTGGAGATGACGAGGATCTCGCGGATGCCGGCGAGCATGAGCACGCTGAGCGGGTAGTAGACCATGGGTTTGTCGTAGACGGGCAGCAGTTGCTTGGAAACCACATGCGTGACGGGATAGAGCCGCGTACCGGAGCCGCCGGCGAGAATGATTCCCTTCATCGGGTGGCTCGCTCGGCGTAGTTCGTCTTCATCCACTCAAGAGACGCGCCGGTCCGCACGTTCTCCACCCACTCCAGGTTGTCGAGGTACCAGGCGATGGTCTTATCGAGGCCTTCTTCGAAATGCACCGAGGGCATCCAGCCAAGCTCCTGGCTGATTTTGGCGGCGTTGATGGCGTAGCGGCGGTCATGGCCGGGCCGGTCGGTGACGAAGGTGACGAGGTCGCGCCGCGGCGCAGGCCCGGGACGGTGACGATCGAGCGCATCGCAGATGGCGTACACCACCTGCAGGTTGGTGCGCTCGCTCGCGCCCCCGATGTTATAGACCTGGCCCACGCGGCCCCGCTCGAGCACGGCGCCGATGGCCCGGCAGTGGTCTTCGACAAAGAGCCAGTCGCGCACGTTGCGGCCATCGCCGTAGACGGGCAGCTTTTTCCACTCGAGCGCGTTGAGGATCATGAGCGGGATCAGCTTCTCAGGAAACTGGAACGGTCCGTAGTTGTTGGAGCAGTTGGTGGTGAGCACCGGGAGCCCGTAGGTGTGGTGATAGGCGCGCACCAGGTGGTCGGAGGCTGCTTTCGAGGCAGCATAGGGACTGTTTGGTGCGTATTGCGTTGTCTCGGTAAAGGCCGGATCGGCGGGGGCAAGCGAACCGTAGACTTCGTCGGTGGAGACGTGGAGAAAGCGGAACCGCTCGCGGGCTTCGCCTTCGAGAGTGTTCCAGTAGAGACGGGAGGCTTCGAGCAGGCGCTGCGTGCCTTCGACGTTGGTGCGCACAAAGGCGCCGGGGTCGACGATGGAGCGGTCGACGTGGCTCTCGGCCGCGAAGTGGACCACGGCGCGGGGCCGGTGCTGCTGAAGCAGCATACGCACGAGCGTTTCATCTCCGATGTCGCCGGAGATCAGCAGGTGCCGTTCGTTTCCGGAAAGGGAACGGAGATTGGAAGGGTTTCCAGCATAGGTGAGCAGGTCAAGGTTCAGCACCCGGGCGCGGGTCTCCCGCATGCAGCCCAGTACAAAGTTGGACCCGATAAAGCCGGCTCCGCCCGTCACCAGGATCGTGTCTTCTACTGCCATGCTCATGGTCGCCGCTCCGTGACACTTTGTTTCGACAGCAGCAGGGTGCTGAGAGCGATCCGCTTGCCGTCCGTCTCGCGGGGGCCCGATGCGGAAAGCGCAACGCCGCCTGCGCTAGAACATAGCACGAGCTTTGAAGAAAGCCCAGCACCGGGGTGCTGCGGCCCACGGGGCGCATTGCGGTGAACTCCGGTGCGAGAGCTATTGCGCTTGCAAAACATTGCAAGGGAGCGAGTAGACTTGCCTGTGCTGCCGCGTGCCGTGCGCTGCAGGGGAGAAACGTGAGCGCAACGATACCTAGCAGCGGAGCCGGCATGGAGCCCGAGTCAGCCAGGGCGCGGCTATTTTTAGATACCAGGGAGAGATTCGCTTGAGGAAACAACAGATCGCAGGCACTGTTTTGCTCGCCGTGCTACCGGCGGTTGCGCTTACGGCATGGGCGCAAAGCGAGCGGAAAACGACGCCCGGCAACGGCCCCAACGGTGTGCCGCAGACTACGTTTTTCGAGCACCACCTGGGGAACGACCATGCGGAAGCCATTACGACGCTCGACATGAACGGCGACGGACGGCCTGACCTGCTGAGCGGTGCTTACTGGTACGAGAACCCGGGACCGACGGGCGGCGAGTGGACGCGCCACCAGTACCGAACGGTCGGCATCCTGAACGAGTTTGTTTCCGACTCCGGCGAGTGGACCGTTGACGTGAACCATGACGGCGCGCCGGATGTGGTGACGACCGGGTGGATGGTGAACGGCCTGTGGTGGTTCGAGAACCCGAAGCACTTAGGCGCCATGTGGAAGCCGCATTTGATTGCTGACAGTTATGATACCGAGGGCGGCACCTCGGCAGATATCAACGGGGACGGCAAGCCTGATATTATCCTGGCCCATTACAACCACTCCGGGATTCTTTGGGTTGATTTTTCCGGAGCGACGCCGAAGGTACACCACGTCGGCGACAGGACACAGGATGGCCATGGCATTGGCGTTGCCGATGTCGACGGGGACGGCAAGGCCGATATTCTTACGCCGTACGGCTGGTTCAGGAACATCGACGCCGACCACGACAAATGGGAGTGGCATGGGGACTGGCAGTTAGGCGACGCCGGTTTCCCGATCCTGGGCTATGACGTGAATAACGACGGTAAGCTGGACATTATTTACGGCGAAGGCCATAGTTACGGCCTGTACTGGCTGGAGCAGCAGGGCGACAGCCAGCATAGACGCTGGGTAAAGCATGTTATCGACGAGTCGTACTCGCAGATACACGCGCTGAAGCTGGTGGATGTCGACGGCGACGGCGAGCCGGAGTTACTGGCCGGAAAACGCTATCGAGGGCACTCCGGCAACGACCCGGGATCCTATGATCCGCTGGTTATTTATTACTACAAGATCGACCGCAAGACAGGCACGTTCACGCGGTACCCGATTGCGGTGAACAGCGCCGCCGGGGCGGGCACGCAGTTTATTGCGCAGGACCTGGACGGCGACGGCGACGTGGATATTGCGACCGCGGGGAAGACCGGTGTTTTCTTCTTTGAGAACCTTACGATCAACCATGTGCCGAAGGCTACGCGAGAGCAGCAGCTCCTGCTGAACAAAGACTGGCCATTTCCGGGCGAGGGAGTGGTTGTGAAGCAGCAGGATGGGCCTGCCAGGCCGTAAGTGCCAAGCAGCATTGTGGATGAGTCAGAGCCGGCGAAGAACCTTCGTCATGGAGCGTTGATGGATATTTTGAATCGCAGGAGTTTTTTGAAGGCGGCAGGCGCGACGGCAGCAGGCTCACTGCTCGCAGCGGACGGGCAGGGGGCGCCGTCAGCGCAGTCGCGGCCGGTCGGGAAGAACGATCACCTGCAGATTGCGCTGATCGGCGCGGGTGGCCAGGGGCAGAGCGATACGTCGTTCGCGCTGCAGGTTCCGGGCGTGAAGCTTGTCGCGGTGGCGGACTGCTACCAGGGACGGCTCGACCACTGCAGGGAGTTATGGGGAAACGACGTATTTACCACGCGCGACTACCGGCAGGTTCTCGCGCGCACCGACATCGACGCTGTGATCATCGCTACCCCGGACCACTGGCATAAGCAGGCTGCCGTGGACGCGATGCGCGCAGGCAAGGACGTTTACTGCGAAAAGCCGATGATCCACCTGTATGCCGACGGGCCTGAGATGATAGACGCCGCGCAGAGTACGGGGCGTATCTTGCAGGTGGGCAGCCAGCGTGTAAGTTCGATTGTCTATGTCAAGGCGAAGGAGTTACTGGCGTCGGGCGCTATCGGCGAGCTGAATACTGTGACGGCGCACTGGGATCGTAACTCATCGATCGGGGCCTGGAACTATACGGTTCCGCTCGACGCGAGCGTCGAAACCTGCGACTGGCCGCGGTTCCTGGGCAGCGCGCCGCAGATACCATTCAATGCTGAACACTTCTTCCAGTGGCGCAAGTGGAAAGCCTACGGCAGCGGCGTGGCCGGCGACCTGTTTGTGCATCTGTTCAGCGGAACGCACTTCATCACCGGCTCGCTCGGCCCGACGCGTGCCATGGCAACCGGCGGCCTGCGCTTCTGGAAAGACGGCCGCGATGTGCCGGATGTGATGCTCGCGCTGTTCGACTATCCGCAAGGTTTCAACCTGAGCCTGCGTGTGAACTTTGTGGATGGAGGCGAGGAGAGCGAAGGGCTGATCTTCACCGGTTCTGAAGGCACGATGGAGATCGCGGGAAATGCCGTCACGGTGAGCAGGACTCCGCGGGAAAAGGCGCCCGGGTATACGATCGGCACATTTACAGACGCGATGCAGAAGCGCATTCTCGAGCAGTACCGGCAGAAGTACCCGGTAACGCACGAGGTGGGCCTGCCGGCACTGGGATTTGAAAGGTTCGCGGCTGCTCCCGGATACAGCGACAGTTATGACCACTTCTCAAACTTCTTCGCCTCGGTAAGGAGCCGCAAGCCGGTGATAGAAGACGCGGTCTTCGGCTTCCGCGCAGCCGGCGCTGCTCTGCTCAGCAACCTGAGTTATGAGCGCGACTCGATCGTGCACTGGAATCCGCAGACGATGCAGCTGGTTTGAGCGGTTGCGAGCCTGAAAATGAACCGCGGTAACGCTTCGCACGCCTGTGCGAATTGCAATATTTACCTGTGAGCACGTATTTTTTGTTCCTTTCGGGAACACGCGGCGCCGCGCCTGCGTTCGAGCGTGCTTATGTCATTCCTTCCCAAGTGTGTGCGTAAGATGTGCAAATTCGCGTAAAGTTGCCAAGCCTTACATAAAAAGTTTTGGCTCGGCTTTGTGCGTGGGGAAAGATCGTTTACTGTTCACGGAACAAGGAGCAGAGCAGAATGGTTTTACCCCCCCAACGTTCAAAAGACACTACTTACTTATTGACACACTTGATCGGAGCAGTAGCTCTGGCATTGCCTTGCACGACGGGCTTCGCGCAATCTACGCCCGGTAACGGCGCGGCCGGGACTATCTCGGCAAACCTTCCTGTGTACAACGTCGGAAGCTACGGCGCTTCGGGAAGCGCAAACACCGGCACCTGTTCAGGCGTCGCAGGTACCAATGTCTTAACCAATTGCGCCACCAATACGAATGACTTCACGGCCGGAGAAGGCATCGTGCTCTACGGCGCGGGTATTCCGGTGCAGACAGAGCCGATTACGCAAACACCGATTGTTGCGAAAGAGGGAACAGTCTCCGGCTCGCACACTTACTGCTACATCGTCGATACGGTCGATCCGCTGGAGGGAATCAGCACTCCCAGTCCGCAGGCATGCGTCTCCGGCGAGCCGGACCTATCGATTACCGGTACCTGGAACGAACTGTCGACGACGACCTCGAACGTCGGGTACTCACCGGCTTTCCTCTGGTATGTTTCAGAAGACAGCGGGCCGTATCAGCTTGTAAGCGTCGCGGCCTTCAGCAGCGACACGCAGGATGTGGGACAGCGGCCCGGCACGCGCGGAGGCTGGCCGAATAACCTGCCGGCAGGGAATCCGAACATAGCCAAGAACGAGGATTTCTTTACTTCGATTGCAGCGGTTACGCCGGAAGGCATTACTGTTGCGGACGGGCTGACGAGCACCTTTCAGGGTGCGACGCTCTCGCACGACGACACGCAGGCGGTCCAAAACACAATCAACGCCGCGGTCGCGGCCGGCGGGGGCACGGTACAGTTCGGCAACGGGAGCTATGTTATCCGCAGGCCTGTGTTCGAGGTCAATGGGACGACGAACTACCCGTCCTACTCGAATGCCCTGACGAGTGATCCTGTGTGGGCTGCGTACCACTACCTGGAAATACCGAATGGTTCAAACGGCAAGGTTCACCTGCAGGGAACCGGCACCGGTACCGTTCTGTCGACACCTCCCGATCATGGCGGGGCGTCCTCGCTGGTCGCCGTCGGGTTCTTCCAGCGGCCGAACGATACGGTTGGCGGTGTTATCCCGATCAGCCAGGTGACCAAGGGACAGACGCAGGTGACGCTGGCAGGATCGGCTTCGCTCAGTCCTGGAGACGATGTCTGGCTTTACTCGGGGTCGTTTACCGGCAGTCCGTGCCAGACAACGGGAGGGACTGCGGGGGAATGCCACTTTTCCGAACTGAACACGGTAGCGGCGGTGAGCGGAGGCAAGGTCACACTGGCCTATCCTGCATCGAAAACCTATTACGACGATGGCAGCAGCGCGTTCGGCATGGTCAAGCTGCCGGTAACTCCCCACGATATCGCGATCCAGAACATGACGATCGATACGTACAACCCGGTGCTGTCGACCGGTATGGTGTACGGGCTCCTGGTCAACAACGTGGTGGTGAACGGTTCGATGAGTCACGGCGCGTTCGGCGGCGGCTTCAAACGGGACGTCACGATCGAGAACTCAACGTGGACGCTCGGGACCGGAGATGCTTCCTATGGCGGCACGGACGAGTATGACCAGTTCACCAACGTACTGTTCAGCGGCAACACCGTGACCGGCTATGCGGCTCCAGGGGCGGAAGGCCTGTCTCTTGCGGCGCGTATCTATGCGACGGAGGGCTCTTCGCAGTTTACTTTTGAAAACAATACGTTGAATAACCTGTCGCTGTACTTTGACCAGACGACGGATGACGTCGTCACGAACAACCAGTTAAACGACGGCGCGGTGGTGCTGGGAGACGCGTACGGGGTCATTCCATTCAGCTCGGGCCCGAATCACGATGCAGCGTTTGTCTCGTTCAATTCCCAGGCGGCGGCGGATATCGACACCAATACCTTCACCGGCCAGGCGCCGTACTCGCCTCCGTTCCTGTTAAGACTGGGGCACTTTACTTCGGGCACGGTTGCCAATAACACGATCAATTATGTCGGCAACCAGAATACGTTTCCTGGCATTACCTCCTACGGAGGATCGGTAACAGGAAATAAAGTAACCATTGCGAACCCGCAGGGCTCGTTGGGAATTGCGCTGATTCCTGACGAAAGCTCGAACATCCCTGCTGCTTCCTTCACGGTGCAGAACGACACGGTCTCGCAGACGGGCGGCACGTCGATCGCCTTGTATGTGCCGGACCCGGGCTTTATGGATACGGCGCCTATCTGTATCCAGAGCAACAGCCTGGTTCCCCAGCTGGGAATGCCCCTGCTTGAGGCCGCCCTAGGCAGCCTGAACCTGAGCTGCTCTTCCGTGAGTAACTGAGGTGTGTATGCGCGAATGCACGTGTGGCATTTTCCGGCGGAAAAAGCCACGCGTGCATTGGTGATGCCTCGACGTACGATTAGGTACTTTAATGCTGCATGTTATGTTCTGTCCATGCGGAATGGACCTGCGGGTCGTAGTCCGGGATGGAGCCGGAGGTGGCTTGCGCGATGGCTTCGATCGAGGCTTTCGGGGTGCGGTCGGCATAGAGCAGCCCATTGACTTCCTGGTAGGTATCGGTTAGCTGCGTGTAGCAGAACCCGGCAAGAGAGGGCAGATTGCGCACGCATTCAAGCAGCGCGCGGTAACGCTCGAGAAACTGATCGCCTGTTTCCGACCGGGAGTAACCCCAGGTCTGCTCTGTGCCGCCGAAGGCAATGCCTCCGAACTCGGTCAGCATGATGGGCTGGTGGCACATCGCGTCCTCTCCGCTCAGGCGCAGGAGGCGGCCGCCCGGGCGCTCCCGCTTCAGCAGACGGCTTTCAATATCGTTCATGCCGTAGCGGACGCCCATGCGCGAGGGTCGATCGTCGTAGTCATGGATGCCGATGATATCGGTCGCCACGCTCTCCCAGCCGTCGTTGCCGATGACGGGGCGACTTGGATCGAGCGCGCGGGTGAGGTGATAGAGGGCCTGGACGTAGTGCCGCTGGGCGCTGCTCTCGGGCAGGTCGGGGACACCCCAGCTTTCGTTGAACGGCACCCAGGCAACGATGCAGGGGTGGCTGCGGTCACGCTCCACAACTTCCAGCCACTCCCGCGTGAGCCGGTGGATGGACTTGGTGGTGTAGCGGTAAGCGCTCGGCATCTCCTCCCACACCAGCAGACCCATGGTGTCGGCCCAGTAGAGAAAGCGCGCGCTTTCGATCTTCTGGTGTTTGCGCACGCCGAGGAAACCCATCTGCTTCACCAGCTCGATATCCCTGCGGAGCGCGGCATCGTCAGGCGCGGTGAGGCCGCTCTCCGGCCAGTAGCCCTGGTCGAGCACGAGCCGGAGGTTGAGCGGGCGGCCGTTCAGCAGAAAGCGGTCGCCCTGGGTGGCGAGCGAGCGCAAGGCGGTGTAGCTGTGCACCTTGTCGAGGAGTGTTCCGTCGCTTGCGCGCAGCTCTACCTCTGCTGTAATCAGGGTCGGCGAAGCTGGCGACCAGAGCAGGTTGTTGCGGAAGTCGTCGATGCCGGGGTCGGACAAGGCGATGCGCCGATGCACCTCGCCGGCGATGACCGCGTAGGTATCATGGGCGAGCAACTGGTCATCGGCGGAGAGGCGGACTGAAAGCTCAAGAGGCTCTGGGGCGGGCTGCTTCTCTTCATGGTCCGGCTCTGCTTCGAGCGAGCCGCCGCCGAGAATCAGGGCTTCGATGCCGATGTCCCAGCGGTCGAGGCTGCTGGACCAGTGCAGGTACTGGAGGCGCACCGTGCTGACGGTTTCAAGCCACACCATCTGCCATATACCGGTTGTCCTGGGATACCAGATCGAATGGGGCTCAAGCTTCCAGTCTTGTTTGCCGCGCGGCTTTGAAAGGTCAGCAGGGGCATCTTCGGCGCACACGACGACCTCCTGGGTCAGGCCTTCGCGCAGAGCAGGGGTGATGTCCGCGAAGAAGGGCGTATAGCCGCCCTCATGCGTGCAGACTTTCTGGCCGTTCACCCAGACGGTCGCTCGCCAGTCGACGGCTTCAAAATGTAACAGCAGCCGTTTCCCTTTGGCAGGGCGCTGCTGGTCCCAGGTGCGGCGGTACCACACGGCTGTATAGAAGCCGGGGTCGTTGACTCCGCTGGCCTGGGTCTCCGGGCTGAACGGTACCTCGATCATGCACTCCCACGTAACTGCGCCGGGTGAGGTGCAGGCCTGCGCCCGCCCTTTTGAAAACTGCCACTGGCCGTTGAGACTCTGCCATGTTTCACGGAGCATCTGGGGTCGCGGGTGCAAGGCTTCGCTGTCCTGGTGAGCAGTGCTCATAGACGGTTCTCCGGCTGCCGATCCGAGGCCTGTTGATTCATAACATAGAGGGATGCAGTTCGAGGGCATGCGGACAGGCCTGATTGGCGGAAGGGCTCTGTCTATTCTCATGCTAGTTTCATTGTCATGAGCCGCAGGCTACAGTTTCCCGGGACGTGGGTGCTGGTTTTTCTGGTAGCGGGCGCTGCCGCGTCCGGCGCAGTTGCCAGCGGCCACAGGGGGGCGTCCGGTGTTCCGTCGGCGGTTGAGCAGGGAATCGACCCGGGCCTCGCCAAAACAATCGCGGCCGTGCAGGCCATCGATAACCATGCGCACCCGGTGCTGCCGCCGCCCGGCGACCAGAAGGACAGAGGCTTCGACGCGCTGCCGGTCGACAACATGGCGCCGGAGACGGATCCGGTCGCGTGGAGGCCGGACAATCCGCAGCTGCCCGCGGCGTGGGCTGCGCTATGGGGCTTTCACGGGTCGGCGCCGCTCGATGCCGAGGGGATGAAGCGGCTTGAGTCCGCGCGTGCTCGCGTCAAGTCTCGCGAGCAGCAGCACTACGCGGACTGGGTTCTGGACCAGGACGGCATCGGCGCGATGGTCGCCAACAGGGTCTTTATGGGGCCGGGCATGCGGCCGCCGAGGTTTCGCTGGGTTCCGTATATAGACGCGCTGTTGTTTCCGCTCGACAACACGGTTCTGGCCGAGGCGACGCCGGACCGGGCGCAGTTTTTTCCGCTGGAGGAGCGGGTTCGCGCACGCTACCTGCAGGCTGCCGGAATGCGTGAAGTGCCGGCGACGCTGAACGAGTACCTGCGCCGGGTGGTGACGCCGACGCTCGAGCGACAGAAGGCCGGGGGAGCGATCGCGGAGAAGTTTGAGATCGCGTATCTGCGCGGGTTCGACTTCGGCAACCCTACCCGGGCGCAGGCCGCGCAGGTGTATGCGCGATGGGTGCGGCGGCCGCGGCCCGACTCCGCGGATTACAAGCTCCTGCAGGATTATCTCTTCCGCTACATCGCGGAGGAATGCGGGCGGCTGGGCATGGCTGTTCACCTGCACACCATGGCCGGCGGCGGAGGATATTTCAGCATAGCCGGCGGCAATCCCCTGCTGCTTGAGCCGGTCTTCAACGATCCGCGGCTGCGCAATACCCGCTTCGTGCTGCTGCATGGCGGCTGGCCGTTTGTGCGGGAAGCAGGTGCGCTGCTGCAGAAGCCGAACGTGTACCTGGACCTTTCGCAGGAAACGCTGAGTTTTTCGCCGCGAACCCTGTCGGGATGGCTGCGCGAGTGGCTGGAAACCTATCCGGATAAGGTGATGTTCGGGACGGATGGGTATCCGTATTCGGACGCGATGGGATGGGAGGAGTCAAGCTGGATCGCAAGCCGGAACGGACGGCAGGCGCTGGGCCTCGCGCTGACCGGCATGCTGCGGGACGGAGAAGTGAGCCGGGCGCGCGCCGCGGCGATCGCGAAAGAAGTGATGCGCAACACTGCCGCCTCGCTCTACGGCTTGCCGCCGGCGCGTTGACTCGGCCAACGGCGCTCTGCAAGACTCACGAGTATGCCATACAGCGGAAAACTGGAATACGCCCAGGAGCGCAAGCTGCGGGAGCGCAATACTCCTGTGTATCGCCTGGCGCACTGGCCCATCTGGATCTCAGTGTTTTTTATCGCGCCCGGGCCGTTGACGTTCCGGCTGTTTGCGAGCGGCTTCAGCCGGAGCAACCTGCTGTGGCTTTCAGTGGTGTTGGCCGGGACGGGCGCGGCAGGGCTGCGCGGGCAGCTGCCGGGGGTTGAGCCCAGGCCATACATTCTGCGCTTCGATGAAGACCGGCCCAATCCCCTGTACCGCCGCATCTGCTATACCTTTGCCTGGAACGCGGTGCTGAGCTATACGCTGCTGAACCTGGCCGGCCTCGCGATCGCCAACGCGACGGGCTCGTGGTACATGAAGCAGCTCTATCGCTACGCCTACTTTCCGCTTTGCGCTGCGGTTCTGCTGCTGGGCGCTGCCGGCGCGCTGCCGCGGGTGGGGCCGTCGACCAAAGACGAAGGAACGGAGCGGCGCTACTTTTACGGCTCGGTGTGGGCGGCGCTGGTCGCGCATCCTCTGCTGCTGGCCCTGTGGAAGACCGAGCGCAGATCGCGCGCGGCCAGCCTGCTGAAGCTGGGTGTGTTTGCGGGGGCGCTTGCAGTGGTGGGAGCGGCGGCATCGCGCGGCGTGCTGCCGCGTACGCGACCGATTCTTCCGGGCGATGTGATGGTTGCGGATTAGGAGCCTGCCAGGAGGTTTCAGCCGCGGCAGTCGGGCCGATGTTTTAGAGTTGCCTTTATGTTCATCCTGCGATTGCTCTCTCTTGGTCTGCTGCTGGGTGTTTCTGTTGGCGCAGTTGCCGCGCCAGTGCAGGCGACCGCTGCCGCGCCGGTGCCGACATTTACCCGCTCCTTTACCACGGCGGGCAGGAGTTATTCCATCCAGGTGGTGGGGCGCGCGCCGGAGCAGGGCGGCACGACGACGATCCCGACGGTGCTGGTGCCGCTGGCGCTGTCATTTACTGCGGCAGGGAAGAGCATAGTCATCGAGCCCGGCGCAGGCGTGGCGTCGGTGGTGCGCTCGCCGGTGTTTACGCCGTATGGCTTTGCCACGGGCAACACGCAGTACGGCGATGCTTTGCAGCGGGCGGAGTTTTACCAGGCCGAGGCGAAGGACTGGCACACGCTGCTGGGGCAGCCGACGATTGTGGCGCCGCTGCGCATCGCGGTGCCGGCAGACCGCGGCTATCTGCTGACCTCAAAGCGCACAGGCAAGACGCTGGCGGTCGTCGATCTCGATTTTGTGCAGAGCGAGATGTTCAAGCGGCTGCCGAAGGCCGCAGGCGGCAGCCTGGTGATTGGGCTTGCGAAGAATGTCGCCTGGTACTCACTCGGCGATGCGACGGTGTGCTGTTCCACGGGGACGCACGGGGTGGCGGACGGCCAGGCTTTCATTCTCAGCTCTTATATGGATGCCGGCGTGCTGCCGCGCGTGGCAGATGTGCAGGGGCTGACACAGCAGCTTGCCGAATGGATGAACGATCCGCTGCACGGCGCTGCGACGAACGTGTTTCCCGGCTGGAAGATGCCGCCCGACAATGTCGGGTGCGGCGGACGAGGCGAGGGCAGCGCCTACCTGTTTGCCGAGCCGACCGATGGCGGCAAGCTGCCGAATGCGGCAACCGCTGCCGTAAACGGAGTCATGTATCACCTGGAAAACGCGGCGTTGCTGCCCTGGTTCATGCAGGCGCCGGCCACGGGAACGTATCAGGCGGCGTACAGCTTTCCGGACACGCGGGTGCTGACGGGGCCGGCAGAGCCTTGCCGGGACCACGCGCAGGCCGCCGCACAACCTGCCGCAAGCACGGCCGCCGTGCCGCTCGCCAACCCGCGGCCGGCGAACGGGCATGCGCTGATCGGGTACTGGGAAGGCTACGGCTCGGCGCATGAGACGTTTCCTCTGCGCGACGTGTCGCCACAGTGGGATGTGGTGATCGTGACGTTCGCCTCGCCGGTCAAGGGCTCGACGAGCCTGCTGCGTTTCAATCCGCCGGAAGGGGTGAGCGAGGCGCAGCTCAAGGCCGATGTCGCCTACCTGCAGCACCAGGGCCGCAAGGTGCTGATCTCGCTCGGCGGCGGCGGCGCGGTGGTGACGCTGACGACCGACGAGGACCGTGAGAACTTTGTCCGTTCTGTCACCGAGATTGTTGCGAAATACGGATTTGACGGCGTCGACCTGGATATCGAGACGCCGTCGCTGCTGATCGAGCCGGGCGATACGGATTTCCGCAAGCCGAAGACGCCATCGGTGGTGCACCTGATCGAGGCCATGCACACGCTGCACCGGCATTTTGGAGCAGGGTTCATGGTGGCGGAGGTTCCGGAGGCGGCGCAGACGCAGGCCGGGATGCAGAACTATGCGGGGCAGTTCGGCTCGTTTTTGCCGGTGATTTACGGCACGAGAGATATTTTGTCGTTTGTCGACGCGCAGGACTACAACACGCCGCCGCTGGAGGCGCTGGACGGCAACTATTACCTGCCCGGCAACGCGGACTACCATGTCGCGATGGCGGAGATGCTGGTGCATGGCTTCCCGGTGGCGGGCGGCGCCGGAGGGTTTTTCCCGGCCGTGCCGGCGTCGGAAGTAGCGGTGGGGCTGCCGGCGACGCCCACCTCGGCGCGCAACTATACGGCGATTCCGCAGGTGGAAGCCGCGCTGCGGGAGCTGATTGAAGGGCGCAGCTACCCGGGCGCGGAGTACAGGCTGCGGCAGCCGGGCGGCTATCCGGCGTTCAAGGGCGCGATGTTCTGGGCGATCAACGAAGACCATAGGAACGGCTACCGCATGTCGAACGCAATCGGCCCGCTGCTGCACAGCTTTCCTGCGGCGGGGCCGTCGACGCGCTGATGCGCTCCGGCGGAGAGCCCACGACTTTTGAGCAGTTTCGTGGTCACAGGCTGCGAGGTGTACCCTTGTCGTGCACCTTTTGGGTTATCGCGAAAAGGCGAAAACGGGCGGTAGAGAAAGCTTTGAAGAAAGTGAAGTCCAACTTGCAGCTTGGTGCGTTCTATGACTAGTGAGCTGACGGGGCAAAGCGCGGCGGAAGACGATGGCAGCCTGCTGAGCCGAGTACACGACGGAGACCAGCAGGCGATGGTGACGCTGTTCGACCGGCACTCCTCGGTTGTGTATGCGGTGGCGCTGCGGGTGCTGAGAGATCCATCGGCTGCGGAAGATGTGATGCAGGACACGTTTCTGCGTATCTGGCGCAAGCCCCCGGTGATAGAGACCGGGAATGCGAGCCTGGCGGGCTGGTTTGCCGTCCTGGCCAGGAATCGCGCGATCGACCAGCTGCGCCGGCGCCGGCACTCGGAGTCTCCGGAAGACGTCGTGCTGTTGTCGCCGGTGGATGTAGCGGCCGAGTCGGAGCATAAACTGCTCCTCGACCGTGCGCGCACGATGATGCATGATTTGCCGGAGGAGCAGCAGAGGGTGCTGCACCTCGCATTTTTTGACGGGCTCAGCCACTCCGAAATTGCGGAGCGGCTGCAAAGCCCGCTGGGCACGATCAAAACGCGGCTCAGGCGAGCAGTCCTGACGCTGAGAAAGGCGGCACAGGCATGAGCTCGAATGAACATATCGAAGCAGACGATCTCGCAATGTTTGCGCTGCTGCTTTCAAGCGAGCGCGAGTCGGCGGAGATACGGCGGCACCTGAGCGAGTGCCCGGCCTGCCGCGCGGAGCTGGCGCAGGTGCGGATGGCTCTCGGCGACTATGCACTGGCTGTTCCGCCCGTGAGCGTTCCGGCCGGATCGCGCGAGCGCTTCGTCGCGATGCTCGGCGGGGCTGACGCAGAGCGGAGTGCCGGCGCGGAAACGTACACTGCGGGCGCAGCATTCCCGGGTGCGACGCAGTCTGCGGGACCGGCGTTCGTTGCCGCGCAAGGGGCGCGTGTTGCTGCGCCGATTTCACGGAGCAGCGCGGGCCGGGTTCTGCCATGGGTAAGCTGGATCGGCTGGGCCGCGGCGGCCGCGGTCCTCTTTGTCGCGTTCGGTCTCAGGCAGGACCGGGATGCGCTGCGCACGGCGCTGACCAGCGAGTCAGCCCAGACCGCGAGGGTGCAGGCCAGTGCGGATCGGTCGCTGCAGGTCCTGCGCGCGCTGAGTGACCCGCACGCGGTGCGCGTGAACCTGACCGTCGCGAAAGCGCCGGCGGTACCGGCAGCCCGCGCGACGTACGAGCCGAAGAGCGGGACACTGCTGCTGCTGGCCAGCAATCTGGCACCGCTCCACGCACAGAAGGTCTACGAGCTTTGGATCATTCCTGCGGATGGGAGCAAGCCTGTGCCGGCCGGTACCTTTACGCCGGATGCGCATGGCAGCGTAAGCATGCTGATGCCGCCGGTGCGGAGCGCGATCGCGGCCAAGGCCTTCGGCATTACGGTTGAGAACGCAGGCGGGTCTGCAACGCCAACGATGCCAATTCTGCTGGCCGGGGCGCCGGGGTAAGCAGCAGGCGGTCGCCGGCGAAGATGCGGTGCGGTGATCACGAGAGGCGGCCTCAATCGGCCGCCTCTTCGTTTGCCGCGGCCAAATCGTGCTGCCGTACGTACAGACAGCGCAGACCTCCAGCAGCATGGAGGCGCGTGGGTCGAGGCAGCGAGCGGCACTCCTGCGGAGTGCCTGAAATTCGTTTGCGGAAAAGGTTGCCTGCAGCCTAGGAAAAGACGGGCGCAGCGGCAGTTACGAAAGGTTAGCCGATTCCCTGAATTTACTCCCGGCCCTGCGAATCCGAAGTTACGATCATCTCGTTTCACAAACAACGGCGCGACTCCATCGCACAGTTGAAGAGAAGGTTATGGATAAACTCGACGCAATAATGAGGAACAAGGTCTCACGCCGCAAGTTCATTTCGGGCGTGGGTGCAGGTGTCGGCGCGGCCGCGGCGGTATCGCTGGCCGCAGGATGCGGCGGGGGCAGCACGACGACCGCGCCCACAACGACAGCGGCCAGCGGTGTCACCGACGTAGATATCCTTAACTTCGCGCTTAACCTGGAGTATCTCGAAGCGGAGTTCTATCTTCGCGCCGTTACCGGCAACGGGCTCGCGACGGCGAACATCGGCAGCAGTCCGGGAGCGGTTACGGGCGGCGCGATGGTGCCGTTCCAGACCCCGGCCATCCAGCAGTACGCGACCGAGACCGCGGCAGAAGAGCAGGCGCACGTCCTCTATCTTCAGTCGGCAATTACTATGCTCGGCGGCACCCCGGTCAGCCGTCCCGCGATCGATTTTACGGATGCCTTTAACGCGGCTGCGAGCGCTGCCGGGATCGCCGGCGGAACGTTCAACCCGTTTTCGAGTGAAGACGCGTTTGTCGTCGGTGCCTTCACGTTCGAGGATGTTGGGGTCACGGCTTACAACGGCGCGGCGTCGCTCGTCACAAGCGACTCCAACAAGGCGACGGTCATCGCTGCGGCAGGCAGCATCGTCGCGGTTGAGGCGTATCACGCGGGGCTGATCCGTACGCTGCTAGTCGGTCTCGGTACGCCGTACCTCACGTATGCCAACCAGATCTCGGCCCTGCGCGGACTGGCCAGCTCGGCGGCAAGCGGAGGAAATGCGGCAGAGACGCCGGTTTCGGCGACCTCGATCGTCGCGTGCGATTCGAACTCGCTGGCCTACAATCGCACGACCGACCAGGTGCTGCACATCGTGTATCTGAATCCGAACCCGGGTGTGACCACCAAGGGCGGCTTCTTCCCGAATGGCATGAACGGCACCATCACCGCGTCGGCTTCCTAAGACCTGTCGCCAAGCAGAAGGAGTAGTTATGGAAAATTTTCTGGAATTGCCACACGATGAGATGGTCCGCAGCAGGCGCGCCGCGATGTTGATGGGCGGCGCTGCACTGGCGACCCTGGCGCTGAGCCGGAGCGCAAGCGCACAGTCTGCCACGCCATCCGCGGCGATGGATGTTGAAATCCTTAACTTCGCGCTCAACCTGGAGTTTCTGGAAGCCCAGTTCTATACGCTGGCAACCACCGGGATGACGATCGATAAGATCAGCAGCCCACTTTCGATTGCCAGCGGCAGCGGCACGGCCGGCGGTACCGTCACGCTCAAGCCGAACTTTGCCCCGGTTCCGTTTGTCTCCGGCTCCAATGCCCAGAACTATGCCATGGAAACCGCGACAGAGGAGCAGAACCACGTCAAGTATCTGCAGTCGGCCTTGAACGCCAACAACGCAGCCGCTTCGGTGGCGATGCCGAATATCGACCTGTACAACAGCTTCAATGCGCTGGCGATGGCAGCAGGGCTGGGCCCAACGTTTGACCCGTTCGCAAGCCCGACGAACTTCCTGATCGGCGCGTTCATCTTCGAGGACGTGGGCGTCTCGGCCTATCTTGGCGCTGCGCCGCTGATTGACAGCACAGCTTATCTGACCGCGGCGCTCGACATCCATGCCGTCGAGGGCTACCACGCGGGCAGTGTGCGCACGCAGATCTTTATGGCGGGCACTCCGGCGACTACTGACTCCGTGTCGATTGCGAATGCCCGCGCGATGCTCGACGGCAGCGCTGGAAGCAGCGCAGGCGCGGATGATATCGGGGTCGAGACGGTCACCAATTCGCTGGGGACAGCCTCGACGATCGTCGACGCGGTCCAGACCGGCACCTATGCCGGGCGTGTCCAGCCGCGCACGACGAGCCAGGTGCTCAGCATTGTGTACGGCGGCGGCGCGGCAGGCACCGGCGGCGCGTTCTATCCCAACGGGATGAACGGGACGATCCGCTAGAGCTGGTTCACAACAGGTTTCACCGAAAGGCGTCGGACCTTCGTGTCCGGCGCCTTCTTTTTTGTGCTCTAAAATAACTGGTGCAGCGACGAGAGGTCTGCAAACGCGATGGAGCCGAATGAAGTGCAGGAGCTGCACGAACAGCATGAGCGGGGTAGGGGCGAAGCCGAGAATGAGGAGCCCGGGCGCAGCCTGAAGCACGTGAGCTTCTCGATGGCGGTGATTGCCGTGCTGGTGGCCCTGGTGACGGTGCTGGGCCACAGAACGCACACCGAAGCCGTGCTAATGCAGGCCCGCGCCAGCGACCAGTGGAACCTGTACCAGGCGAAGAAGATTCGGCAGAACGACACGCAACTGGCGACCGACCTGCTGAGCGGCATCGCGCAGCGCGATAACCAGGCGGCTGAGGCGACGATCGCCACTTACAAGGCGCACATGGCCAAGTGGGCCGGCGACCTGGCGCAGGAGCAGGAAGTGGCGCACCGGTTTGAAGAGCAGGTTGAGGGCGCGGAGCGAAAGGCGGCGCGGTACGACCTGGCCGAGGCTCGGCTCGAGATCGGCCTGGTGGTGACCTCGATCACCCTGCTGACGCGGTTGCGGATCTACTGGCTGCTGGGGCTGGCGTTCGGGGCGGCGGGGCTTGCGGTCGCGGTGAACGGGCTGCTGCTGCGCTAACAGGTTTCGCGGGAGGTTTGCTATGGCGGGTGGGCCGAAATGGCTGTGCGTTGCTCTGATCGCGTTTGCCTCGATCGCCTCCAGCGCCGGCGCGCAGGTTTCGGGCGCGGCAACGGACGCCATTGTCCATTTGGAACACGTGGAACATGTGGACCATGGGCCGAATGCGCTGCTCCAGGAGCAGAAGCACTACGTGGTACTGGTGTCGCTCGACGGCTTTCGCTGGGATTACGCGAAGAAATACGGCGCGAAAAACCTGCTCGCGATGGCCGCGCGGGGGGCGAGCGCGCCCGAAGGCATGATCCCGTCGTATCCCTCCGTTACTTTCCCCAACCATTACACGCTGGTGACCGGGCTTTACCCGGAGCACCACGGCATCGTGGCGATGAGCTTCTACAACGCGGACCACACCCGGCGCTACAGTTATAACGATCCGAAGTCGAGCGGCGATGGCAGCTGGTATGGCGGCACGCCGCTTTGGGTGCTGGCCGAGCAGCAGGGCATGCGCTCGGCGTGCTTTTTCTGGCCTGGCTCAGAGGCGGCGATCGACGGGGTGCGGCCGACGTACTACCTGCACTATGACGACAAGTTTCCGAACCCGGGCCGGGTGGACCAGGTGCTTGCCTGGCTGCGGCTGCCGGCCGAGCAGCGGCCGCACTTCATCACGCTGTACTACGCGGATGTGGACCATGCCGGCCACGCGTTCGGGCCGGACAGCGCGCAGACCAGGGCAGCGGTGGCTGAGGTGGACGACATGGTTGGGCGCCTGCGGGCCGGGATCGCGAGGCTGCACCTGCCGGTCGACCTGGTGGTGGTGAGCGACCATGGCATGATCCGGGAGCAGGGGCCGTGGATCGACCTGGATACGTATGCGGACCTGTCGAAGGTGACGACAGACGGATCGCTGTTGTATGCGAACTCCGACGCGGACGCGCAGAAGCTGTATGAGCAGCTGAAGATCGCGGATGCGAATTTCAAGGTGTATCGCCGGGTAAATGTGCCGAAGGAGCTGCACTACGACAGCAATGCGCGGGAAGGCGACCCGGTCCTGGTGCCGACCGAGCCGGTGGCGATCCGGGCGCATGCACCTGAAGCCGGGCAGGCCGACAGAGCGCCGAACGTGGGCTCGCATGGCTACGACCCCAGGCAGTTTGGGGAAATGCGCGCGATTTTTTACGCGGAGGGTCCGGATATACGGAGCGGCGTGGAACTGAAGCCTTTCGAGAACATCAACCTGTACCCCTTCATTACGGAGATTCTTGGGCTGGAGCACCCGCCGGTGGACGGAAGCGTGAGCGTGCTGTCGACGGCGCTCAAGGAGGAGCGCTGAGACAAAGTCTCAGCGCGGTGAACGGAACGGTGCGCGCGGCCTTTCCTTTCGAGGGAAGGCCGCGCAGATAAGCCGGATGGCTGCACCAGGTTGAGAATGCAGTTAGAAGGTGATCTTGAGGGAGGCCTGCAGAACGCGGGGTCCGCCGACGCCGTTGACGTTGCCGACGCCGCTGCCGAGGGTTGAGCTGATTTTTCCGAGGTTCGATCCGAGGGTCGAATTCGGCTGACCGAACGCCGGAGTATTGGTCAGGTTGAATGCGTCCGCCCTTGCTTCAATCGCGGACTCACGGACGAAGGGAAAGCTCTTGAACAGGGATAGGTTGTCGGAAAAGTAGGCCGGCCCGCGAAACTGGTTGCGTTGCGTATTGCCGAATGCGCAGGGCGAGCCCACGACGAAATTGCAGGCCGGGGGAGCGGTAAACGAAGCCGGGTTAAACCAGGTTAGATTGGCCGCTCGACTTACCGTGTGCGTAACTTCATACGGAGCGATTTCATTTACCGTCTGGGTCGTTCCGGGGGTGGGGCTTGAGGTGGTGATGGTGAAGGGAAGGCCAGAGACTGCCGAGATGATCGCTGACGCTCTCCAGCCGCCAAGAACGTAGGAACCGATTCCGGACCTGAGGAATCGCTGGTCGCGGCCTGCCGGCAGAACGTAGGTGATGGTCTGCTCGTAGTTAAGCTTGCGGTCGAAATCAGCAACGGCATAGTTATGCCGCAAGGGCCCGGCGTAATACAAAAGGCCGCCGTCCTGCGCCCCTGTCTGGTAGTTTTGCGCTTTGCCCCAGGTAAAGGCAGAGGTAAAGCCTACGTCCTTGTTGAAGCGTCGCGTGAGCTGTACCTGGAGTGACTGGTAATTGGTTGAGAAGCCGAGGAAGTACTCCGTGACGGAAGCGGTTTTTTGAAACGCCAGATTTAACGGATCGTAGTTTGCGCCCTCGCCGAAGACGGTCGGTTCATTGATGTTCTGTGCCACATCGATGCGCGTGCCGTGGTTGGCGACATAGGCAATCTGCAGGGCCATATCCAGCGGCAGGGCCTGCTGCACCGCCACATTCCACGAGGTGACGTAGGCATTTTTGAAGTTAAGCGGGATGTACAGGTTCGCGAGGCTGTTCAGGGTGGTGCCGGTCTCAGCGATGGTGCCGTTCGAGGCGATCGGGACAGCAGGGGTGGGCGGAAGCCCGGTCGCGAGGTCGACAGGCGTCGCGCTGGTTGAGGAGAGTGTCGCGGAGCCGTAAGTAGGGGTGTTGTTATAGTCCGTGCTGGTCTTGATGGGGTAGTTGTAAGCGTAGGAGTTATCGACAAACGGAACGTAGCTTACGCCGAACCCGGCGCGAACCACAGTCTGATCCGTTGGGCGATAGGATGCCCCCAGGCGCGGCGCGAAGTTGTCATAGTCCGTCTTCAAGCCGAAGTTAGAGGGATTGCCGTCGATGCCGGCGATGACAAGCTGGTTGGTGGAAGGATCGTATTCTGAGAACCCCCCGGCCTTGCGCGGCGTGGCAGCAGGATAGAGTTCGTACCGCAGACCGTAATCCAGGGTCAGCTTGGGAGTGGCCTGCCACTTATCCGACGCGAAGAAGAAGATCCAGTTCTGCCGGTATGCCGGGAAGGTGCTGTTTGTGTCCTGGCCGACCTGGTACGGCACGTCCAGCAGAACGCTGGCAACATCGTTGGCCTGCCCTGTGATAGTGGCTCCCGGCGTGGAGGTCTGGTTTTCGCTGAAGTAATAGCTGCCGCGGCGGCGTTCACGTTGCCCTGTAAGAGGTCATCGCGAACGCGGCGGTAATCGACGCCTGCCTTGAGGGAGTGATTGCCGAGGATCTTGGTCCAGTTGTTGGCGAAGTCAATGTTTGACTCGCCCCGCAGCCAGGGGAGGGAGACCGAGTAACCGATCAGGGGATTGCCTGTGCCGTTTTCGCCGTTGCCCGCGAAGTTCGATACCTGGAACGCCACCTGCCCGCTGTTGATGTCGCTCGTATCCGAACCCGGCACACCGAGCGTGGTTGCGTCGTCTGAGCCGTAGTCTGTTTGTTGCGCCGAGTTACGCAGGTGGGCGACACCGACCCGCACCTCGGTGAACAGGGTGGGCGAGAAGATGTGATCGTAGTTGCCGCCGGTGCTGTAAGCCGCTGCCGTGCCGGTTGCTTCAAAGCCTCCGCCGGTCGGGCCTCCGAGGAACGAGCCGAAGAGAGGCGCCTGGTAGGTCGTTGTCTGTTGGTGGCTGAAGCGGTAGCTGAGGTGATCTTTTTGCGTGATCACGTAATCGAGCTTTATGTCGTAGCTGTAGGAATCTTTGCTGAAGGGGGAGTTCTGCTGGAAGTTGTTCGTGGTTGCCCCGGCGATGTAGGCAGCGGAGGCAAGGTTGAGCGCCGGGTTACGAGCGATCTTATCGAGATCCTGGATGGCGGTCAGTCCGACGTTGCTGTCGTTGGCGGGGGTCATGACCCGGCTAAGCGGAATCAGGTTGCCGGCGAAGGGGGTACGACCGGTGCCGCACAGGGCGGCATTCCCGCCGGGCAGACAATCCGCCGTGTCGCCGGTCTTCGGATCGTAGACCTGACCGGTATAGCCGCCCAGGTCGATATTGCTGCCGACGACGTTGTAGAAGGGAATGGTGGTCGTTACCGTGGAGGACTCGTGGTCAGAAGTGCGTAAGAAGTCGCCGAAGAAGAAGAGCTTGTCTTTGAGAACAGGTCCGCCGATGGAGCCGCCGGTGTAGTTGTACACGAGGCGTCCGTTCGGTCCTGTGGCGAAGTAGTTGCGGGCGTTGACCCCGTTGTTCTCCACGTTTTGAAAGACCGAACCGTGAAACTGGTTGGTGCCCGACTTGAGCGTGACGTTGACAACGGTGCCGACGGCGCGGCCAAGTTCTGCTTCGTAGTTGTTGGTCGTGATATCGACGTTCTGGATCGCGGCAGCGGGCGGAACGAGAATGATGTGGATGCCGGTGCGCTGGTCGTCGTCAATGCCCTCGATCTGGTAGAGGTTGACATACGAGGACTGGCCGTTCGCGTTCTCAGACAGGTCGTTGTTCGCGTTGAAGAACTGCGAGTTATTGAAGACGACGGGCGCCATGCCCGGAACAGTGTTGAGCAGGGACTGGAAATTGTTGCCGCTGCTCAGGGGCAGGTCAGCGATCTGGCGCTGCCCGATGTTGGTCGAGATATCGGCGCGGTCTGTCTGCAACTGGGGAGGGGCCGCTGTCACGGTCTCCGTGTCTGCTGTGCTGCCGACGGCGAGGTTCATATCGACGCGGGTTGTGGTGTTTGTCTGCACAGAGATGTTCTCGCTGGTTTGTTTCTTGAAGCCGGCAGCGGTGATGGTGACGGTATAGGTGCCCGAAGAAAGGTCGGGCTCGGTGAAGTTGCCGCTTTCATTGGTGACCGTCTTGTGTTCAGCACTTTCCCCCGTGAGCACGATTGTGACCTGGGCATTGGCGACAGCCGCGCCGCTCTGGTCGGTCACGGTGCCGACGATGGTGCCGGTCACGGCCTGGGCGTGGAGAAAAGGAGAGATGGAGCAAACGAGGGCGAGAGCGGTAAGGGTCCGCAAAGCAAAGTGACGCACTGTGCCTCCTGATAAGAGCAGAGAACCCAGGCAAAACGGATTTTGCGTGAGCGCGGCAGAAGTATCTTGCGAGCGGCACCGTTGTCAACGGGAAAGTTATGCCGGGCCGGCAGGCGCTCCACGGTAACGCTAACAATCCAAGGCTGTTACTAACTCAAGCCGGGTGCAGATCTAAGATAGCGGCCCGGCATTTACAATAAGTTCATGGCTGCTGCTGCCAAGACGCATGTGCGGAGAACGGTCTGCTCGCTGGACTGCCCGGACTCGTGCGGTGTGCTGGTGACGGTGGATTCGCTGTCAGGCCGGGCGCTGTCGGTTGCGGGTGACCCGGGGCATCCGGTAACGCGTGGTTTCCTGTGCGCGAAAGTGGCGAAGTATCTCGATCATGTCTACGCGCCGGACCGGGTGCTCTATCCCATGCGCCGCCGCGCCGGTGTGCCGAAGGGGCCGCTCGTTCGCGGTGAAGAGCTTGCGGCGTTCGAGCGCGTCAGCTGGGATGAGGCGCTCGAGGCCATCGCCGGCCGCCTTACCGGGATCGCGCGGGAGCATGGGCCGGAGGCGATCCTTCCGTACTCGTATGCGGGAACCATTGGGCAGCTGGGCTACGGCTCGATGGACCGGCGGTTCTTCCACCGGCTGGGCGTCTCGCAGCTGGGCCGCACGATCTGCGCCGCGGCCGGCGGCGAGGCGCTGCTCTCGGTGTACGGGCGCAAGCTCGGGACAGATACGGAGCACTTCCACTGCGCGCGGCTGATCCTCGCGTGGGGCGCGAACGTGCACAGCAACAATATCCACCTGTGGCCGCAGATTGAAGAGGCGCGGCGGAACGGGGCGCGGCTGATCGTGATCGACCCGTACCGGACGCGCACCGCGGGGCTGGCGGATGAGCACCTGGCGATTCATCCCGGCACGGATACGGCGCTGGCGCTGGGGTTGATGCACGTGATCCTGCGGGACGGCCTGGAGGACGCGGAGTGGACCGCGCGGCATACCCACGGGCTGGCGCAGCTGCGGGCGCACGTGGCTCGGTACACGCCGGGGCAGGTGGCGCAGTGGACCGGCATCGACGCCGGGACGATTGAAGCGCTGGCGCGCGCGTATGCGACGACGCGGCCCGCGGTCATCCGCATGAACTACGGTGTGCAGCGGAGCGAAAACGGCGGCGCGGCGGCGCGCGCGATCGCGATGCTGCCGGCGCTGACCGGGGCCTGGCGCGACGTGGGCGGAGGGCTGCAGCTTTCCACCAGCGGGGCCTTCAGCTTTGACAACCAGGCGCTGGAGCGGCCGGAGCTGATGCTGAAAAGCGCCCTGGGGCGACCGTCGCGGGTGGTGAATATGTCGCTGCTGGGCGAGGCGCTCAACAGCCTGGATGGGCCGCGGGTGCAGGCGCTGTTCGTTTATAACTCGAACCCGGCGGTGATTGCGCCGGACCAGCGCAGGGTGCTGGGAGGGTTGGCGCGTGCGGACCTGTTCACGGTGGTGCACGAGCAGAGCTTTACCGATACCTGCGACTACGCGGATTACGTGCTGCCGGCGACGACTTTCCTGGAGCACACGGACGTGCAGGGCGCATATGGGCACCATACTGTGCAGCTCTCAGAGCGAGCGATTGCGCCGTGCGGCGAGGCGCGCACGAACGTGGAGCTGTTCAGCAAGCTGGCGCGGCGCATGGGCTTTACGGACGCGTGCTTCGCGGACGACGCGGAGACCCTGATGGCGCAGGCGCTGCGGGAAGGTATGCCCGGCCAGGCGGATCTGCAGACGGACGCACCGGGCGTGCCGGAAGTATGGATGCGCGGGATCACCCGTGAAACCCTGCGGGCGCACGGAGGGTGGGAGCGTTTGAAGTTCGGCTCCGAGCAGGGAGAAGAGCCGAAGCCGTTCCAGCCGTTCAGCGATGGCGTGTTTCCGACGCCTTCCGGCAAGGCCGAGTTCTACTCGGAGGCGCTGGCGGCGCGCGGCCTGGATGCGATGCCCACGTTCCATGCGCCGGTCGAGTCGCGACAGCATGCGGCGCCGGGGATGCTCGAGTTCCTGCCGCGCAAGGGCGGCAACTTTATGAACTCAACGTTCGCGAACCACCCGGGGCACCAGCGTATGCAAAAGGAGACGCTCGACCGGCTGGAGATGCACCCGGACGATGCCGAGGCGCGCGGCATCCTGGACGGCGAGACGGTTGAGCTGAAGAACGAGCGCGGGTCGATGCGGCTGAGGGTGCTGCTGAGCAGGCGGGTGCGGCCGGGGGTGGTTTCGGGGACACTGGCGTGGGGACCGGGCGGCATGAACCAGTTGACGTCGCAGCGGCTGACCGACCTTGGGGGAGGGCCTACGTTCTATTCCACGCTGGTGCTGGTGGAGCGGGCTGCGGGTGGGTAGACCGCCTACGCTGGGGCATAGCCCTATTCGGCTGGCGGTCCCTTCGGGAGCCTAGCGCTATTAGTGGGGTGTGGTGGGTGGTGTGGTGGGGGCGGCCGTGGTGGC
>CAXTMY010000035.1:0-34316 GCA_964245565.1 uncultured Acidobacteriaceae bacterium | reverse complement strand
CACACGCACCCCCACGAGCACACGCACACGCACGAGCACACCCACGGACGCTCCCTCTCGACCATTCGCTCGCTCATCCAGGCAGCCCCGCTCGCGGAAGCGGCCAAAGCCATGGCGATCCACGCCTTTGAGCTGCTGGGCCGGTCCGAGGCGAAGATTCACGACGTCCCGGTCGAGCAGATCCACTTCCACGAGGTCGGCGCGGTCGATGCCATTGTGGACATCGTCGCTGCCTGCGCGGGCATTGCCCACCTGGGCGTCGAGCAGTGGTATTGCTCGGCGGTGAACGTGGGCAGCGGCATGGTGCAGTGCGCCCACGGAACGTTTCCGGTACCGGCTCCCGCCACCGCGGACCTGCTGCGCGGCGCGCCGACCTACGCCGCCCACGTGGAAAAGGAGCTCGTCACGCCGACCGGCGCCGCGCTGCTGCGCGCGCTCAACCCCGTCTTCGGCGCGCAGCCGCCCATGAGGGTCGAACAGATCGGCTACGGCGCCGGTACGCGCAACCCGCAAGACTTTCCCAATGTCCTGCGGCTTAGCCTCGGCGAAAGCGACACTGGCGCAGCTATTCCGGAACTGCCCGCGGCCATGTCGCGGCCCAGCGGGCACGCGCACCGGCACAAGCATGAGACCGCGATCGTGTCGCAGCCCAACGGTCACGCGCACCGGCACGAGCATGAGACCGCGACCGTAACCGTGCTCGAAACCGCGCTGGACGACTTGTCGCCGCAGCTGCTGGCGTACGTCGCCGAAACCGCCCTGGCGACCGGAGCACTGGACGTCATGCTGACGCCGACCATCATGAAAAAGGGCCGTCCCGGCACCCTGCTCACGGTGCTGTGCAATCCCTCGGACCGTCCTGCGCTCGAAGCGCTCATCCTGCGCGAAACCAGCACCCTGGGCGTGCGGATCCGTGAAGACCGCCGCGCCTGCCTGGACCGCAGCTATGTACCGGTGCACACGCCCTACGGGACGATCCGGATCAAGGTGGGTTCCATCGCCGGAGAACAACGCAACGCCGCACCCGAGTTTGAAGACTGCCGCGCCGCGGCCGCCGAGCACGGTGTTCCGCTCAAGCAGGTGCAACAGGCTGCGATTGCCGCCTACCTTCGCTGACGAGAAGCCTGCATCGTATCAGCAACAGCACTGCTCAAGGAGCAACAGGACTGCCCAGGGGGTGAGTATGGACCGCAGGGGTTTTCTGAAGGCCGCAACGGTGGCCGGCATTTCGACAGCCATTCCGGCAGGTGCCCAAAGCGGCACAGCGCAGGCCGGCGCCGTCCCGGCGGGTGCGCAGTCCATCCGCCCGCAGGCGCCCGGCATGCTCTACCGCACCCTCGGCACCACCGGTGAAACGGTCTCGGCCATCGGGATGGGCGGCTTCCACCTCGGCAAGCAGAAAGATGCGAACGAAAGCATCCGGCTGCTGCACGCCGGGATCGACAGCGGCATCAACTTCATCGACAACTGCTGGGACTACAACGACGGCATCTCCGAGGTGCGCGTCGGGCAGGGCCTGCGCAACGGCTATCGCGAAAAAGTCTTCCTCATGACGAAGATGGATGGACGCACCGCCGCTGCGTACAACCAGCAGCTTGAAGAGTCTCTGGGACGCCTGCAGACCGACAGGATCGACCTGGTGCAGTTCCACGAGGTCATCCGGCTCGAGGATCCCGACCGCATCTTTGCGCCGGGCGGCGCGCTCGAGGCAGCAGTGGCCGCGCGGCAGGCCGGCAAGATCCGCTACATTGGTTTCACCGGCCACAAGGATCCCGCGGTGCACCTGCGCATGCTGGAAATGGCCCAGAAGCACAACTTCCACTTCGACACCGTGCAGATGCCCATCAACGTCATGGATGCACATTTCCGCTCGTTCACGCAGCAGGTCATGCCGGTGGCGCTGCGCGAAGGCATCGGCGTGCTCGCGATGAAGACCTTCGGCGACCACTTCATCCTCGACAGCAACACCGTCACGCCGACCGAGGCGCTCCACTACGGCCTCACGCAGCCGGTGTCGGTACTTATCACCGGCATTGACACCATGCCGGTGCTGCAGCAGGCGCTCGAAGCCGTGCGCACGTTCAAGCCGATGACGGAGCTCGAGGTAAGCGCCCTGCTCCAGCGCACCGCGGCAGCCGCAAGCGACGGCCGCTATGAGCTTTTCAAAACGACGGCGCACTTTGACGGCACCGCCGCCAATCCCAAATGGCTGGGATAAAACTGGCAGGGGCTGCCGCGGCCTGCTCTAACCCTTGCTACGATCGGTGAACCGGAAAAACAGCGACTGCTTCGCCACAGGCGCGGCCAGATCGTTGAGCGACGCCATCTGGGACTGCGAGAGCGGCGTAAACTCGCGCGCAATCTGCACATTCTCCTCAAGCTGAGCGATGTTGTCGCAGCCGATGATCACCGTGCTGACGGGGTGCGAAAGCGTAAAGCGAACCGCCTCCCGCATGCTCATCACCCCGGACCGGGTCGCGATGGCGGAGCCTTCCCACGAGTGCTCCTGCTGCTCGAGCGGCGGCGGGGTCCAGCCGGCAAGCAGCCGCCCGCGCGCCGGCACCTTCATGCCGATAATGCCCATCTGCTTTTCGACCACCAGCGGCAGAAGCTGATCGGTGAAGCTGTGGATGTGCGTATCGGCGGCATTCATCGCCATTAGAATCGTGTCGAACGGGTAACGATTGACCGCGTCGATCAACGCCTCGGGCCGGTAATGGCCCGTCACGCCGAGGAAGCGCACCACCTTCTGGTCATGCATCTCGACCAGCGCTTCCATCGCGCCGCCTTTTGCAAACACCGCGTCCACATCTTCCGGGAGGCCGATATCGTGCAACTGCCAAAGGTCCACGTGGTCGGTATTGAGCAGCTGGAGCGACTTCTCGATCATGCGCATCGAGCCGTCCCGGGTACGCTCCTTGGTCTTGGTCGCGAGAAACGCCTCGTTGCGGCGGGTCTTCATCACGGTGCCGACATACTGCTCGCTCCAGCGATCCGGGCCGCCGTAAATTGACGAGGTATCGAGGTAATTGACGCCGAGATCGAGCGCGCGCTCGATGATCGGAACCGCCACCGCGAAGTTCTGCGGCTTCTCGAGCGCGGCCTGCCCACCGAGGCTGAAGATGCCGACCTTGTAACCGGTCTTGCCGAGGTTCCGGGTCGGCATCGCCGCCTGGGTTCTCGGGTTGTCCGGCAGCTGCGGCAGCGTCCTCGCCCCGTTTTGCGCGGTGGCGGCCATCGGCGCGAACAAGCCGGCAGCGAGCGCGCCGCCGGTCTTCAGAAAATTGCGGCGATCCTGCGTATTACCTGCTTGCTTCAAGCGGAACACCTCGGGTCTTAAAATCTTCAAGGAACGATCCCAGCATACTCCCGGATAGAGGAGGATGTGCAGTATTGGTCAGTTCCCTTTCGATTCCAGCCGCTCGATGGCTTTGTCGTGGTTGCCGAGGTCGCGATAAAACTGGCGCAGGTCACCTTCGATGACGCTGATCCTGGCGCTGATCTGCGTAAGTTGCTGATTGACTGCTTCAAAGCGCACGTCCATCTGCTTCTGAAGGGCGTCAAAGCGGTCCGAGAAGCGGGAGCCCTGCCAGATAAAGCCGATGACGATGACAAGCGTCGGGAAGCCGGCCGAGAAGAACAATTGCGCGTTGCTCATAGGGTCGGCCTCTGCCTTATAAAGCTAGGAGACGCAGACCTCGGCGTCAAGATGCCCTGCGCAGATTCTGCTTTTTTAAATCCCGATATTTCTTACAACCGAGATCGCTTTCCCGCGTCAAGACTCGCAGCTCTCACCTGCGTTTCCCGTTGCAGCCTCATCAAACCGCAAGTCCGCTCTCACTCCGTGCTTACGCCTTACGCATACCAGACCCGCATCGAACCGTTCAACTATGCCAAACTCTACGATCCCGCTTAAACCGTTCGGCAAGACCGGTGTCAAAATCTCCGCGCTGGGACTGGGCGGTCACCATCTCGGCGCGGCACAGGACGAGCCGACCGCGGTCGAAATCGTGCATCGCGCCGTCGACGGCGGCGTCACGTTCTTCGACTGCTGCTGGGAGTACAACCAGGGCAAGTCGGAAGCGTGGCTCGGGCAGGGCCTGAAGGGGCGTCGCGACAAGGTGTTCCTGATGACGAAGGTCTGCACGCACGGCCGCGATGCCGCGCTCGGCACCCAGATGCTGGAAGAGAGCCTTCGCCGCCTGCAGACCGACCACCTGGATCTGTGGCAGATTCACGGAGTGTCGTTTCAAAACGATCCCGCGCTCTTTATCCGCCCAGGGGGCGCAGCCGAAGCACTGCTCAAGGCAAAGAAAGACGGCAAAGTCCGGTCCGTCGGCTTTACCGGTCACAAGGATCCCGACATTCACCTGGCGATGCTCGAAACCGGCTTCCCCTTCGACGCGGTGCAGATGCCTCTCAACCCCTTCGACGCCAACTTCTTCAGCTTCGAGCAGAAAGTGCTGCCCGTGCTCAACAAGCGCGGCATCGCGCCGCTCGCGATGAAGCCGATCGGCGGCCATGGCGAGCCGGTACAAAAAGGAGCCTTTACCGCGGCCGAGCTGCTGCGCTACTCCATGTCGCTGCCCGTCGCAACCACGATAAGCGGCGTTTCTGACATGCAGATCCTGGAGCAAAACTTGAACATCGCCCAGAACTTTACGCCGCTGAGCGAGACCGAAATGCAGGCGCTGCGCGATCGGGCGAAACCGTTCGCCGGCGACGGGCGCTTCGAGCTCTACAAGACCTCCATTAAATTCGACAACCCCGAGGCCCGCTTGGCGCATGCCTTTCCCCTCGACATGGAGCAGGTCGAGGTCAAACAGCGCATCTACGCCACGCAGAATACGGGCCGCCCGTACCCGCAGGTCACCGAGTCGCCGGGGCCGTAGATCCATGCTCTTCCGCTTTTCATGTCCGACGATTAAACGCCAGCCGAGAGAGACCGACCACGCATGAAGACACCAGGCAACCCGGAAAACGAGAACCGGCCCCATGAAGCCGTCCCCCTCGGCGAGCGTGAGTCCTCACGCCGCCGCTTTCTGCAAGGCGCCGCGCTGGCCGGCGCATCGGCCGTGGTCGCGCCCGGCATCGCCGCCGCCCAGGCCACCTACCCGGCATCGACCGGCAACAGCGCCGAGATCAACGTGCCCAACCCGGTCGTGCCCAACTTTCAGGGTGAGTACAATCCGGCCTCTACTCCGGCCTTCCCGGTGCCGCGCCGGCCGCTGGGCAGCACCGGCCTGCAGGTCTCCATCGTCGGCATGGGCGGCTATCACCTGGGCACCGCATCCGGGCAGGATCTCGTCAACAACATGGTCGCGAAGGCGCTCGATCACGGGATCAACTTCTTTGACAACGCATGGGAATACCACATGGGCGCCAGCGAGGAGCGAGTCGGTACCGCGCTCAAAGGCAAGCGCGACCAGGCGATCGTCATGACCAAGGTCTGCACCCACGGCCGCAAGAAAGACGTCGCCATGCGCATGCTGGAGGAGTCGCTCACGCGTCTGCAGACCGATCACCTCGACGTGTGGCAGGTGCACGAGGTTATCTACTACAACGATCCGGAGCTGGCCTACCAGGCGGACGGCGTCCTTGAAGCCCTCACCGCCGCCAAGCAGCAGGGCAAGGTCCGCTTCGTCGGCTTTACCGGCCATAAGAATCCATCCATCCACCTCGATATGCTCAACCGCGGCTTCCACTTCGACACGGTGCAGATGCCCATCAACCCGTTCGACCCGAGCTACCGCTCCTTTGAAAAGGAAGTGCTGCCCGTGGCCGTGCAGAAGGGCATGGCCGTGCTCTCGATGAAGAGCATGGGCGGCTCCGGCGAGCCGATCGTCCACGGCGCGCTTACTCCCACAGAAGCCCTCTCCTACGCCATGAGCGTACCCGGCGTCTCCACCACCATCTCCGGGATGGATTCCATGCAGGTTCTCGACCAGAATCTGGAAATCCTGCGCAACTTTAAACCGCTTGAAGAAAAGCAGATGGCCATGCTGCGCGAGCACGGACGCCAGTTCAACGACGGCCGCTATGAGCTGTTCAAGAGCACGGTGAAGTACGACGCCACCGTCGGCCGCGAGCAGCACCATTACCCGGACGCCTCCTCGCTCCCGGCCTGATTCGCGTTCACCGAAACCTGCCGAGTGTCCGGATCCGGACACTCGGCGCAAAATCGGACACCCTGCGACTCCTATTTCGCCCGTTTTATCTGATTCCCTGCTGAGAGCGGTTTGGCCATGCACATGCTTTCAAGCATCGGCATGGATGTCGCTCGCCCGGACCTGAAGAAGAAGAAAACCCGCCGCCGTGTGCTGTTGACCACCCTGCTGGTGCTGGCGGCGGCGGCAGCCGCGCTCGGTGTGAGCCGCCTTAAACCCGCCATGCCCGAGGTCGACCGCTCGACCGTGTGGACCGGCGAGGTGCAGTACGGCACCCTCCTGCGCCAGGTGCGCGGCATCGGCTCGCTGGTGCCGCGCGAAGACCGCATCCGCCTCATCCCCGCGCAGACGCAGTCCACCGTCACGCGCATTCTGGTGCTGCCCGGCGCCAAGGTTGAGCCCGATACCGTCCTGATGGAGCTGGCTGACCCGGCGCTCGAGCAGGCGCTGCTCACCGCGCGCCTGAATGTGCAGGGGGCTGAAGGCGATTACCGCAACATGCAGGCCAGGCTGAACAGCGACCTGATGACCCAGCGGGCCGACGCGGCAACCGTCGCCGGCGACCGCGACCAGGCGCAGAAGCAGGCGCAGACCGACGAGTCGCTCTACAAGCTCGGCGTCATCAGCGGCCTGGCCTATTCCGCCTCGCAAAGCAAATCGCAGGAGCTGGAAACCCGCGACCAGATCGAGATCGAGCGCCTCGGCGTGAACCGTGCCGCCATCGGCACCCAGCTCCAGGTACAGCAAACCAGGATCGACGAAGCCAAGGCCGAGCTCGCCCTGCTCGAGCAGCAGGCCCGCGACCTCGAGGTCCGCGCCGGCATCTCCGGCGTGCTCGTGGACCTCCCCCATCAGGTCGGAGAGAGCGTTGCGCCCGGCACCACTCTGGCAAAGGTGGTGCAGCCTGACCAGCTCAAGGCCAGCCTTAAGATTCCGGAGACCCAGGCGCGCGATATCCAGCTCGACCAGCCGGCCTCGATCGATACCCACAACGGCGTGATCCCGGGGCGCGTCTCGCGCATTGACCCCGCCGTCGTCGACGGCACCGTCACCGTCGATGTACAGCTCGACAGCACCGTGCCCGGTGAGCGCCCCGACCTCAGCGTCGACGGCACCATCGACCTCCAGCGCCTCAGCAATGTCCTCTACGTCGGCCGCCCCGCCGACGGCAATGAGAACACGACCATCTCCCTGTTCCGCATTTCTCCCGACGGCAAGACCGCCGTTCGCGTTCCCGTCAAGGTCGGCCGCGCCTCCGTCAACTCCATCCAGGTGCTCGACGGACTCAAGGTTGGCGACAGCGTCATCCTGTCCGATATGTCGCGCTGGGATGGCGTCAACCAGATTCGTTTGAATTAACTTCCCAAGGCAAGGAGCAAAGATGAGCGAGCGTTTGATCCACATTGAAGGGCTGACCAAGGTCTTCTACACCGACGACATCGAAACCCACGCGCTCTCCGGCATCCACCTCGAGATCCGCCGCGGCGAGTACATCGCCATGAGCGGCCCCTCGGGCTGCGGCAAATCGACCCTGCTCTCCATCCTCGGCCTGCTCGACACCCCCACCGAGGGCAGCTACGAGCTCAACGGGAACCCCGTCGCCAACCTCAATTTCAGCGAGCGCTCCCGCATCCGCAACCAGGAGATCGGCTTCATCTTCCAGAGCTTCAACCTCATCGGCGACCTCTCCGTCTTTGAGAATGTCGAGCTGCCGCTCACCTACCGCGCCGGCATGCCCGCAGCCGAGCGCCGCCAGCGCGCGACCGAGGCGCTCGAGCGCGTGAGCATGGCGCACCGCATGCGCCACTTCCCCGCCCAGCTCTCCGGCGGCCAGCAGCAGAGGGTCGCCGTCGCCCGCGCGCTCGCCGGCAAACCCTCCATCCTGCTCGCCGACGAGCCCACCGGAAACCTCGACTCAAAGAACGGCGAAGCCGTGATGACTCTTCTGCGCGAGCTGCATGAAGAAGGCTCGACCATCTGCATGGTCACGCATGACCCGCGTTTCGCCGCCCACGCCGAGCGCGAGGTGCACCTCTTTGACGGCCAGGTCGTCAGCGAGCAGGAGCTCACCCGCCGCATCGTCGAGGTGACGGAGTGAACACCGCCCGCATAGCCACCGTTCAGAGCGACCTCCGCTACGCCCTGCGCCAGCTCCGCGCCGCGCCCGGCTTCGCCCTCACCGCTGTGCTCACCCTCGCGCTCTCGGTCGGCCTCGCCGCAACCGTCTTCAGCGTGTTCGACGCAGTGCTCGTGCGGCCCCTGCCTTTCGGCCACGTCTCGCGGCTGATGGATGTGAAAACAAATGCTCCGGAAGGGTATCAGCAGCCCGCCAGCTGGCCGGAGTATCGCTTCTGGCGCGACAACGGCGTCCGCGTGCTCGACATCGCCGGCTACAGCGAGACCACGGCCAACCTCCAGGCCGGCGGCGCGCCGTTTCCGGTGCATGCCTTGGGCATCACCACCAATTTCTTCCGCGTCGTTGACGTGCCCGCCACGCTGGGCCGCACCTTTCTACCGACCGAAGGCGAGCACGGCCACAGCGACGTCGCCATGCTCAGCTACTCGCTCTGGCAGCACCGCTTCGGCGGCAAGCGCGACGTGATCGGCCAGGTTGTCGACTACGACGGCCACCCGCTGACCGTCGTCGGCATCGCGCCCGCCGGCTTCCGCTTTCCGCTCGCGGAAACCGAGCAGATCTTCGTCCCGATGGCCGTAACCTCAGGCTTCGCTGGCGAAGAGGAAGCGGCCGGTTCCCACTGGCTGCGCTCCATCGCGCGCCTGCAGCCCGGCGTCACGCGCGAGCAGGCGCAAGGCGCCATGCGCGGCGTCCTGCTCGGCTACGCAGCCGCGCATGCCGACGACCCAACCCTGCGCAACCGCCGCCTGCAGCTCGTTCCGATTGGTGAATCCCTGCTCGGGCAAACCTCCGCCCTGGTCCGCGAGCTCACCCTCGCCGTGCTTGCGGTGCTGCTGCTCGGCTGCGTGAATATCGCCGGGCTCATGCTCGCGCGCGGCCTGCGCCGCGAGCGCGAGCTCGCCGTCCGCACCGCGCTCGGCGCCTCGCGGCTGCACCTCGCCCGGCAGCTCGTCGTGGAGATCTGCATCCTGGCGCTCGCAGGCACGCTGGCCGGGTTCGGCTTTGCCGCGGGCCTGCTCGCGGCCACGCGCACGCTGCTGGTGACCGCGCTCGATCGCGGGTCTGAGATACACCTCAACCTCGCCGTCTTCGCCGCCGCCCTGCTGGCCTCGCTGCTTACGCTGCTGCTCGCCGGTCTTCTGCCGCTGCGGCAGGTTTTTTCCGTCGCGCCCACGGCAGCCCTGCGATCCGGCACGCAGTCGGCGGGCAGCAGCCGCGGGCGCAACCGCCTGCGTGCCGGCTTCCTCATCGCGCAGGTCGCGCTCGCCATGCTGCTGCTCACCACCAGCGCCCTTCTGCTCTCGTCGCTCCATGCCATGCGGTCGCTCCATCTCGGCTTTCCTCTCGACCACCTGCTGCTGGAAGAGATCGCCATGACCCCCGGCCACGCCGACCAGGGCGACCCGTACACGCTGTTCTATCGCCCGCTGCTCGACAAGCTGCACAGCACGCCCGGTGTCGCGGACGCGGCCATCATCTCCGCAATGCCGTTGCAGAACTACGGGATAAATTCCGAGATCAAAATCGCAGGCGAGCCACCGGCGCCCGCCGGGCAGAATACCCTCGCCGAGGTTCGCTTCGTTTCGCCTGAATACTACAAGACCATCGGCGCCCGGCTCATCCGTGGCCGTTTACCCAGCGACTCGATCGATAACCCGACAACCTCAAACGTCATCGTCAACCAGGCCTTTGTCCGGCGCTTCTTCCGCCCCGGCGAAGACCCGATAGGCCGCAAGATCGACTTTGACAGCCCGGTCGTCATCGTAGGTGTCACCAGCGATCTGCGTCAGACACTCTTCGAGCCGCAGCTGCCGGAGTTCGACATACCGCTGTCGTCCCTGGCCTCCAAGGATGCTTTCGGCACAGCGCGCGATGTCGAGCTGTTGCTGCATACCACGCTGCCGCCCGCCGCGCTGCGCGACTCCGTGCGCCGTGCCATGGCCGAGGTCGAC
Organism: uncultured Acidobacteriaceae bacterium; assembly: GCA_964245565.1. Classification (GTDB taxonomy): domain Bacteria; phylum Acidobacteriota; class Terriglobia; order Terriglobales; family Acidobacteriaceae; genus EB88. Next base: position 24,060 of record CAXTMY010000035.1, on the reverse strand, counting down.
CCCACCGTACCGTTCCGCCCGGCTATGACGATGGATGACGTGATGGACGAAACCCTCACCATGCAGCGGCTGGAGAACTGGCTGTTCGGCGCCTTCGGCATCCTTGCGCTGCTGCTCGCGCTGGTCGGTCTCTACGGGCTGGTGTCGCAGGAGATCGCGCAGGGCCGCCGCGAGATCGGCATACGCATGGCGCTCGGCGCGACCCAGTACCGCGTACTTTTTGAGACGCTCCGCCGCGTGGCCCTGGTCGCAGGCTCGGGCGTGCTGGCCGGCGCGCTGCTCAGCCTCGCTTCCCGCCAGGTGCTCAGCGCCCTGCTGCCGACGCACGCGCCCCATCAGCTTGCGCTCTTCATTCTGCTCGCCGTTTCCATGGAGGCCCTGGCGCTCTGGACAGCACTCGTCCCGGCGCGGCAGGCCGCCGCCATCGACCCCGTCAAGGTTCTGCGCGCCGAGTAAACCAGCAACAGAAAGGGAACCCGCCATGCGCCGTCTCACCCGGTTCTGCTCCAGCCTGCTTGCCGATCTCCGCTACACGCTGCGCGGCCTGCGCCGCGCGCCCGGCTATTCTGTCACCGCCGTGGTTACGTTAGCGCTCGGCCTTGGCGCCACCGCTGCCATGCTCGCCATCGTTGACTGCGTGCTGATCCAGCCGGTCGCGCTCCCGCATGCGGACCGTCTGGTGCAGATCACCCGCTCCTCGAAAGGCAAAGAGGCGAATAACTTCATATCCACAGACGTTCGGTACCTTGCCAAAGCGCACAGCGTACAAACCATCTCTGCCTACAACTCCTTTCCGGAGGCAATCACCACCGCCGACGGCTCGCGCGTCGTGCAAAACGTCGGTGTGCAGGCCAACCTCTTCACGACAGCCGGTGTCCCGGCGCGCATGGGCCGCGTCTTCGGCCCCGGCGACGACCACGCGCCGGTCGCGGTCGTCAGCGACCGGTACTGGAGCGGCCCCATGCACGCCGACCCGCATGCCGTCGGCAGGCAGCTCCGCATGGACAACCGGCTCTACACCGTCATCGGCGTGCTGCCTCCGGGCTTCTCCTTCCCCATCGACATGCAGGGCGAATCCGTCTATACCCCGCTCCAGATCGATGCCGGCGGAAAAGACCAGCATGGTTTTAACTCCGTGAATCTGGTCGGGCGGCTCAGGCCCGGCGTCGCACTCACGGCTGCGACGGCCGAGCTCCAGGCCATCTACAAACAGACCAGCAAGGACGTGCAGCAGGACAAAGCCGCCGACTGGCAGGTTCACTTGACCGCTTACGGCCATGCAAAGACCGGCAGCGAGCGGCCCGCTCTCTTTGCGCTGCTCGGCGCCTCGCTGCTGCTGCTGCTGATCGCCTGCGCCAACACCGCCAATCTCCAGATCGCGCGCGGCATCGCCCGCGCTCCGGAGATGAGCATGCGCAGTACGCTCGGCGCCGGCCGCGGGCGCCTGCTGCAGCAGCTCGCGACCGAGAGCATCGTCGTCTCAGGCCTAGGCGCCGGCGTGGGCCTGTTCCTGGCCGTTATGCTGGTGCAGGCTGTGCGCCACGCCTACAGCGAGCACTTTGCCCGCTTCGACGAGCTTGCCGTCCATCCCTCCGTCTTCGCCGCCTGCGCCGCGCTTGCGGTCGCCGTGGGCCTCGGCGCAGCCATCGTGCCCGCATCGCAGGCGCTTCGCCACGCCGCGCAATCCCCTGCCGCGCACAGCAGCCGCAGTACACGCCGCTCGCGCCTGCCCGGCATGCTCGTCGCGCTGGAGCTCGCGCTTACCTGTGTGCTGCTTTCGGTTACCGGCCTGTTCCTCCGCACCTTCCGCGCATTGGAGCAGTTGCCGCTCGGCTTTGATCCACACCACCTTACCGTCGTGTCCACGCTGCCGCTCAACCCGCAAGCCGACCCGGAAGCCATGCGGCAGGTGGAGCGCCGCGTGCTGCACTCGCTCGCAGCGCTCCCCGGCGTGCAGAGCTCGGCTACTGAAAGCTCCCTGCCGTTCTCCAACATGACGTTGGGTTTTACGAGCGACATCCGCATCGCGGGCAGGCCAGGCAATAAGGAGGATAACGTTTCGATTGCGCTCATCAGCCCCGGCTGGAACCGCACCTTGGGTGTGCCGATTCTCCAGGGCAGATCGTTTTCCGAGCAGGACCGCGCAGGCAGCGAGCCCGTGTGTCTTGTCAACCAGACGTTCGTCCGCACCCACCTGCCCGGTCAGCGCGTGCTGGGCACCAGCATCCTGTTCCCGCATGACAGTAAGAACGGAACTGATGACCGCCTGTTGAAAACCTCGTTCACCGTTGTCGGCGTCGTGCCCGACCAGGACACCGATGCTGCCGACGCAAGAGCCCCGGCTCCCGTCATCTTCCTGCCTGCTGATGCCGTCCCCGCAGCAGCCAACGGAAGCGCACGCTTTCTGTTCGTGGTCGCCCCGCAGTTCGCCGTGCGCTCCACCCTGCCCGAAGGCACACTCGACCGCGAGATCCGCTCCGTCCTGAAGCGCGATGCGCCCGAGCTGGCCGAAATGGGGATCCACCCGGTCGAAGCCGCCATGCAGGACGCGCTTGCGCAGCGTCGCCTCGCGCTGCGCCTCGCCTCCGGCTTCGGCGCGCTCGCGCTCCTGCTCGCGGCGATCGGCATCTACGGCGTGCTTGCCTACTCGGTCGCGCAGCGGCGGCGGGAGATCGGTATCCGCATGGCGCTCGGCTCCTCGCGCGCCGCTGCCGTGCGTCTCATCGCCGGCCACGCCGCCGGCATGGCCGCGGCTGGCCTCGCGCTGGGCCTCGCCGCCAGCTGGCCCGCGGGCCGCGCCGTGCGCTCGTTCCTGTTTGGCGTCCACGCGCTTGACCCGCTCACCTCGCTCGCCGCCGCGCTGGTGCTCCTCGTTGTCTGCTGCGCAGCCGCGTTCCTCCCTGCCTGGCGCGCCGCCCAGGTTGACCCAACTGAAACCCTGCGATCGGAGTAGCCTATGCCTTTACCTGTCACCCAGTCCGTCCGCATCGCGCTGCGCAACCTCCGCGCCCAGCCCGGCTTTGCCCTGCTCGCCGTGCTCACGCTCGCGCTCGGGCTGGGTCCTACGACTGCCGTCTACGCGGTCTTTCGCCAGGTGCTGCTGCGCGAGATGAACGTGCCCAACCCCGCCGGTCTTATCCTGCTGCAGGAGCACTCCGTTTACGAGACCGGAGGCCTGCACACCCGGGGCGGGCCGGATGACGATTATTTCGCGTACCCTTCGCTGCTCGCGCTTCGCACCGTCGACCCGCAGCTCGCGGCCGTCGCGCCCGCCTCCACCACCGTCGTCATGCCCGGCACCGCCGAGCGCGTGAACGCGCAGCTGGTCACCGGCAACTACTTTTCCGTGCTTGGCCTGCGCCCTGTTCTAGGCCGCCTGCTCGATGAGAACGACGACAAGCCGCACAACGGCCAGCCCGTCGCCGTACTCAGCGAAAGCTACTGGCGCAGCAGCTTCGGCGGCAATCCCGCGGTGCTCAACCGCGTCATCCGGCTCAACGGCAATCCCTTTGAGATCGTCGGCGTCGTCGCGCACACCGGCATCCTCGACGGCCGCCAGGCTTCGCTCTATGTGCCGCTCGCCATGCACTCGGCCCTTTCGGTCGCCAAGCCGAATGCGCTCGAAGACACACTGAGCCGTTTCCTCATCCTGATCGGCCGTACCCCCGCCGGCGCCACGCGCCAGTCGCTTGCCGCGCCGCTCAACGCCGCCTGGTACAACTGGCGCAGAGACGTTCTCCACGCCCGCACCGGCTCCATCGGCGACAAGCACGGCTGGCTGCAGACCCGGCTGACCGTCGCGGATGGCGCACGCGGTGTCTCCGTGTTAGCCGATGACCTCGGCACCCCCGTCTACGCGCTCCAGGCTATGACCGCCATGGTCCTGCTGATCGCCTGTGCCAACCTCGCCAACCTGCTGCTGGCACGCGCCGCAAAACGCCGCGGCGAGCTCGCCGTCCGCGTCGCGCTCGGCTCGGGCCATGCGCAGCTTGTCACCGCTGTTGTGACAGAATCTCTCCTGCTCAGCTGTGGAGGCGTCCTGCTCGGCCTGCCGCTCAGTTGGCTCAGCCTGCGCCTGCTCTCCGGCACCGTCCCGCTGCACAGCTCCGCAGGCATGGCGCTTCTGGCACCGTGGCAGTGGCCGGTGCTGCTCTTCGGCGCAGGATTGGCCGTGCTCACGAGCCTGCTGTTCAGCGCCGTGCCGGCCTTTTCTGCCGCGGGTGTGCATCCGTCCGAGGTGCTGCGCCGCCACACCGGTGTCGTCGGCTCTTCCGCCGCGCGCCTGCAAGACCTGCTCGTCGCGGGTGCCGTCGCCTTCAGCCTGCTGCTGCTCGTCGCCTCGGTTTTCCTCGGCTGGAACCTCTACCGGCAGGTCACCGTCAACCTCGGCCTGCGCACGGATAACATCCTCACCTTCCGCATCGACGAGTCCGCCGTCGGCTCCTCACGCGCGAAAGTTGACCAGGTTTATACGCAGATCCTCAACGGCTCGCAGGCCCACGGCGGCGTGGTAAGCGCCGCCTACGCCGAAGACGGACTGCTCGGCGGCAGCCACTCATTCTCCAACCTCAGCATCGCAGGCCGCCGCGATCTCACCAGCGACCCCGAGGTAATTGACGATTACGTCAGCCCCGACTACCTCCAGGTTTTCGACATCCCCGTGCTCGCCGGCCGCGACTTCGCCGAAACCGACCGCGCTGGCACCGAACAGGTCGCGATCATCAACCAGGCCTTCGTCCACGCCTACTACGCCGACAATCCAGCGCAGGCCATCGGCAGCCACTTCGGCTTCGGCGACAGCACCGGCATGGCCTACCCGATCCGCATCATCGGCATCGTCCCTTCGGTCTACGCCGAATCACCTTCCGAAAAAACCCACACGCCGCTCGTCTACCTGCCCTATAGCCAGAGCTACGCCGCGCATCCTTCGCCTACAGCTCAGTTTGCCGCGACCTTTTACGTCCACACCCTCGGCGACCCGGGCGCCGTCGCGGCCGACATTCGCGCGCTCGTGCGCCGCGCCGACCCGGCTCTCCCGCTTACTGACGTCATCCCGTTCCGCAAGCAGATCAGCAACGACGTCGCCGACATCCGCCTCATGGCCCTGCTCTCCTTCGCGCTCGGCGCGCTCGCTTCCCTACTCGCCGCCATCGGCCTGTACAGCGTGCTCGCCTTCCAGGTCGCCACGCGCACCCGCGAGATCGGCCTGCGCATGGCCGTCGGCGCGAGCCGCGGCCGCGTTGCCCGCCTGCTGCTCGGCAGCATGCTCCGCCTCGCGCTCTCCGGAACCGCCGCCGGTGCCGTCCTCGCCTTGTTCGCCGCCCACCTGCTCCAGGCGCAGATCGCCGATCTCCAACCCGCGCCGCCGCTGCTCTACGCCGCCGCCTGCGCTCTGCTGCTCGTCAGCGCACTGCTCGCCGCGTTACTGCCCACCCTGCGCGCCGCGCGCGTCGAGCCCATGCAAGCCCTTAGAACGGAGTAACCGCCATGCTTGAAACGTTGACCCACGCACTCAGAAGCGCTCTCCGCGGCCTGCGCAACCGCCCCGGTTTCGCCCTGCTGGCCGTGCTCACGCTCGCGCTTGGGCTAGGTCCTACCACCGCGGTCTACGCGGTCTTCCGGCAGGTGCTGCTGCGCGAGCTCCCGGTGGTCCAGCCCCGGCAGCTCTTCCTGCTGGAGAGCAGCGGTGAAGACACCGGCACCATCAACGCCTATGGCGGCTCGCCACGGCAATATTTTTCCGCGCCGGCCTATCGCGCCCTGCATAGCGCTTACCCCGAGCTCGCCGCCGCGGCATTGCGGCCTGTCAACCTCACGACCGGCAACCACGCGCTGCATGCATGGGCGCAGCTGGTCACCGGCAATTACTTCGCCCTGCTGGGCGAGCGGCCGGTGCTGGGCCGCCTGCTTACCGACGACGACGACCGGCTCCACAACGGCAATCCCGTCGTTGTGCTGACTGACTCCTTCTGGCGCAGTCATCTCGGCGCAAACCCTGCGATCCTCAACACTCCCGTGCAGGTCAACGGCGTCTCGTTTACCGTCGTCGGTGTCGTCGCCGACCGCGGCCTGAACGACACCGCGCCCGCCGACCTGCTGCTGCCGCAAAGCATGGAACACAGCATCTCGCTCGGCCGCCCTGACACCGAGTTCAACGCGCTCAACCACTGGCTGCTGGTGCTTGGCCGCACGCCCCAAGGCGCAGCACGGGCCCAGGCGCAGGCCCGCCTCAACACTGCCTGGATCGCGTGGCGGCGCGAGGTTCTTCAAGCCAGGGCGGCCGACATCGGCGACAAAACAGCATGGATGCGATCGAGCCTCCGGCTTACCCCCGGCGGGCGCGGCGTCACCGACATGGAGAAGGACCTCGGCACGCCTGTCACCGTTCTTCAAGTCATGTCCCTGCTGGTGCTGCTGGTCGCGTGCGCCAACGTTGCCAACCTGCTGCTGGCGCGCGCCGCCGCGCGCCGGGGCGAGATCGCCGTGCGCGCCGCGCTCGGCGCCAGCCGCATGCAGCTCATTGCCGGCACCCTGCTGGACAGCCTCCTGCTCGGCTGCGCGGGCACCGTGCTCGGCTGCGGCCTGGGCTGGCTGTGCCTGCGCCTGCTGGAACGCGCACTGCCCGCCGACTCGAACGCCGGCATGGTCCTGGCCGCGCCCTTCGCCTGGCCCGTGCTCCTGCTCGCCTCCGGCTGCGGGCTGCTCACGGCTCTGCTCTTCAGCCTCGGGCCTGCGCTTGCCTACGCGCGGGTCCATCCCAGTGAGGCCCTGGCCGGCAGCCGCGGCGTCGCCGGCAGCTCCGCCGTGCGCACACGCGGCGCCATGGTTTCCTTCACCATCGCCCTGAGCTTCGTGCTGCTGCTCGGCGCATCGCTATTCGGCTGGAACCTGTGGAGGCTCAGCACCGTCAACCCCGGCTTTACTCCCAGCCATCTGCTCACGCTCTCGGTCGATGAGTCCGCGACCGGCGCGACCCCCGCGCGCACCGCGGCGGTCTACGCAGACCTGCTCGCCGGCGCGCAACAGCATCCCGGTGTTCAGTCCGCAGCCTACGCCGCCATCCAGTTTCTTTCCGGGAACGGTATGGGTTCAACCATCTCGGTTGAAGGCCGGCCAAATCGGAAGGCCGATCCGGAACCCAATCAGAACTGGATCTCGCCTGCCTTCTTCCAGTCGCTCGACGTTCCGCTGCTCCGCGGCCGTGCCTTCCTTGACTCCGACACTGCCTCCAGCGAACCCGTAGCAATCGTCGATCAGGCCTTTGTCAAAAGATTCTTCAACGGAGACGACTCCCGCGCCCTCAACGCCTACTTCGCCTGGGGCACAGGCGACAACCTCAAGTACACCGTGCGCATTGTCGGTGTGGTGCCCACCTTGCGCACCGCATCGGTCGCGGCTGCTGACAAGCTCCCCTATATCTACCTGCCCTACGCGCAGACTTACGCCAGCGACTCCTACTTCGGCAACGCCCATCCGGCGACCTTTTACATCCGCACCACGGGCGACCCTGCGCTGCTCGCCGGCGACATGCGCGCGCTCGTCCATCGCATCGATGACAAACTCCCCGTGCTCTCGCTGGAAACCATGCAGCAGCAGGTCTCGGACAGCATCGCGGACACCCGCCTGCTCGCCATCCTCTCGTCCGCGCTCGGCGCGCTCGCCTCGCTGCTCGCCGCCATCGGCCTGTACGGCGTGCTCGCGTTCCAGGTCGCCACGCGCACCCGCGAGATCGGCCTGCGCATGGCCGTCGGCGCGAGCCGCGGCCGCGTCGCCGCGCTGCTGCTCGGGCAAATGACGCGGCTTGCCGCCTGGGGCATGGCGACCGGCGCCGTGCTGGCCTGGTTCTCTGTTCACATCCTCAAGAACCAGATGGGCGACCTCGAACCCGCGCCGCCGCTGCTCTACGCCGCCGCCTGCACTCTGCTGCTGCTTACCGCCTTCGCCGCCGCATTGCTGCCGGCCCTGCGCGCCGCCAACACTAACCCAACTGAAGCCCTCCGGGCCGAGTAAATCACCGAAAAATTATGATCACCCTAAAAAGCATCACGCGCAGTTACAAACAGGGCGCCGCGCAAACCTTCGTGCTGCGCAACCTCAACCTCACCATCCGCGAAGGCGAGTTCGTCTCCGTCATGGGTCCGTCCGGCGCAGGCAAAAGCTCGCTGCTTCAGGTCCTCGCCATGCTCGACGACGGCTGGACCGGCGAGTACACGCTCGACGGCGAGCCGGTGCACGCGCTCAACCGCAAGCAGCGCGCCGAGCTCGCCCGCCGCCGCACCGGCATGATCTTCCAAAGCTTCCAGCTGCTCGACGACCTCACTGTCGCCGAGAACATCGACCTGCCGCTTAGCTACAAGGACATCGCCCGCTCCGAGCGCCAGGCCCTCGTCGCCGACGTTCTTGACCGCTTCCACATCGTCGGCAAAAAGGATCTCTTCCCGCGCCAGCTCTCCGGCGGCCAGCAGCAACTCGTCGGCATCGCGCGCGCCGTCGTCCACTCGCCGGCTCTGCTGCTTGCCGACGAGCCCACCGGCAATCTCCACTCCACGCAGGCCCGCGAAATCATGGACCTGTTCCGAACCCTTCACGCCGCCGGCACCACTATCGTGCAGGTCACGCACTCTGAGGCAAACGCCGCCTACGGCTCCCGCATTCTCGAGCTGCGCGACGGCTGGCTCCTGCGCGACTCCTCAGAACAACGGCTCGCCGGAGAACCTGCCTGATGCACACCCGAATCCTTCTGCTTTCGCTATTCGCCACATTCACGGTGGCTGATCTCGCCGCATCGGCGCAGACGCAGCCAAACGCCCCCATCGCCTCTGCGCTGAACCTGTCTGCGCCAAACGTGGCCTACGAGCCATCCATCCCCATCACCCTGCCCCACTCCTGGGAGCCGTTCCACGCCTACGCGCCCGACTACGTACCGCGGCCAAGCCTCGCGAACTCGCCCGGCGTCACCGGGCTCATCCGCAACGGCAGCATGTATCTTTCGCTGCAGGACGCAGTCGAGCTCGCCCTTGAGAACAACCTGGACATCGCCATCGCGCGCTACAACCTGCCCATCGCCGAGGCCGACATCGAGCGCACCAAGGCAGGCGCGACCTTCCGTGGCGTCAATGCAGGCATCGTGCAGAACACACCCGGCGGCGGCGTGGGCGGCTTCGGCTCCGGCGCGCCCGGCGCGGGGGCAGGCGGCACTACCGGCGGCGCGGGCGGCGCAGGCTCCGGCGCTGCCGGCCTGGTGCAGTCCACGCTCGGCGCCGGCACCGCCGTCTCTTCGTTTGACCCGCTGATCACCGGCACCCTCAGCGACGAACACCTCATCTCGCCCGAGTCCAACCGCCAGGTCTACGGCGTTCCCTCGCTCGACCTCAACACCATCATCGGCGATGTCGAATACACGCAGTCCTTCCCCACCGGCACCTCGCTTATCGTCGACTTCGACAACTCGCGCACCGCGGAAAACGGTCCCGATACCCTGCTCAATCCCGCGCTCAGCACCTACTACCGCGTCACCCTCAACCAGCAGCTGCTCGCCGGCTTCGGTCCCGGGCCCAACCTGCGCTACCTGCGCATCGCCCGCAACGACAAGCGCATCACCGAGGTCGCTTTTCGCAGCCAGCTCATCGCCACCATCGACCAGATCGCGACCATGTACTGGGACCTGGTCAACGCCTACCAGGACGAGCAGGTCAAGCAACAGTCCTACAACTACGCGCAGCAGGCGCTCAACGACGACCGCGAAGAGCTCAAGCTCGAAGCCATTCCGCGCCTCGACGTCACCAAGGCCGAAGGCGAGCTGGCCGCGCGCGACGGCGACCTCTCCGTTGCCAAGGTGAATCTCGAGTTCCAGGAATCGCTCATCAAGAACGCGCTCACCCGCAACCTCGACGACCCCACGCTTGAAGCAGTCCCGGTTATCCCCACCGACCGTGCCGAGGACACGGGCGGCGCACTGCCCGCGCCGCTCGACTCGCTCATCGCCACAGCGCTCCAGCAGCGGCCCGAGCTGAGCGAGTCCGCCATCGATCTTGAGAACCGCGACATCAGCCGCCGCGCCGCCCGCAACGCGCTCCTGCCATCCGCCTCGCTTGAGGCTTATTACGGCGGCACCGGCCTGGGCGGCGTGCAGAACCCCCTGTCTTCGTACTCTTCCACCTCGCCCACCAGCTATGGCGGCGCGCTCGCCAGCGCCTTCAACAACAGCTCGCCCGACTATCTCGTCGCGCTCAACGTCAGCATCCCCCTGCGCAACCGCGTCGCCAAGAGCGACCAGTACCGCTCGGAGCTTGAATACCGCCAGGCCGGCCTGCGCCAGCAGGAGCTGCTCAAGCAAATCCGCATTGAGGTCCGCAACGCCGCCTACGCCCTGGAGCAAAGCGCCGCGCACCTCAAGGCCGCGGGCGACGCCGAGCACCTGGCCCAGCAAAGTTTTGAAGTCACGCAGAAGGAGCAGAAGCTCGGCGCCGCCTCCGCGCTCGACTCGCTCGCCGCGCAGCACGAGCTCGCGCTGCGCCAGTCCGACGTCGCCGCGGCCGCGGCTACCTACGAGAAGTCCCGCGTCGAGCTCGACCGCGCCACCGGCCAGACGCTCGCGAGCTACCATGTGTCTTTAGCCGACGAGAAAAACGAACCCGGCGCCGCATCGGCTTCTCCACAGCAGAAAACCGCAGCGCTCACCCCGGAAAAGCAGTGACCCAGCAGTGACCCAACAGCCAGCCCAACCCGCCGCACCGCACCCGCCGCGCATCCTCATCGCCGACGATCAGCCGCACGTGCTCGAAGCGCTCCGCGTCCTGCTCCGGGCCGACGGCTTTCGCGTGCACGCCGTCGCCTCGCCGGCCGAGGTCCTGCACGAAGTGCGCTCCGGCGAGTTTGACGCGCTGCTCATCGATGCCAACTACACCCGCGACACCACCTCCGGCGCCGAGGGCCTCGCCCTGCTCGAACAGATCCAGGCCATCGACAGCACGCTGCCGGTCATCCTCATGACTGCCTGGGGCAGTGTCGATCTCGCCGTCGCCGCCATGCGCCACGGCGCCCGCGACTTCGTCCAGAAGCCCTGGGAGAACGCCCGCCTGCTCGCAACCCTGCGCAACCAGGTAGACTTCCACGTCTCCAGCAAGCGCATGCGCCTGCTGGAAGCGGAAAATGCACTGCTGCGCGCAGGCGAGCGCCGGCCCGCGCTCATCGCCGGCTCCGCCGTCATGCAGCCGCTGCTTGAGCTGCTCACCCGCATCGCCCCGTCCGATGCCAACGTGCTCATCACCGGCGAACACGGCACCGGCAAGGAGGTCTTCGCGCAGACCATCCACGCGCTCTCCTCCCGCGCCGGCAAAATGCTGGTCGCCGTCAACACCGGCGCTCTGTCTGAGGGCACCTTCGAGAGCGAAGTCTTCGGCCACGTCCGCGGCGCATTTACCGATGCCCGCACCGATCGCGTCGGTCGTTTCGAGCTCGCCGACCACGGCACCCTTTTCCTCGACGAGATTGCCAACGTGCCGCTGCACCAGCAAGGCAAGCTGCTGCGCGTGCTGGAGACAGGCGAGCTCGAGCGCGTCGGCTCCTCCCGCACCACCACCGTCGATGTCCGCGTCCTCTCGGCCACCAATGCGGACGTCGCCGAGCGCGCCGCCTCCGGCGCTTTCCGGGCTGATCTGCTCTTTCGCCTCAACACCGTCGAGCTCCACATCCCGCCCCTGCGCGAGCGCCGCGCCGACATTGCGCCGCTCGCCGCGCACTTCCTCGCCCATCACAGCAGCCGCTACCGGCGGCCCATCTCCGGCTTCACGCCAGCGGCCCTGCAGCTGCTCCAGCAGCACGGCTGGCCGGGCAACGTCCGCGAGCTCAACCACACCATCGAGCGCGCCGTGCTCCTCGCGCGGGAAAACCTCATCGAGGCCTCCGATCTCGGCCTGCAGCCGGTACCCTCCCGGGACGCCTCGCTCAACGACCTCAGCCTTGAAGCCGTGGAAGGTATCCTGGTCCGCAAGGCGCTCGCCCGCGCCGACGGCAACGTCTCGCGCGCCGCGGAAATGCTCGGGCTCAGCCGCGGCTCGCTCTACCGGCGCATGGAAAAGCATGGCATCGCCGACACCTGAGCGCACCCGGCCTTCCCGGCAGCGCACGCGGCTTCCTCTGCTCGGCGGCGGCCGCTTCCCGTTCGAGCGGCGCCTCCACGCCACGCTTTGGGGGCTGCTCTTCCCGCTCCCCGTCATTGCCGCCGTCGCCCTGGTCCGTTTCTCCATCAGGCCGCTCTACGCGCTCTTCGCGATTCTCGCGCTCGCTGCGATTCTCTGGATCATCGAGTCCACCCTGGCCGCGCGGCTGCTTCGCCCGCTGCAAACCATCGCCAATGTGCTGGTCGCCATGCGCGCCGGCGACTTCGCGCTGCGCGTCCGCGGCGGCCGCCGCAACGATGCCCTCGGCGACCTCGCCATTGAAGTCAACGCGCTCGCCAACGACCTGCAAAGGCAGCGCATCTCTTCGCTTGAGTCCGCCGCGCTTGTGCGCAACGTTCTCGCCTCGCTCGATGTTCCCGTCTTCGCGCTCGACCTCGACCAAACGCTCCAACTCGTCAACCCGGCGGCGCGACGCCTGCTGCCGCCCGCGCCCATCGGCCGCCACGCTTCCGGTCTCGCCATCGCACCCGCGCTTGCCGCCGCTGACGGCGACATCGTCACACTTTCCACCGCGGGCAAGCCGCTGCAGTGGCAGGTGCGCTGCAGCAGCATCCGCCTGGGCGGTGTGCCGCACCAACTCATCCTGCTCTCTGACGTAAGCCACGCCCTGCGCGACGAAGAGAAACAAGCTTGGCAGCGGCTCATCCGCGTCATCGGCCACGAGATTAATAACTCGCTCACTCCCATCAAATCGCTCGCCGGCTCGCTCCGCACCATGCTTTCCCGCGAGCCTTTTGACCCGTCGGACTTCGACCAATCTCTCTCCGTGATCGAGGACCGCGCCGAATCGCTCAATCGCTTTCTCTCCGCGTACCGCCAGCTCGCGCAGATCCCGCCGCCCGCCCGCCGCAGCGTCATTCTCGGTGAGCTGCTCCAGCACGTCGCCGCGCTTGAAACCCGTATCCCCGTCCGGCTCGAACCCGGTCCCGCCGTGGTCTGCAGCCTCGACCCCGACCAGTTCGCCCAGGCGCTCATCAACCTGGTCAGGAACGCGGCCGAAGCCACCCTGCTCACGCAGGCCGCCACCGCTCATCCGCCGGAAGTGCTGCTTCGCTGGCAACTCACCGCGGGCATGCTGCAACTTTCCGTGCTCGACCGCGGCCCCGGCATCGGCAACGCGGGCAACCTCTTCGTGCCGTTCTACACCACCAAGGAGCACGGCACCGGTCTCGGCCTCATCCTGGTCAAAGAGATTGTTGAGGCGCACCAGGGCAGCGTCGTGCTTCGCAATCGGCTCGACACCCAGGGCGCCGAAGCCTTGCTTCTGTTGCCCGCACTCACCACCTGAACCGCTCTATACCGCTCCCGCGTACGCCAGCGGCCGCTCAGCCGCGGTTCTCCAGAAATAGCCGAGGATCAGCACACTGGCGATCGCCGCATACGCGCACCAGAGCGACGTGAACGCGTACCGCTTCACCGCCATCACGATCAGCAGAATCGTGAGATTGGCGAATCCGAACACCACCATCGGCCTCACTTTTGAAAAGAAAAGCGAGCCGCACGTTGCAATTACGTACAGCACGGCCACGGCCATGTTGTTCGTCGCCGTGTTGATGTACACAATGCTGTGCGCCCTCACATACACCTGCAACGGATAAGCGATCAGCGCCCACAGCATATACAGCGCCGTGCCGCCGCCGAGGATCACAAACGGCAGCATGCGCCTGCGGTCCCGCGCGTTCGGCTCAAACGCGAACACGCTCAGCGGCAGCAGAAACGGGAGCAGCCCCTGCGCATACAGCACAAACGCCGCTCCCATGTCATGCGCCACAGAGCCCGGCAGCCTGCCGTCCAGCCCCAGCCACACAAAGCCCTCAATGAACTGGTGAACGGCAAACAGCGTCGGAATCGCCGCGAACAGCAGCTCGCGCCGGTGCCTTACCTTCGTCAACGTCACCGTCCCCAGCGTCACAAGGACGCCGCTGCCCACAAAGTTTGCCGTCGCTGAAAAACACATGGGATCAGCATAGAGCAGAAGCGCGGCCGCCGCTTACACCTGTTCCGGCGGAGCAGGCATCAGCGTAAACTCGACCGTCTGCGTCCCCAGCCGCAAGTGCTTCGCCGTCAGCCGCACCGTCCCGGGCTGCTCGGTCGCGCGCACCCACACCGCCGCCGTTCCGCCCGTCAGCGCCAGCGGGTTGTCCCCGATCAGCTCGCCCGGGCCCTCCAGCGTAAACAGCACCGGGTCGTTCGAGGACGGATGCACATTGCCGAACTGGTCGGTGACCTGCAGCACCACGCGCGTGGCATCGGCGCCGTCCGCGACCAGCGTCCGGTCATCCGGCAGAAGAACGAACTTGCTGTCGATGCCGTTTCCCGACATGGAGCGCGAAATCACCTGCTTACCGCCGATGTAACCGTCGATGCGCAGGTCACCCCATCGGAAGGCGAGGCTCTTGTTGGCGTTCAGTACCTGCATCTCCAGCTGGAACGGCGGATACTTCAGGTGCGCGAACTCGGCGCGGTCCGGGTCGAGCTCCGCCAGCGGCACCCACGGGTTTGCCTCGTCGCTGTGCTCGCGGAGGTAAAACTTCAGATGGTCGCAGTTCGTGCACACCGCTGCCCGTCGAAAGGTCGTCGCCTCATCGCTCTTGGCCCAGTGGAACGCAGGCTCCAGCACGATCTCCTCCGCCGGATCGCACTGCGATTTATAAAACCCCGCAGCCGCCTTCGGCTCGCGAAAAATATCGGTCACGCCGTGGTAGCAGATCCGGTCGCCCGCGCCGAAGTTCGCATGCGTGTTGTAGTCGAACGCGCACCAGCCGATCCCGCCCGCGTACTGCGGGTTGGAGGCAAGCTGGTCATGGATGCGCGCGTGCCGCAGCGTGTGCTCGCGCTGCCGCTCGTCGTCGTCCGTCGTCTTCACCGGGTAGGTATGGCCCACAAACTCTGTGTTCAGGTACAGCGGATGATTTGGCGCCCGCAATGGAAACCCGAAGTCGTTGATCGTGAACACATCTTCGAGGAGCTCCGAATCCTTGAAGTTGCGGATCCCTCCGGTCTGGCGCGTTGTATCAAGCGCGTGCGCCAGCGCATTGGTCCGCACGTAAAAATCGTGGTCGTCGTGCGACTCGTTGATGCGCACGCCCCACAGCACGATCGACGGATGGTTCCAGTCGCGCCGCACCATGCGTCCCACATTGTCGATCGCGATCTGCTTCCACGGCTCCGGCCCGATATGCTGCCACCCCGGGATCTCCTCCAGCACCAGCAGGCCGATCTCGTCACAGCAGTCGAGAAAGTGCCGCGACTGCGGGTAGTGCGAGGTGCGCACAATGTTGCAGTGCAGCTTGTGCCGCAGAATCTTGGCATCCTGCCGCTGCACCCGCGCCGGCATCGCCTGCCCCACAAAAGGGAACGTCTGATGTCGGTCGAGGCCGCGCAGCTTCACCACTTTTCCATTCAGCGCAAAGCCCTGCGGCGTAAACACCGCCTCGCGAAACCCGATGCGCCGCGTGTCCTCGTCGATCGCCTCGCCATCCCGCTCCAGCCTCACGTGCACCGTGTACAGCGCAGGCTTGTCCAGCTCCCACAGCTCCACCCCGTTCAGCTTCGCTAGCGATACCGTGTGCCGCGCCGGGTCGCGCACCGTCTCCGTGCTCGCCTGCACCGGAGCAGCCGTCCGCGGGTCCATCGCCGCGTTCGGGTCGGGCAGGCTGGCAGGCGCAATCACCTCTCTGCCTCGTCCCACCACCCGGTCGCCGTCGCGCAACTCCACCGCCAGCGCCAGCTTCCCGTGCGCCCCGGTGTCTCCCGCTACAAAGCAGTCCACGTCGAGCGAAGGACTCCCGCTCAACACGTCCCTGGGCCGCGCGTGAATATTATCGATGTACACCGCCGGCACCACCCGCAGCGAAACCTCACGATAAATCCCGCCGAACGTCATGTAGTCGATCTCATAGCCAAACGGCGGAATATCGCTCCGCTCGGTCGAGTCCAGCTGCACCGTCAGGACATTCTCCGCGTCCCTGCGCAGGTGCGGCGTCAGCTCGAACGAGAACGGCGTGTAGCCGCCCTTGTACTCACCCAGCGGCTGCCCGTTGATCCACACCGTCGAGGCCGTCATCGCTCCTTCAAAGTCGACAAACACACGCTTGCCTTCCGCGCCCGGGGGATACTTAAAACGCCTGCGGTACGTCGAAACAAACTCATACTCGCGATCATCGAAGTTGTGCCACGGCAGCCGCACGTTCGTGTGCGGCACCACAACCGGCTCAAACCCCGCGTCGTCGAACCCCGGCTGCTCCGCACCTTCTACCTTCGCCGCCTTGTAGCGCCAGCCCCGGTTGATGGGCAGAATCGCCCGGCCGCCCGGCGTGTTCGGCGCGGCCAGGGCCGCGTTGCCCTTCAGCGTGCTGGCGGCAAGCACCGCGCCCGTAGTCTTGATGAACTCTCTTCTCCGCATAGGCAACGATTCTAGGCATGGCACCGTGTATTTGTCAGGGCAAACGCAAAATACTTCGGACCGGCTGCTCCCAAAATCCCATTTTGATCATCCAGCCATCCCGAACTTCGGAGGAATCTCGCTTCGACAGCTAACCAAACTGGCGGGTTCGCTTCCTACTAAGGAGAACTCCCCCAAGTGCGTGAGCCGCAGGTATTGATCCGAACGCCACTGCTTGCACCCCAATGCCGTCTCTTCCCAATTGCGCAGATCCGCCGGCGCTGACCCGGATCGAGATGTACGCGCGCGAACGTCCAGCACCTTCCTTCACTCTCACCCCCGACCGAAGAGGATCTATGGCTTACGAAACAACGAACCGCACCGCAGTGACCGCCTACTTCCACCGTCGCTCCGACGCCGAAGCAGCCGTCAGCGAACTGGAGCAGAACGGCTTTACCCATGCGCAGATCAGCCTCGCCGTCCGTCCCGAGTATGACGCGCCCGGTACCCAGAGCTCCAGCTACTCCACCGGCCGCGATCTCGGCGAGAAAACAGGCTCGATGTGGGGCAAGATCGTCAACTTCTTCGAGGGCAACAAGACAGGCGACGAGACTACCCATCCCGAGGCCGCCGGCGCAACCGGCACCCCCGCGACAGGCTACGAAGGCCAGGGAACCACGCGAGCCAACGGCGGCTACGATTACAACTACGACGAGTTTCAGGGCTCGCTCAACGGCCTCAACGTCCCGGAAGAGCACGCGAAGTATTTCGGCCACCACTTCAGCCAGGGTGAAGAAGGCGCCATCGTCACCGTCAACGCGCCCGATCGTGCGGAGGAAGCCGAGCAGATTCTTGAGAAAAACAGCGGCGATATAGGCCGCAATGCTGCCGGTTTCGAGTACCCGGCGTCCCGTGAAACTGCCGCGGCAACCGACGTCCAGGGCAGCCAGCGCGTTCAGCTTCTGGGTGAAATCCTGCGGGTTCACAAGGATCGCGTGCAGCGCGGGGAAGTCACTCTGCGTAAGAACATCGTCACCGAAAACCAGACGTTTCAGGTGCCGGTCGAGCGCGAAGAACTCGTTATTACCCGTACCCCTGTCTCCGGCGACGCAGCCGCCACGGCGGGCACCATTGGCGGTGAAAGCGAGATTCGCATTCCGCTCTCTGAGGAACGCGTGCGCATCACCAAGGAGAACACCGTGCTTGAGGAAGTCTCCGTCGGCAAGCGCGAGATCACCGACAATCAGACCGTTACGGACTCCGTCCGGCACGAAGAACTGAGCGTGGATGAAAACCGCGCAGCCCGTAATGAAGAGGCCCCGGCAAATTCAAGGTTCTAACTCCATGCCGTTGCTCGCGCATCAACAAGGGGCCGCTTCGCGGCCCCTTGTTTCTAAGTAGCCGCCAACCTCTCTTGTTGCTCCACGTTCTTAGCTTACGAAGGAACCTTGAAGATACAAAACCGCGAGCGCGCGTCCCGGAGCTTAGAGCAGGGCAGACATGTTCAGTCTGCCGGCCGTAACTCCACCAGACGGGAGGCAGACGCCTCGAGCGGAATCCGGACCGACCCTCCGGAAACAGGCAAGATCTCGCCGGAGGCAAGGTCCTTCACAGCAACAGACCGCGCAGACGCCAACTTCGGATCGATGCGTTCGAGCGGGATCGCGATCGTCTTGGCCTGTTCCGCATTGTAGTTAAACACGGCGAGATAGAAGCCGCTTGCGCTGCGCCGGTAGAACGCATCGGCAGCACTGCTGCCAGTGTCCCCTTCAACGGGGCGAAAAGCCTCCTGCTGATTGGCAACAGCAAACAGCGGGGGACTACTGTACACCGCACGCGCAAAGTCGCGGCTTTGTTTGTCGTCGGCCAGGTCGCTGCTATCCAGGATCATGCCGCCGCTGATAATGGCCGAAAGCAGCCGGCTCTTGCCCTCCGTGACGCTGCGCGCACCCTCGTCCGCCATTGCGCCCAGCACAACGTGATCGGGATCCGCGATGTACAGGGCCTTGTTCGTCCACCAGCCATAGGTCAGCGAGTTGAGCATGTACTCGGTTGTTTGGTTTCCGCCGCTGATATGCCCCTTGGTATCACACGAGAGTCGTCGCGCGTTCCCGTAGCCGCTCGGGAAAAGCGGAGCGATGGAGAGGCTCACAAACATGCTCCCGTGCAGATCATCCAGTACCCGCTTCATGCCCTGGTTGTAAGCCTCGATCCCCGTCTGGATCGCGGGATCGAAGTGCTTGCCCTCAAGCGCCCCGTGCGAGAGAAAGTCGACCTTGATGTACCGGAAGCCAAGCTGCCGCAGGCGCTGCAAGGTGAAATCAATCCGCTCCTTCTCTCCCGGATGCGACGGATCAATCGGCCATCCTCCGTCGACCTTCGGCAACGGTTTGCCGTCCGGGCCTTTCAGTAGAATGTCGCGATAGCGGTACTTACGGCCGGTACCTTCCACATACGCGTCCAGGTCATTGAAGAAATACGCAAACGGCGTCCAGTAGATGCCGGGCTCGAACGCTTTTCCGTCCGGAGCGTGCATCGACCGGATGTTGTCGACAGCATCGACAAGCTGCACTGCATCGAGGTTCCACCAGAATGCGTCGAGGTTGATATAGATCTGGCGGCCTTTGCCGAAGCCCTGCGGCGCCAGCACGTCCTGAATAAAAGCTCCGGAATCGAGATATCGCCGCTCGTTGATCTTGCCGCCATACGCGGCCCAGCTGTTCCACCCCATCGGCGCACCACCAGGCCATGCCAGCGGCGGCTGAATCGCAGCATTCGCGCGCCCAAATGCCTCAAGGCCGTCTCGCCAGTCGGCGAACGATCCGATGAACACACGCGGCGAGATAACGTGTGCTCCAAGCACCACTCCATGCGAAATCGTATCGTGCGTGTCGGTCCTCACGCCGGTAGGCGATGCAATCCCTCCATAAACATCCAGGCTCGCGAGCACTCCGTGAGCTGCGGTAGCATCGAGCGCCGTCTTCCAGGTGTCGTGCGCAATCGAGCCGACGATAAGTCCCTGACGGCTTGCATTATCATAAATGGCAGTTACTTCCTCACTCGAATACGGCTTGCCGTCCGTCATCCCGGCCACGGGCATGCTGTCATATCGGAACCACATATCATTGTCGAACGGCACATGCAGCATACGCAGGGCAGCGGTTGGAATCCCCTGCACAAAGGCAGCCTGCCGTGTAATTACTGTATCGAAGTGCCGCGTACCGACCGACGAAGCCTGCGGACTTAGTTCGGCTTCGACCACAACCCACGGCTTGCCGGGGTATAGCCAGATATGCTGCAGCATGGGCGGCAGGCCAGCTCCGCTGCTGCGGATCGTATATTCGCGAGACACTCCTAAACCATCGCTCACAGCACCGGCCGCGGGTTGTTCCAGTGCATGCTCTGGGTAATGATCGGTTGCCAGCTCGCGTCCGTCTTCAAGAGTTGCCGCGCTCGCAAGACCGCGAAGGCTATGACCATCCTTCCAGACGATGTCCATGGTGCCTGCGCCGCGGTGATAGACAACTGTAACCAGTTCCCCCTTCAGCGCAACATCATTGGACGCAGCCCGCGGGATGCCCCCTCCCTGCCCTGCGAAAGCGATAGCCGCACTTGCCATCAGCGCCGGCATCACTGCACACCTCAACTTATATTTGTTACGCATATTTTCGCCCCGTGTGCGGCATAGGCCGTCGATCCGCCGCTATCGTATACGAGCCAGGCGGTAGAGCACCAGCCAGGTACGCTCGGTTCGCCTCTCGGAGACGAAGCCCTCGAACGACACACTGAATCGCAGTCTCAAGGGAAGCAGGCGCGCGCCACGCTCAACGTCGCTGCCGGTAACACCTATGGCAAAAATGCGTTTAACATTACAGACATGGCGACTGACGAAAATACCACACGCGATGCATCGAACGTCGAGTCTCTGCCGCTCAGCCGGCGTACCTTCCTCAAGGCATCCGGACTTGCCGCGGCAGGGACAGCCATCAGCCCAGGCCACGCAGTGGCCGCACCGGGCGAGGCGCAGACGCAACCTGCGCCCAGCGCAGCCTCGGCAGCGGTGGCCACAAGCATGGTGGACCTCGTCAACCTCCTGCAAGGCACCCAATCCACCCCGGTCTTCTCGCATGGCAACACCCTGCCGATCGCCGCGATGCCGTTTGGCATGGCTCACTGGACTCTCCAGACCAACGCAAATACTCCGTGGATGTTTCAGCCCTGGGCGCGGCGCATACAAGGCTTTCGCTGCACACACCAGCTCAGCCCGTGGCTGTACGACTACAGACAAGCAACCTTCATGCCGTTTCGCGGCAAGATAGGTGCCGAGCCGAGTGCGCGTGCGTCATCCTATATCCCGGACGACGCGAAGCTTACGCCCTACGCATTGCAGCTCTTTCTGCTGCGGTATCGCGCGACTGTTGAGCTGGTGCCCACGGAACGCTGCTGCCTGCTCGCAGCTGACTTCGAAGCGCCGGATCCGGCCGATCCGGAACAGTTGGTCGGCCTGGTCATCGATATACCTGCGACCACATTGCCGGTCACTCCACTTAAAGAAACACGAACCATCCGATTCACCTCCACCGCCACTTCAGGCGGTACGCCGCCTGGCTTCGCGACTTACTATGTGATTAAATTTGCTGAAGACTGGGATAACTTCGAGATCCAGCACCACAAGGACTTCCATACGGGTGTGTACGGTTACGAAATTCACGAGATGTCAGAAATGGCTGCTGTGCCCTTCGGCCAGTACGCGCAATCCAATCAGCCGTCGCACCATCTGCTCTATATCTTTGCTCACGCCGGTCGTGCGGACAGGACGCAGTTCTGGGCGCGGCGCACCATGGCCGAGCTTTACTCGCCGGACTCTTTTCCAGGCGATGAGGACACCGGCTCCATGGCCGCTTGGTATATCCTCAGCTCGCTTGGCATTTACCAGGTGTGCCCAGGTTTGCCGGAGTACACGTTCGGCAGTCCCCTGTTTCCAGGGGCGACCGTTCACCTGCCCGGCGGCAAAACACTGGCCATCCACGCCCGTAATAACTCACCGGAAAACGTGTATGTTCGCAGCGTATCGTGGAATGGAAAGACGCAAACAGGCCCCACCATCCAACACGCGGAACTTGTCGCCGGCGGTACGCTCGCCTTCGAGATGACATCGAGCCTGTAACCTTCAACCCTTTAAGTTCCGGCCTGTTTAAGGTTGCGCAGCAGCGGCAACGAGCGCGTCAAGCGCGGAGCTTTGTGCCGAGGCGCTGGCTGCCAAAAACGGGCCCGACCACACCACGCCCAGTTGATGCCCAGCGCCCTGGTCGCTCCGCCAGATAGCCTGGGCATTCGTCTCGAAAAAGCCTGGATAGCGCGGGTCAGGCACTGCGATGGCAAGTGCGTGGAGATTGCGGACGAAGATACCCTTGAACTGGACACCGTCCGCTCCGCAGTCCGGCTCGCAGCTCTCGTGGAGAACACCATTGGCTGCGACGAAATGTTCCAGGGCGGCGTCCGCAATGTGGCTCGCCTCTATCAGTAGCGCCGGATCGTGGATGGTCTTGTTCTGTTCAACCAGGGCGCCGAGAATAACACCCTGGTTGTAAGTCCAGAGCGTGCGGCCATTGTTACGGCAAATCCCTGACTCCTTGTCGATATCAAGACCGTCATTGACCAGGCTGTCGCTGTTGATCATGCCCGAGCTCTGGAACCAGCGCCACTCCTTCGCAGCCCAGTCCGCATAGGAACGCTGGGCTGTGGAGTCGCCGCTCCGTGCCGCAAGGTGCGCGGCGACCGAAAAGAAAAGTTCGTTGGCAATCGCATTCTTATAGGTGCGGTCCTTGCTCCACCAGATACCTCCGCCGCAGGTCGCATCCCAGCCACCCGTCATATCGGCAAAGATAGACTGGGCCATCGTCAGATAGCGCGGATCGTGCAGCAGGTCATAGGCGTCGATCCAGGCCAGGGCCCACCAGCCTTCGTCGTCATAGTAGGTGTTGAGGAACCCGGGGGCGCCCGTCATCTTATCGAGCTCGCCTGTCTGCTCGGCTTTCGGGATAACCACCTGGGCATGGGCAAAGGTATTTGCGACGACCGCAGCGTACTCCCGCGAGCCGCCGGCGCGCATCAGGTCGATCAGCGTCGTGAGCGCATTGGCGGCATTCCACCATCCGGTCGTCCGGTATAGCCCGGTGCGCTCTACATACCAGCCTTGAAGTGCCTGGGCGCCGAGCTCGGCCCGTTTCAGATTCTGGACAGGGTTCGCCGTGAATGGAGCGGCCGGCGCTTGCGCAAAGCCTGGCAGCGCAACGAACAAACATGCGAGGAGCAGAAGAAAGCGGTTAAGCATGCTCCTTGGTTGTACCACTGTCGTCAGCTTCAAACCGCATCTGCAAGCATAAGCTTCTCCTGCTTGTTCGAGTCTGTGCAGGTTGCGCTACACTTGTGACGCGTACAGGAAAGGTGCTCGCCGGATACGCCGGTATGCCGCTTCCTGGGCGGCCAGGTGAAGAGAACTCAGATCACTTATGGAGCGCTTACCTTGAAGCTTCCTGCTGTTCTGCTCATGTTAGCTGTTCTCGCATTCACCTCCGCCCATGCACAGCAACCCGACGCTGCGCCCGTCGATCCCGATGCCACGCCCGCCGCGCGCGCTCTTCTGCATGAGATCGACAGCATCTCCGGCCATGCCACGCTCAGCGGACAGCACAATTTTCCCAACACCGTCTCACGCTACAGCAACCGCGTGTACGAGCTCACCGGCGCCTATCCGGCGCTCTTCGGCCAGGACTTCGGCTTTTCCTCCGGCGAGGATAAAGACTCCACGCTCGGCCGTCCCTCCATGATCCAGGAGGTGATTCGCCAGTATCGCCAAGGCTCCGTCATCGCACTCACCTGGCACGCTGTCCGCCCTACCGAAGACGAGCCCGTCACCTTCCACGACAGCGTGCAGGGCCACCTCACCGACTGGGAATGGCAACAGCTGCTCACCCCCGGCACTGACCTTCATGCCCGCTGGGAGCGCCAGGTCGACCGCATTGCCGGCTACCTGAGCCAGCTGCAGGACGCCGGGGTTCCCGTGCTCTTTCGCCCCTACCACGAGATGAACGGCAACTGGTTCTGGTGGGGCGGCCGTCCCGGCCCGCAGGGCTCGCAGGAGCTGTACCGGCAGATCTTCGACCGCTACGTGCACGTGCATCACCTGCACAATCTCGTCTGGGTCTGGAACGTCAACGCACCCTCGGTCAACGCCGGCCCGGTCGACCAGTACTTCCCCGGGCAGGCCTACGCCGACATCATCACCATGGACATCTACGGTCCCTTTGAAACCAGCGACTACGACAGCATCGTCGCACTCGCCGGGCCGCATAAGCCCATGGCGCTGGCCGAGGTCGGTACCATGCCGACCCTCGCCACGCTCAGCGCCCAGCCGCGCTGGGCTTACTTCATGATGTGGAGCGGTATGGCCGAAGGCGCCAACACGCCCGCGCAGCTCCAGGCCATGTTCCA
>CAXTMY010000034.1:0-34618 GCA_964245565.1 uncultured Acidobacteriaceae bacterium | reverse complement strand
TAGTGCTGGGGGTTGTTCTCGTGCGCGTGGGGGGGGGCGTGCGCGTGCTCGTGCTGGGGGGCGTGCGCGTGCGGCTGCGCGTGCTGGTGCGCGTGCTCGTGCGGATGCTCATGCTGGTGCGGATGTTCGTGCTGGTGCGGATGCTCGTGCTCGTGCGGCTGCTCGTATTCGTGCGGCTCGGCGGCGGCGCTTTCGGCGAGGCGTTCATGATCCATGACATGAACTTTGGTTGAGGAGATGCCGCTGCGATCGACCGTTTCGATGCGCAGGCCGGCGCCCAGGCCCAGAGATGCCGTGGCATCCTCAAGGATGCTGCGCGGCACGCCGGCATCGATCAGGGCTCCAAGAAACATATCGCCAGAGATGCCGGCGAAACAATCGAGATAAGCAATACGCATGAAAGGGGCTCGCTTTGAAGAGATTAGCGCATGTTCACTCCCGGCGGAGAGGCCCGGCTCGCCCCGTGTCGTTTCCCGACGCAAATCACGCAAGACGCTGTCGGCTGTTTTCCGGGTGGGTGAATATGCTCCGGCAGTACCGGGGGTGAGATGCTTGCAGCGGTGCGAAACTATCATTGCAGGGAGCGGTCCGGGCACGGCGGCAATGCTGTGTCCGTTACGATGAACCTGACACAGTGATTGCAGTTGACGGCTGAAACGCTCTCCCTGTTCACTTTGTCACGAGCTGTTTCCCTAACGCCAGGTGCACCGCATTGATGATGATCGTCCCAGTTCGGCAGGTGTTTCTCGGAATCGCGGCGATTCCATTTATTTACTATCTGATCGCGATCTTCAGCTCTGTCCGGTTTTTCCTCGGCGCAGACGGGAAGGCGCCGGAGACAGGCGGGTTTGCGCCTCCGGTCAGCAATCTCAAGCCGGTGCGCGGGCTGGACCCGGACGCGTATGAGAATTTTGCCAGCTTTTGCCGGCAGGATTACCCGAACTATGAGGTAATCTTCTGCGTCGGCGATACCAGTGACCCCGTTCTCCCAGTCCTGCAGCGGCTGGTCAGGGATTTCCCGGACTGTGCGATCCGTATCCTGATCGGGTCAGGCCGCGAGGCAACCAACGATAAGGTCGCCAAGCTGGCGCGCATGGTCGAGGAAGCGTCGTATGAACACCTCGTCATCAGCGACAGCGATGTGCGCGTCGAGCCGGACTACCTGCGGCGCCTGATGGCGCCGCTGGCCGATCCGAAAGTGGGCGCGGCGACCTGTTTCTATGTTCCGGCCGAGCAGAAGGGCGCGGCCGGCAGCCCCGTGCAGCAGATGCAGGACGTGGGCATGCTTTCGGATTTCTACCCCGGCATCCTGGTGGCGAAACAGCTGGATGGGGTGAAGTTCGCTCTCGGCCCGACGATCAGCACCACCCGGACGCGCCTGCAGGGGTTCGGCGGGTACGCCGCAATCGAGAACCGGCCCGCCGACGACCTGCTGGTGGGCCGCTTGATCGCCGAGCAGGGTTATGAAGTCGCACTGCTCCGCTACCGGATCACGACCGTGCCCGACTACAACTCACTGGGCGAGCTGTTTCACAAGCGGCTGCGCTGGATCACGGTCATGCGTCATATGCGGCCGTGGGGTCACCTTGGCCTGATCTTCACGTTCGGGCTGCCCTGGGCGCTGGTCGCGGTGGCGCTTGCGCCGGAGCGGGCGGTAGCAATCGGTTACCTGGGCGGCTACCTGCTGGTGCGCATCCTCATTACCCTGCTGGTCGGGGCATGGGGACTGCAGCAGCCGGGGCTGTGGAGAAAACTGGCATGGGTGCCGGCGTGGGACGCGATGGCCGTGTTGATCTGGCTGGTCAGCTTTACCCGGAGAACGATCCGGTGGCGCGGGCAGGACTATGCCATCCGCAATGGAGAGCTGGTGCCCAGTTCACCCAGCGTGCGAGCCCCGAAAGCGCAGGCCGACCTGCTGCCCTGATTGCCAGCAGCGACACAGCTCTTCTTGTGATTCAAGCTGCGTCGCTGCCCGGCCGTTGAGGGGCTACACCGTTTCCTTTACGAAGAGCGGCTGCCTGGCTTTTCCGAAAGCATTGCCGCGCTCATTCCGGGTGGTGCGCCAGTTGACCTGCGGGGCGAACATCGCGGGATCGATGCGGTCCCGGTACTTGAGCGCGATGTTGATCAGCGAGTCAACCAGCGAGTCCGAAAGCTTGTGCGGCTCAAGCCCCAGGTCGGTGAGCCTGGAGTGCTTCGGGTTGTAATAGTGGGCTTCGGCTTCGACGCGGGGATCGGGCAGGTGATCGATCTCTACCTTAAGGCCCATGCGGCCGGCGACGGTCTTGACGTTTTCCGCCAGCCCGAGCACCGAAAACTGCTCAGTGAACTGGTTAAAGACGCGGAATTCGCCCGGATTGGCCGGATGCAGGCAGGCCAGCTCCACGCAGCGCACCGTATCGCGAATATCCAGGAAGCCGCGGGTCTGGCCGCCGCGGCCGTAGACGGTGAGCGGTATGCCGATCGCCGCTTGCGCGCAGAAGCGGTTCAGCACCGTGCCGAAGACTTCATCGTAATCAAAGCGGTTGATCAGCGCTTCGTCCATCAGGACTTCATCGGTGACCGTGCCGTAGACGATGCCCTGATTCAGGTCAGTGGCGCGCAGGCCCCATACTTTGCAGGTAAACATGATGTTGTGGCTGTCGTGCACCTTGGACAGGTGATAAAAAGAGCCGGGCTGCTTGGGGTACGGCAGGGTATCGGTGCGGCCGTTGTGCTCAATGGTGATGAACCCCTCTTCGATGTCGATGTTCGGGGTTCCGTACTCGCCCATGGTGCCCAGCTTGACAATGTGGCAGTCCGGCGCCAGTTCGCGAACCGCGAACAGCAGGTTCAGCGTGCCGACAACGTTGTTCACCTGGGTGTAGACGGCGTGCTTGAGGTCGATCATCGAGTACGGCGCGGAGCGCTGCTCGGCGAAGTGGACGACGGCTTCCGGCTGAAAGTTTTTGATGACAGTGGAAAGAAAATCGTAGTCGGCCACGTCGCCCACGAACAGCTCGATGGTTTTGCCGGTGAGCTGGTGCCAGACTTGCAGCCGCTCGGCGAGCGGACGGATCGGCGTCAGTGTCTGCGCGCCGAGCTCATGGTCCCACTGGCGGCGAACAAAGTTGTCAATGATGGCGACCGAATGGCCTCTCGCTGCAAGGTGCAAAGCGGTAGCCCAGCCACAATAGCCATCACCACCAAGAACGGCAATCCTCATTTTTCCTCCGGAATCAGGTATGCATCATTTATATAGGGCTCGTCTATCGACGTGCGTTTCGCTGCTTTAGTTGCAGAGCAGCGCTTAACCAGGGTGCCAGGCGCAATCATAAGCGTGGCCGGGGCTGCGAGCGACGACTGGACCTCATGGCTGGGTCGCCCCGGAGGACGCAGGAAGGGGATGGTTGGTCAGCAGAACCTTGCCCCCGCTTGCGCTTACCGTGTACAACTCGTCCTTGCCGACGATTGAGTCTAAACCGCCGACGCGTGTGTCGCGCGTGACGATGTACTGCCGTGCCGGGGCGCGCCAGAGCTGCTGGAACTGCGTGTCATTGAGGAACATGTTGGGCGCTCCCGGTGCGTAGGAGCCATAGACCATGCCGAAAAAGCGCCCGTTCAGCAGCAGCGCGGTCCGGTTGGTATAGAAGAACACGGAGGAGAACCAGAAGTAGTGGTGATCGATGATCAGCCCGCCGGCCGGAGCTTTGTCGAGGGCGCGCACCAGCGGTCGCGAGGAGAGATAGGGATCGAAGTCGGCCATGGCCAGTCGCGCGGCCTGGAAGAACACCACCATCATGAGAGCGACGGCAAGGTAGACGCGTTTGCCGGCGGCCTTCCAGGTGCCCACCACGCCGATGAGGAAAGCAAACGCGGCAAGCGCGAGCGGCAGGCGCAGGTAAGCGAAGGAGTGGAGCGTGAGGTCTTCCATGTGGCCCAGCGACAGCTTGTACACGGAAGGGTTCCAGGTAAGGGACTGCGAGATATCGCCCGGGGTGGGAACATGGCGCACGGCGACCAGGATGGCGACAGCCGAAAGCGCGGCGACGGCGCTGAAGACGGTCAGCGCGCGCGTGCCCCAGCGCAGCGCCTTGCCGTCGGCCGCGATGCCCGAGCCGATCAGCAAAGCGACCGCCGGGTAGATGGGCATGGAGTAATACTCCTGCGTGGTGGAGAAGGTAAAGAACACCATGACGAAGCCGATCCAGCACAGGGCGAGCAGTCGGACCTTGCCGGCGCGGTCGACGGGCTTGTAGGAGAGGCGAAAAGCCGCCGGAAGATAGACGCTCCAGGGAAAGAGCCAGATGAGGTTGAAAAGCCAGAACCAGACGCGGGGAACGGTGTCGTAGTCGCGCGGGTAGCGCAGGTTGAGAAAGCGCAACAGCTGCTCATTGATGAAGTAGAACCACAGAAAGCCGTGGTACTGCCCCGGGATACTGTGCATGCTGAGGCTGAAGTACGGCGGATTGCGGAGAGTCGCGAGAACGTGCCAGGGCGCGGCAATGAGCAGAAGGATGGCGATGCCGCTGAACGGGCGGAGCCGGTTCCAGGTGCGGCGGGCGAAAAACTGGCGCGTCCACAGCAGGTAAACCACGGCGGCGCCGATCGGAAAGACGATGGCGATGAGGCTCTTGAGCAGCAGCCCGACGCCCAGGCTGGCGGCGAGCGTGGCTGCCCAGGCGCGGGGGTGGGCTTCCTCATCGTCGAGCGCCCGCAGAAACGACCACATCGCGAGCGCGATGGTGAGCGTCAGCGCGGCGTCCGGCAGCACGATGCGCGTAAACAGCCACAGGCCGATGCAGGTCGCCATGCACAGGCCGGAGTAGAAGCCGGCGCGCCTGCCGAAGGCCCACGTGGCGAAGGCGGCGGTGACCCAGCACAGGCCGATCGCCGAGAGCGCGACCGGGATGCGTGCCGCCCAGTCATGCGCGCCGAAGATCTTGTACGAAATCCCCACCAGCCAGTAGATCAACGGGGCTTTTTCAAGGAAAGGGATGCCGTCGACGCGCGCGGTGACCCAGTCTCCCGACGTGACCATGTTGCGCGCGATCTGCGCCTGCACCGCATCGACATCATCGAGCAGCGAGGGCGGTGAGACGATGCAGCCCAGGAAGACTGCCGCTGCGAACAAAAGAACGACCCAAATAAGCGGGTTGCCAAACCGGTTGCGCGTTACCGCTCGACTGCGAGCGTCTGTCCCTTCAGCTGCCTGCCGGACAGGGGGGACGGTGCTGACTGTATCTTCCATCGTTTCATCCACAGGAAAAGCATCGCCAGGCCCCAGAGGTGATAGCCGACGTTGATTTTCCTGTTCAGGTGGCGGTGCGTGTAGGACCGGATCACGTCGAAGCGGAACAGCTCGGCGTGCCGGCTTTCCGCCTCATCGAGAGTATCAAGGAGGATCGCTTTCAATGGGCCGCGGAACCATTCGTGGGCCGGAATGTCAAAGCCTATCTTACTGCGCCGGGTGATTGGCGCGGGCAGACGGGTGCGCATGAGCTCCTTGAGCAGGATTTTCTGGCGTTTGCCGTGTACCTTGAACTGCGTCGGCAGGGTCGCGGCAAACTCGACGAGCCGATGATCGAGGAAGGGCGGCCGCACCTCGACGGAATGGGCCATGCTCATTCGGTCCGACTTCACCAGGATGTCGTCGGGCAGGTAGTACTGCTGGTCGAACTCGAGAAAGGGCGCGATGCCGTCGCCCGGCAGGCTGCCGCGCAGCGTCGCCAGCACGTCCGGCAGTGCTCCGGTCGAAGGAACCCGCAGCAGCGTGGCCTTCTCCGCGTCGGAGAAGGTGCCGTTCCAGTGCACGTGGGCCCGCTCCGGCGGCATCAGGCTGCCTTCGAGCAGGCGCTTCATCTTGTATTCGAGGCTGATTTTTTCATTCGAGGCAGGCCAGAACCGCAGCCCGCGGAGCGCGAGCGTACGGGCCTCGGCGGGTAGATGCCGTACCTGGGCGGCGATCCGGTTGGCGCGGTAGGTCAGGTAGCCGCCGAAGATCTCGTCGGCGCCCTCGCCGCTGAACGCCACGGTGCAGCGCGTTTTCGTGAGTTTCGAGAGGAACCAGACCGGCAGCGCGCCGGAGTCGGCGCTGGGCTCGTCAGAGTACGCGACGAGCTCTTCCATGGCGCCGGGCAGGTCCTGCTCGGGGTTGAGGTCGAGCTGCTCGTGCTCGGTGCCGTACTGCTCCACAACCTGCCGGATATAGCTGGATTCGTCAAAACTATAGCCGTTGAAGGCGATGGAAAAAGTACGCAGCCGGGAGCTCGAAGCGTTGGCGGCATAGTGCAGGATCGTGGAGGAGTCGACGCCGCCGCTGAGCCAGACGCCCAGCGGAACATCGGACATGAGGTGCTCGCGGACAGAGCGGTCGAGCAGGAAGTCGAGCTCGGCTTTGGCGTCCTCGAACGACCGCGGGACCGGCTGGATCGCGGGGACGCGCCAGTACGCGTCCCGCGTGATGCGCCCGTTTTGCCAGCAGAGCCAGTGTCCGGGCGGGAGTTTTTCGACGCCGTCCACCAGGGTCCACGGGCAGGGCACGTAGTTGAGCGAAAGATAGCAGTCCAGGCCTTCCAGGCTGAGCCGGCGTTCAATTTCCGGGTGGATCAGAATGCCTTTCAGCTCGGAGCCGAAGAACAGGTCTTCGCCCCGTTCGGCGATATACAGCGGCTTGATGCCGAGCCGGTCGCGCGCCAGGACCAGGCGCTGGGTCGACTCGGTCCAGACGGCAATGGCGAACATGCCGTGCAGGCGCTCGAACGAAGCGGTGTCCCACTCGAGAAACGCTTTGAGGACCGTCTCGGTATCGCAGTGGGTCTCGAAGCGATGGCCGAGCGACTCGAGCTCGCGGCGCAGCTCTAGGTGGTTGTAGATTTCTCCGTTGAAAACGATGACCGAGTCGCGGTCTTCAGAATAGATGGGCTGATCGCCGCCGGCGAGGTCGATGATCTTGAGCCGGGCTGCGCCCAGAAAACAGGAACGCGAGCGGAAGACTCCCTGCTGATCGGGGCCCCGATGCGACAAGGTGTTGGTTGCTTCCACGATCCGGTCAGGGGCGGCGGACCATCCCCTGGCTGTGAAACCGACTATGCCACACAAATCCTGTCGCCTCTTTCCGGCACCTGCGGTGCGATGACTGTGCTCGACAAGCGTTCTTTGAGCGTAACAGCAGAGACAGCGGTGAGCTTGTTCGCGGCCAGCCTGCGCCGGGTCGCCGGAGCGCTCACGGCCGGCTCTGCACCGGAGGCCTTATACAATTCGTCTATGCCGGACACAACAATGGGCGCCGCTCTTGAGCCGACGGAAACCCATAAGCCTCTCCGTATCAAAACCTACCTGATGATTGCCGTGATGATTGTTGCCGGGCCGCTCGGCAATGTGCTGCTGGGCAAGGGCATGAAGCAGGCCGGTACGCCGGTTCTGTGGCCGCTCGCGGCGCTGCCGCACAGCGCTTACCGGATCGTGTCTTCGGGGTCCATCTGGCTCGGCGTGGCCTCGCTGATCACGTTTTTCGTGGCGTACATGCTGGCCTTGTCCTGGGCCGACTACAGCTTTGTGCAGCCCGCCTCGTCGCTGGCGTACGCCGTCGTTGCGCTGCTCGGCTTCCTGGTGCTGGGCGAGCGGATTCCGCCGCTGCAGTGGGCCGGCATCGCGGTGATCTGCCTGGGCGTCTTCGTGGTGGGACGCACGCATCCTCACACAACGGAGCACAGCTAGTTTTGCGCGACCTGGTTCTCTTTGTGATTATTGTCGTCGCGGGCACAGGCGGCGAGCTGTGCGTTTCCCGGGCCATGAAGACCGTCGGCGCGGCCGGGAGCTTTCGCCCCTCGGCCATCGCCAGGCTGGTGGTGCGAGCACTGCAGGTGCCGTGGATGTGGGCCGGCGTGAGCATGATGGCCCTCGCCTTTTTTGCGCTGCTGGGAGCGCTTTCCATTTACAACGTAAGCTTTGTGGTGCCCGTGACCGCACTGAGCTACGTTGCCGGCGCCTTCGGCAGCTCGACCTTCCTGCGGGAGCGCGTCAGTCCCGAGCGATGGCTCGGTGTGCTGCTCGTCGCTGCCGGGGTCACCCTTGTGTTCCTGGGGAAGGGTTAAGACGGAGACATGACGCAGCCGGCGGCGTTCGCAAAGCACGGGTGCTGTCAGGCTCCGCCGTGCTTCGCGGGTGTTTTCGGGTTGGAGAACTGCGTTAGAAGTGGAAGCCGACCTGCGCGGTCAGCGCGCGCGGAGTTACGTAGTGCGTTCCGCTGAAGGTAGAAAGAAAGTTGTAGAGCGCGTACTTGTTGGCGATATTGACGCCGGTCAGGCGCATGCTCCAGCGATACCGGTCGCCGCTCTTGAACAGGTTGTCATCGCCCACCGAGGCATCGAAAAGGCTGCGGGACTGGATGCGCTGCGGGTTATGGTCGTTGTCGCCGGTTCCCGGAGCTGGAATGCTGACCAGGTTCGAGGTGTACTGCGAAGCGAGACACTCGGCCGGCAGCGCTGCGGTGGGGGTTGCCTTGACCCCGTTGCAGGTTAGCCCGGCTTCGAACTGTTCGTCCGCGGTCAGGCCGCTGAGAATCACGGCCGGCTGCCCGTTGAGCAATGTGGACGTGTCTCCGCAGGCGGAGTTCGGATCGTTGGATGTCGGGTTGTAGCAGGGAACCGAGCCGGCAACCTGACCGCTGTCAAAGTGCCAGTTGAAGCCGATCCAGGGGGCATGGCTGCCGGGTAGCTGGTATTGCAGGTGCGTGGTCTGGTTAAACCGCTCGTCGTGATCGATGCGGAACGGGTAGCCGCTTTGCCCGACCGTGGCGCCGGCGCCGGCCACCTGCGGCGGGAAGAAGCGTGCCGCGACCGAAGACATGACGACGTAAGCGTTGAAGTTATGCAAATCCAGAAGATCGGTGCGCAGCGCGACGCCCGGGATCTTCGAGTTATGCCAGTCGATGGGAAAGGTGATAGGCGTGTTGCCGAGAACGCTGAAATCGAACGCGTTGTGGGTGTACTTCCAGATGTACTCGCCGCTGAAGACCACGTGCTTGCCGAAGGTCTGCTGCAGGCCTGCGTGGAACTCATTGCGGAAGCCGGGCTGCAGTGTGCCTGAAACGCCCGGCGAGCAGCTCAGCAGCGGCGAGAGGACGGCGTTGGAACAGCCCTCGCTCGAGAGCACGAGATTTTCGTTGAAGGGCGTCTCAAGCGTACGCGCGTAGGAGAGGCGAAGCGTCGTACTGGTGCGCGGGACGGTGTAGGCCAGGCCGAGGCGCGGCTCCGCCTGGTGCGCCACGGTGAGGCCATTGTAGAAATCGCCGCGCATGCCGAGGTTAAAGAGCCAGTTCCCGGCCTTGATCTGGTCCTCGATGTAGAGCGCAAGCTCCTTTACATCCGTGTGGCCGAAGTAGCTGTAGAAGCTGCCGCCGCGGGTTAGATCGTAGGGAAGCAGAACGGGGTTGAAGGTTGGGTTGACCTCAGTACCCGCGGGGCATGCGCCGGGGTTGCTGTAGCCGGGCAGAGGAGTTCCGTTGAGGTCGGCGCAGGGCGCGCTGAGGCTGTAGGTAGGATCGACGATGCCGAGGTTATCGTGTTCGCGCAGAAAGGTCTGCTCGTAGCGGGCGCCCAGCTTGAAGTCATTAACGCCCCTGACATAGGTGATATCGGCGTGGACCCCGGCGTTGAGCAGCGTGCGCTCCTGCGAGATAGACGAGGTTTGCAGGTTGGGTGGACCGAGGTCGGCGAGCGGGTTGCCGCTGGGGTAATAGTTGTACGCGTCCTTTCGTACGAACGGGGCGAAGTTGAAGACAGAATTCGCCCCCAGGATCCGCGTATAGGTCGGTGCGATATCGAAGGTTTCTATCTTCGAGTGCTGATCCGCGTCGCCGACATCTGCAAAGACGGGGCTGGCGCCGGTTCCTCCGCTGACCACGTTCTGGACATTCAGATTGTCAAAAGCGTTCGGGGTCTGGAACCAGGAGCGGCTGTAATTCAGATTTAAATGGATGGCATCCAAGGGCGTGAAGTTACGGTCGATGCGGTCGAAGACATTCTGCTCGTTTCCCTTGTCGTGGAAAACGGTAAATTCCGGTCCGTCGAGAAAGCGGCCTGTGTCCAGCCCATCCAGTTCGAAAAAGTTGCCGCCGTTCGGTCCACCGTAGGCCACGTCCACGGAGCCGTTTGCTGAGCCGAAGGATCCATAGGAACTGGTGATGTCGCCGGTAGGTTTAGTCACGCCCTGGCCCGACCGCGTGGTTACATCGATGATCAGGCTGGTCTTATCTCCATACTCGGCAGGCGGCGCACCGGAGATCACCTTGATGGACTGAACGGCATTGACGGGAAGCTGGTTCGAGAAGACCTTGCTCTGCTGATCGGTAACGGGCTGGCCATCGATCGAGAAGGAGTTGGACGCATGGTCCCCCAGGCCGTGAAACAAGCCGTTCGAGTCGGCCGAGACGCCGGGCGAGGAAAGCGTGACGAGGGAGCTGAGAGCGGAGGACTGGCTTTCGAGCGGAACCTTTTCGAATGTGTGGCGATCAAGCGTGGTTTCGAGGTTTGTGCTGATCGCATTCAGGTTTTCACCCTGGACGGTGACGGTCGTGGCGGTTCCCGCAAGTTTCAGGGATATGGGAAGACTGACCGGCACGGTCGTTCGCACCCCCGCGTTGGCCTTGACTCCTCCAAATCCGCTGGCCGTCGCTGTGATGCGGTAGGAGTCGAAGGGCAGATTGCCGAACTGATAATGTCCGGAGCTGTCGGTGATAGTGGTTCGGGAAAGTCCGCTGACCGGATTTTGAAGCGTAACGGTAGCGCCTGCCACGACGGCCTGCGAGGGATCGGTCACCGTGCCGGTTACGCTCCCGGAGTTCGACTGCGCGAGGATAACCCCTGGTACTGAAAATGCGAGAGACGCGAGTGCGTAAAGGCGCGCGGCCCTTGATCGAGATGACATACAGCCTCCGAAGGATTGCAGAGTTGGGAAGGGAAGCGCGTCTACCTGTTGAGCGAAACGGCAGATGCGTCATGCACTCTGGACTTAGAGGAGGACGGGAGGCGGACGAATGAAAGCTGTGACGAGCACCGCGCGGGCGCCCGGCGAAGGCTCGCCTGGATAAACCGTACCGACGAGCAGAAGCGCGACTGGAGCAAGGGCTGTGGGCACGACGCTGGTGGCGAGGTGCGACACGGCACACAGCTGGCAGTGCGAAGCGTCCGCGGCGTTCGCATGCCCATGGGCCAGCTCGGCAGTCACAAAGACCAGCAGGGTCAGGCACAGGAGCCCGACGAGGATTCTGCTGATCCTGGATTGTAATTTTGTGCGCAATGCGGACACGTTGGATACGAGCATAGCGCATCTTTTCGCCGCACCCGGTAGAAAACCCCTGGATTCCGAGGCACGCAGGCGTTTCTCGGGAGCGGTTCCTAAATCGCCACGGCGCAGCCCGGCCGTGGTAGCCGGCAGCGTGGCATTCGCCCTGCGTCACTCGCAACGCGACTCCGCTGCAGGATGGGAACGTGCCGCCGGAGGGCTCAAACCTGCATCCTAAGGATACGTCCTTTTCGGGATGCTCCTGGCATCCGGAAGGCATTCCGATCGATGGCCGCGCAGGTCCGTCCCGGTCAATTCGGGATTTGATGACGCGCAAGCCGAAAGTCATGGCAACGGTGGAGCGACCCCGACATGCTCGCACGGCCGGAACGGACCCTGGCACCCTGCCGAAGGAAAGCTGACTCACGCAAGCTTTTGTGCGTTGCCGACCAAGGAGGAACAAATGCCGATATACACCAGCAAAAATATCCCGCCGGAAGTTTCCCGTTCGACGCTCGAGCAGGAGATCGCCGCATGGCTGCCTGCCGCGCCTGTCCTGGGCGCACATCAGCCGGTGCACGTGCAGAGGCGTGAGCACGATGCGTTCATCGACAAGGAGATGCCGCCGATCGGAAACATCGAGCATCTCGGGTTGAGAGGACCGCACGGCACCATCCCTGTCCGGGTCTACCATCCATCCAGGCCGGGGCCGGCCGAAGCTGCGGCGATGATCTACCTGCACGGCGGAGGATTTGTCGTTGGCTCGTTAGACCAGTTCGAGACTGCGATGCGCCTGTTCGCCGAGGGCAGCGGGGCGCAGGTGTACTGCGTGGATTACAAGCTTGCTCCCGAATACCAGTGGCCCGTGCAGATGGACGAAGGTGAGTTCGTCGTGCGCTGGCTGTTTGACCACGCCGCCGAACGCGGTGTCGATCCATCCCGGATTGCGCTCGGCGGCGATTCCGCAGGCGGCAACATGACCTGTACGATTTCGCTCAAGCTGAGGGATGAGCATGGACCGCGGTTGGCCTTGCAAGTGCCCCTCTATCCCGAAGCTGCCATGCCGTTCGAGACTCGCGCCGGTATCGAAAATCGCTCCGGGGGATATGTGGATACCGCGGGCGTTCTGTTGTTTGTCTGGTGTTTGCTGAAGCAAGGTGAAGATTACTCACAGCCGTACATTACCCCGATGAACGCGAGCAGCCATGCCGGGCTTCCGCAAGCGCTGCTGGTGACCTGCGGTTTTGACATGCTCCGGGACGTGGGCCACGCCTACGCTCTGAAACTCGCTGCGGCGGGCAACGAACTGACCTACGTGCACTATCCCAATCTGCCCCATGGCTTCATCCAGATGACAGCCCACTCGCAGCGGTGCCTGCAGGCAACAAATGAGATAGCCCGGCTCCTTGGTGAGGCATTGCAGAAGAGGTAATCTTGGATTCCAATCGGGGCTCGCCCGCATGCGGCCCGGCGGATGCACGTCCCACCGGTGTAAATTGATTGGCTGAAGTTCAATTTCGTCGAACGCCGGCTTCGTCCCGCGGGACCGGAGCCTGACGTTACTTGCGGGAGTGCTCGCTAATGAGATGGAATGTTTGCCGCAGGAGCCTTACCAGGGTGCTCCTTTGTGTTTTTTTTTCAGGGTCGCTCGCCTTTGCTCAGGATGACGGAAGCGCGGCCACGCATGGTCCCATCGTCGTGCTGGTTACGATCGATGGCTTTCCCGCACGGGCTCTCGACGACCCGCGGCTGCCCATGCCGACCCTGCGCATGCTCGAAGCAGCCGGCGCGCATGCACGCGCGATGCAGCCGATCAACCCTACGGTGACGTGGCCCAACCACACCGCGCTGATTACCGGCGTCAATGCGAGCCGGCACCACGTAATGGCGAACGGGCTCATCCTGTTCCCTCCGGACGGAAGCGCGCCGCAGGTCAAGCAATGGGTTCCGAAAGCGCAGCTGGTGGACGCACAAACGCTGTATGAAGCTGCCGCCGAAAAAGGAATGACGACCGGCCAGGTGGACTGGGTGGCGATCTACGCGGCGAAGGATGTGCGATGGAAGTTCGCCGAGCTGCCGGATGTGCATGGCCCGATCGCCCAGGACCTGATCGCACAGCACCTCGCGACCAGCGACGAGATCGCAAACTTCGGGCACGGCAGCTCGCCCGCATGGCGCGACGAAATCTGGACAGATGCGGCCGTCGATATCCTCACCCGGCACACCCCGAACCTTCTGCTCTTTCATCTGCTTGAAACCGACACGCTGCAGCACGAATACGGTCCGCTCACCCCGGCTGCTTACGCTGCGTACGCCTACGCGGATTCCTGCTTGCGGCAGCTGGTCGATGCCGCCCGCAAGGCCGGCCTGCTCGACCGGATCACGTTCATTCTCGCTTCAGACCACGGCTTCTCTCAGGTCACCCACACCATCAGCCCCAACGTTGCACTGGAGCAGCGCGGCCTGCTGCGCATGCAGAACGGTGCGTATCACGGCAAGGTGTGGTGCAAAGCCGAGGGCGGCACCGCGTTTCTCTACGTGCACGACGCTGCGCGAGGCGCCGCGCTGCTGCCCGGGCTCAAGCAATATCTTGCGTCGCTGCCGGGCGTCTCTGCGGTGTACACGAATGCAGAAGCCCAGCAGCTCGGGCTGCCCGCCGTAGGCCAGACCACGCAGGCGCCTGATCTGTATCTGGCGGCCAAGCCCGGGTATGCTTTAGTCGACGATGTCACCGGTCCTCTTGAAAACACGGTTTCGCCGCGTGGACAGCATGGCTATCTCAACTCCAACCCGGAGATGGGTGCGCTCTTCATCATGTCAGGAGCCCACGTGCGAGCCGGCGTCGACCTTGGCGACATCTCGAACCTTCAGGTTGCCCCGACCATTGCCGCGCTTCTCGGCGTGTCGCTGCCCGCCGCAACCAAACCGCCTCTTCGGCAGGCTTTGCGCTGATGCAGCCAGGACGATCCAGGGCTTCCCCGAGCAGCAGCACGGTCTGCGCCTGACTTACTGCCCTCTCCCAGCTCCCGTCATCGGCGCCAGGATCTCGTCCAGCCGATCCGGCGTCCCGCTTACGCGCTCCAGGTGCGGATACCGCAGCCCGCCGTGATAGTCCAGCTGTAACACCTTGTAATAGCCGGTGTTGAACACGATCAGCTCCATCGGCCCGCTGGCTGTCTTCGCATCCGTGATCGCCGCGGTCAGCACCGCGGGGGAAAACTGCCGCCCGTTGACCGCGATGATTTCCATGCCCGGGCCCAAGCCGGCCTTGAACGCCGGCGACCCGAACAAAACATCGCCGATGCGCCCATCCGTGCCGGCCCTCAGCCCCAGCGACCACCAGGCGTTCACACCCGCGCCCACCCCCGTCAGCGCATCGATATACGCCCCCGGCACGTCGGTGTACACCAGCCGGTACCCTCCGGCCTCAATGCCCCCCAGCGGCGCATGGTCTGCCTTCGAGGTCAGCCGCTCGGTCAAAAAGCTGGCCCAGTCATACGGCGCGACGGCATTCAGGTTTTCGACCACGTCATTAAACGTGTACGGCACCACCTTCGGCGGCGTGTTGCCGCCCAGGCCGTGGAAGCGCGCGCAGAAATCATTCAGCGACTTCTTCCCGTTCGTCTGCCTGCGGATCATCGCATCGACCTCGAGCCACAGCAGCTCGCCCTCCTGGTAGTAGTCCACGTTGCGCCGCCAGTTATCCCACTGGGTGCTCGCGTCATAGAGCGTCTGCGCGGCCGTCGCGGTGTCCTGCAGGTCGCGCCAGGTGCGGCCCGGGCGCGCGTCCATCGTCGCCGCGTTAAATGCCAGCGCCGAGCGGTACTGCTCCGGCGTTTCGATCCCGCTGCGCGCCGCCAGCACATCGCCCAGGTACTGCGTCAGCCCCTCATACACCCACAGCAAATTGCCCTTCATCGGGTCCTGGTAATTGCCGGTCGCGAGCCCCGCCGGCCGCCGGTATTTGCCGTTCCACGAGTGCGTAAACTCATGCGGCAGCAGGTCCGCTTGCAGCAGCGCTTCGTCGCTGTTCAGGAAGGTGTCAGAAGGCACGCGGTCGTCGCTCGACTGGTGATGCTCGAGGCCGAAGTGCGCGACCTCATCGGAGAGCGTCACGAGGAAGTGGTAGCTCTCATAATGCCGCGACCTGTAAAGCGCGCCCGTCTCGCGCACCAGCTTGTTGAACGCCTCCTGCGCCTCGGGCTTCAGCTCCAGCTCTTCCGGCCCATCCGCCGCCAGGTCGAGATAGTGCTTCGGTGTAATCTCCGGCGCCAGCGGGATCTCGCGGAAGTAGCGCCCGGCCAGCAGCGGCGAGTCGATCAGCTGCTCCAGCGAAACCGGTGCGAACTCCGTCGTGTCGCCGCTGCCGCCCGTCTTCGTCAGCGCTGTGCCGTACTTCCAGCCCGGCGGCAGCGTCACCGAGGGCTGCACCTTGATCTCCGACTGCGACGGCCCCTGCGGATACAGCACCACCTCGTTCCAGCTCAGCATGGCAAGGTTTGCGCTGGTGCTCGCCCCGGCGGAAAAACCGCTGGCTGCGGCTGTCGCCAGGAAGTCGCACTTGATCTCAAGCATGCTCACGCCCTGCGGCACCGTGATGTGGAACGCGAACATGTTCACATCATCCCGCTGCCAGGCAAGCGTCTGCCCATTCGCCGTAATCACGAGCCCCGCGAAGTTGTCGATCGGCCCAGTCGGGCTGTGCTCGCCGGGGATCCACTTCGGATAGAGCAGCGTCATCGGTCCCGGCGCCACCGGCATCTCCATCGTCGCGCGCAGCAGCTTGCGCGGAGCATCGGTCTCATCCACGTGCAGCTTGATCGGGCCGTTCTGGGCAAGCGCCGCGCAGCAGGCGCTCAAAAGAAAAACAGACGAGAAAGCGAGCGAGACAGGGAACTTCAAAGCGGGTGCGGTCCTCCGGCGTTGGAAACGATGTGCATTTGTAAACGAGACCCCAGTGTACACAGCGACCTGTTACGATCTCTCCACGCCATGCTTCACGCCACAGCAAATGACCGAAACGCCCCGGCGCGGAAGGGATTTTTCCTTTCCTTTGAGGGCATCGACGGCAGCGGCAAGTCGACCCAGCTGCAACGGCTCGCCGCTGTTCTGCGCTCCCGGGGTCTGCCTGTTCGCGAGATGCGCCAGCCCGGCGGAACCGCCTTCGGCGACCGCGTCCGCGCGTTGCTGCTCGAGTCGCGCGACGAAGCCCCGGTCGCCCCGCTCGCCGAGCTAGCAATGATGTTCGCCGACCGCGCCCAGGCCATCGCCGAGGTCGTCCAGCCTGCGCTCGAGCGCCAGGAGATCCTGCTCTGCGATCGCTGGACCGACTCGACCGAAGCCTACCAGGGCGGGGGCCGCGCGCTTGGCGAGGCGCTCGTCCGCAGCCTGCACCGGGAGCTCTGCGGCGGCCTCGACCCTGATCTCACCCTCCTGCTGCTGCCCCCGATCGAGGTCTCGCTGGCCCGCGCGCGGGGCCGCAACACCCGCCAGCTCGCCGAGACAGGCCGCGATGAGAGCCGCTTTGAAGCCGAGTCCGAGGCTTTTTTCCGTCGCACCCACGCGCAGTACCGGGCCATCGCCGCGCGCGAGCCTGTGCGTGTGGTCGTAATCGATGCGGACGAACCGGTCGAGGCGATTCACGCGCGTATCGTAAGACTGGTAGAAGAGCGTTTGGCCGTCTGGCAGCAGACGCGCTAGCCTCCGCAGCCTTCGCAATGGCCACTGTTACCCCGCCCAAACCGACGCAGCCGCCAGCCGGCGAACAACAGCCGCGCGTCATCGCGCATAAGGGCTTCCGCTACCCGCCCGGTCTGCGCCGCAACCTCCCGTTCTATCTCTTCAGCCGCTTCTTCCGCGCCAGCAATCCCATCCTGCTCTTTGAGCACCTGCAGGCCGAGTACGGCTCCATCGCCCACTACCGCCTCGCGCACAACCACATCGTCTTCCTTAACGACCCCGAGTACATCCGCGAAATCCTCATCAACCAGGCGCCGCTCTTCATCAAGGAGCGCACCCAGCGCCGCATGAAGATCCTGCTCGGCGAGGGCCTCATCACCAGCGAAGGCGAGACCCACATGCGCCAGCGCCGCATCGCCGCGCCCGCCTTCCATCGCCAGCGCATCGCCGCCTACGGTGAAATGATGTCGGCCCGCGCCGCCACCATGCGCGAGGAGTGGCAGCCCGGCGTCACGATCGACATCGTCGGCGAGATGATGCGGCTTGCGCTCCAGGTCGTCGCCCGCACCATCTTCGACACCGACGTGACTGAAGATGTGCAGACCATCAACAACGAAGTCAACGCGATCATGAAGCTCTACAACTTCCTCATCGCGCTGCCCCGGGCCGAGGCCCTGCTGCACCTGCCCATCCCTGGCCTCATGCGCTTCAAGCGCGCCCGCAAGCGGCTTGATGCCGTCGTGCACCGCATGATCGACCAGCGCCGGCAGTCGAACCAGGACCGCGGCGACCTGCTCTCCATGCTGCTCGCCTCCCGCGATGAAGAGCGCGACGGCAGCAGCCTGACCGATGAGCAGGTACGCGACGAGGTCACGACTATCTTCCTCGCCGGGTATGAAACCGTCGCCAACGCGCTTGCCTGGACCTGGCTGCTGCTCGCCCAGAACCCCGAGGCCGAAGCGAAGATGCACGCCGAGATAGACACCGTGCTTGCGGGCCGCCTGCCCACACTCGCCGATGTGCCGAACCTGCCGTATACCGAGATGGTGCTCTCGGAGTCCATGCGGCTTTACCCGCCGGCGTGGGCCATGGGCCGCCAGGCTACGGCGCCGATCGAGATCGGCCCGTACCGGCTGCCCGAAGGCACGTACTTTTTCTTCAGCCAGTACATCATGCAGCGCACCCCGGAGTATTTCCCCGGCCCGCTGCGCTTCGACCCCGAACGCTTCACGCCGGAGGCCAAGGCTGCGCGGCCGAAGTTCGCCTATTTCCCATTCGGCGGCGGCGGTCGCCAGTGCATCGGCGAGTCGTTCGCCTGGATGGAAGCGACGCTGCTGACCGCGACGATCGCGCAGAAGTGGCGCCTGCGCCTCGTCCCCGGCCAGCGCATCGAGGTGCAGCCCAAGATCACGCTGCGCCCGAAGTACCCGATCCGCATGGTTCCCGAGCGACGGGGATGAGTGACGGCGCATGAGCACCAGTCGCACCATGCCCGGCGGCCGCGCCGTTGCCGCTCTGCTGCCTAAAGGCGCCACCGGTCGCCCGCTCTGCCGCTGGTGCTCGCTGGAGGTCCCGAAAGGCCGCCGCACTTTCTGCTCCGGCGACTGCGTCCACCAGTGGCGGCTGCGTACCAGCCCCGCTTACCTGCGCGACGCCGTCCTGCAACGCGATCAAGGCATCTGCGCCCGCTGCACCGTCGACACGCTCGCTGCCTATACCCTTTTGCGCCGCGCGCGCGGACCGCGCCGGCAGCAGCTGTTTGCCACTTGGGGAATTAAAAACCTCCAGCGTAAGAGCCTGTGGGATGCCGATCACATCCTGCCCGTCGCCGAGGGCGGGGGCGCCTGCGACCTCGACAACCTGCGCACCCTCTGCCTGCACTGCCATCGCATCATGACCGCGGCCTTGCGCGAGCGCCTGGCCGAACGCCGCCGCGCTTCCAGAGCCGGAACTCCCGCTGCTACCATGGGCCGAGAGCCCGGATGGCGAAATCGGCAGACGCAGCGGACTTAAAATCCGCAGGCCGCAAGGCCGTGGGGGTTCAAGTCCCCCTCCGGGCACCACCTTATTCCTGACGGGCTTCGCTGCTCGATTCTTACCTGCGACCGGGCGACGCGCACAGCCGCGATTGCCTTTGGCCGTTCCGGGTCGATGCTTCCGCGCCGGGAGCAAAACCCTGCAAAGGATGGGGCCGCCGTCATTGACCAGCCCGACAACGGGCTATCACAAGGCGCAGCGAAACCCTACATTCGCTGACGAGCTGTCTGCTGTGTTCGAGCTGCGCGCTGCCACCCGGTAACGATTGCAGTACGACTTATGGCATAGAAAAGATCCGCCCTTCATCACGCGCGCCGAACCGTTTCGAGGCCCCCTGGGGTTTACCGCGTCCGGCGTATGCTGCGTTCCGAACCAGTCCGCACACCAGTCCCATGCATTGCCCGCAAGCGAGTAAAGACCAAATGCATTCGGTGGAAAAGCCCCGACCGGACAGGTGCCCGTAAATCCGTCTTCCCCGGTGTCCACCTTCGGGAACTCACCTTGCCAGATATTGCAGTGGTGCTCGCCCTTCGGGCGCAGCTTGTCGCCCCACGGATACAGTTTCTGTTCCAATCCTCCGCGCGCCGCGTACTCCCACTCGGCTTCCGTCGGTAGGCGCACACCCGCCCAGCGACAAAACGCATCCGCGTCATTCCAGGAAACATGCACGGCTGGATGATCCCCGCGCCTGGCGACGTTCGACCCCGGTCCCTCCGGGGTGCTCCAGGATGCGCCCGGCACTTTGCACCACCAGGGCGCAGCGGCAACCGTATCTTCAACCAGCTCCTGGAAGCGGTGCCTCGGTATGTGTGCCCAGAACACAAAGGACCAGCCAAAGCGCTCTGCATCTGTCCGGTAGCCGGTTTCTGAGACGAAGCGCGAGAATCGCTCGTTCGTGACCGGGTAGCGGTCGATAGAGAACGCACTGAGCGTAACGGAACGCACCGGCCCTTCCCCATCCTGGGGGAATGCTTCGGCAAAATCCGTGCCCATCAGAAACGTGCCGCCAGGCAGGGGAACCATGTCTGCCGATCGAGAAGCCCCCATGCCGCCAGCCGCGATGCGCGCACGAACTTCTTCAGGTGGACCTTCAAGCCGCCCTGCAGAGGGCGCGCAGCACGGCTTACCGGCTCCCTTGCCGCATTGTTCTGCTCCAGTCATGAGCGCTCCTCACGTTTGGACGCTCTTTGCGCCGCCGCTAGGCGTCCCGCGCGCTGATTTCAGGCAAAAAACGCCTCCGGCGC
Organism: uncultured Acidobacteriaceae bacterium; assembly: GCA_964245565.1. Lineage (GTDB taxonomy): Bacteria > Acidobacteriota > Terriglobia > Terriglobales > Acidobacteriaceae > EB88. Next base: position 14,393 of record CAXTMY010000034.1, on the reverse strand, counting down.
GGTGCCGTGCCGGTAAGGCGCATACCAGTTGTGCTGCCTGGACCACTTGGTTTGATACTTCCCGTTCTGCGGGCCGGTCGGCAGGCTGTCCTGGGAACGGATCGTCCACATCAGCAGCTCTGCCATTAACTGCGCCTGTTCCTTCGCGACACTTGGATCGCCAAAGAGATTCTTCAGCTCACACGGGTCAGATGCGAGATGATACAGTTGCCCATACCCCATCATGTCGTAGGCAAGCTTCCAGTCCTCCATGCGCACCATCTTTGCGTTCCCGCTCTGCGTCACCTTGTTCAGCTCGTCCCATCCTCTGCCGTAAGTCGGTGAAGCGTTCTCGACGTTGCCTTCTGAAATGCTGTACGGCACATGATCTGCCTTGTCGTAGTACAAGCCGCCGACACCTACCCCTGAGTAAATGCTTCGGAACTCTTCGCGCGGATAATCCTTGCCCTGCAGCAGCGGCCATAGGCTCCTGCCCTGCACGCCATTCGGAATCTCCGCTCCCATGGCTTCGCAGAAAGTCGGCATGACATCCGCCATGGAAACAAATGCCGACGAGCCAACCTGCGAGGGCTGAATGCCATACCCGGACCACACCATCGGAATCCTCGTGAGACACTCGTACAACCCGACTCCCTTGCGGGCCAAACCATAATCCATCAGATAGTCGCCGTGATCGGCGAGATAGACAATGATGGTGTTCTTGAGAATATTTTTCTGCTGCATATGGCTGACGAGCCGGGCCAGCTGGTCATCTATCATGCGCAGCATCCCCAGGTAGTTCGACTTATAACGCCGCCAGTATTTCTCGCTGGGGTAGGAGTCAGTAGAAAGCCCGTAAAGCCACTGCGCTCTGTATCCCAGGTGTGCCAGCACTTCCGGTCCCGCGCAGCGGTCCGGCACTGCGTCCGGCGGGTACATGTCCCAGTAGGGCTTGGGGATCTGCTCGGGATCGTGCGGTGCAATAAAGCCCACCTGCAAAATAAACGGCTGGCTGCCAGACTGGTCCATAAAGTCGATCGCATCTGAAACAATCCTGTACGCATGGCTGATCTCAACCGGAAAAGGCGTCGGAGTCAACGCCGCATTCGCATGCAGCGTGCCTATCCACTTATCATAATCAAAGTATGCTTGCGGCGCGTCGGGTGGCTTATAGCCTTCAGCGAAGCTATACGTCCGCCAGAAATCAAGGTCGCCTTGTCTAAGAAAGGTGTGGTTTTTTCCGGCAAGCCCTGTCCTGTACCCCATCTCCTTCGCCACCTGGTACAGGTCTTTCTCAAAGTATGCGTCTTTGTCATCGAAGTTCATGCGAACGCGATGCGCCTCCGGCCAGCGGCCGGTGAGCATGCTGATGCGGCTTGGCATGCAGAGAGGAGTGGTGCAGTACGCCTTATCGAACCCGACGCCCTGCTCAGCCAGACGATCCAATGTTGGACTGGTGTCCAGAGGATAGCCGGATCGCTTCGTCAGCCCTGCCCGATGCTGGTCCGAAACAACAAACACAATGTTGGGCTTGGCGGTGGCGGCTGCCTTTGCTGTATCTGCTGCTGCTTTCCCTTCATCGGTAGCCGGCAGTATTGCCGCTGCCGCGCTCAAAGAAGCCGCCTTCAGAAAATCTCTTCGCTCCATCGAATCCTCTCCTCACCGTTGATGCCCGCAATCAAGCAGGAACGCGAACACTCAGAACTTGATCTTGGCTCCGAACTGCAGGACGCGCGGCGAGCCGGCGGCCGTCACCTGGCCATAATTGCTGGTTCCCAGTTGCGCCTGGATTGACGTAAAGTTTGTGTGATTGAAGATATTGTAGCCTTCCGCCCGGATCTCCAGGCTCGTCTCTCTCGCCATGCGGATCGTTCGGTAAAGGCTCAGGTCCCAGTTCTCGTAGCCCGGTCCCAGGATGTTATCCGGCTTGTCATCGCCCACACGGTACTGGCCCGTCGGTACAGTCGCGAAGGCTGAGGTGTTGAACCACTGCTTCAGTGTGTGCGGAGCGTCTGAATTTGGATTGCTCAGGTAGTCCGGGCGGCCGGTCGCCGGGCCCACCAGCAGGCCCACACCGCCGGGATCCAGCGCCGAGGTCGTGGCCGTCACATACTCGCCCGATCCATACGATACGACCCCGCTCAGCTCGAAACCTCCGAACGCCCGGCTGATTGCTCCGCGCTGGCTTTCAAAGAACGGCAGCGGATATACGACGCTCGCGTTAAAGATGTGCGTGCGGTCCTGGTCCGTATGGCTGTACTCGGCAGCGATGTTTGCGGAGTTCTGCGGAGTGCGGGCGTTCGTCATAGCCTTCGAATAGGTATAGTTCACTGTAAGCACGCCGCCCCGCGCGAACTGCTGGCGAACCGAGGTTTGCAGGCTGTTGTAGTTCGAGCTGAACAGATCTGCCTGCGTTGTAATAGAGCTGTAACCCAGGTATGGGCGAATCTGGTTCAGGTAAGGAGTGTTGGCGCTGGTGACCGCGTTGCCGGGGATCAGGCCATCCGCGACATATGCTCCCTGCGGCGCCTGGTTAATGTCGATGTTAGCGAACAGATGCACGCCGACGTTCCCGTAGTAGCCCACATCCACCACGGTTCCCCGCCGCAACTGGTGCTGCATATCCAGGTTGTACTGCTCCGAATACGGCGCAGGATCGTGGGTCTGCAGTGCCTGCAGCACGTTTGGCGAAGCGCTGAACTGCGGCACTCCGTTGCCGGGATCTGCGAACGATGGGTTGGAAATAGTAGTGTTCAGGATGTTCGGGTAGTCCTCCGACTGCGCGAACTTAAACTGATTTCCTGTAATGGAGAAGTAGTACAGCCCGAAGCCCCCGCGCAGCGCTGTGGTGCCGTCGCCGAAGACGTCATAGGCAAAGCCGAACCGCGGCGCGAAGTTCTTACTGGGAGTGGTCTGGATGTTAGCGCCGAACGGTGACGTGCGGCCGCCGATGATAATGCCGTTCTCCGGGTTGTAATTCGGGTTCGGTGCCTTGCCCCCGGCGCATGGCGCAGTCGTGCAGATGACGCCGACGTTGTTGATGGTCGGCGCCTGCGCGGCAGTGTAGGTAGCTGGATCGAAGTTGAGCAGCGGCAGGGCTGGATAGCTGCTGCCAAGAGACGAGCTCGTGGCGCCTGCGAAATAGGTGTAGCGCAGCCCGAAGTTGATCGTGAGCCTGTGCGTCAGGCGGAAATCATCCTGCGCGTAAGCCTCGTAGATATTGGTGCGGTAGTCCGCGGCCGGATCAATGCTGCCCTGCGTGAAGTTCGCCGGCGCGCCCAGCAGGAAGTTTGCAAACGCCTGGTCGAACTGCGTCGCGCCGCCCGCGGGCAGGCTGCCCGGTGAGAAAGTAAAGGCGCCGGCATTCCCATAGCCGGTAGTGCTGCCGCCGGTCATCAGCTCGACGTTCACGCCGAGCTTCACCGTGTGCCGCCCGAAGGTGTTCGTGTTATTGAGGAATATCTGCTGCAGCGGCGTGCGCTCGTTATAAGGGGAGTACACAGCATAAGTGGAGCCGTTGATGCTGAGGTGCGGGACCTGCCCGATCACCACTGGATACGGCGTGGATACATGGATATCCGGCGAGTTAGCGGCAAGCATCGAGCCGATCGCCTGCGCCGTGACCCAGTTGGACCGCGTAGAGTAACCGGCCGCGATCACGTGGTTGCCGTGGAAAACCCACGTGACGTGCCCCAGCCAGTTGGTCGACCCGTTCGTCATATTCGAGGTTGCCACTCCCGGAATGCTGGTCGGCGCTTGAAAGCCGTCCGGCACGACAAGGTGGAACGGATCGTCCAGGTAACGGAAGAAGACGCTGAGGCGGTCGTTAAACTGGTGATCAATGCGGATCAGCGTCTGTGATTCGTTATTCACTCCGAGCGCCTGCGTGATCAGCCCCTGTGGATCGTTCGGATTGTTCGGGAGCGGAAGCTTGTCGATAATATCCTTGAGATAGGACTGAGCCGTAGGGTCGATGTTTGTGATAGCCGTGGCTGTCGTGGCGCAGCTCCCCGCAACATAGCCCGTGCAGATCGGCACGCCGAACTGGCCTTGCCGCTGGGCCAGGGTAGGCAGGTCCGTAATGGTCTGCTGTACAGAATTCGCGGTACGCAGGAACTCCTGGCCAAGGAAGAAGAACGTCCTGGCGCGCGTCCTGCTCGTAAGTCCGGGAATCCACACCGGGCCGCCGACAAAGTAGCCGAAATCCGCGTAACGCTCGCCTCCGCGTGGCACACCCGCGAGATTATTGAAGAAGGTGTTCGCGTTGAATATCTGGCTGCGGAAGAAGCCGAACGCGCCGCCATGGAACTCCGCGCTGCCGGACTTCGTCTCCACGCTCACAAACGCCGCTCCTGCTCCGCCGAACTCGGCGCCGTAGTTGGCCCGCTGCAGGTTGATCTCCTGCACGAAATCAATCCCCGGAAAAGCCACCGGCTGCTGGCCGGCGCGCTTCAGCGTGTCCGCTCCGTCCAGGAAGTAGCCATTGGCAGCCGTGCTGTTGCCGTTCACAGAGAAAGTCTGCGTATTGACCGCGCCGCTCGTCGTGATGTTTCCTCGATCGTCCGGCCCCGGAGGAGCGCTGCTGATGCCCGGCTGGATATACATAAGCTGCAGATAATTGCGGCTGCTGAGAGGCAGCCCCGTCACCTGGCGGCTCTCAATCAGGGTTCCCGCCGAAGCAGTATCCAGCTGCGTCGTCACCGCATCGGCAGAAACCCGCACCGTCTCGGACACGGCTCCGACCGACAAGGTAATCGGGACGTTGACCGGAGATCCGACGTGCACCTGCACGTTCGACACGGTGAAGCTCTTAAAGCCGGCGGCCGAGATAGAGAGAGAGTACGTGCCAACCGAGAGCAGCGGAGCTGTGAACTCGCCCTGCGCTCCGCTCCTGACCACGCGCTGAACCAGGCGCAGCCCCGTATTCGTGATCGTCACGGTTGCATTCGGCACAACCGCTCCGGAGGCGTCCCGGACCGAGCCGTCTATCTCGCCGGAGAGCACCTGCGCATACAGACCCGGCGCGAGCGCCAGCGTAAACACCGCCGCTGCACTGCATGCGAACCAGCTACGATTTACCCTTACGACCCTGGGCACTCTGTGTGTTAGCGCAATTTTGCTCTTCATGCTCGCGTCACCTGCAAACCCGTTTGTTATCAGCTTTGTTATGCAGGGCTCATCATTCCCAGGCATCATTGGAACGAATGATTCGAATCCCTTGCAGCAAACGAGGGTCATTAAAAGAGGCGGCGTTGAGCTTCGTCAATGCGCGATACCTACTGATCTCCACTAGTAGATTTGCACTATATAAGGCTGCGCAGGGGCAGGCGCTCGGTCGTTGTATCGATTGACACGCTGGTATAGGAGTGTTAGCTTGCTCGGTGCCGGCGCCACCATGGATGTTCGGGCGATGCGACGATGGAGCAAGCCTGCGATGAACCGCTTCGAGTCACACTGGGTTGCCCATCTCGCGTTGTGCCTGTGTGCGTTTGCAAGCGCGCTGCAGGTGCAGGGTTGCCATGCAAAACGTGGAGAGCACGCGATTGTTCTCGTTCCGATTTTTTCAACAGAGATGGTAGCACTGTGCGCTCATGCAGGAATGGATGCGGCCGTGGAGGGTACGCCGCTGCATGTGCGTTTCAATGGCCCTCCGGATGGCGATGAGCAGCGCCAGATAGACATCGTCACGGACGCGATCGACCGTGACGTTTACGGCGTGGCCATCATGCCTCCGCGGCTGTATTCAGCGAATGGAATTGTCCGCCAGGCTATGTCTCGTGGCATACCCGTGGTGGTTCTGCTGCACCCTATTCCGCTGGCGCCGCAAAGGCACCTCTCTTTTGTGGTCGAAAATCTGCGATTCGGCACGCGGTTAGCAGCGATGCGCGTACAAGAGACTGCTCCCGCCGGGTCTCATGTGCTTCTTGCCAGTCTGGATGCCCTGAGTGCCGGAGTGCAGGACCGATTGACCGCCATGCAGGAGGCAGTGCAGCAGTTTGATCCGCAGAATCCGGTCACCCGGCGCATTACGCATGCGGCGGGGAGCATTGCGTTCACCTCCGCGATTCGGCAGGCGCTCAGCGACGATCCAAAACTTCGCACCATTATTGCCTTGGACAGCCAGGGCGCCTACTGGTCGGCTGCCATTCTGCACGAGCAGAAGGAGAACCGCCACGTAAAGCTGATCGCTTTCGATCAGAGCGCAGAGGTGCTTTCTGCGCTCAGGCACGGCGACGTCGATGCGGTTGTGGCGCAGGACATGCGTACGATGGGACGCCGCGCGGTCGAAAACATGGTACGTGACCACCGTCAGCAGCCGGTGCCGCCTATTACCGAAGTTCGTCCTCTTCTTGTTACGCGGGAAAACATTGATTCGGAACCCGTGCAGCGGGTGCTGCTGATGAACTGGGTGCAGCGGTGACTACGCGTCGACTGCGCGCTGTGGCTTTGTTTCTCGCCGTCGCCGCTGCAGCCGCGATCGTTTCTCTTTTTCTGTCGAAGCCTCGTTCAGTCAGGCTGCCCTATCACGACTCCTTTGCCGCGCATCGAGCGGGCGAGTGGGTTCCGTATGGCGGGTTCTGGCGCATTCGGGGCGATACAGTAATCAACGGCTCCGATGCAGCAGGCTCCAAGCTGATCACCGGCTCGCCGGACTGGTCGAACTACCAGGTGACCGCGAGCGTGCGCCTGCTGGCTCATGGCGGCGACATAGGCGTTGTTCTCCGTGTGAGCGATCCAGGGATCGGGCCGAATGCGTATCGCGGCTACTATGTCGGCCTGCGATCCGACGATGCTTCCCTCGTCGTCGGCAGGGCGAACTACTCATGGCTGGAAGATCGTCCCGTGTTCATGGGAGAAGCCGTGCAGAACGGCCGCTGGTACAGGCTGCACGTGGTCGCCGTCGGCTGCACGCTGGCGGTGGAGTCGACAGACCTGGCAAGCGGCATGCACCGGTATGCCGCCATGCAGGATGACCTGCGCAACTGCATTCGGAGCGGCAAGGCCGGCCTTCGATCCACCGACTCGAGCAGCGCATGGAAGGACGTTTCGATAAGCCGGGCCTCGAAAGCGGATCTCGACCGCATTCTCGCCTTCGGTCCTCATCTCGCCCATCCCGATTACCCGATACGCGAGCAGGACCTGTTCCGCATGCGTAGCCAGTATTCGCCCGGGTCGTATCCGTTTCTGGATGTTGACCAGGCGGCACACGCGCTTACACAGCGGTCGCTCGCGGCGGTGCAGACTGTGCCCGCCGCCACCACGCTCCAGGTCCGCACAGAGTCGCTGCCCGCCCCGGAAGTCCGCCTGCACGGCGTCATCACCTCTATCTCTCCTTTTTACCTGCAGGATGCTACGGGAGGGATACGCATCCTTCCGCCTGATCCCGGCGCTTTATGTATCGGCGATGAAGTGGACGCGATCGGCCATCCGAGCGGCACTGAAGGTACCATCGTGTTTGTTGCCCAAACGGTGCAGGGGCCGACAGAACGGGCCGCTCTCACGACCATCTCCATCTCTCCCGCCCAGGCAGCAAGCGGAATGTACGAGGGATCGCTGGTCGAGGTGACCGGCCGGCTGGTATCGAGGACGACCGACCCGGATGGATCCACGATGCTGGCCCTGCATGACGATGGTCAGAACTTCAGAGCCCGGATACGCAGCGATCCATTTGCCTCGGCCGGGCAAAACTTCCAGTCCGGCAGCACTCTGCGTGTGCTGGGTATTTCCACCATTGCTCCGGGAGAACAAGGCAGCAGCTTCACGCTGCTGGTGCAGTCCAGCGCAGACGTGACTTTATTGTCCGGACCATCCTGGCTCCAGGGCTGGAGGCTTCTGTGCCTGATCCTGGTCGGACTTCTCACCTCCTGTTTCGGCGTCTATCTCCTCATGCACTCTTCGCGCGCCAGGATGCATGCCATTGTGGAAGAGCGCGAGCGCCTTTCCCACGAAGTGCACGACACCCTTGCACAGAGTTTCGCCGGCATCAGCTACCGGCTGCAGGGTCTGCGCAAGCGGGCACGGGCAGGCCGGCTTCCGCCCCATGTGCTTGCCGAGGAGCTTGAGGAGGTTTACGAAGTCGTCGCCGGGACGCACCGGGAGGCCAGCGCAATCGTCGCCGCTTTGCATCCCAGCGCGCGGGAAGAGGGCGATCTCCTTACACTGATTGAGCGCGCGAGTGCGAACCTCTTGTCAAAGAACGGCCCTGCCGTACGCACACAGCGCAACGGCGAGCCCTACGTGCTGCAGCCCGCCGTGACAGACGCTCTTTTTCGCGTCGCCATGGAGGCGTTGGCAAACGTGCTGCGTCATTCGCAGGCCACCATCGTCAAGCTTTCCATGAACTTCACGCCGGGCCTAGTAACCATGATGATTGAGGACAACGGCGTCGGTTTCTCTCCAGAGCTTGCAAAAAGCGGCTTCGGCCTGCAGACCATGGAGAAACGCTGCACATCCATTCGCGCCAGCCTCGCCATCGTGTCCGAGCCGGGCAAGGGCACCAGGCTGTCCGTGTCAGTACCCCATGGCAAGGCGCAAGGGTCTCTCCCATGCAGGAGCCGGCCGCAACAGGAGAGGGGGGTATAGGTGAACCCCATTCGCATCTTCATTATCGACGACCACAACGTCGTCCGCATGGGTCTCCATGCGATGCTCCGCTACGAGCCGGACATTCAGGTGGCCGGCACGGCAGCGTCCGGAACTGAAGCGCTCGAGTTACTGAGCACCCTGGAGATCGACGTACTGCTGACTGACCTGCGCATGCCCGGCATGCCGGGCGATGTCCTGCTTTCCGAGGTTCGAAAGAGAAAGCCAGAGGTAAAAGGGGTAGTGCTCACCAACTACCACTCCAACGAAGACGTGTTCGGTGCCATCAAGGCTGGTGCCATGGCCTTTGTTCTCAAAATCGCCACCATGGAGGAGGTGCTGGAAGCCATCCGTGCGGTCCACGCCGGTCAGCGCTGCATCCCGGCGTACATCGCGAACAAGCTTGCTGAAAAACTGGCGGGCGACCCGCTGAGCGCGCGTGAGAGCGAGGTACTGCAATTAATGGCGAGAGGGTACCGCAATCGTGAGATCGCCCAAACCCTCTTCATCAGCGAGAACACCGTCCGCAATCACGTCATCAGCCTGTTGAAAAAGATCGGCGCCAACAATCGCACCGAAGGGGTTGCTTTTTCGATCCAGCGCGGACTGGTGCGCTTCGACGACTGAAACTATCTCTGGCGCGGCACCTGGCCCACGACTTCACCGTTGATATGCCGGAACGACGCAGGCAGCCCTGAGCCCGCGCCTACAGCCCCGATGCTGCCATTCATGGCCTCAAGGCCACGGCGGTTCAAGTCCCCTCCGGGCATCGGTTACGGACGGTTCCACTTACAACCAGCTTCTCGCACGCAGACGCAACCGGCTCTAGCCGTGAAGGACAGGGGCCAAGCCTGGCGCATCGTACTGGTGCTTGCGCAGCAACGCTTGTGCATCCTTGCCTTTCAACCAGTCTACGAAGGCAGCAGCCCCCTTCGGGTTCGCCGCATCCTTGAGCACCGCTGCGTAAAAGACGAGTGGTTCCGGGCGGAACGTCTTACCCCCGATCGAAAGGCGGATCTCCGGATGTTCCGCGGCGACATTGTCTCCGCTCAAATTGATATCTTCCGGCAGCACAAGGTAGGGCAGGCTGCTGAAGCTCGTGCCGACGCGGTACGAAGCCGCGGCGTCCAGCTCACCGGTTTGCAATTTCTGCAGGTTGTTCGCGCCGGGTACAGGTGGCGTAGCGTTCTGGATTGGGCCAAGCAGGGTTTCAACGAGCTCCGGATGGCCGTATTTCTTAGCCGCCAGCATCAGCAGAAAGAATGCGTTCCGGCCACCCGGGTCGCCGGCGGGGTTGCCGTGGGCGAAGCGCAGGCCTTGCTCCCGCAGCACGTCCCACCAGCTGGCCTTGTTCGCCGCCGCCGCTTCGAACCGCGCCGTGAATCGGCTTTTTGGACTGTAGAGCAGCACCATCTCGGTGCGCGCGACGGGGTACGCAACCTCCGCTTTGCCGGCCTGCATGACCGTGCGCATGGGGCCGGGAGTGATCGGGATGAAAACGTCCGCGCGAAGGCTGCCGTCCACGAGCGAATGCGCCACCGCGTCGGCGCCCTGCGCATGGGTGCGAAGCTCGAGCTGCAGTGCCTGGGCCGCGGCAATCTTCAACGGCCCTTCCAACAAGGCGCGGATCGAGCCTGCGGAGGCAATATCCAGCCCGTCCAGCTGTTCCGCGAACGCGCCGGGGAATGTTTGAGCAGCGATACCGCCCGCCAGCAGGGCACTCCCGCGCTTGAGGAGTTTGCGTCTGTTCAGCCAGCTGCCGTGCTGTTTCATCATGGGTTCTATGCCTGCGGTCACCAGTCTACATTCGAGCTGAAACATTCACTCGCACCGCTGCAGATCGACAATCTCGAGCTCGAGCCCGCCGTATTCCGGGTGCTCGTTTTCGCGCAGCCGGTAGACCAGGTCGATCGTGTCTCCGGTGGTGAGCGCCAGGGTGCGTACCCGTTCCGCCCAGTTCCAGCCCAGAGCGGCGAACTGCGCGCCGGCCTGGTCCAGTTGCAGCTTGACGTGCCGTTCTTTCATGAAGCGCGGCTCAGCCATCAGCACAACCTCGCGCGCGATGAACGCGGGCTCCGGGTTGTCCATCCCGAACGGCTCCAACAGGCGCACGGCCCTGTACAGCGCGGGCGTCACCAGCGCAAGCTCCAGTGCGGCGTCGCAATGGACGGGCAGCAGCAGGTCTTCGTCGCGGACGTGGGCCGCCGCGTAGGCGGTAAGCCGGGCGCGGAGCTCGGGGACACGCTCAGAGGGCAGGGAAAACCCGGCCGCATGCGCATGGCCGCCGAACTTCGTGAACAGCTCCGCGCAGCTTTCGAGCGCCTGCAGCAGTTGGAAGCCCTCGACCGAGCGGCCCGAGCCGTAGGCCTCGCCGTTTTCGTGGGCGAGAACGAGCGCCGGCTTGCCGGCTGCCTCGACGACGCGCGAGGCTAGGATGCCGATGACGCCGCGGTGCCAACCTGCTCCGTCAAGCACCAGGCAGCGCGCCGCGGCGAACGCCGGCTCCCGGCTCTGTGCCAGAACCTCGCTGAGCGCGGAGGCTTCGGTTTCGCGGCGCTCGGTGTTGAGCCGGTCGAGCTTGGCGGCGAGCTCCTGTGCGCGGGCCGGGGCGCGGGTGGTGAACAGCTCGACGACCTCGCCGGCAACATCCATCCGGCCCGCTGCGTTGATGCGCGGCCCGAGGCGAAAGCCCACATCCATGGCGCTGAGCCGCTTGCGGGAAGGCTCAAGCTGGGCGACGTCCATCAGCGCGCGCAGGCCGGGGTTGACAGGCTCGCTGAGCGCAGCGAGCCCCAGCGCCACAATCGCGCGGTTCTCGCCGGTCAGCGGAACCGCATCCGCGACCGTTGCGATGGCGAGCATCTTGAGGAACGAGGGCAGTACCTTCGTGCGCAGGCGGGCGGTAGCGTCCGGGTCGCCGTGGGCGGCAGACTCAAGCAGCGCCTGCGACAGCTTGAATGCCACGCCCGCGCCGCACAGCCCTTTGCAGGCATAGGCGCAGCCGGGCTGGTTGGGGTTGAGGATCGCAAGCGCCTTCGGCAGGAAAGAGCTGCCGCCCGCACCCTCCGGCAGGTGGTGGTCGGTCACGATCAGGTCGAGGCCGAGCGCCTCGGCTGCTTCCGACGCCGCAAACGCGCGGATCCCGGTATCGACGCTGATGACCAGGCGGACGCCTTCGGCCGCGGCGCGCTCCAGCACTTCGCGCTGCATGCCGTAGCCCTCGCGCAGGCGATGCGGCACATGGAACAGCACCGAGCCGCCCAGGCGCTCGATGGCAGTCTTCAACAGGACGACGGCGACGGTGCCGTCCACATCGTAATCCCCGTAAATGAGGATCAGCTCCTGCGCGGCAACGGCCGCCCGCTCCTGCGCGGCAACGGCCGCCCGCACCCGCGCGACGGCCGCCCCCATGCCCAGCATGGACAGGGGATCGTGCAACTGTTCAAGTGATGGTTTAAGAAATTCCCCTGCCAGCGCTACCGTGCCCAGCCCGCGACGCACGAGGATCTGCGCGATGGGAAGCGGAATGCCCAGCTCCCGCGCGAGCTGCGCGGCCGGCTCCGGAGCACATTCCGCCAGCAGCCAGCGCTTCCGGCTGCTGGTCTCACTTGGCTTGGGCGCAAGGGGAGTCAGCAACGCCAGGGCTCAGGCTTCCTCGTCTTCATCCTCGTCGAACACCATGCCGCTGGCCATTTCAAGCTCATCGATGGCCTCGACCAGCTCTTCATACTGCTCATACCACTCCGAGGCGGTCTCATGCAGAAAAGCCACGCCCTGGTGCACGAAGCCGAGCTGCAGGAAGCCGGTTTTCCCCACATGTTCCCGCAGCGCCTCAACTTCTTCGAACTCCGGCGCGTCCTCGTCCGGAAAGTTCTGCTCGCGCAGCTTTTCGAGGATCAGGTCAAGCTCTTCCTCGGAAAGCATGGCCTCACTCACGGTCAGGAAAGCAGCGCCCGCGGCTTTCGCGGTTTCTACCAGGCTCTTCCAGCCATCCGCGTCGTCGTCTTCCCAGTGCACGGAAGGCACGTCGTCGCCCACGAAGCCGGGAAACTGGCGCAGTCCGTGGCCGGAGAGAAAAGCCACCATGTCGTCTTTCAAAGCAAGCAGGTTATCGTGTGCCATCGCTCGTTATTCTCTCAGGTTCTCCGCCTCTGTGCGAGCGGTATGTCGCGGTCCGTCAGGAACCGCCTTTGTGCTAGACTCGCCCCCAGACCAATGATTTTTTCCCGTGAATATGTCGGCTATCTGGGCCGCAAGACAGTGCAACACCTGGTCGATACCAAGATGATCAGTACCCGTCACTTCAAGGTGGCAGAAGAGCGCGTCACCGCCGCCATTCTGAACGAGCTTCTGCTCGAAGACCAGATCAACGACGAGGTACGCGTCATCCTCGATGCGATCCAGGACGATATGCGCCGCTCCGGCGCGGAGTACGGCGAGATGTTCAAGAAGGTGAAGCAGCAGCTCGTACGCAAGTACAAGGCAGTCCTATGAGAATCTCTCCTGACAAGGTCAACAAGCTGGCCCACGCCATCGCCGACACGCTGGCCGGTATCGACGAGGTTGATTTTGCCGAAGACCGCGATACCATCCGCAAGGAAGCCCGCAACTACCTGCAGGTGCTGCTCGCCGACGAGATGCGCATCGACCAAGCCGCGCGTTTGAAGATCAGCTCCCAGCGCAAGATCATCGTTGAGGGTACGCAGGAATGGAACATTCTCTATCGCAAGTACTACAACGATGAGGTCAAGCGGCTGGGGATTTAACCAGGTCCCCATGGAACGCTGAGCCCGAACGCTACACCCGGTGGGTATCGGCGCGCCAGTTCTGAATCGCCTGCTTGATCGCTTTCGGCGCCAGTCGTTCGCGGACCGCCCGCTCGACCAGGGGCGCCAGCTCTGCATCCGAGGCAAAGCGCAGAGCGATGATCTGCCCGGTCGTCAGCTCGCGCTGCAGCATCTGCATCTCCATCGGCAGCAGTGCCGCCATGCGGATGCGCTCCTCCAGGCGGATCACCCGGTCCTGTACGCGGAGGGCATAGGTTCGCACCATCCCGGCGAGCACCAGCAGCGCCAGCGCCGTCACCACGCCCCAGAGATGCCAGCCCAGCATGCGGTGCGCCGCACCGCCGGTGTGCCAGGCCCGCGGGCGGTGCGCCGCGCGCACAACAGCCAGCACCAGGTTGATGAGAAACACCGGCAACACAAAGTAGTGGAGGGCCGGATCGATGCGCCCGTGGTTCTTGAAGTTCTGCTCAGCCATTCCCCACGCTCCGCTACTGTTGTACCGGCGCCGGGGCGGCGGCGGCTTGCGACTGGCGCAGCTGCTTCTCATGCCGCTTGTTCAGGAAATGCCGCTCGATATCCGGCCAGAACTCTTCCAGCTCCGAGCCGATGATGCCTTCAGCCGTGACGGTAAGCGCGCCGGTAACGGTCTTTCCCACGCCACGGTCCGCTGCCGGATAGTAGGCGTTGGAGATGCCGCCGGAGATAAAGTTGCCGAGCACGTTCGCGTAGTTGGGTCCCCAGTTGCCGGAGTCGCGGCGGCACCACACTGCCGTTGCGGCAGAGTAGAGGGAGCGGTGCAGGGGGCTGTAGTTCTCGCCTTCACGGAAGTAGCGGGGATCTTCGTGAAAGGCCGAGGTGAGCACGGCATTGCCCCAGAAGTTTCCATCAAGGGTGTCAGCATAGGAGGCGCCGAACCGCTTGAAGTAGCCTTGGGCGCCCTGTCCGAAGCCCGGATTGCTGTTCTTTGCCTGGCCGATGCCGGCCACGATTGCGTCGAGCGTAAAAGTGTAGGGATCGGTGGAGCTCCTCCACATCAGGTTGAAC
>CAXTMY010000033.1:12564-36030 GCA_964245565.1 uncultured Acidobacteriaceae bacterium | reverse complement strand
AGACGCGGACGGGTACGGAAGCGTGATCGAGATGCGATTCGCTTATTGTGCCCTTAATGTGTCCTGAATTGCTTGTCACTTTGAGTCGCCATAGCCTCTAAGTCCTTTAGAATCTATGGCGGGGACGACGGGGCTCGAACCCGCGACCTCTGCCGTGACAGGGCAGCGCTCTAACCAACTGAGCTACGTCCCCCAGGAAGACTCACGCTTGCTTGACCGAAATCCGCGGCCCGCCAGCCCGGGCGGCCTGGGTAGCTGCCCGATAGATGAACTATAGCAGAATCAAGCTTCTCAAGGCGTGCTCTCAACCAAGTTTGCAGCGGTCGCCTTCACTGGCCCGCCGCGCATCCGCGCTGGGCTTTCTGTCCCGCCGCCGCGCACTGCTAAACTCGGAAGGATTCTCGCAAGCAGGAGGAAGTTTTATGTCAGAGGTAACAATCACGGTTCGCCCGAATGGGCCCTTCCGCGTTGAAGGTCCGATCAAGCTGCTGGACGCCAATGGTGCGGAGTGGGACCTCACCGGTAAACCCGCCGTTTCGCTCTGCCGCTGCGGCGCTTCCACCAGAAAGCCCTTTTGCGACGGCATGCACTCAAAGATCGGCTTTCAGGCCGCCGAAGCCGCGGTTATTGCGCAGGATCCATCTGCGGCAGAAGCAGTGAAAGGCGACACCGCGCCCAAATCGTAATTGGCGCGAGATAGCCAGGCCGTTGCTCGCCCTGCAATGCGCTCGCAGAAACCAATGAAAACAGCACCCAGCCGTACCGTCAAAACAAGCAAACTACGCTTTATTGCACACCTTGTCCGCGCGTCGCTGCTTACCCCGACACGCGGACAGCAGCATCTTCCGCGCAGCGCGGCACCGGACGAGCTCGGTATCACCTGGATCGGCCACTCCAGCTTTATGCTCCAGCTCGCGGGCAAACACATTCTTATCGACCCCGTCTTCGCGCGATTTCTCGTCGTGCTCAAGCGCAGGCGGAGGCCGGGCATCCGCCTGCGCGATCTGCCGCCGATCGACCTCGTTCTCCTGACCCACGCGCACATGGACCACCTCAACCTGCCCTCGTTGCGCGGCATCGTCCGCAACAACCGCAGGCGCGGCGCAGCACCCCCCGACGTCATCGTTCCCAGCGGCGTTCAGGATCTCGTCCTGAACCTCGGCTTTGCTGCCGTACACACCCTTACCACCTGGAGCTCCGTGATTTTCGGGCCGCTCACCGTAACCCTCGCCCCGGCGAGGCACTGGGGCGCGCGCTTTTTCAACGATGTGCAACGCGGCTACGGCGGCTACGTCATGCAGGCAGCCGGACGCACCGTTTACCATGCGGGCGACAGCGCAGCCTTCCCGGGCTTCGCCGAAGTCGGCGAGAAGTACCGCCCGGAAATTGCGCTGCTACCCGTCGGCGCTTACTGTCCGGATAACTTCCGCAGCGTCCACACCAGCCCGGAAGACGCACTCCAGGCTTTTCGCGATCTCGGTAGCCAGGTCATGATCCCGATGCACTACGGCACCTTCCGCCTGTCGCTTGAGCCGATGGAGGAGCCGCCGCAGCGACTCATGGCCGCGGCTGAACGCTCCGGTTGTGCCGACCGCATGCTTCTGCTCGAAGAAGGCCACACGCATATTTTTCCTGCTCAAAACAGAGCGGTAAACCAGCCGTAAGCGCAGAAAGACCCTCGTCTCCTGTATCCTCCGTTCAATTGCGAACTGTGAGCGTCTCCATCAGAAACGGACCTGGGAATCCATGCGGCTGAACTCTCTCCTGATCAAAAGCGCGCTCGTCGGCGCGCTTGGCGGCCTGCTCTTCGGCTTCGATACCGCAGTCATCTCCGGCACCACCCACCAGCTCACGCAGGTCTTCTCGCTCTCCGCCGGCCAGCTCGGCTTCACCGTTTCCATTGCCTTGTGGGGCACAGTCATCGGCGCGCTCAGCTCCGGCAACTTCGGCCAGCGCATCGGTTCGCGCGAAGCCCTCCGCTGGATGGCCGTGCTCTATCTCATCTCCGCCGTCGGCACCGCGCTTTCCTGGAGCTGGACTTCCCTGCTTGTCTTCCGCTTCATCGGCGGGCTCGGCATCGGGGGCTCGTCCGTGCTTGGACCCGTCTACATTGCGGAGATGGCACCCGCGCGCATCCGCGGCCGGCTTGTCGGCCTTTTCCAGATCAACGTCGTCCTCGGTGTCATGCTCGCCTATGCCTCCAATTACCTGATTGAGCGAGCACATCTCGGCGCTCATACCTGGCGGTGGGAGCTGGGCGTGGCCGGTTTCCCGGCGCTCCTGTTCCTGCTGCTGCTCTTCAGTGTTCCGCGCTCGGCGCGCTGGCTGCTCACGCAGAACCGCGTCGAGGAAGCCCGCGCCTCACTCGGTCTGCTCGGCTCGCCCGACCCCCAGGCCGAGGTCGATGAGCTGCGCCAGGCCATCCACGCCGACGCCGCGCACAGCAACGCGCCGCTCTTCACCCGCAACCTGCGCCTGCCCATCTTTCTCGCCATCTCCATCGGTCTGTTCAACCAGTTGATCGGTATCAACGCCATCCTCTACTACCTGCCCGACATCTTTCGCTTCGGCGGCTTCTCTTCCATCTCGGGTGCCGAGCAGTCCGTTATCATCGGCGCGGACAACTTTTTCTCCACCCTGCTCGCCATGACCGTCATCGACAAGATCGGACGCAAGACTCTCCTGCTCATCGGCTCGGTCGGCACAGCCTTCGCGCTCGCCGGCGTCGCGGCTGTCTTTCTCACCCAGCAACACCTCACCTATCTGCTCTGGCTGCTCGTCGTCTACATTTTCTTTTTCTCCATCTCGCAGGGCGCTGTCATCTGGGTCTACATCAGCGAGGTCTTTCCCACGCGCGTCCGCTCAAAGGGGCAGAGCCTCGGCAGCGGCTCTCACTGGGTGGCGAACGCCGCCATTTCCTTCGCTTTTCCAGTCGTTGCGCGCCATTCCACCGGCCTGCCCTTCGTCTTTTTCAGCGCGATGGCGGTGCTCCAGTTCCTGGTCGTCCTGTTCATCTACCCTGAAACGAAAGGCGTCTCGCTCGAACAGCTACAAACGCAGTTCGGCACAAACATTGACTAGCTTCGCCCTTTCTTCGCTACACTACAAGAGAAAGGTATTTCGGCCAGAACGAAGCCGTCGCTCGTAGTACTCCCGGCAGTCGGGCTCGGTCGACATCTAACCTCACCATGCAGGTGCAGCAGAAACTCGAAATTCTCGCCGACGCGGCCAAGTACGATGCCTCCTGCGCCAGTTCCGGCGCCAAACGCTCGGGCAACGGCAAAGGCGTCGGCCACTCCGACGGCATGGGCATCTGCCACAGCTACACGCCCGATGGCCGCTGCATCTCCCTGCTCAAGATCCTGCTGACCAACTACTGTACCTACGACTGTGTCTTTTGCGTCAACCGCGTCTCGAGCGACATCCGCCGCGCCCGCTTTGCCCCGCAGGAAGTCGTCGCGCTCACCCTCAGCTTCTACAAGCGCAATTACATTGAAGGGCTCTTTCTCAGCTCCGGCATCATCCAGTCGCCCGACTACACCATGGAGCAGCTCATTGAGGTCGCCCGCAGCCTGCGCGAAGATCACTCCTTCGGCGGCTACATTCACCTCAAAGCCATCCCCGGCGCAAGTGATCTGCTCATCGAGCGCGCCGGCAACCTTGCCGACCGCCTCAGCGCCAACATGGAACTGCCTACCCGGCAGGATCTCGTACAGCTTGCGCCCGACAAAAAGGTCGACGTCATCGAGAACACGATGGCCCAAATTCTCGAACGTAAATCCGAGGCCGAAGAAGAAAAGAAGCGGACGCGAAACGCGCCGAAATTCGCTCCCGCAGGACAGAGCACCCAGCTCGTCGTCGGTGCAACCGCCTCCACCGACCAGCAGATTCTTGCGACCGCCTCCCACCTCTACGGCAGCTACGCGCTGCGCCGCATCTACTACTCCGGCTTCAGCCCCTTCCCTTCCGGCGATGCGCGGCTCCCGCTCAAGCCCGCGCCGCTCGTACGCGAGCACCGCCTTTACCAGGCCGACTGGCTCATGCGCTACTACGGCTTCAAGGGTGAAGAGCTCACGACGCCGGCGACGCCCAACCTTGACCTGACCCGCGATCCCAAGCTCACCTGGGCGCTCGCGCACCGCGAGTTCTTCCCCGTCGATATCAATCACGCCGCCCGCGAGGTCCTGCTGCGCGTGCCGGGCATCGGCTATCGCAATGTCGAGCGCATCCTCCGCATCCGCGCCTACCACCCGCTCTCGCTCGGCGATCTGCGCAAGCTCAACATTCGCATCAAAACCGTCTCACCATTTGTAACTACCACGGATCACACGATCGCTGCTACCGCTGCCCTCGACTCCCAAGCCCTCCCCGGTGCAGTCGTCGCACCCGCGCAGCTCCAGCTCTTTGAAGCCGCGGCAGGCGCAAGCACAGGCCAGCTGTGAGCTCAGGTCTCGCCTACAGCATTGCGGTTCCGCCGGACTTCGGAGCATGGCGCGAAACCGCGCGCCGCCTCCTCACCGACGGCATCCCTCCGGAAGACGTCGAGCTCACCGCGCAGGAACAGGACGCGCCGCTTTCGCTCGGGCTCGCCGCCCAGCCGCTCCCCAACCCGGCGTACGCAATCGCAAAACCGTCCGTCCCAAAGCTCTTCATCGACCTTGCCGAGATTGTTGCCTGCCACAACGACCCGACCCGCTGGCAGCTTCTGTATCGGGTACTGTGGCGCTTGCAGACCCGGCGCGAACTTATCAACGACGAGCTCGACGAAGACATTGCGTGCATGCGCCGCATGGACCGCCAGGTTCGCCGCGATCTGCACAAGATGCACGCCTTCCTGCGCTTCCGCATGGTCCTTGAAGACGGGCAGGAACACTACATCGCCTGGTACCGGCCGGACCACCGCATCCTGGCGCTCGCCGCGCCGTTCTTTGTGGAACGCTTCGCCGTCATGCAGTGGACCATCCTTACCAGCTACGCCTCTGTGAGCTGGGATCCCGCAACCCGCCGGCTCACATGGGGCGAAGGCGTCCCGCGCTCGCAGGCTCCCGGCGAAGATGAGCTGGAAACCATGTGGCGCTCGTATTATGGCTCCATCTTTAACCCCGCACGGCTCAACACCCGCGCCATGAAGGCCGAAATGCCCGCACGCTACTGGGCCAACTTGCCCGAGCTCGACATACTCCCACAGTTGCTCACCAGCGCCGACAAACGCGTAGGAGCCATGATGGATCAGCAAAGCGCACTGCCCAGCAATACCTACGTCCCCGAGCAGCACACGCTAACGGTTCTGCGTGAAGCACTGCCCCGCTGTGAGGGCTGCGATCTCTACAAACCGGCCACGCAGGCGGTCTTCGGAGCGGGCCGCGCGCACGCGCCCGTCATGCTCGTCGGCGAGCAGCCCGGCGACGCCGAAGACCTCGCCGGCAAACCCTTTGTCGGCCCCGCCGGCAAGGTGCTCGACCAGATCATCGAAGAACTCGGCCTCAGCCGGGACAGCATGTATGTGACCAACGCCGTCAAACACTTCAAATTCACGGTTCGCGGCAAACGCCGCATTCACGACTCCCCCAACCTGCGTGAAATCGCCGCATGCCGGCCCTGGCTGCTTGCCGAAATCGACGCCGTGCAGCCCAGGGTCGTCGTCTGTCTCGGCGCCTCCGCTGCAAAATCCCTGCTCGGCGCCAAGTTCGCGCTGATGAAAGACCGTGGAAAGCTCGTCGAATCACCCTACGCGCAGAAGGTGATTGCAACGATTCATCCATCGGCGGTGCTGCGTGCCGAGGGAGAGTCGAAACAGGTGCTCTACGACTTCATCCGGCAAGATCTCGCGCTGGCGGCAGCAACTGCCGCACAGTAGACAACACCCGTAACCGGGAGAGCTGCGACAGTATGTTGCAGAAGATGACGCCTGCCTTCTGCAGACACCGAACAGCGCCTTGCAGGTCCTCGCTTGTGGCGAAAATCTTTTTGGGATTGCGACATCAACATCCTGACAGGTATAACCCGATATCGTTAGGGCCACGTTCTTGAACGAACCCTCTGGAAGGTCGGTAATGCACAGCAGAATATGCGTAGTCATTGCTGTAGTTTTACTCACATGTATTTGGCCCTATCCGCGAGCAGCCGCGCAGCAATCATCTGACCGCATGAACTTGCCGGTCCCTACAGGTGCTTACGGCGTGGGGCGCATTAGCTATGCGCTCACTGATGAAAATCGCTCCGAGCCCCTGTCTGCCACAGTAGGCGCCAAGCGCAGAATCATGGTATCTGTTTGGTATCCAACTAATCGCAACGTGTCAGAGGGGGTCAAGACGGCCCCGTACTTGCCGGATTTCGACAAAGTTCTGCCGAAGCTCACTTCCGGTGATATTAACTCTATGTTTCGGCCCTCAAAGTTCAGAGGCGTCGGTTTACTGCCTCAGACTGATGTCGCTGAAGATGCTCCCATCGCTTCGGGCAAACAGAAATTTCCTCTGTTGCTCTTCTCACATGGGTGGGGCAATCTCGCTTTTCTCTATACCGCTGAGCTGGAGGACATCGTCAGCCACGGCTTTATTGTTGCTGCTGTAGATCATCCGTATGACACCGTCTACACACTGTTTCCTAACGGTAACGTAATCCTATTTGCTCAGGACCGGTTTAACAGCGAAACAAAGAAACCAAATGGACTCAGCAACTATGCTAAAGAACGAGTAGCAGTAATGGGCGACGACAATAAGTTTGCACTCACTCAGATTCTGAGATATTCCGATACGCGCAGCCTGAACGCTCCTTTTTACAAACGCGTCAATAAAAATGCGATTGGCGCTTTCGGTCACTCAATAGGCGGATTAGCAGCTGCGCGCACCTGTCAGATTGATACACGTGTTAAAGCATGCATCGATCAGGACAGCGATGACTCTCGCGGTTCTCCATTCATTGTTACTCCGCTTGACCAGACCGAGAAGCAGCCTTTTCTGCTTTTTGTGGTCTCTTCTGCCGACCTCTGGAGTTCCGCTATGATAAACCCAAGCGATAAAGATTTAGTCGCGCAGAAGATGAGCAGGGAGCAATATACTGCTCTGATTAAAGAACATCAGGCAAACGAGACGAACCAGTTGGCCGCAATCTCGGGAGGCAGCTATCGAGTGATGCTCTTTGCGCTGCCCGATTTCTCCCACCGGAGCTTCACCGATCAAACATTACTCGACTTCACTGGAGATACAAAAGGGAACAACCTGCATAATTTCGAGGTTGCCCAAGCCTATACTTTAGCTTTCTTTAATAAGTACCTTAACAACGATCGTCACACGATTCTTGATTCGCCCACTCCAGTTGATCCGCGGGCAATAGTCGTCCGTTTCGCAGCCCATTAACAATCGCAAGAGCAAGGCTTTGCGTTTCCATCTCCCTCTTGAGCTTTAATGCATCGCCTCTTTTGACTGAAAACCTAGAAGCTCACCTTCGGCGCAGTCCTCGCACCCTGGTCTGCCTGGAAGTAGTCACTGTCCGTGTGGAACCCGGCAATCCCTGCCCAAACGCTCGCCGGGAACTGCTGGATATACGTGTTGTAGTCCCGCACCGCCAGGTTGTACCTGCGGCGCTCGACGGAGATCCGGTTCTCCGTTCCCTCAAGCTGGTCCTGCAAAGAAAGAAAGTTCTGGTTCGCTTTCAGGTCCGGGTAGCGCTCGCTGATCGCGAGCAGCCTGCCGATTGCGCCGTCCAGCTGGTTGTTCGCCGCGATTTTGCTTTGCGGGGTCTGCGCATTCAGCAGTCCGGCGCGCGCATTCGATACATCCGCAAACACCGTCTCCTCATGCTTCGCATACCCCTTCACCGTGTTCACCAGGTTCGGGATCAGGTCGGCCCGCCGCTGCAGCTGCGTATCGATCTGCGCAAACTGCGCCTGCACATCGTTGCGCTTCGCCACCATCGTGTTCTTAGCGCTCACGTAGTTTGAAAACACAAGGACGGTCAGTACGACAATCACCACAAGAGCCAGGGTTCCACGTTTCATCGTTCTCTTCTCCCGCTGTTCAGCGTCGTTCAAAATACCTTAAAAGTTACCGCCGGCTCCGCCGCCGCCCGTGCTTCCGCCGCCGAATCCTGAAAACCCATCCCCATCATCGTCATTGCGTCCGCCGCCCCCGCCGCCGAAGCCGCCGCCCAGAAACATGCCCAGCAGGAACGGCAGCATGCCGGTGCGCGCAGCAAGCACAAACAGCAGCACGAGCACACCGGCGAGCAGCAGCTTGCCCACAGCACCCATCTTCGGCTGCTGCTGTACCGGGCCCACGCGCGGGCGTACCGTGCGCAACTGCACGCCGGCGTCCTGGGCAATGATTCCGGCAAGCTGGTCGGTGCCGAACGTTACGCCCTCGTTATACCTGCTGATGCGCAGATACTGCTGCATCTCCCGCCCAATGATTCCGGACCGCTCATCGGTAATCGCGCCTTCCAACCCATAGCCGGTCGAGATGAACCATTTGCGGTCGCCGATGGAGACCAGCAGGATGACCCCGCGGTCTGTACCCTTCGCGCCAACTTTCCACGCGTCTTCCAGTTGCACCGCATAGTCGGCAATCGCTTCGCCGGCGGTGTTCTGCACCGTCACGACCGCAATCTGGGCATGCGCCTGGCGGTCGACCGCGCCGCACAACCGGTCCAGCCGCGCCACTGTTCCCGGCGAAAGCACGTGTGCATCGTCGCTGACATAATCGACCGGGCGGGGCAGGTCTTTCACCGCCTGCGCGCGCAGGCAGGTCGCTCCGGGCAAAAGGAACAGCAGGATCAGGGCAAATCTGGCTCGGATGCGCATCATGCAGTTCGATTGTACGAGACGCCTGATACGCAAACGCCCGCTGACAAAGCGGGCGTTTCCTCTAAGGCGGCGTGTTCTATGGCGCCGATCGAAACGCTACATGCCTTTTACCGTTACATGGTGTGCCTGCGCCAGGGCTTCGGCTTTCTGCAGGTGCATGTCAATCATGGGCTTATTTGTCTCGGCCGCTTGCTTCTCAGCAGGGAATGAGCCGCTGCTCGCCTCGGTCGCAAACGCCTGGTCGACCTTCTTGTGGTCCATCACCATCTGCTTAATGTAAGCCTGGTCGAAAGCGCTGCCGCTCAGGCCTTGCAGCTTGGCATACTCCTTGGCCGCCTTACCTTTCAGCTCCGTCGGCGGCGTGACCCCGACCTGCGACGCAATCGGCTTCATCTCGTTGTCCAGCTTGGTGTGGTCGTCGATCATTAACTGGGCAAACTGCTTCACATCATCGCTGTTGCTCTTCTGCAAAGCCAGTTGGCTGGACTTGATTTCAAGCATATCTCCCATGCTCGCCTGTCTCAGAAACATCCTATCCTGCTGCGATGGCTGTCCATTCTGATTCATGCTGTTCATCGAATTCATACCATCGGGAGAGTTCATTCCCCCGCGAGAGTTGGTGCCAGGCTGCTGCGCGCCTCCATTCGCACCCCCGGCCTGTGCCATCGCCGTACCGGTACAAACGGCCATGCTGAGCGCCATTCCAATCATCATCTTGTGCATTTCCATGAAATCTCCTTACGCAATGTGGCCGTAAAATTCTCCACTGCGCCTGATAGTGAGTAAGGCGCGCTTTCGCCGCTTTGCGTTGCCCTGCCCATCCAGCAGTCCTGTTCAGCGCAGCAAAGCCGCGCCCGGACCATACTTTTCCGGCCCAGCGCATATCCTTGAACCATGAGCACCGATCCACTCAGCCCGCCCGTTGCCCGTAAAGCTGCGAAGTCCATCACCCTCCACGGCCGTACCCTGCATGACGACTACGGCTGGCTGCGCGAAAAGGAGAGCCCCGAAGTCCTTGACTACCTGCGTGCCGAAAACGCCTGGACCGCCGCGCATATGGCCGACACCGAGCCGCTCCAGGCTGCGCTTTATCGCGAAATGCTCTCGCACATCAAGGAAACCGACTCCAGCGTCCCTACTAAAGACGGCGAGTGGTGGTACTACGCCCGCACCACTGAGGGCGCGCAGTACGCCGTCTACTGCCGCAAACGCGGCACCCGCGAAACCTATGAAAGCGCCCCCGAAGAAGTAATCCTCGATGTCGAAGCCATGGCCAAAGGCGAAAGCTTCATGGCCATCGGCGGCATGACCGTATCCGACGACGGCAACCTGCTCGCCTACTCGACCGACACCACCGGCTTCCGCCAGTACACCCTCCACGTCAAAGACCTGCGGTCCGGCGAAATACTCCCCGAGCAGGTCGAACGCGTCGGCTCCATCGTCTGGGCCGCCGACAACCAAACCCTCTTCTACACCACCGAAGATGAAATCCAGAAGCGCCAGGATCACCTCTTCCGCCACGTCCTCGGTACGCCCCACACGCAAGATGTGGTCGTGTTCGAAGAAACAGACGAGCGCTTCAACCTCGGCGCCGGCCGCACCCGCGACCGCAAGTACATCGTCATCGAGTCAGGCAGCCACACCACCAGCGAAGGCCGCCTGCTCGACGCCTCCAACCCGGAGCAGCCGCCGACGCTCATCGCCCCGCGCCGCGACAGCATCGAGTACTACGCCGAGCACCGCCACGGCCTGCTCTACATCCGCACCAACGACCGCGGACGCAACTTTCGCCTCGTCACCGCGCCCGTTGCAACCCCCGGTCCCGAGCACTGGACCGAGCAGCTCGCTCACCGCGACGAGGTCATGCTCGAAGACTTCACCTGCTTCCGGAACTTCGCCGTGGCCTCAGAGCGACACAGCGGCCTCGAGCACCTCCGCGTGCTTCACTTCTCGGGCGACGGCCCCGCGTTCACGCGCGAAGCCGAAATCCGCTTCCCCGAGCCCGCCTACAGCGTCCACCTGGGCAGCAATCCTGAGTTCGACACAGACCTGCTGCGCTACAACTACCAGTCCCTCGTCACCCCGGCCTCGGTTTTCGACTACGACGTCAACACCGGCGTCAGCCTGCTCAGGAAGGAGCAGGAAGTCCCCGGCAGCTTTGACCGCAGCCTCTACCGCTCGGAGCGCATCAGCGCGACCGCGCCGGACGGCACCGCCATTCCCATCTCGCTTGTGTACCGACATGACAAACGCGAGCCCGGCAAGGGCCCGATCCATGTTTACGGCTACGGCTCCTACGGCTACCCGCTCCCGCTCGGCTTCAACTCCAACCGCCTCAGCCTGCTCGACCGCGGCTTCGTGCTCGCGTACGCCCACATCCGCGGCGGCGGCGACCTCGGCAAACCCTGGCACGACGCCGGCCGTCTCCAGCACAAGCACAATACCTTCACCGACTTCATCGCCGTTACCGAGCACCTCGTCGCCAACGGCTACGGCGACCCGGCGCGCGTGTCCATCCAGGGCGGCTCCGCCGGCGGCCTGCTCATGGGGGCGGTCACCAACCTGCGCCCCGAGCTTTTTCGCGCCGTGCTCTCGCAGGTCCCGTTCGTCGATGTGATGAACACCATGCTTGATGCCTCACTCCCGCTCACCGTCCCGGAGTACGAGGAGTGGGGCAATCCGAACGAGCCCGAAGCCTTCGCCACCATGCTCAGCTACTCGCCCTATGACAATCTCCGCGCGGCAGCCTACCCGGCCATGCTCGTGAAAACTTCGCTGCACGACTCGCAAGTGATGTACTGGGAACCGGCCAAATACATAGCCAAGCTCCGCACCCTCAACACCGGCGACAAGCCCGTGCTGCTCCACACCAACATGACCGCAGGCCACGGCGGCGCCAGCGGCCGCTACGACTACCTCAAAGAGATCGCCTTCGACTACGCATTTCTGCTAAGGGAGCTAAATAACTCAGAGTAGAAAGCTTTCCTTACCTCGCTCTGACGCTTGTTGGAGTATCCAGGCTAGCCGGCGAAGAACCCTTTTGTTACCTATCGTTGCGAACGATGCGAGGATACATGCGAGGATAGAAGAAAGCAGCACGAGCTCACATAGTAAACTCAGTGGTATATGCGGTTGAGGGAAGGATCCAAGTGATGCCGCGCTCTTACTGGCTATAACAACTGCCAGAATAACTCCCAACGCTGCACCGATAGCGGGAAGAGCCTCTGACGTATACTTGGTCATCTCTAATTCGATCAGCAGCCTTTGCTCTAAGTTGTCAAGCAGCTTTCCCGGGTAGACTTGAAGTTCACGTATTATCTTTTGCTCCTTATCGATGCTTTGATCCAAAATACTCGCTTTCCGTAATGCGGTGAAAAATTTGACGAGTTCCCAGCACATGGAGACGATTTGTAAAGCCAACGTAATTACCACCCAAACCAACGTGCCCAGAAGCATCCATAACGGAATGTTAACGTTGAAAATGCAATGTAACAGGTAGGCTACTACCATCCACGCCGCAACGATAACATATAGTATGATCCAGCTTAGGGAAAGCCGGCCAAACTTCCCTCTAAACCATTCCGAAGCGCCAGTTAACTTCTCTCTAAGCTCCCTCACCGAAGGAAGTAAAACCTGGCCTTCATGAATCATAACTAGCATCCCTCTGCAAACGGAGATAGCAGACCATGGTTCCGCAAGTACGTGTGAGAGGGTCGCACCCCTCTCACACGTACTTATAGCTTCGCCTTAGTTCTTCGCCCCCAACTGCGCCGCCTGCAGCACCACCAGCTGCGACAAATCTTTCTTCTCCAGCCCATGCACTTCCTTATTGAACTCATCCACCTTGCTTGACCAGTTCATCGAGCAGAACTTCGGTCCGCACATCGAGCAGAACGCCGCTTCCTTGTAGTAATCGTCCGGCAGCGTCTCATCGTGCATCGCCCGCGCCGTCTCCGGGTCGAGTGACAACGCAAACTGCTTGTCCCAGTCGAAGGTGTACCGCGCATAACTGATCGCATCGTCGCGATCCTGCGCGCCGGGCCGATGCCGCGCGATATCGGCCGCATGCGCCGCGATCTTGTACGCGATCATGCCGTCCTTCACGTCCTTCTCGTTCGGCAGTCCAAGATGCTCCTTGGGCGTCACGTAGCAAAGCATGCTCGCGCCGTGCCAGCCGATCATCGCCGCGCCGATCGCGCTCGTAATGTGGTCATAGCCAGGCGCGATGTCGGTGACCAGCGGACCCAGAACATAGAACGGCGCGCCATCGCACAGCTCTACTTCCTTCTCCACCTGCTCCTTGATCTTGTCCATCGGCACGTGCCCGGGGCCTTCGATCATCACCTGCACATCCGACTCCCAGGCCTTGCGGGTCAGCTCGCCCAGGGTCTTCAATTCCGCAAACTGCGCTTCGTCCGAGGCGTCGGCAACCGAGCCCGGCCGCAGCCCATCGCCGAGCGAGTAGCTCACGTCGTACTTCGCCATGATCTTCGTAATGCGGTCGAAATGCTCGTACAGGAAGTTCTGCTTGTGGTGCGCCGTCATCCACTGCGCCATGATCGCGCCGCCGCGGCTCACGATGCCGGTAATGCGCTTCGCCACCATCGGTACGTACTGGATCAGCACGCCCGCATGAATGGTGAAGTAGTCGACCCCCTGCTGCGCCTGCTCCTCGATCACTTCGAGATACATCTCAATGTTCAGGTCTTCGACCCGCTTCACCCGCGTCAGCGCTTCGTAAAGCGGCACAGTGCCGATCGGCACCGGCGAGTGCCGCAGGATCCGGTCGCGAATCTCCGGGATCGCCCCGCCTGTCGACAGGTCCATTACCGTATCGGCCCCGTGCTGCACCGCCATGTGCAGCTTGCGCAGCTCTTCGTCGATATTCGAGGTCACCGCCGAGTTGCCGATATTGGCGTTCACCTTGCAGCGTGTCTCAATGCCGATCGCCATCGGCTCAACCTCGGGATGGTTGATATTCGCCGGAATGATCATCCGCCCCGCCGCGATCTCCGCCCGGATCAGCTCAGCCGAAATGTTTTCGCGCCGCGCCACAAACTCCATCTCCTCGGTGATCCGTCCCAGGCGCGCAAAGTGCATCTGGCTCATGTTCGTATCGCCGGTGCGCGCCGCTTCCTGCCTGCGCGCGGCGATCCACTGGTTGCGTGGCTGCAGGATCTCGGTTACGCCCTCGGTTGCCCTCTCGGGCCTTGTCTGCACGGTCACTGGCTGGCTCATCTGTACCCTCTCGGCAGCCCCTGGGGTCGGGCCGCGCTGCATCTTCTGATGATACCCGGCGCAAACGCGGTTTTCCTATACCCGCTGGTGGATCAGCAGTCCTCCCCGCGGCTTCCCCGTCAGGAACTTCCGCAAAGCCAGGCAAAACGCTTCCCGCCCCGGAAGCGTTCCGGACGCATTCTCGACCGGACCATACCGCTCACGCGCTATCCTTGACGCCACCCCGTCCGGCTCCTACCCTTAATCCAGCCCATGCCAAGCCCCTCCAGCCGATCGCGCGCCCAGTCCACCCGCATCACCGTTGCGGTCGCCATCGTGCTCGCCGTCATCGGCTATCTCACCGTCACGGCTACCCAGGCCAACAAGAGCTACTACGTCACCATCAACGAGCTCCAGGCCATGGGCGCCAAAGCCTACACCCGCCACCTGCGCGTTGCCGGCAACGTCAAGCCTGGCTCCATCGATCACCATGGCGTCGGCGCCAGCTTCGTCCTCGTCGAAAACGACAAGCGCCTTCGCGTCGACTACGACAGCACAGAGCCCCCGCCCGACACCTTTAAAGACAACGCCCAGGCCCTCGCCATCGGCATGTACGGCCGCGACGGCGTCTTCCACGCGACCGAGCTGCAGGCCAAGTGCGCCTCGAAGTACGCACCCGCGCCTGGTGCAAAACCCGGCAGTCCATCGACCGCACCCGCCGCAAACACCACCGCCGCGCTCCGCTAGCAACCCTGCTACGCTTGTTCCCGTGCCTTACCTCTACATCGACAAGCTGTTCAACGAGCTGCGCGATGAGCTGCTCTCGGCCATGCACGCCGCCGCCGACCGTGAAATCCGCACCGGTCAGCGCGTCGATGTCAACCGCCTCTACCGCGCCTTCACCCGCGCCGCCGTCGGCAAAATGGCCAACCCCGTCCGCGTCTCCGATCGCTGCCTCGAAATGGCGCCCCCGCGTTCAAAGAAAGGCGCCGGGCGCGACACGGAATCCTGAGAGGCGGCCACGCCAGGCGATCGCGTCATCCCTTCAGAACTATGGTGAGCGCGTCACGAACGGTTTTGCGAAGGAGCAGGAATGCCGATAGTCGTTGTAGCCACCAGCGCCGGATGTCGCACGTTCACCCGCCATGGAGAAGGCAACACGGAACTTGCCGGCCTTCAGGTATCCGCGCTGTCGCCCGGGCCTGACGGCACCTGCCTCGCGATCGTCGAGGAACACGAGATCTGGCAGAGGAGTCTCCTGGGCGCATGGTCCCGGGTAGCTGTGACTGAAATTGCGGTCCAGTCAGTTACAGCAGTCGCAGGCACCATCTTCGCCGGCGGCACGCATGCCGCTCGCATGCTGCGCATCTCAGCAGACGGCAAAGTAGAGGACTTACCCGGCTTCGAGAAGGTTCCCGGACGATGGGAGTGGTTTGCGGGAGGGCCTCCGCTCGGTGTCAGATCGCTGGCGGCAACCGTGGATGCCAAAGCGCTTCTTGCTGCCGTTCACGTCGGAGGGATCCCAAGATCATCCGATGGAGGGGAATCCTGGGCGCCTACGATCCCGGTACTATTCGACGTGCATGAAGTCCGCACACATCCACAGACAGCAGACCTGACTGTCGCCGCCGCTGCCGTCGGCCTGTGCGTGAGCAGAGACGGCGGCCTCAACTGGACGGTTTTCTCAAAAGGCATTGAAGGCATGAGCTGTCTTGCGGTTGCCGTCCTCCAGAGCGAGGTTCTCTTCAGCGTTCAGGATGGGCCATTTGCCAGGCGCTCCCAGGTCTGGAGGTGGCGAGTCGACGGCGAGCACATCGAACAGGTCCGCGACGGGCTGCCGGAATGGTTTGAGGGCAAGGTGGATACAGGCTGCATTGCCGCGGGACAACGGCAGGCGGCCATCTGTGACGGCGGAGGAAGCCTCTGGCTGTCCATGGCGGAATCAGCCGATTGGAAGCTTGTTGCCGTGGGACTGCCCTACTGCTCCGGCGTGGCGATTCTCTAAACAATCGCCAGTACTTATACTCACTTGGCAGCCATGCAAACCATCTCTCCTGCCGGCCCAGTGGCCCACACCATCTCGCTTGACGATGTCTCCCACATCTACAGCGGCGCCGCAGTCCTGCGGCACATCAGCCTCGAGCTCGCGCCGGGCCGCTGTTCCCTGCTGCTCGGCCCCAACGGCGCCGGGAAATCCACCCTGCTTCGCATCCTTGCCGGCCTGCTGCGGCCATCCTTCGGCTCGGTCTCCGCCTGGGGCGCGCCGCCGGCAGAAGCACGCGAACGCATCGGCTACATGAGCCACGCGCCCATGCTCTACGAAGAGCTCTCGGCCATCGAAAACCTGCGCTACTTCGCCGCGCTTTACGCGCCGTATCCGTGCCTCACGCCGGCGCAAGCCCTTGCGGCCGTCGCCCTCGACGCGACCCTGAGCAAACCGGTAAGCGCCTACTCGCAGGGCATGCGCCAGCGTGTTTCGCTGGCCCGCGCGCTGCTGTCGCGCCCCGCCCTGCTGCTGCTCGACGAGCCCTTCTCGAACATGGACGCTGAAAGCGCACAGGCCATGCTCGCCCTGCTCACGCGCGAGCGCGACAGCGGCACCGCCATCGTGCTCACCACTCACCAGCGCTCGCTTGCCGAGCCAGTCGCTGACGAACTCCTGCTGCTCGAAGGTGGCGAGCTACGGCGCCAGCAAGTGAGCCACCGATGAAGTTACAAAAGACCAATGCCGCGCGCCTGCTCGACTCGTTCGGAGTTCCCTATGAACTGCTCGCCTACGAGGTCGACCCCGACGATCTCGCCGCGCCCAGCGTCGCGCGCAAACTGGGCATGCCGCCCGAGCAGGTGTGGAAGACTCTCGTCTGTTCTGTCGAACCCTTTGCCGGTCAGAAAGGCAGCCATGTCTTCGCCGTGCTCGCCGGCTCAGACGAGCTTGACCTCAAAAAGCTTGCCGCAGCCGCCGGGGCCCGCTCGGCAGCCCTCGCGCCACTCAGAGAAGTCCAGGCCCTCACCGGTTACATCCGCGGCGGCGTCACCGTGCTCGAAGCAAAGAAAGCCTTCCCCACCATCGCCGACGAAACCATCGAGCTGCACGAGCGCGTCAGCATTTCAGCAGGCCAGCGCGGCCTGCAGCTTCTGCTCGCACCGGCCGACTATCTTCGCGTCACCGGAGCAACGCTCGCCGACATCGCAGCCGCAGGCAGGCGCGCGTGAAGCTCTACTGCCGCGCCGTGCTGGTCCAGCTGCTCAAAGACCTTCGCCTCGAATGGCGGTCCAAAGACGCGCTCAATGCCATGCTCTTCCTCGCGCTGCTTGTCGTCGTACTCTTCTCGCTCGCCTTCGACCCCACCCGCGCCGAGTCGCGACAGATCGCCGGCGGCATTCTCTGCGTCGCCATTCTCTTCGCCTCCACCGGCGCGCTCAACCAGGCCTGGTCACGCGAGCTGCGCGGCGGCGTCCTTGACGCCCAGCGCATGTGCCCCGCGCCACCATCCTCGCTCTTCCTCGGTAAGGTGCTGGCCAATTTCTTCTACGTCACCGCGCTCGAGCTGGTGCTCGCTATCCCGTTCACCATTTTCTATAACCTTGAGGTCAAAGGAAATGCAGCACTCCTTCTGCTGCTGCTTCCGCTCGGCACCTGGTCGCTCATCGGCAACGGCGTTTTCTTCGCAGCGCTCTCCATGCGCGCCCGCTCCCGCGAGCTGCTTCTGCCACTGCTGCTGTTCCCCATCTTTATCCCGGCGCTGCTCGCCATGACCTCCGGGGCGACCGCCGTCTTCACCGGCGACAGCGATCCCATCCTTTGGATCAAGCTGCTCGCCGGCTACGACGTCATCTTCACGACCGCCGCAATCCTGCTCTTCGGCCTGGTCCTGCATGCCGAAAGTTAAGGAGTAGTCGTCACATTGTGCGCACGCGCGTGGTCATGCAGCACATGCGAGACGGACGCAATCACCAGCCACGCTCCCACAATGATCGCGGCCAGCGTCAGCACGAGGTGAATGCTACGCCGGTCTCCTCCCTGAATCGCGTGCCGGTGACGTTTCCCAAGGACGAACTGCCCCACGATGCCGATTCCGAACACGATCACGCCAATCACCAGGACCAAAATCGCCATCCGCTGCCGCCTCCTGCCGTTCTCACCACAAATATATTTGCCCACACTTGTGATGCGGCCACCGCGCAGCGCGTCCCGCCGGGAAATCGAGAGCAGTTTTCGTCCTGGGTTGAGAGGGATAGGTCGGCGGCATAGGGGTTTTTGCAGGTGGCAAAAAGCCACCTTGCGTGTTGCCGGTCCCTCTCTGTGCGTACGAAAACTGCTCTAGACTGGAAGCAGGATGAAGGCTCTGCGCACAATCTGGCTGGTCGCGACCCTGCTGGTGCTGGCCTGGGGCCTGCACGTGGCCTTCTTTGTCGTGCCGGCCGACGCTGCACAGGGCGACCTCAGCCGCATCTTCTACTACCACTTCCCCGCCTGGATCGGCACCTCGCTCTTCTTCGCGCTCAACCTGCTCGGCTCCATCGCCTATCTCATCCTGCGCCGCCGGAACCACACCCGCGCCGTCCAGGCGGATGCGCTCGCGCTTGCTTCAGCCGAGATGGGCGTGGTCTTCTGCACCGTCGGGCTGGTTACCGGCTCGCTCTGGGGCCGCGCCGCCTGGGGCATCTGGTGGACCTGGGACGAGCGCCTGACCTCGACCCTGATTCTCTGGCTCATCTACCTCGCCTACCTGCTGCTGCGCAGCTTTTCTGAGGGCGCGTCCATGCGCACCCTCGCCGCCGTCATGGCCATCTTCGGCTACCTCGACGTGCCCCTCGTCTACATGAGCACCCGCTGGTGGCGCACCCAGCATCCCGGCCCGGTTTTCGCCGGCGGCCCAGGCACCGGCATGGACCCGAGCATGATGCCTGCCGTCTGGTGGAACATGGCCGGCTGGCTCATGTGGGGCCTCTTCGTCGCGTCACTGCGCTACCGCACCGCCCTGCGCGACCAGCGCGCCGAAGACGCAGCCGCGCAGGCCCTGCTTTCCGAACCGGTCCTCAGGCACCCGGTCATACCCGCCGGTGACCGCGCATGACGGGCTGGCAAATGACGGGCTTCTGGTCCACCTACACCCACGACATGGCGCATCGGCACGTCCTGCTCGCCTACGGCTTCGCCTGGCTGCTCCAGCTCGGCTACCTGGGTTCCGTGCTCAGGCGCTCCCGCCGCGGCTCGTCGCGCGAAGTTCGCTAAGCATCGCTACAGTAGGTCCGAGAGAAGAGCCAGGCTCGGATCAGTCTTTCCATTGAAAGCCTGATCCCGCACGTGACGTGGTGCTCCAGGGCGACAGACAATGCGTAAGCATTCCTGTTTGAACGGGTACACTGAAAGGCAGAGGTTTCTCCATGCTCGTTGTTATGAAGTCGCACGCGACCCCGGAACAGATCGCCGCGGTCTGCGACCGGATCGAGGCGCTTGGCCTGCGCCCGCACCCGCTACCCGGCGCCCAGCGCACCGCTATCGGCATCACCGGCAACAAGGGTGAAGTCGACCAGTCCAGCCTTACCGAGCTCTCCGGCGTCGCCGAAGTCATCCGCGTCTCCAAACCCTATAAGCTCGTCTCGCGCGATGTGAAGGAAGAGGACACGATTGTCCGCTTTCCCGGGACAGACATCACCGTCGGCGGCCGCAACCTGATGATCATTGCCGGCCCCTGCTCCGTCGAGTCGCGCGAGCAGGCCTTCAGCACCGCCGACGCAGTCGCCGCGGCCGGCGCGCAGTTCTTCCGCGGCGGGGCCTACAAACCGCGCACCTCGCCGTACGCCTTCCAGGGCCTCGGCGAAGAAGCACTCGTGATCATGGCCGAGATCCGCGAGCGCACCGGTATGCGCATTGTCACTGAAGCCATCGACTCGGAGGCCCTCGACCTCGTCGCCGAGTATGCCGACGTCATCCAGATCGGTGCGCGCAATATGCAGAACTACTCGCTGCTCCGCGCCGCCGGTCGCAAGCGCAAACCCGTTCTGCTCAAGCGCGGCATGTCCGCCACTCTTGAAGAGTTGCTGATGTCCGCCGAGTACATCATGAGCGAAGGCAACTACGAAGTCATCCTGTGCGAGCGCGGCATCCGCACCTTCGCTGACCACACCCGCAACACGCTCGACCTGAGCGTTGTACCCGCCGCGCAGCAGCTCTCGCATCTGCCCATCGTCGTCGACCCCAGCCACGGCACCGGCAAGCGCGACAAGGTGCTCTCGATGGCCCGCGCCGCAGTGGCTTGCGGCGCTGACGGGCTGATCGTCGAAGTCCACCACCAACCGGATCGCGCCCTTTCCGATGGCGCGCAATCGCTCTATCCGGAGCAGTTCACGCAGCTGATGAGCGAGGCTTCGCAGATCGCCGCTATCGTAGGCCGCTCCGTGCCGCATGGCGCGCTTGCGGCCCAGACCGTCACGATCTAGCAGGCTCACAGCTATAAATGAGAATGCCCTCGCCGAAGCGAGGGCATTTCTCAATACGATACTTTTACTGAGAGCTTAGGAACAGCATGGTCTCCCCTTACCGTCGCCATCTGTCCTGGTGTAGTCGCTCCTAAAGAGTCGATTCAATCTCGAAACCCCAGGCTTCCAGCAGCGGCTCAGGAATATACTTCGAGTTCCTGTTCCGGCGAGCCCATTCGCGGAGTCTGGTTGAACGCTCGTACTGGTCCGGAGTCAGCTTGAACTCCTTGACCACCTGCTCAAACGAAGTAACCGTGGGCACAACCGGACCGATCGGTTCGGGCTTGCCCCAATTTGGATTGCCGCGGCGTTTTGCCATACTCTTGTGTTCGCCCCTGACCTGCATGCCTTCCCAGCCTTGATTTGTTCAGGGAAAGGCATGCCAGATTTCTTTCTATTTTACGCATTTGTTCTTCCAATTTCAATAGGTGCTGGCAGCTACTTCTCCGCTTCCGCATAGAACGTCCTGAGGTCATCCCGCAGCTGCCTCAGTGCGTCGACGTTCAGGTACACCATGTGACCTGCCGGATAGTATGTAATGTGTACGTTTTTCTGGAGCTCCGGAGTCAGCATCATGTGGTTCAGCTCATATTCCGTCTCGAAAAACGGCGTTGCCAAGTCAAACCATCCATTTGCCGAGAGCACCTGCAGCTTCGGATTCTTGCGTATCGTATCCGCCAGGTCGCCCGCCACGTACGGCAGCTGCTCTGTCCGTCCAGGTCCATACCCGCTGCCCGCCGGCTTATGGTGCCAGTCCCACTCGCCGATCGTGTCGGCGCTCAGCTTGTATTCGTCGGTCGTGCTGTATTTCAACTGCCCGGTCAGGTAGTCATGCACCGCTCCCACATAGGCCCCGGCTATTCCCGTATCGGATGGATCATACGTCGGGTTCTCTCCGGCATCATCGGGCTCCGTACCCTCAAACCGGGCATCGTAGCGGCCCATAATGTCACCGTCGTCCCGCAGCAGCTCCCGGCGAAACCGTGTCGGGCTGATGCGCAGCTTCGCTTCCTTGATGTACGTCACCGGCAGCCCGGTAAAGTGGTTCAGCTTTTCGGCGATGGCATCGAACCGCTCGGGCGAAAGCTTATCACCTTCTGACAGCGCCTCGGCATACTCACTCCTGGCGAACACACGCGCTTCTTCCACGAAAGCCTTCATATCCGGCGGCATCTGGGGCAGCTTTTTGTGATAAAAGGCGATCGCCGCATACGACGGCAGGTAGTTGACGTAGGAGACCTCAAGGCCTGCTCCGGTCGACGCGTTATAGTTCAGCACCGACGAGAGCAGCGTGATCCCGTTCAACGAGACGCCGTCCTCCTGCAGCACCGCTGAAAGCCCCGCCGAGCGCGTCGTTCCATACGACTCGCCGAATAGAAACTTCGGCGAGTTCCAGCGGTCATTCACCGTCAGATAACGCTCAATAAACTTCGCGAATGCTTTCAGGTCCGGATCGACCCCCGCAAAATCCTTCACCGTACCCTTGCCTACCGCGCGCGAGTAGCCTGTCAGCGGCGCATCGATAAACACCAGGTCTGACTGGTCCAGCAGGGTGTACTGGTTCGGCACAATCTGGTACGGACCGGATCCCGTGGCATTCGGCGAGTCTGTAATCACA
This sequence comes from uncultured Acidobacteriaceae bacterium, assembly GCA_964245565.1. GTDB lineage: Bacteria > Acidobacteriota > Terriglobia > Terriglobales > Acidobacteriaceae > EB88. The sequence continues at coordinate 13,912 of CAXTMY010000033.1, read as the reverse complement.
CGCACCGGCCCGACCGAACCCATGTGCAGCTACAGCGTCGCCGATCCGGGCCCGCCGTTATAGAGGAAGGTCACCGGCCTGGTCTTCGCGTCCGCGCCGTCCTCGGTATACGCCGTGTAGAAGATCGAGCCGTACGGCTTGTCTTCCTCGTTGCGAATCAGCAGCGTTCCGGCAGTCGCGGTGTAATGCAGTGGTTTGCCGTCCAGCGTCATTGAGTGCGACGTCACTGACGACCGCTCGATCGGCGCTGCCTCTTCCGGCTTTTGCGCAGGAGGATGGCCCTGCTCATCCGCGTGGGCTGGGATCTCGACCGGAGACGGCTGCTGCGCGTACAGCGATGCCACGGGAACGAAACTGGCTGCCGCCAGAAGAAGGGCGGCGTGACGGGAAGGACGCTTGACCAAGAGGCAACACCTGACAAGAAGTGCCCGCTCAGACCGCCGGCCGAGAGATCACCGGAAGTTAGGGCGCGGTTGCATCCATCATTGCATACGATCGCGCTTAAGCCGCAGTTTTTCATTGCGGAACCCCGCGGCGCACATCCCGCGCGAAGCACCAACCAGCACTGCTCTACGTGCCGGTTCCCCTTACCACGACCTGCGCGGTGCGAAGCAGGATTTTCAGGTCCAGCCAGAAGCTCCAGTTTTCGACATACGCCGTGTCGAGGGCAATGTAGCGCGCGAACGAAGAATCGTGTCGTGCCTGCACCTGCCACAACCCGGTCAGCCCAGGCAGCACCTCGAGTCTCCGGAAGTGCTCCAGCGCATACTTCGCCACCTCGCTCGCGATCGGCGGCCGCGGCCCTACGATGCTCATCTCACCCCGAAGCACATTGAAGAACTGCGGCAGCTCATCGAGCGAGTACTTCCTCAAAATGCGCCCCACGGCTGTTACGCGAGGATCCTTGGCCATTTTGAACAGGATACCGTCGCGCTCGTTGTGTTTCGCCAGTTCGCGCTTTTTCGCCTCGGCATCGCGCACCATCGTCCTGAACTTGAAGCACGGGAACACCCGTCCGCGCTTGCCGATCCGCTCTGATACGTAGAACACCGGGCCGCGCGAATCCAACAGGACCGCGATCGCAATCACCAGCATGATCGGGAAAAGGGCGACCAGCGCAGCAATCGACAGAAAAATATCGACCACTCTCTTTAAAAAGAACGCAATAATCCGAGGATCGCGCCGGTGCAGCGCCACCATCGGATAGCTGCCCAGATACTCGATCGGCGCATTATGCGCGAGTTCTCCATACAATCCTGACATGGCGCGAATATCGATTTCGACGTCATGGGCTTCTTCGAGCAGGTGGATCACCGTCTCCATCGGGCACGGCTGGGCAATGACCAGT
>CAXTMY010000033.1:0-12554 GCA_964245565.1 uncultured Acidobacteriaceae bacterium | reverse complement strand
CGTCATCTCGCGCAGCCGGTCCATGCTGCCGACGATCCGCTCCGGTTCTACCTCGACCTTGTCCGCGTTGCCGGGCGCATGGAGAAAGCCGCACAACCGGTAGCCCAGGTGGTAATCATTTTCGATCTGCTGCCCGATGGCCGCACTCAACTGGTTTGTGCCCAGGATCACTACATTCCGGGTCTCCACCCCTTTCGCGTAGTTGGCGAAGCGAACCGTTCGCCAGACCGCGCGCCGAATGCCGAGAGCTACAGCCGTTGTGCCTACCAGCATGACGACGAGCACCCGCGAAACCTCGGCGTTGCGCATCAGGTATAGCCAGCCGCACAGCAGGACACCCGTGGTCAGGCAGGCCTGCACAATCAGCCGCTGCTCATGAGCGCCGCTCCGGTCCGGCACCCCGTTGTAGAGCCCGTAACGCTTCAGTACAAAAACAAGTACCAGGAGAAACGCCAGCAGATACCACAGGTCGTACGGGTCGAACACGCCCCCGATCGATATGCCCTTGAAGTTCGGTAGATGCCGCAGGACGAGGAGATGCACCACGACCGCGAAGCAGAACGCCCCGAGCGTCACCAGCATGTCGTTGAACATCATCAGCGCGGCAGCGGCGAAGGATGGGCTGGCGTGGCGTCGCGGTTCCTTCAAGAAGCGCCCCGAGCTGCCGAGCATACCTGCGTCTCTGCTTCCGTGCCCGTCCCGCCTGACAAATTCTGGAGTTCCCATTTCGACCGAAACCCTTGCCGTTCGTTCCTGCTTCCACAGTTGAGAGGACTCATGCCGAAGCCTCGGCCTGCTGTCCAGAAGAGTGCGGGGAAGCACGAGGGGACCGTTCGGAAAACTTTGCGTGCAGGCGGTTGATACCGCTCTTTCACAGTTCCGACTTTAACCGATCTTCGTTCATCCACAACGCGAATTCTCTGATCTTTCGACAAACTAAAGACACCTTGCCGCCCGTTCCCGGAAACGCATCGGCGCGAGGTCCATCCTCACCTCCTTCAGACTCGCTCCCGTTCCCAGCCTGCTTTCCTTATGCACATGCCGGCTATTGCTGTTCACCCCGAGGAACCGTAAACCCGCACCAAAGAAGAAGCTGCCAGCGGCAAAGCTGTTGCCCTGCCCCTCGTCCATGTACCAAACTGTTCATCATGACCGCTTCGCTGCCAGGTACTTTCCGCCGGAATATCGAGCACCTCCTGCGCGCTCACGCCCGCCCCGTTGACAAATTCGGACACCAGCCCCGTTTGTACGCCCTAACCCGGCTCGTGGGAGAAGGTTCCGTTTACGACGACGATGTTGTGTTTGCGGCAAGCTACCTGCACGATCTGGGCGTCTTCATCGGGCATCGACCCGAAGATCCCGCACAGCTTTCCAGCTGGGACCACGTCGCCTACACCCTTGAGAACGCGCCGCATCTTCTTGTAGATGCAGGTTTCCCTGCGGACAAGATTCCGCCCGTCCTTGAAGCCATCCACACCCATCAGCCCCGGGACACTCCCTCAACCCTCGAAGCAACCATTCTTCGAGATGCCGATATCCTCGAGCAGCTCGGCGCCATCGGCACCCTGCGTGCCGTTGCCAAGACAGGCCGCGACACGCGCTACCCCACCTTCACGCCCGTCATCGCCTTCCTTCGTAACAATCTAAACGACCTGCCGGCAGCCATCCGGCTTCCCACCACCCGCATCCTGGCTGAACCCCGCATCGCCCTGCTCCGCGCATTTCTCGACGGGGTCGACGCCGAAGCCCAGGGCTGTCTCTACTGATCCTGAACGCTCTTCGCCAGTTCCTCAGCCACGCGTACATACAGCGCGACCGCGTCCCACAGCTCCTGTTTCCGCAGCCGCTCGTCGGGGGTATGGGCGACATGGATCGACCCGGGGCCCAGCAGCACCGGCTCGCCCCACCCAGTCAGCGCAGGAATATCGGTGGTAAACGCGGCGACCATTGTCGGCAGCCCCGGCACAGCGCGCAACCGCACAAACGGAATTTCCAGCGTGAAGTCGACCTCGGCATACGGCGCAGCGGCTGCCTTCAGCGCCGCCCGCGTCTGCTCTGAAGCGCCGACCAGCCGCACCAGCACCTGCGCCGAAGCCCGATCGGCGATCACGTTCGGCGCGTGTCCGCCTTCAATCAGCCCGATGTTCAATGTGCTCGGTCCGATTCCTTCGGTTTCAGGCAGTTGAACAGCCAGCAAAGCGTCCAGGGCACGCACCAGCTTATGCACCGCGCTTTCGCCCAGCTCCGGATATGCCGAGTGCGCCATCCTGCCGCTGGCCGTTACTGAGGCCCGCAGCGCACCCTTTGACGCCAGCGCAATCCGGTTGTCCGTCGGTTCGCCGTTGATCAGAAACCTGCTGCCTTTCGGGTTCCCGTTCGCAATCTTCGCGCCGGCCGAATCCCGCTCCTCACCCACGACAAACAGCAGACCGACCGGCAAGCCACGATCCCGCAGCTGCTCCGCCGCCAGGATCATCGCAACCGCGATTCCCTTCGCGTCGCACGCGCCCCGTCCGTAGATCCACTCCTCATCCTCGCTGCTGGGAATCCACGGCGGCACCGTGTCGAGGTGCGTCGAAAGCACGAGTACCGGATCGCCTGCCTGCCCGGCCGCGTACACGTTGAACCGGTCGCCCGTCCCCGCGGTTTCCGGCGGCTGCGGAACCGGCGTCAGTTCTACCTCGAACCCCCGCGCCTTCAGGTACTCCGACAGAAACACGCCGGCAGCCCCTTCGCGGTAAGTAGTCGAATCAATATCGATCAGTCGGCGGAGCAAAGCGAGCGCGTCTTTCTGCTGTATCGGGTTCACGCCCCCAGCATATCCTGCCGGGCATCAGGCCCTACAATGTGGATGTGATGACGCACGTTTCCTCGCCTGAAGCCGGTATGCGTACGATTGAGGACCTTTACGGACCGTCTGGACACCTTGAAGCCCTGCTCAACCCTCCCGCCATCCCCACGCAGCCTCGTTTCGCCGTTCTGCTCTGCCATCCCCATCCCCTTTTCGGCGGCACCCTGCACAACAAGGTCGTGTACCACGCAATGAAGACCTTCATCGGGGTCGGCCTTCCCGTTCTCCGCTTCAACTTTCGCGGGGCCGGCCGCAGTGAAGGTGTCCACGACAACGGCATCGGCGAGCAGGACGACGTCCGCGCCGGCCTGGCCTGGCTTGAGGCCGAGTACGGTTTACCCGTCCTGGCCGCGGGCTTCTCTTTCGGCGGCCACATGGCCCTTCGCGCCGGCTGCTCAGACGACCGCGTCGCCGGCCTGGTCTCGCTCGGCACCCCGGTGCAGGCAGCCGACCGGACCTACACCTACGGATTCCTCTCCGGCTGCTCCAGGCCCAAGCTCTTCCTCAGCGGCTCCGCCGACGAGTTCGGCCCCGTTGCAAAGCTCGAAGCCGCCCTGGCGCCTGCTGCTGAACCCAAGCAGATCGTCTGGATTACCGATGCCGGCCACTTCTTCGCCGGCCACCTCGACTCCCTGCAAAGTGCCCTGCGTGGCTGGCTTCAGGCCAACTTCGTCCCTCTCCAGGATCCCGACGGCCACCGCGCTGCTGCCGGCCTTGAGGGATACGCGTCGTGAGCGACCCCGCCCCCAACCAGTCCGTTCTCCGCGCCGATGCGCTCGATATTTTCACCACAGCGCTCCGGGCCTGCGATATCACCAAGGCCATGGATCGGCACCTGCAGTTCAAGGCCGGCACCCTTCTCCGCACGCCATCCCCAGCGGTGCCGCCGATCGAGCATTCGCTTACCGGCATCAGGAAGATTCAGGTCATCGCTTTCGGCAAAGCTGCCCTGCCCATGCTCGATTCCCTGATACCCCGCCTCCCGGAAAAACTTCGCGTCGACGGCGTGTGCTCCTCGCCTGAGCTGCCCGAGAAGCGCCAGAAGCACATCCGCTACTACCAGGGCGGTCACCCGCTGCCCAATGAAGACTCACTCGCCGCTGCCGAGGCCGCGCTCGACCTGCTCCGGCGCGCCGGGCGCGACACGCTGATTTTTTTCCTGGTCTCGGGCGGCGGTTCCTCCGCGTTTGAGCTCCCGCGCGACCGGTCCCTGCCGCTTGACGACCTGCGTGCCTTCTACGAAACACTCGTGCTCTGCGGCGCCGACATCGCCGAGATCAACATCGTCCGCAAGCACTTTTCCGCGGTCAAGGGCGGACGGCTCGCCCAGGCCGCCCCGGAAGCTCAGAAATTTACCCTCCTGCTCGCCGATGTCCCGCTCAAAGATATGGGCGTTGTCGCCTCCTCGCCGACCCTCCCCGACGCTTCCACCTGGGCCGAATGCGCTGAAGTTCTGGAACGCTGGGACCTGCTCGCACGCTTCCCCTCCACCGTCCGCGCCTACTTCACAGCGCTTGCGCGCAACCCTCCGTCGGCGCCGCTGCCGGCCGCGTTTGCCGGCAGCCAGGTCGATGTGCTGCTCTCGAACCACGACTTTGTCAGCGCTGCCCGCGACCACGCCCGCTCGCTCGGCTACAAAGTCGTGATCGACAATACCTGCGATAACTGGCTGTACGACCGCGCGTCCGCCTATCTGCTCGAACGCTTTTACGCCTTGCAGGGTACAGCGGAACGGCTCTGCCTGCTCTCAAGCGGCGAAGTCACGGTGCGCGCTGAAGGCGCTCGCACCGGCTGCGGCGGACGCAACCAGCACTTCGCCCTCGATGCAGCCATGCGCGTCGACGGCAGCCCTGATGCCATCCAGGTTCTGAGCGCAGGTTCCGACGGCATTGACGGCAATAGCCCGGCAGCCGGCGCGCTCGCCGACCCAACCACTGCCGCCCGCGCCCGCGCCTTCCACTTCGACCCGGTCGACGCGCTCGCCCGCTTCAACACCTGTCCACTGTTTACCGCGCTGGGCGATGCCATTGTTACCGGCCCGACCGGCAATAACCTTCGCGACCTTCGCCTCTTTCTCTCCGACCGCCGCGAAAGTGCGGTTTCACCGTAAGATCACACGCGCGCCGACAAGCCTGCTCTACCCGACAAGTGCGAAAAGGCCGGCTCCCTTGCGGGAACCGACCTTTTCCATATCTTAGCTGCCTCACCCAGCGAGCCGTAGACGAGCCTTCCTGAAATACAGAGCAGACTTCCGTGGCAAAAGTTTCCCCGCCAGGAGAAGCCGCAGCCGCGGGACACGCGCCGAAACGCCCACAGGCGGATTGCCCTGTGGTCAGCGCTTCTTCGCGCTCCCCGCTGTCTTCTTCTCCGGCTTACCCGGTTCCTTCGCAATTCCCTTTGCTCCCGTCTTCACGGGCGCACTCTGCTTTTTAACGGGAGCCGCAGCCGCCGTCGGCTTGGCAGCCTTACCCGCACTTTTCGCGGGCTGCGGAGCCGCAGCAGGCACAGCACTCTTCTTTGCCGCAGCAGGCTTTGCCGAAACAACTGGTACCGCCTTCTTCGCCGGAGCGGCCGGTTTCGGCGGCTCAGCAGCCTTCTCAGCCTTCTTCGGTGCAGCGTCCTTACTCCGCGACGCCCCGCTAGCCTTCGCAGCCGCAACCGCGTGCCTGGCCCCGGGACTTTTCGCGCCTCCGGCCGGTGCTGCCGATTCGGCTTCGGCCTTCCCAGGCGAAGACTCTCTCGCAGCTCCCCTGGACGCGGACTTCGCTGCCGCCGGAGTCTCCGCCGCAGCCGCTCGGACCGGTGTCACCGGATCCGGCGCTTCAACCCTCGGCGCAGCTTTTCCGGCAGTTCCCGACCCCATCGGAGCAATCAGGTCCAGATCGTCGCTTTCCTCACCATCCTCCGGCTCCTCGGTTTCGATGCGGCTCAGCAGCGCGCCCATGTCCACCTTGTCGAAATCGACCTTCTTACTCACTCCCAGTTCGACCGGCATGTCGGCGTGCGACTCGTCGTCTTTGGTGTCCTCGTCCTCGTCTTCCTCGTCCTCATCATCGCGCACTTCCGGCCGCTCGTCGTCTTCTTCCTCGTCGTCTTCTTCCTCGTCCTCATCGCCCTCGCGGGCCGTGCCTTTGCGCTTTGCCTTGTCGCTGTTTTTCTTGCTGCGTGTCCGCCGCAGCGTTACCGGCGGAGGCGGCGCGGGCGGCGAATACGGCTCGAGGAAAGCCCGCATCTGCTCGTCGCTCTCCAGCTTTCCGTCAATCTGCTGCAGGAACAGCTCGTGCAGCAGCTCCGCGTAGTTCGGCAGCTCCGGCGTAATCCGCATTTCCAGCATCATCGCCACCGGGACCTGCTTCGCAGCCTCCGGCCACACGGTAAAGAAGTTCCGGAACTTCGTCTCCAGCGCCGCGCCCTTGCGGCTGTGAGCCAGCCAAAGAATCGCTTCGGCGGCATGGTTGTGAAACAGCGTCCAGGCCGCCGAGGGTGCGTTCATTTCGCGCGAGGTCAGCAGCCGGCCAAACTCCTTCGCCGCATCGTCCAGCCCTTCCCATTGCGCCAGCAGCCCCGGCCGGACCATCGCGGCTTTCAGCTGCGCGCGTTCCGCGTCCTTCATCTTCGCGGTCATCACTTCCAGGTGCGCCGCCGAGAGGTCCGGCGCAATCCCCTGCATCAGCAGCTGAATCCGATTGCGGTGCAGGTCTTCGAGCGCCGCCGTATCCACGCTCGCGCTGGTCCACTCCGGCAGCAGCTTCGCCATCCAGCCTTCCTGCTCCAGCGCCTTCAGCACCCCCAGCGCCTCATCCTCGGCCGCGATCTTTTCAATCTCGTAACCGCGCAGGAAGTCAGAGATCCGGTTGAAGTGGTCGGCCTCTTTGGCGTTCTCATAGCGGGTCTGCGTTCGCTCTTCCATCTGCCAACCCAGCCGATGCGCCAGCCGCACCGCTCGCACCAGCCGCGCCGGATCGTCCAGGAAACCGTAGTTGCTCGCCAGTCGAAGCTGCCGCACCTCGATATCGGCGACCCCATTCAAGGGGTCGAGCAGCAGCCCGTACGAGCCTTCGTTCAGCGAGAGCGCCATCGCGTTCGCCGTAAAATCCCGGCGGTACAGGTCGTCGACAATTCCGCTCCAGCGGTACACCGGCTTGCCGGGCTCCGGGAAGCTTTCCGAGCGGGTGCTCGTTACCTCGACCCGTACAGAGCCCGGAAACCAGAAGAATAGCGTTCGGGAAGCCTCGTGCTTACCCCATAAAACCCCGCCGCGCTCCTCCAGTGCCGCTTGCAGCTCCAGCACATTGCCTTGGACCGCAAAATCCAGGTCGCGTACCGAGGAGCCGGTGGTCAGGTCGCGTACTGCGCCGCCCGCCAGGAAAACAGTCATCCCGGCGCCGCGCGCGGCATCGCGCACCTGTGTCATTGCATTCTTCTGTGCAGCGCTCAGCCGGGTTTCTAGCAGGTATGTATATTCGGGCATGCTTCCAGACGGACCAAGGGAATTTCCTCCAGGACAGCCCAGCCGCCCCTCACAGAAAACCGCCTGCCCTGAGCAGTGGACGGTCGGACGCCCGGAGGCAAAATGCGATGCTAACAGATACCGGCGACCGTGACCAGCGGCCCAGGCGCCAGATAGCGCCTCAGTTTCGATCTTGTCGGAAGTAGGGACCATCTTTCAGCCGGAGCATCACTACTGGGAACGCCATCAGTACGGCCCCGAGTACAAACGCACCAACTCCGATGGATGTGCTCAGGCGTCCTTCGTCGTGAGCCCGCACGAACTCCGCGATTCCGACTGGGTAGAAGAGGACTACTCCTGTAATTAAACCCGGGGAGAAGCGTCCCCGCGCACGGATGATGGGCAGCACGTGAAAGAAGGTGACGTTGATAAGCATCAACGCCCCAAAACGTCAGGGGCGCAATCGCCAGCGTAGGTGCAAGCTCGGCTTGAATTAGTCCCAGGACGATCACCAGCGCGTTGGTCATGTAGAACTCGACTGGCAGGCCAAGCACAGCCCGCGCCCAATTGCGCCAGTCGAACGTGTACTCTTCGATGATGTGAACGGAATAGCGGCAAATCCGAGCCAAGCCAAGGTCGTTAGCTCCATAGTGGCTGCAATTTACCACTCCCATCCCTTTCAGGCCAAAAGTATCAGTTCGCGAGCGCGGCGATCTCCTCAGAGCTCCAAAACGCGGTCAGCAAGTCCAGTCGCCATCACCGGCCCCGCCCGCCTTCAGCCCCCGGACGTCCCTTGACGGACTCTGGGGCTCTCTCTTCGGGCGCGCTGTCTCCTCAGGTTCAGCGCAGGCGATGTCCACCACCAGCTCGCAAGTCGGTTCAGATCGCGGGGGCGCTTCGCCAAGCATTCTGTATCCCCGCACCGGGGTTCGGGCGCACCCAGGGGCGGATTCGAGCTGAGACGCTACCCGGCGCCGGGTCTACAATCCCCGTATATGACGCTCGAGGAACTAGCCGCGAAGCTCGGCGCTGAACTGCACCCGGCCGAGGGCTCTGCCGCGGCAAGCGAAATTACCGGCTCGATTGAGATCACCGGTGTCGCCGGTCTTGGCGAAGCAGCCGCCCACCACCTCAGCTTCCTTGACAACCCCCGCTACACCGCCGCGGCACACGCTACCGCCGCCGGCGCCGTGCTCGTCAGCCTCGCGTCGCCTCGGCTGCACGTTCCCACCCTGCGCACTCCCAACCCCTACCTCGCCTTCGCACAGGCCATCGAGCTGTTCCACACCGCGCCCACCTACAGCCCAGGCATCCACCCCACCGCCGTCATCGATCCTTCGGCGCAGCTCGCCGCGGGCATCCACGTCGGCCCCTACGTCGTTATCGGTCCGGGCGTTTCGGTCGGACAAGACAGCGTCCTGCTCGCGCATACCGTCCTTTATGCCGGAGTCGTGACCGGCGCCCGCTTTTTTTCCCATGCCCACGCCGTGGTGCGCGAGGGCTGCGTCCTCGGCGAAGACGTCACCCTTGGCAACGGCGTCATCCTCGGCTCGGATGGCTTCGGCTTTGCCAAGGATGCGAACGGCGCCTGGCACAAAATTCCCCAGAGCGGCCGCGTCGTCGTCGGCGACCGGGTCGAAATCCAGGCCAACAGCTGTGTCGACCGGGCCAGCATCGGTGAAACCTCCATCGCTTCCGGCGCCAAGATCGACAACCTTGTTCAGGTTGGCCACGGTTCCTCCGTCGGCGCACACACCCTGCTCTGCGCCCAGGTGGGACTGGCCGGCTCCAGCCACATCGGCAAAAACGTCATCCTAGCTGGACAGGTCGGTGTTGCCGGTCACCTTACCGTGGGTGACGGCGCCATCGCCACCGCGCAGTCCGGCATTCCGCACGACGTTCCGGCAAAGGAGACCGTCAGCGGCTATCCGGCCGTTGCCAACCGCCAGTGGCTTCGTGCTTCTGCCGGGTTCCTGCGCCTGCCGGAAATCCTGCGCCGTCTCGGCAAACTGGAACGGCTGGTCCAGGAACCATCTGAGAACTTGCATCAGGAGTAGCCAACATCTGCATCTACCCTGCTCATGGCTGAACCCACCGATCCTCCCCAAGAACAAGCCCTGCTCGACATGCTGACCGAAGGCGAAGAAGCGCCCATCCGCGTGCTCCTGCTCGATGACCAGGTGGACAATCTGCTGCTGCGCGCCACCATTCTTCACAAGCACGGCTATCACACGGAGACCGCTTCGACCGTCGCCGAAGCTCTATCGCTTCTGCACTCCATCGATGTCGCGGTGCTCGACTACCACCTGGGAGCGGGCCAGTTCGGCACCGAGGTCGCCGCGGAACTGCGGCATGCCCGGCCCGAAGTGCCGATTATTATCCTGTCCGCCACGCTGGAGCGCCGCTTCGGCGGCCCGGAAGATATGCACCTGCTCAAGGGATACAGTTCGGTCGACGACCTTGTGGCGGCGCTGCGCTCCTTCCGCGCCAAGCGCGCCGGACGGCCCGTCATGGTCGACGCGCGCGACTTCTTCTACTCACGAATCAACATGGCAATGGGCGATGACGTGGTTATGGAAGTGCTCGACTCCCGCGGCAACTGGCAGTATGTCAACGAAACCTGCGCCCGCCTGCTGGAGCGCCCGCGCGACTGGTTCAGCGGCAAGAACATGTTCTACGAAATGCCGGAACTCGCGCCGGACTGGCGCGAGATCATCGCCACCGTCGCCACCACTCGCGAGACCTATATCGACCGCACCTTCCGCGGCCTGATGAACCTGCCCCGCAAAGGGGAAGAGTGGGTCTGGAACGTGCTTGCCTTCCCCATGACCCTGCACAACAACGAAAGCGGCGTGGTGCTGACCGCCCGCATCCTCGAGCGAAGAACCTGAAGAGCAGCGGCAGGCCCTTGCGCGTCAGGACGCATCAGGCCTGCCGCTCTGTGCTTTTAGTGCACCACGCTCTGAAACAGCGACGAGTGCAGGAGTGTCGCGAACTGGCTGTCGGATGCATTGAAGCTGACCGTCAGCGTTCCCGCGCTCGACGAGATATCGGTGTTGTCCATTGCCGACTTCTCAGCGACGGAGCCGCTCGACTTCTCAAGCATCGCGGCAGCGTTCATCATGCTCGACATCGTGGCCGCCGTAAAGGTGTCCGGCGTTACCACTGCCAAGTTGAACTTCACGCCATTGTCGAAGTTCATGGTGTAGCGCGAGCTGATGAGGCTTTTACGGACAGTCTCGAAATCGGCTAGCTGCGCCGCCTGCCCCATCACGCTCTTCATCATCTCCTGGGTGCCCTTGCCGTCCAGCACGCTCCACAGCGGTTCGGTGTCCACTAGGCCGACCTGCTGCATCAGCGCCTGGTTGGATAGCATGTTCGGCGCAAAGCCGTCGCGCGCATTCAGCGCAGCCTTCAGCGCGTCCGATGAGCCGAAGACCATCGTCGTCGGATTGACGAACGTCACCAGCATCCCGCTCGCGCCCATCGGATACATCTTGTTCGTGCGCAGAAGCTTTGGTTTCAGCTTCCGCTTCCGGAAGTCCGCCAGGATATCCGGCACCGAGAACTGCCCTTCGGCCACGCCGACGATCTGCGAATCCTGGCTGTTCGGATCGATCTTGAAGTTCGCAAAGGCGAGCTCTTCCACATCGTGGTTCGAATCGATTCCCGAGACCGTAAGTGCCTTTTCAAGCTGCTTCAGCTCCGGAGGAAGCACCCGAGATTTTAGGTCCATTGCCGCCTGCGAGTTCTGCATCGCCCGGTAATCGACCACGATCAACTGCTGCACATTGCTCGGAATCGCAGAGCGTGCATCGTCGCTCAGCTGCGCGGCCCTCGCCAGCGCCGGCAGCGCAAGTATCAGGCAGCCCAGCATCAGCGAGCTGCTTCCCTGCTTCAGGACAATCCTCGACAAACCTGCAAATATCTTCTTCATCGTTCCTTCCAGACCCGCAGCCCCACAGTGCACTACGATACAAGCCGCTTCTGTCATCTTAGACGTTCAGCCTTCCAGGTTTGTACTCGGAGGTAATCTCTCCGGTTCAGGCAACTACACAGGCCAATCCAGCGGATGAAGCAGGCGCCGTTCAAGGATGTGCTCATCGGGCACGAAGCCCCTCAGCTCTGCCGCCCACGCGCTGCCCGGTTCATAGGCCGCTTCCGGCAGTAGCCCGACCACCTCTCCCGCACCCACTCCGGCCTTGTGCTTCGCCGCCAGCGCGCATACCTCGCCGTACACCGCACCCACGCTCATCTGCTGAAACTCGGCGATCTGCAGCCATACCTGCGCTTCTCCACCAGCCAGCACCGCCGTCGCTCGCACCCTGCTGGCTGCCCCGCGCAGCTCCCGCACAATGGTGCGCGCAATCCGGATGTCCCCGGGCACCAGCGACAGCCTGTACTCGATCAACGCCCGACGCGCCCCCACCGCGACCGCGCCGGCAGAAGGGTGAAGACCCGGGCCGCCCACATCCGGCCGTTTCCCCGCATCTCGCAGCACCGCCTCGCGCAGCCCCTCGAACTGGCCCTCCCGTACGGCGTCCAGGCTTACCCGGTCCGGCCGCGAGGCCGCTGCCGCGTAAAGATACGACGGCAGGCTGTACCGGCTCCACAACGAGCTTGCTACCTCGCGCGCCAGCGCCGCGCACTCAGAAAGCGAGACTTCCCGAAGCGGCATGATCGGGATCACATCCGTCGCGCCGATCCTGGGAGGCATCGGATGCAGCGCTCCCTGCCTTGATCCCTCCCGGGTCAGGTCGATCCGCGCCGCCGCCACTCCGGCCGCGCGAACCACCCCTTCGCACACCGCGGTCGGCTCGCCTGCCACCGTGACCAGCGTCCGGTTCTGCACCGCGTTCCTTGCGATCCCCAGCAGATGCACACCCGGCACCCGCATCGCCGCAACGATCGCCGCAACCGTATCGGCGTCCCGTCCTGCGGCAAAGCCCGGCACACACTCGATCACCGCGTCGCGCATCGCCGTGCGTCCCTTTCGCGTTGCCGGACTGAAGCATTTTTCAGCGTAAGCATGTGTTCATACGCGGAAATGCTCTACCACCAGGAGTAGCCGATCTGGAACTGCACGCTCGCGTTCACGCCGGGGTTCCTGTCGCCCAGCGAGGCGCTTGAAATATGCACGGCGCTCGCCTGGAAATCGATCGCCTGGCGGTCCTTGATAAAGAAGTGCACGCCCGCGCCGGCCTGCGGCGAAAAGTTCCAGACGCTTGTCTCTCCCGGTGTGCCCTTCGGTAC
>CAXTMY010000032.1:10022-36199 GCA_964245565.1 uncultured Acidobacteriaceae bacterium | reverse complement strand
GGTGCTGATCGTGCTGCTGAGCTCGAAGTACCTGCCGCTGCCGGAGTTTGAGCGCAAGTCGCTGCGCAAGAGCGTGATCTGGTTCGCGGTGCTGAATTTTGTGCTGGCCGCGGGCGTGGACGCGAGCCATTTTTCGATGAAGATCGATAACTCGGCGCACCTGGGCGGCTTTTTGGCGGGTCTGCTGCTGGGGGTGCCGCTGGTGCCGCGCATCGGCGCGCCGAGGGCCTTGTTTACGCGCAGGCGCAACCTGGCGATTGCCGGCGGGGCGCTGCTGCTGCTGCTGCTGTGCGCGGCGGTGCGGTCGTTCTACCTGGCCGATCGCTAGCAAGAGTCGCTACACCAAATATCAAAGCAGTAGCTAACGAATGGTACGATCTGAGGGTTTGAAGCGTGACGCAATCCAAGGGAAGAATCATCCTGCTGAACGGTACCTCAAGCGCAGGTAAGTCCACCCTTGCGCACGAATTGAGAGGCCAGCTTGAGCCGCAATTTCATTATTATTCCTCCGACCAGCTTGCTGATATGGGCTTTCGTCCGCTGAATAAGGCTGTGCGGCTTGAGCACAGAGAATTGTTCTTTGAAGGATTCCACAGATCGATAGGAGCATTCGCAGAGGTGGGCCTGGACCTACTCGTAGAGCATATTGTGGAATATCAAAGTTGGGCTGACCATTTACAGGTGCTGCTATCTCCTTTTGATGTTTTCTGGGTTGGAGTTCATGCCCCAATAGCCGAAATTGAGCGGCGAGAGCGCTTGCGAGGAGATCGCCAGATTGGCGAAGGCGTTTACCACCTAAAGACGCATACTTTTTGCCAATATGACCTTGAGGTTGATACGACGCAGCCGCTTGAGCGAAACGTTGAGATGATTTTTAAAGCGTGGCAAAGACGCTCGATCTCCGCAGTGGATGCGGACCAATAGCTATTGGAGGTAGCGTAAAAAAAGTCTCGCATGAGCTCTAAGCGTATCGTTTGTTAACCACTGGATCAGTGATCGCTAATAGCCTGCGCCGACGGCTGCGTGGAGCATGAGGTAGACGACGACGCCGGTGACCGATACGTACAGCCAGAGTGGGAAGGTAAAGCGGGCGAGTTTGCGGTGCTGGGCGAAGCGGCCGGAGAGCGAGAGGAAAAAGGTGATGAGCACGATGGGCAGCGCGGTGATCGAGAGCAGGATGTGGCTGGCGAGGATGCCGAGATACAGCGGACGGGTGGGATTGCTGGCGGGGTAGAGCGTGTCGCCGTGGATGGCATGGTTGACGATGTAGGAGACCAGGAACGCCGAGGAGAAGACGAAGGCCGTGAGCATGGCGGCGCGGTGGCGGGCGACCTGACGGCGGCGGATGAAGAGGAAGCCGATGGTGAGCGCGATGGCGCTGAGGCCGTTCAGAACGGCGTTGAGCTCGGGAAGGAAGAGCAGGCGATCTTTGAACTCTGCCGGGGCGTGGTGCACGTAGAGCAGCCAGAGCAGAAAGGCCGTGGCGGCGGCGCTGACGCCGAGGATGGCGAAGACGCCGATGGTGGCCGGGCGGTTGTTGAGACTCGGGAGGCGGGATTGGGGAAGAGTTTCCTGGCCGAGTGTCATATTCTCTCCTTTAAGAAATCTCTGAACAAGGGTCGTTCTAAGCGAAGCGAAGAATCTGCGTTGCTCCAGGTTGTAGAACCGCAGATCCTTCGTCGCTCCGCTCCTCAGGATGACTCCCAAGGGGTACGTAATCAGAGTTCCCCAGATCCAGAACTACGCGGCGGGCTTGTGGGTGCGGCGGTTGACGGCGAACGCGGCCGCGGCGAAGCATACGGCGCAGAAGCAGGCGGTCACGAGCAGGTTGACCGGCAGGGACGCATCGGTGAGCTGGGCGGGGAAGAGCAGGTTGCGCAGGGCATCGACGCCGTAGGTGAGCGGGTTGGCGCGCATGAGCCAGTGCAGCCAGGGCGTAGCGCCGCGCGCGGGGAAGAGCGAGCCGGAGAGCATCCAGAGCGGCACGAGCAGCAGATTGACGATGGCGTGGAAGGCCTGGGGCGAGTTCATGGGCCAGGCGATGGTGAAGCCGAGCGCGGTGAGCTCGAAGGAGAGCATGGCGATGACCAGCATGCCCAGCAGCACGGCGTGGAGGCTCGCGTGGACACCGACGAACGGCGCGAAGACGAGAAAGACGATGCCCTGGATGGCGGCGAGGGTCGCGCCGCCCAGCACCTTGCCGAGCACGATGGCCGAGCGCGACACGGGCGCGGCGAGCACCGAGAGCAGGAAGCCTTCGTTGCGGTCCTGGATGAGCGACATCATGGAAAAGATGGAGGTAAAGAGGACGATCATGGCGACGGAGCCGGGGAAGAAGTAGCCCAGGTAATGGCTGCTGCCGGCGGTTCCGCTGGAGTGGAAGGAGTGGGCGAAGCCGGAGCCGAGGACCAGCCAGAAGAGCAGGGGCGAGGCGATGACACCGACCACGCGCGCCTTCTGGCGGTAGAACCGCACGATCTCACGCCGCCAGAGCGAGTAGGCGGCAACAACGGTGGAGGGCTGCGCGATCAGCGCCGGGGAGTTGCTGCGTCTGGCTGGGGCGGCGTGAGTAAAGGTGGTTCCCATTCTTATTGCAATCCTTTCCGTCCGGCATTCTCATCCTCTCCGGCACTTGACGGTACTTCAGAGCGGTTCGCGAAAGCCTTCGTGGGATTCGAGCTTGCGGGTGCGGCCGTCCGGTTCGGCTTCCGGGCCCTGCTCCTGCCAGAAGCGATGACCGGTGCGCTGAATAAAGACATCTTCAAGGGAGGGCTTCTGGACGCGCAGACCTTCAATGCTGCCGGGGTAGGTTTCGACCAGGGTGGTCACGAAGCGGCGTCCGTCGGGGTATTCGAAACGGACGGCCGCGCCGGTGGTTGAGGACGCGATGCCGAACTTTGCCTCGAGGCGGCTGGCGAGCAGCTCGGCCTCGGAAGAGCCCCGGGTGTCGAGGGTGATGATGTCGCCGCCGATGGTGGCTTTGAGCTCATTGGGCGAGCCGAGCGCCATGAGCCTGCCGGCGTTGAGAATGGCGAGGCGGTCGCAGTGTTCGGCTTCTTCCATGAGGTGCGTGGTGACGAGGACGGAGACGCCGTCTTCGTCGCGGAGGTTGCGCAGGTAGAGCCAGAGGTCGCGGCGCGCGCCGGGGTCGAGGCCGGTGGAGGGTTCATCGAGCAGCAGGACGCCGGGGGAGTGGATGAGGCCTTTGGCCAGCTCGACGCGGCGCTGCATGCCGCCGGAGAGGGTTTCGACAAAGTCTTTGGCGCGGTCGCGGAGCAGGACGCGGTCGAGGACCTCGTCGATGCGCCGGGTGAGGCGCCTGCCGCTAAGCCCGTAGAGGTGGCCCTGGTGCATCAGGTTTTCGTGGACTGTGAGTTTGAGGTCGATGGAGCGCGCCTGGAAGACGATGCCGACGCGGGCGCGGACGTAACGCGGCTGGAGCGCGACGTCGTATCCCGTAATGCGGGCGTGGCCGCCGGAGGGCAACATTAGGGTGGAAAGGATGCGGAAAAGGGTGGTTTTGCCGCTGCCGTTGGGGCCGAGCAGCCCGAAGATCTCGCGCGGTTCCACCTGGAAGGTGAGCGCGTCGAGCGCCTTGCGGGCTCCGTAGCTGTGGGTGAGTTCGTGCAGCTCAATGGGAACGGCGGGAAGCGTGGCAAGTTCAATGTGCTCGGGCAGCGCAGTCGACATGGTTAACGACCCCGCGCGTTGAGCATGAGGATGATGAGCAGGACAGGCAGATAGATGACGCTGACCTTGAGCAGGTCGCGGGCGTACATCTTGCTCTCCGCGGTGGAGCGGGCACGGGTGATGCGGCCGAAGCGGAGCGTGTAGGCCAGATACATGAGCGAGAGCAGCAGCGCTGCCGCTCCGTAAAGCCAGCCGGCCATGTGGAGAAAGAGGGGCAGAAGGCTGATGGGAACCATGAGCGCGGCGTAGAGGACAGCCTGGGCGACGGTGGAGGCACCGTCGGGCTCGACCACCGGAAGCATGCGGATACCGGCGCGGCCGTAATCCTCACGATAGAGCCAGGCGATGGCCATGAAGTGGGGAAACTGCCAGACGAAGAGAATGGCAAAAAGAGCGACGGCGGGCCACTCCACGTGGCCGCGGACCGCGACCCAGCCGAGCAGGGGCGGCATGGCGCCGGGGAAGGCGCCGATGAAGGTGGCCAGGGTG
Organism: uncultured Acidobacteriaceae bacterium; assembly: GCA_964245565.1. Lineage (GTDB taxonomy): Bacteria > Acidobacteriota > Terriglobia > Terriglobales > Acidobacteriaceae > EB88. The sequence continues at coordinate 32,020 of CAXTMY010000032.1, read as the reverse complement.
GTATGACGCTTGAGCGGGGTGTAGACCAGCACGTAACTTACGGCCGTAAAGACGGTGAGCGCGGCGGTGAGCAGGTTTGCTTCGCGCAGGAGCAGGACGGCGCCGATGACGCCAACGGCGAGCGCGAGGGTGATGCCGTGTGCGCGTCCGATGCGGCCAGCGGCCATGGGACGCCGCGCGGTGCGGACCATGCGCGCGTCGATGCGGTATTCAATCGCCTCATTGAGCGCGGCGGCGCAGGCGCTGACCAGGCCGATACCGAGCAGGACGCCGATGAGCCCGGGCTGCATGCTGCTGATGCCGGAGCGCAAGGAGCCGAGATAGAAGCCTGCCCAGGCGGTGAGCACGACCATCGCGGTGACGCGGGACTTGAAGAGCTCAGCGTAGTCGCTGATACGCGAGGCGGTTTCGCCGGCGCGGAGGTGTTCAGCAGCAGCGGGGCCGGGCAGAGGCAGAACACGTGGCCCGGACAGGGCAGAAGGTACGGCGTGGGCCGGCAGAGCGGCCGATGCCTGCGCCGCGTGCCGCCTGATCGCGGAAGCCGTACGCCTCATCGGCGCCCCGCCGCCGGGCCGGGAAGGGAGGCGCGCATGGGAGGAATGCGAAGCGAAAGGCCGGCCGGGTGTAAAGGAAATCCGTACACACTGGTTATCGTAGCAGGGGAAAAGAGGGCCGCGGGCGGCGAAGTTAGCGAGATCAACGGTCGACCAGGCCGGGCGAGGGCAGCAGCTCAGCGGCAAGCAGCGCGGCGATCTCCTGCGCTGAATGGCGATCCGTGGGAACGATGCGATCCGCCTCCCGGTACGCAGGCACCCGGGCCAGGAAGCGCTGTTCCAGGGCAGCGCGATCTGCAAGCAGGGGGCGAACCGCGGCACCGGCGTGGCCGGCGCAGCGCTCGAGCGAAACGTGCAGCGGGGCTTCAAGGTAAACCAGAAGGGTCGCCGGGTCGCTCCTGAGCAGGGTGCGGGTCTGCTGTGCCTCAAGCGCGCCGCCGCCGAGCGCGATGACCGCGTGGAGGCGGCGCAGAGCGCTGCTGATCTCGGCTGCTTCCAGCACACGAAAACCCTCTTCCCGGTGCCGTGCAAAAAGCTGGGAGATGGTCTGGCCGGTGGAGGCGCAGAGCAGCGCGTCGATATCGAGAAATGACCAGCCCAGCAAGGGAGCGAGCAGGCGCCCGACCGTTGACTTACCGGCTCCCATGAAGCCGGTAAGGACGACCCGGTCTATCTTCCGTCCGCGGCCGGCATCGGCGTTCACGGCGAGCGAAATTACTTCCGGTTCGACTCGGAGCTGCCGAGCGCGGTCTTGATGTTGTTCCACACGGCAGGGGAGGGGTCGTGGATGGGCATGAGGAGCTTTGCCTGCTGGGCGATGTATTCCAGGTCGCGGACCAGCTCGGCGCAATTTTCACAGGACTGCAGGTGCGGCTCCCTGCTGAAGTCCGTTTCCGAACCGAACATCTGGGGCAGCCGGGACTGAAACTCTTCGCAATCTGCCGAAGCCCCGGGCGGCCCGACTCGTTGATCACTCATTCTTGTGTTTCCTTTCGCAGACCCGACTTGAGCAGGTCGCGCAACTTCATGCGAGCTTTATGCAGCTGCGATTTGCTGTTGCCAATCGAGCAGTCGAGCATTCCTGCAATTTCGTTATGTTCGTAGCCTTCCACGTCGTGCAGCACGAAAACCAAGCGGTAGCCGGGGGGCAGATTTTCAACCGCGCGCTCAAGCGTGACGCGGTCAATGGAGCCGGAGAGCTGAAGGTCGCGCGCGCCGATGTCCTTGCGCGGACCGTCATCGCTCGAGGGCTCGAGGGTTTCTTCAAGCGAAACCTGCGGCAGACCCTTCTTCCGCAGGTGCATGAGAACGACGTTGACCGCGAGCCGGTGCAGCCATGTCGAAAAAGCCGAGTCGCCGCGGAAGGTGCCGATCTTGCGGTAGAGCTGGAGGAAGGCCTCCTGCGTGAGGTCTTCTGCCTCGGCCACGTTGCCGAGCATGCGCAGGCACAGGGAGTAGACCCGGCGCTTGTGCAGTCCGTAGAGAGTTTCAAATGCCTTGCCGTCGCCGCCTTGCGCGGCTGCAATCGCTTCTGCCTCGCCGGCAATCGGGGGATTGCGGCGCATGTGCTGTACCGGATTTTTTGCCTGCTGCGTAGGTCCTGCTGTACTCACGAAACTCCGATCATTTCTCCGGGTACTCAGCCCGGTTGCCGGTGATGGTGTTCACAATCCGACCGGCAGCGCGAGGGTGTCCTCAGACTCGATAACGGCTTTGGAAGCCTACGCGGTGCCCGGGGTTGCCTGCTGCTTCGCGCCTGGCAATTATGCGCCGATAAACCGTGCGTGGAGGGTTCGGGCGACACTGCGGTCGGTCGTGCCCTGTACCAGGGTGCGGCCGTCGGGAAAGACCGTGAGCGTGTAGATACCGCTGGTAAAGCGCAGCAGCAACTCGTTCCATCGTACGCTTCCGTGAGGGGAAAGCCGGGCGGCAAGCGCGGGGAAGTCGAGGATGCGGGAATGCTCGTGGATCTGAACGGAGTTTCGCCCGCAGAGCGTGATGTGCGGGCGTGCCTCGCCGCGCAGGTGGGTAAACGCGCGTGCCGGCCCGCAGACCTGGCAGCCCGGGCGCGGCCGGGCTGCGCCGGAGAACTCCGAGCGCTGGTTGGACCACAGATCATGCGACAGGAGGGTGCGGCGCATGGCGGCCTCGGCGCCCGAGAGGTACTTGATCGCCTCAACGGCCGCAACGGAGGCGGCCAGATTCACCGCCATGCCGAGGATGCCGGCCGTGTCACAGGTTTCCACCTGGCCGCCGGGAGGGGTGGGAAAAAGGCAGGCGAGACAGGCTGTTTCGCCGGGCAGGATGTTCATGGAGGCGGCATAGGCGCCGACCGCGCCGGCATAGATCCAGGGTTTGGCCTGCTCGACGGCATAGTCGTTGAGCAGGTAGCGGGTTTCGAAGTTGTCGGTCCCGTCGAGCACGAGCTGTGCCCCTGCAAGCAGGGCATGGATATTCTCCGGGACCAGGTCGGTGATGTGTGCCTGGACGTCGATATCACTGTTGAAGCGCGCGATCTGCCGCCGCGCGGCCTCTGCCTTGGGCAGGGCTTCCGACGCATCTTGCTCATCGAAAAGAACTTGCCGCTGCAGGTTGCTGGTCTCGACAAAATCCCGGTCGACCAGGGTAAGGTGCCCGACGCCGGCCCTGGCGAGCAGACCTGCCATGGCGGCGCCGGTGGCGCCGACGCCGACGATTGCCACGTGCGCACTGCGCAGCCGGGCCTGGCCCTGGCTGCCGACCGGGGCAAAGAGAACCTGTCGCGAATAGCGTCCGGCCGGGTCGGGGTCTGCAACTGCTTCCCGGGAGTATTTCTTAGCTGCCATAGAATGCTGTAACCAGTATAAGGAGGAAGTGCGGACACTTCCTGAAGGCCAGACCGCGGGTGAGAGCAAAGGAACGCGCCGAGGCCGACCCTCGGGCAGCTTTTGCCGCGAGCCGTGCTGAAGAGACGTCCTGAACAGGCGTCTCGGAACCAGAATTGTGAACAGCGAAGTGAACTGCGCTGACTTTCACCAGCGACACACCGTGCATCCCAGAACCGGAACAGAGACTCATGCAGCGAACGAGAAGCGGCACACCGCTTTCCCCTTTTTTTTCGATCCGGCTCGGTTCCCTGAGCCTTGGCCTGCTACTGCTTGCGGGCATCAACATGAATTCGCCCCTGTTTGCGCAACAGGCAGCAGGCGCGGCTTCCGAGCCGTCGAATGCGCCGCAGCAGAATGGCGCGGCCAACGGGCCCGCCGGGCAGACCCTGCCGGACGCGGCCAAGCTGCCTTCCTACGATGAAGGCCAGCCGGTCACGGCGCATCCGCCGCCGGGCGTGACCAATGCCGGGACGGAAAGCCTGAATGCGTGGACCGGCCTGCATATCAGCCGCATCGAGTATCGCGGTGTGTCGGCCGGCAGGCTTGAGCCCCTGCAGAAGGAGCTGGCGCTGCAGCCGGGCCAGCCGCTTGACCCGGCGAAGCTGCGCAGCACCTTGCGCCGGCTTTACGCCACGGGCGTGTACAGCACGATCGATGTAGCCGGGGTCCGGACGGGCGATGATGTGGTGCTGATCGTCGACGGGCAGCCCCAGCTGTTTATCGGGCGTGTGAATGTCAACGGGGTCTCGGACGAGAACCTGACCAGCCTGCTGCAGGGCGCGACCAAGCTGAGCCCCGGCACACCGTACACCGAGGGCAAGTTCGCGCGGGGCAAAGAGCTGATTGAAAACCTGCTGCAGACGGACGGGTATTACCAGGCGCAGGTTATCGCCGGGCACTCGGAGGATCTCGCCAACCAGCAGATGAACATTTCCTATGTCGTGACCACGGGCGAGCAGGCGCGGGTAGGCACGGTGACAGTTACCGGAACGACAGGGCTGACGCCGACGAAGTTCCGCAAAATAGCGAAGCTGAAGCCGAACGCGAAAGTGACCCGGGATACCGTGAATACCGCGCTCGACAAGCTGCGGGCGAACTACCAGAAGCAGCAGCTGCTGGAAGCCAAGATCAAGGTGACGGACAAGAAGTATGACCAGCCGGTAAACCAGATTGATTACTCGCTGAACATCAATCGCGGCAACAAGGTCGTGGTTTTGATCAACGGAGTCAAGGCGAGTAAGTCGAGTATCAGGAACCTGATCCCGGTGTATGAAGAAGGCACCGTGGATGAAGACCTGCTGAACGAAGGCGATCGCCGGGTGCGCGACCTTTATCAGCGCAAAGGCTACTTCGACATCCAGGTATCGCACACGACGGAGCACCAGGCAAGCGGCGAAACGCTGATTACCTATAACGTACAGCTGGGGCTGATCCACGACGTGGATTCAGTCAAGATCACCGGCAATCATTACTTCAACGCGGACCTGATCGAGCCGAGGCTCAATGTAAAACCAGCGAGCCTTTTCGACCACCGCGGGACGTACAGCGTCGCGCTGGTGGCAAGCGATGTAACGACGATCAAGGCACTTTACCAGGGCAACGGCTTCTCAAAGGTTGAAGTAAAGCCGGTGGTGAAGAACGTGATCACGGATAAGAAGGGCGGCAAGACAAAGATTGCGCACATGACGGTTACCTACGAGGTGACCGAAGGCGTGCAACAGCGGTTTGGCTCCTACAAACTGGTGGGCAATGTGCAGGTGGCAGATACAACGCTGCGTCCGCTGCTGGACACGACGCCGGGCCAGCCGTATGACTCGGCGAACCTGACGGGGGACCGCGACGCGGTGCTGACCTATTACCTGAGCCATGGCTACGACCAGGCACAGGCTGATATCAAGCAGGCTCCCGATCCGCACGACCCGAACCTGATCGACGTCACGCTTGAAGTGACAGAAGGCGAACAGGTGCACGTGAATGACGTGATCATCAGCGGCTTGCACGAAACCCGCCGCAAGACCGTCGATCCGCACATCCTGGTGCATCCGGGCGATGTGCTGAACCAGACCGCCTTGATCGATACGCAGCGCCAGCTCTACGACCTGACGCTGTTTAACGGCGTGAACGCCGCGGTGCAGAACCCGAACGGCCAGGAGTTGAAGAAAAATGTAATGCTGCAGTTTACCGAGGCCAAGCGCTGGGACGTGACGTACGGCGTGGGTCTGCAGGCGCAGACCGGAAACCCGGGGGCGTGCAGCAGCTCAGTCAGCGCGGCGGAGCGGGCCGCCGGAGATATCACTTACTGCAATCCCAACGGCAATTTCGGGGTAAGTGAGCTGGTCTCTCTTAATGTCTCGCGCATCAACCTGCGCGGGACCGACAACAGCCTCACGCTGAAGACCACCTACGGATCGCTCGAAAAGATCGCGGTGCTCACGTACAACGATCCGCACCCGTTCGGCAAGCGCAACTTTAAGTTCTCACTGAGCGGCGGATATACCAACGACCAGGATGTGACAACCTATGCCGCATCGCAGCTGCAAGGTACCGCGGAAATTACCCAGCGCGTCGGCCGGCCGACGACCTGGATCTACGAGTACGAGTTTCGGCGCGTGGCGGTGGACCCGAACACGCTGCAGGTTGCGGCCGACGAGATACCGCTGCTCTCGCAGCCGGTGAAGGTAAGCGGGCCGGCAGTTACCTGGATTCGCGACACGCGCCGCCCTACGCCGCTCGATGCTTCAGGCGGCACCTACAATACGGTGCAGGAGTTTTACTCAGACAACCGCTTTGGGTCACAGGCGAACTTCAATCGCCTGGATGCGACCGATGCCTCCTACTATCCATTCGGCAACGTGCATAAGTATGTATTTGCGCGGCAGACCCGGATCGCGTACGAGCGGGCATTCGGCAACGGTCTGCAGGAGCTGATTCCCCTGCCGGAACGTCTCTACGCCGGCGGCGCCGAGTCGCTGCGCGGGTTCAGCATCAATGCGGCAGGCCCGCGCGATCCTGAAACAGGGTTCCCGATCGGGGGCGCGGCTGCGTTTGTGAATAACTTCGAGCTGCGCCTGCCGCCGCCGACGCTGCCCTATGTTGGCAACAGTGTGAGCTTTGTGCTGTTTCACGATATGGGGAACGTGTTTGTGCGCGGCAGCGATATCTGGCCGAGCTTCCTGCGGTTCCGGCAGCCGAACCGCGCTGCCTGCGAAAATCTTTCTCCGCTTGCCCCTTTGGAGCCGGACCCAGAGCACAACAGCATCGGATTGAACGGGCTGTGCTCGGATAACTACTTCTCGCACGCGCTGGGGATCGGCGCCCGCTATGGAACGCCGATCGGCCCGATCCGGGTGGACGCGAGTTACAACCTGAACCCGCCGTTGTTTCCTGAAATCTCGGGCTACAACACGAGCGATCCTACGGAAGCGCCGCAGGTCGGCGAAGCCTCGCATTTCCAGTTCTTCTTCAGTATCGGACAGGCCTTCTGATGCGTACATTTACAACACTCCTGCTATCGCTGTTGCTTGCACCGGCGGTGCCTGCGCAGAACGCGCCGCCGCCGCCGCCCACACCGAAGACGCACGTCTCTACCGCGCAGGGCGATGCGGCAGCGAGCGACGCGCAGAAGGCTGCCGCGACGCAAGGCGCAGCAACGCATGGCGCAGCGACAGGCGCGCCGCAGGGCAAGTCGGTGGTGCTCGACAGCGTGGTTGCCGTGATTAATGGAGATGTGCTGCTCGAGAGCGATGTGGAGGCCGAGCGGCGCTTTGAGTCCTTGCAGCTGCTGCCGCCGGACCAGAACACGCCGGCGCATGCCGCCGAGCGCCTGATTACGCGCACGCTGATTCTGCAGCAGATGAAAGATCAGGACCAGAGCACCACCGACATCAAGGAAGCGGACGTGGATAAGTTTATTGCCGAGCTCAAGAAGGAGCAGCCGGGCTGCCTGCCGGCGCGCTGCGAGAGCGAAGCAGGCTGGGCAAGCTACCTGAAGGGGCTGGGCATGACGCCCGCGGAAGTGCGGCAGCGCTGGAAACAGCAGCTGATTATTTTGAACTACCTGAACCTGCGCTTCCGCAGCGGCATTCGCATTCCTGCCGACCAGGTGCAGACGTATTACCAGAAGAACCTGGTGCCGCAGTTCGCAGCGAAGCACGAGAAGGCGCCGGCGGTGAACACGCTGAAGCCGCGCATCGAGGAGATCCTGCTGCAGCAGCAGGTAAGCAAGCAGATCGATGCATGGGAAGCGACGCTGCGACAGCAGGGGAGTGTTGAGATTCTGGTGCCTGCCTATGGAAAAAGCAACCAGAACGCTGAGGACCAGGACGATGTACCGGGAGGCGCGCTATGAGCACCACACCAAGTTCACTGTTTGGGCGCCGCACCGGGAGCGGCGAGCTGCCGCCCCGGCATAGCCGGCACCGGTTGCTCAAGGTGGTATTAGTGTTGATCGTCGTGCTGGCGCTGCTGCTTGCGGGCGTGGCCTGGTATGCCTCTACGCCGCAGTTTGCCAACATGGTGCGTACGGAGCTGATCAAGCAGCTGGAGACGGCGACCGGCGGCCGGGTGGAGCTGGGCGCGTTCCGCTGGCAGCTGCTGCACCTGCAGTTTGAAGCCGACAACCTGACGATCCACGGACTGGAAGCGCCGGGTGAAGTGCCGTACGCGCACCTGGACAAGCTGCTGGTGCGGGTCAAGATCATCTCGTTTTTCCGCGCGAAGGTGGGGCTGAACTATCTGGGCGTGGATAAGCCCGTGGTCCACATCATTGTGTATAAAGACGGCTCGACTAACCAGCCGGTGCCGAAGAAGAAGAGCGCTCCGACCGACCTGAATTCGACGATCAACGAGGTGTTTGACCTGGCGGTGGACCGCGCGGAGATCAACGATGGCACGCTGCTGCTGAACCAGAAGGCGATTCCGTTTTCGCTGGCGGCGAACGATCTTGAAGTGGGGGTGAACTACCTGCCGGCAACGGACCAGTACAAGGCGACTGCCTCGATCGCTGACCTGACGGCGCAGCGCTCAATCGGTGCGCCGATCCATTCGCACCTTAGTGTTTCCGCAGTGATGGGCCGCAACAATCTAAGTGTGCCGGACCTGCATTTCTCCGCCGGCTCCTCGACGCTGGCGGCGCATGCGCAGGTGAGCAACTTTGCCGATCCACACTGGCAAATGGCGGCGCAGGGAACGATCGACCTGCGGGAGGCTGAGGCGCTGGCGGCGATTCCGGGGCTGGACAGCGGCGTGGTGGGGCTGGACCTGCATGGGCAGGGAACCAAGGCGCTGTTTAACGTGGATGGAACCACGACGGTTGCCGGCGCGAGTTATAAAGGCTCGGGCATTGCGATCCGGGGACTTTCGGCCTCGACCGAGGTGCATGTGACCCAGGATGTGCTGGCGCTGAATGCTTTGCGGGCGAAGCTGGCCACAGGCGGCATCGTGACGGGCGATGCGCACATCAACCACTGGCTGGCGCCGACCACGCCGGAGAGCGCGCCGGCCGCGGCGCCCGCACTGCAACCCGGGCAGAAGCTGGAAGCAACGGCGGCTGCGGCGCGGCAGGTAAATCGCGCGGTCGCGAACGCGACGAGCAATGCGCCGGCGAAGGCGCAGATCTCAGTGGGAGAGGTGAACGCGCGGCTGGAAGGGTTTACGCTGCCGTCGATCCTCTCGATTGTTGCGCCGCCCAAGTTTCAGCACCTGGGCTTCTTTACCACGGCAAGCGGCACGGTGAAGCTGACCTGGACGGGCAACGCGTCTGACCTTGCGGCGGATGCGCGCGTTGCGCTGCATGCGCCGCCGGTGCTGAGGAACGGCGACGTGCCGGTAAATGGCATCGTGGATGTGACATATGCAGGCCGCACGAACAGCCTGCTGGTGCACCAGCTGAACGCGCACACACCGGGAACCCAGCTGAACGTGACCGGCGGCGTGGGGCTTGCGGCCGGCGGGCGCTCGAGCCTGCAGACGCAGGTAACGGTCAGCAACCTCGGCGAGTTCAACAAGGCGCTTGCGACGTTCGGCATCGGGAGCGGGCCGAAGCAGACGGCGCTGCCGGTGGCGCTGCACGGAACGGCATCGTTCAACGGTGTGGTCACCGGAAACCTGGCTGCTCCGGATGTTACCGGGCACCTTGCGGTGAATAACTTCGACGTGCTGCTGCCGAATACAGCCGCGGGCGCGACGACGGTGCGGCCTACCGGGCCGGACGGCAAGCCGGTGCCTGTTCCGGTGGCGGCGACGAGCGCGCAGACCGGGCCGACCTCGTTCCATGTCGATTCCCTCACGGCGGATGCGGAGTACACGCCGGCGCTGGTTTCGATCCAGAGCGCGCTGATCAGCGCGGGCAACATGCAGGTGCATCTTGCGGGGCAGCTGCACGCGCACCGTACGCGGCGCCACGGCTACGTGTTCGACAACGATGCGGCGATCCAGGGAACGGCGTCGGTGAACAACGCGAGTATCGCCAACCTGCTGGCGCTCGCCGGGCAGTCGACGCTGCCCGTCACCGGGACGCTGAACGCAAATGCAACCGTGGGCGGCACACTTGGCAACCTGAACGGCGGCGGCCACCTGGCGGTGACCGGCGGCCAGGTGTACGGCGAGCCCTACAAGAGCCTGAATGCGGATCTTTCCTTTGCCGGGCAGGAGGCGGGGGCATCGCAGTTCACGTTCCTGATCGCGGGCGGCCAGATCACGGGCAACGGCGGTTACAATTTAACGACCAAGCAGTTTCACTTCCAGATGCAGGCCGCCGGGCTCGACCTGGACAATGTGCAGGCGCTGAAGAAGTCGCCGCTGCTGGTGCACGGAAAGCTGGCGCTGAACGCACAAGGCTCCGGGACAGTCCAGACGCCGACGGTGCAGGCCGCGGTCCACCTGACGAACCTAGCCATTGCCAACCCGGCAGGCGGGCCTGCGTCGACCGGGCAGGTCGACCTGACGGCACATACCGCGAACGGCTCGCTGCTGGCCGACCTGGATGCGCGGCTCAACGGCGCGAGCCTGACGATGCATGGAACGACCAAGCTGAGCGGCGACTATGCGACGCAGGCAAAGCTCACGTTGTCGAACCTCGATATCAATCCCTACCTGGCGCTGTTCAGCGTGACCGGAGTGCAGGGCAGCTCGAACATCAATGGGACCGTTACGGTGAGCGGTCCGCTGACGAAGCCGCAGCAGCTCAACGGCACGGCCGAGCTCTCGAAGATCGCCGTCACCTCGCAGGGCGCGACCGTGAACACGGATGGGCCCTTGAAAGCGTCGCTCGAGAATGGGGTAGCGACGCTCGCTCCAGTGCACATCCTTGGCCCCGGGACAAACCTGACGGCGCAGGGCAGGGCAGCGCTGTTCGGCACAAACCGTCTGCTCGATGCCAAGGCGGTCGGCACGGTGGACCTGAAGGTTGCTCACACCTTCGACCCGGATGTGCAGAGCACGGGTGTGGTGAACCTGAATTTCACCGCCGGCAATACGATCGAGAAGCCGGACCTCGAGGGGTCGGTCGACTTCCACGATGTGAACATCGCGTATGGCGATTTTCCGAACGGACTGAACCACCTGAACGGTTCACTGGTTTTTGACCAGGGGCGGCTGAGCGTCAGCAATCTGCATGCGACGAGCGGCGGCGGCGACCTGACCTTCGGCGGTTTTATTACTTACCAGCAGGGCGTGTACGCCGACCTGTCGCTGACCGGCAAGCAGGTGCGGGTGCGGTATCCCGGCGGCATCAGCACGACCTTTGACTCGAAGATACGGGTACAGGGCACGCTCGAGAACCTGCTGGTGAGCGGCGCCGTGCAGATTACCAAGTTCTCGATCGGCAATGACCTCGACCTGTCCAGTTTTTCGTCGAACGGCATTTCTCCGCCTCCGGATCCAACCGCGTTCGGGAACCATATCCGGCTGGACGTGCATGTGACCTCGTCGCAGCAGCTCGATATCAATAACTCCTACGCCAAGCTTGCGGGCAACGTGGACCTGTTTGTGCGCGGCACGGCAGAGGATCCCTCGGTGCTTGGCCATATCTCAATTACCGAGGGCGATGCTACGTTTGCGGGAACGCACTATGTGCTGCAGCACGGAGATATCTATTTCACGAACCCGGTCAAGATCGAGCCGACGATCGACCTTGAAGCCAGCGCGCATGTCGAGGATTACGACGTGATCATCGGGCTGAACGGCACGACGGAAAACCTGAAGCCGACGTTCCGTTCGGAGCCTCCGCTCTCTGAGCAGGACATTTTCTCGCTGCTGGCGCTGGGCCGCACGCAGGAGGAGCAGGCGATCTACTCGGAGCAGCAGTCGCAGGCCGGCGTGAACTCGACGGCCGACTCCATCCTGGGCGGCGCGCTGAACGCCACTATTTCGAGCCGCATCAACAAGCTGTTCGGCGGGGGAAGCGTAAAAATTGATCCCTCCTATGTAAGCGGCAGCGGCAACTCCACGGCGCGCATCACGGTGCAGCAGCAGGTCTCGCAGAACGGTACGGTGATGTATGCAACGAACGTCAACTCGACGGCGGAGCAGTTGATTGCAGGCCAGTACAACCTGACGCCGAATGTCTCGATCCTCGCGCAGCGGGACGAGGTCGGTGTGTTCAGCTTTGAAGTCAAGCTGCACCGCAGATACCGATAGGGGAGTGCGGAACGGCTGCGCATCTTTCTGCCCAAAGCCGGGTTGGTACAGTGTGCCTGGATCAAACTTGCGGGAAGGGATGCAGAACAGATGCGTACGAAGATCGGTGTTGCCGGGGTATTCGCCATCGCGCTGAGCGTGGCCGGGGCGCTGCCGGGCATGGCCCAGGGGCCGGATGCGTCCCTGCAGGATGCGCTTACCAAAGCCCTGAACAAGAAGGAGCTGCGGGGAGTGCAGGGAACGCTCGAAGGCACGACCGCTGTGCTGCGCGGCTCGGTGCAGGTATTGGACGAGAAGATAGAAGCGGAAAGACGGGCGGCGCACGTGAAAGGTATCCACGCTGTCGAGAACGAGGTGCAGGTGGAGGGCGCCGAGGTACCGGATACCGTGCTGCAGCAGAAGCTTACCAAGGCAATTGCGTATGACCGGGTAGGGTACGGGGTGACGCCGTTTAACGCGATCACGGTCGAGGTGCAGAATGGGGTGGTCACCCTGGCTGGCCATGCTGTCGGGCCGGTCAGCGCGGACTCTGCCGTCGGGGTGGCGGCGAACACCAAGGGCGTAAAAGACATTGTTAATAACATCCAGGTTGACCCGCTCTCCCCCTTCGACGATCGCATCCGCATCCAGGCGTTCCGCACCATCTACAGTTTCCCGACCTTGAGTAAGTATGCGAGCGACCCGGCAAAGCCGATCCGCATTTCCGTGGCGAACGGCGTTGTTACGCTTTACGGCACCGTCGACAGCACGCAGGACAAGGATGCGGCCGGTATTCGCGCCAACACGGTGCCGGGCGTGTTCAAGGTGATCAACAATCTGCAGGTGGTCGCGGGTAGCGAATAGGGGCAGCGAACAGGCCGGTTCGTGTCAGCGCTGCTCAGCTGCAGCCGCCGGCAGGTAGATGGACCTCGGGCGCAGGTAGACTTGAGCCATGGCTCTGTTCCGTTCGATTGGTCACACGCTCGAGATGATCAAGTGGGAGCACTCGATCTTTGCGCTGCCGTTTGCGCTCACGGCGGTGGTGCTGGCGGCGGATGGCTGGCCGCGCCCCATGCAGCTGGTCTGGATTGTCGTTTGCATGGTGACGGCGCGTTCGGCGGCCATGGCATTTAACCGATGGGCAGATGCGTCGCTCGATGCGGCGAACGCCCGGACCGCGATGCGGGCGATCCCGGCCGGAACGCTGACGCGGAACTTTGTTCTGGGTTTTACGCTGGTCTCCGCGCTGCTTTTCATCCTGGCGGCCGGGCAGCTCAACCGGCTGGCCCTGGTGCTGAGCCCTCTCGCCCTCGCCGTGGTGCTGCTGTACTCGTATACGAAGCGGTTCACGCGGTGGTCGCATGTCTTCCTGGGACTGGCGCTCGGCATCGCACCCTCCGCGGCGTGGATCGCCATGCGGGGTTCGCTCGATCCGCGCATCCTGGTGCTGACCGCGGCGGTACTGTTCTGGGTCGCCGGCTTTGACGTGTTCTACAGCTGCCAGGACGCGGAGCATGACCGCGCGTGCGGGCTGCACTCGGTGCCGGCGACGTTTGGCATCGCGAGCGCCTTCTGGCTGGCGCGGGCCATGCATCTCGCCATGCTGGGGCTGCTTCTCTGGCTGGTGCACCTGTTTGCGCTGGGCGCTCTGGGCTGGCTGGCCGTAGCTCTTGTCGCCGGGCTGCTCGCGTATGAGCACTCCATTCTTTCGCCGCAGGATTTATCGCGTCTCAATGCTGCCTTCTTCACCCTGAACGGCGTCGTTTCGATCGTGTTCTTCGTGATGGTTGCCGCGGCCGTGTTTGTGCGGCGTCACCATGCAGGGTAAGCGCAGTGGATCGCGCCACTTCAGAGCGCGGCGCGGCGCCCGGTGATGAGCTGGATCAGCAGGACAACGACGGCAAGCACCAGGAGCAGGTGGATGTACCATGCGACCACGTGAAAGCCCACAAAGCCGACCAGCCATAAAACCAGCAGAACCACAAAAATAGTCCAAAGCATGTGTATCTCCTCGAGAAAGTGTTTGTGGTACCGAAACACTAGGTTGCAGGCTTTGTCACTTCGGTTGCGTTCGGACCGGTGTTTTCTGTGCTGCCGGAGGGTGAGTTGAAAAGGGGAGGGATTACCGGTGCGAGTCGCTATCCAGGGAGAAAAGGGTTCCTTCAGCCACAGGGCGGCACTGGCACTGGTTCCCGGGCTGAGCGTACTCCAAAGCTGTTCGCTGTCGCCGGAGGTGTTTGAGCGGGTGGCATTGGGCGATGCCGATGCGGCGGTGGTGCCGATTGAGAATTCGCTGGCCGGCTCCGTGCTGGAGCATTACGACCTGTTGCTGGCGCATCCGCTGCATATCGAGGCCGAGTTCCTGCTGCGGATCGGCCACAACCTGATTGCCGCACCGGGGGTAAAGCTGGGCGAGGTGCGCGAGGTTTACTCGCACCCGGTCGCGTTGGCCCAGTGCCGGGCGTTTTTTGCGGCGCACCCGCAACTTCGGGCAATGCCGTTTTACGATACGGCCGGGGCGGTCGCGCAGGCGGTCCGCAGCGGAGTTCCATTGGCGGGCATTGCCGGTACGCAGGCTGCTGAGGAGCATGGCGGCGAAATTCTCCTTACCGGGATTGAAGACAATCCCCTGAACTACACCCGTTTTCTGCTGCTGCGCCCCGGCGAGTCGGCGGCCACTGTGTCGACCGATGCGATCAATAAGGTGTCCCTCGCGTTTTCGGTCTCGAATGTGCCGGGGTCGCTCGTGCGCGCGCTGCAGATCTTTGCCCGGCGCGGGCTCAACCTGACCCGGCTTGAGTCGCGCCCGGTGCCGGGCAAGCCCTGGGAGTACGTGTTTTACGCCGATTACCAGCTGAACCGGGAAGCCGAGGCTGCGCCCGCGCTCGCCGAGCTGGCGGACTGCTGCTCCTTCGTCAAGGAGCTTGGGCGCTATGCGGCTGCCGCGCCGCTGGCAGCCTAGCGGCGTGTTCCTCGCGGCTGAATTCCGGCGTCTCAGTACCTTGGTGCCCGGATGCGGCAAATCGCCTAAAGTGTGGAGCCCGGCAGCCGATACAAAGGAAACATGAGAGTGGCCGGCACCTGCCAGGCTGCCGGCAGACCCAAAACTTATCCGGCAGACCGGACCGGGCTCGGCAAACGGTCTGCTGGAACTTGCGTTGCATCCTTTGCAGACATGCAGCGTCCAATATGGGAAATCTGATAAGGACACACTCATGTCGAATGACTTTCTCAGCATCATCCGTCCTAACGGTTCGTCGCAGCGGGGCGAGCGCAGCACCAACAAGAAGAGAACGCTGCCGGTTCTGCCCTTGCGGGACACGGTGCTGTTTCCGCATGCCGTGCTGCCCTTGACGGTAGGGCGCGAGGGTTCGATCCAGCTGATCCAGTCCCTCGGTGAAGAAAAGACGATTGTTGTCGTTGCGCAGAGGGACTCGCGCATGGATGCGCCCCAGCCTGCGGACCTGTACATGTACGGCACGGTGGCGACCATCCATAAAGTCGTGAAGATGCCGAACCAGAGCCTGTTTGTGTTTACCGAGGGCGTGGAGCGGGTCAAGCTGGACGACTTTGAGCAGATCGAACCCTTCATGACGGCAAGCGTCGAGCCTGTGGCCGAGCTCGCAGCGGCCGGCGGTCCGGAGACCGAGGCGCTCCAGCGCAACATCGTTTCTGACTTCCAGCAGATCGTGGCGTCATCGCCGACCTTGTCGGACGAGCTGCAGGCCATCGCGGCGCAGATTGAAGACGGCGCGCGCCTGGCGGATTTTGTCGCCTCGTCGCTGCCGTTTCTAACCACCGCGGACAAGCAGGAGCTGCTGGAGACAGCAGACGTGCACACGCGTCTGGAGCGGGTGAACAAGCACCTGGCCAAAGAGGTCGAGGTGCAGTCGCTGCGGAACAAGATCCAGTCGGAAGTGCAGGACCAGGTACAGCAGTCGCAGCGGGACTACTATCTGCGCGAGCAGATGAAGGCAATCCAGAAGGAGCTGGGCGAGGGCGATGAAGGCCAGCGCGACATCGACGAGCTGCGCGAGAAGATCGAAGCCGCCGGCATGCCTGAGGAAACCAGGAAAGAAGCGCTGAAGGAGCTGAACCGGCTGGCGCGGATGTCGCCGATGGCCGCCGACTACTCGCTGACGCGGAATTACATCGAATGGCTGGCGGTGCTGCCGTGGGCGAAGAGTACGGGCGGGACAATCGACCTGGTGGTGGCGAAGGATGTGCTCGACGAGGACCACTACGAGCTGCGCAAGGTGAAGGACCGCATTCTGGATTACCTGGCCGTGCGGCGGCTGAAGCCGGATATGAAGGGGCCGATTCTGTGTTTTGTCGGGCCTCCGGGCGTGGGGAAAACCTCGCTGGGCCGGTCGATCGCGCGCTCGCTGGGGCGCAAGTTCCAGAGGCTGTCGCTGGGCGGCATGCACGATGAGGCGGAGATCCGCGGGCATCGCCGGACGTACATCGGCGCGCTGCCGGGGCAGATCATCCAGAACATCAAGCGGGCGGGCACGAATGATCCGGTGCTGCTGCTCGACGAAATCGACAAGCTGGGGCGGGACTTCCGCGGCGATCCGTCGGCGGCGCTGCTCGAGACGCTCGATCCGGAGCAGAACGCAACCTTCCGCGACAACTATCTCGACCAGCCCTTCGACCTGTCGAAGGTCCTGTTCATCTGCACCGCGAACCAGCTCGACACGATTCCTGAGCCGCTGCGCGACCGCATGGAGATCATCGAGCTGTCGGGCTACTCCGAGGAGGAAAAGCGGAACATCGCCACGCGGTACATCGTGCCGCGGCAGACGAAGGAGAACGGGCTGACGCCGGAGCAGATCGAGATTCCGGAGGACACGATTGGCTTTATCGTGCGGCACTACACGCGCGAAGCGGGCGTGCGGCGGCTGGAGCAGCTGATCGGCACGGTCTGCCGCAAGCAGGCGCGGCGGATCGCCGAAGGCAAGACCGAAAAGCTGGTCGTCACGCGTGAGACGATCCTGGACTTCCTCGGCGGCATCAAGGTACGGGTCGATACGGAGATCGCCGAGCGGACATCGCGGCCCGGCGTGGCCGTGGGCCTGGCCTGGACGCCGGCAGGGGGCGACATATTGTTCATCGAAGCCAACCGGATGAAAGGCAAGGGCGGCTTTACGATGACCGGGCAGATCGGCCAGGTAATGCAGGAGTCGATGCAGGCGGCGTTGACCTGGGTCCGCTCGAATGCTGCCTCGCTGGGGCTCTCGGAGGATTTCACGAGGGAGATCGATCTGCATATCCATGTGCCGGCCGGCGCGATCCCGAAAGACGGGCCTTCAGCCGGCGTGACGATGGCGACCGCGCTCGTCTCGCTGCTGACTGACCGGCCGGTGCACCCGCTGATCGCGATGACGGGCGAGATCACGCTCTCGGGCAATGTGCTACCGGTAGGCGGGATCAAGGAGAAGTTCCTCGCGGCGAAGCGGGCCGGGGTGAAGCACGTGATCCTGCCCGAGGATGTGCGGCAGAACGTGGAGGAAGACCTGCTGCCCGCCCAGATCGACGGCGTCACGATCCATTACGCGCGGCGCATCGAGGATGTGCTGGCGGTGGCGCTGCCGAAGAACGCGACGGAAGAGCGCGTGGACACGGTGGTACGGGAGGAAGTGTTGGAACACGCGGACGCTTAGGCGAGCGTCGCTCAATATGAAAAGCAAACCGCCTGCGCGGCTCGCGCCCACTTCGTGGGGAGTCATAGCGCCTTCGGCGCGATGCAAGAGCAGGAGGCCTGAAACACCGGCCTCCTGCTCTTGCACCTCTCGCGAAGCGACGAGTATATGTCCCGGAGGGACCGCGAGCCGCGCAGGCGGTTTGGCCTTTTGCTGTTGAAGCAGTGACTGCAAAGGCGGTGCGGAGACGGTAGCGGTTACCTGCGGGTGATTTTCGTGGTGGCCTGCGCCCTTGTTTTCTGGATAATGGACTGTCCGGCATTCCTTTGCGTTTGAGGTTCCATGGCGACACCGGCGGTTGCAAGTCCTCCGCAGCACTCCCTGCTGCTGCGCCATATGCCTTCGCTTGACTCGATCCGCGGGATCGCGGTGTTGATGGTGGTGCTGTTTCATGGTTTTGCGACCTATGCCTGGGTGGCCAACTGCGGTGCTCGCTGGGGCTCGCTCGCCGCGGCGGTGATCGACTGCGGCCGGTTCGGCGTGAATGTTTTCTTTGTGCTGTCCGGTTTTTTGATCACGGGCATCCTGGTGCGCTCGCGCGAGCGCACGGATTTTTACAGCAACTTCTATCTGCGCCGCGTGCTCCGCATCCTGCCGGCGTACCTGCTGATGCTGGTGGTGCTGAAGCTGTCGCACACCGTTGACTGGCGCTTTGCGCTGGCCGCGACGTTTTTCCTGGCGAACTTCTCCCGCATCTTCGGCGCGCCGATGGACGAGTACGGCTCGCTCTGGTCGCTGGCCGTGGAAGAGCACTTTTACCTGATCTGGCCGACCTGCGTGCGGCTGCTCGCGCCGAAATGGCTGCCGCGGCTGCTGGTGCTGGTCATTGTCGGCGAGCCGCTGCTGCGGCTGGCGGCGGCGCATGTCAGCTCGCACATCGATATTCATTACAAAACGCCGTTCGTGCTGGACTTCCTGGCCTATGGCGCGCTGCTGTCGCTGCTGGTCGGGAGCGAGCGGATCTGCGTGAGCAATGCGAAGCGGATCGGCGGGGCGATCCTTGGCGTGAGCGTACTGCTGGCCGTGGTGGAAATCCTGATGAACGCGTATCACCCGGGCAGCCGCGTCCTCGATGCACTGGCCGACCTGCCGTTTACGTGGGGGACGGTCGGTGCGATCGTCCTGGGCCTGGCGCGCGATCATCGCAGGCTGGTGCACACCGGCCGCACGGACGCACGCGGGGTGCTGGCGTTCTACGGCTACATCAGCTACGGGCTGTACCTGCTGAACGTGTTTTTCTACGCGCAGGCAAAGGCGTTTGTGCTGCACCATTTTGCCGCCGACCGGCTGAACAGCTTTCCGTTTTTCGCGGGAGCGATCGCTGCGTGTATCGGGATTTCGACCGCGATCGCTTATTTGTCGCGGCGGTATTTCGAGGGGCCGATTCTGCGGCTGAAGGATCGGTTTCATGACCGGTTCCGGCCGGCGGATGCGCCTGTAAGGGTTCCGGCAGAGTAAGTCCACGAGTGAGCGCTCTTCCTACTCTGACTGTGAACAGGAAGGAACGATGTTTCGATTTGTCGGATCGTGGTTTCTGAATGTGACGGTCGCCTTATTCGGCACTTCTATCATGGAGCACTTGTTCTGGCGCCTAACGCACGAGCGCACGATTGAAGGAATCGAGATTAAGGAGTTACTGCTCTCAGTCGTTCTGGCGATGCTGTTAGGCTTTCTTGTATATCGAAAGTGGCGCCCTGAGTCTGCGAAGTGGGTAGCTGGAGTCGGAATCGTTTGGTTTGCGATGATCGTCTTCCTCGCTATTGTACGTGGGGGAGACTGGGCTCAAATGTCTGGTGTGCGTTGTGATAATGGCTCACCTGCTTACAACTGCTTCCATATTTTCATGCAGAATGTTTTTGCGGCGAGGACTATCTGCTATTCGGCAGGCGCCTGGCTTTGTTCTCGATTCAACAGCAACAGGCGTTATCTGATGGGAGATGCTTTGACGTCGAGATTCCGGAAACTCGATGAAATCAGGTCAGACCACATGAAGGAGTAGTCAATTTCGATGTGAACTGGGACGGCCGATCTACGCAAACGCGAGTGCGCGCTGCTCGCGGGGGCGCTGGGCGGGTTCACTCCCGCCGAGGCGGACGCTGACCAGCTTTGAGACGCCGGGTTCCTGCATCGTGACGCCGTAGATCATGTCGGCGTTCGTCATCATGCGTTTGGAGTGCGTGACCATGACGAACTGCGTATCGGTGGCCATGGAACGCAGCAGCTCGGCGAGGCGGCCCACGTTGGTTTCATCGAGCGGGGCGTCGACTTCGTCGAGCACGCAGAACGGCGCGGGCTGGAACATGAAGATGCCCATGAGCAGGGCGAGCGCGGTCAGCGCTTTTTCGCCGCCTGAGAGCAGGAAGACGTTCTGCAGCTTTTTGCCCGGCGGCTGCGCCACGATGTCGACGCCTGAGTCGCTCGAGTTTTCTTCATCGGTGAGGCGCATGGAGGCCTGGCCGCCGCCGAACAGCCGCGCGAAGACGGTGCTGAAGTTTTCGTTGATGCGGACAAAGGCTTCGTCGAACTTGGTGCGCGAGATGCCGTCGAGCTCCCGGATGGTGGAGCGGGTGTTTTCGATCGAGTCGAGCAGGTCCTTGCGCTGGGTCTCGAGAAACGCGTGGCGGGTCTCGGTCTCCTTGAATTCTTCAAGGGCCATCATGTTGACGGGGCCCATGGCTTCCAGGCGACGCTTCATCTCGCGGCAGGCTTCCTCTTCCGGCTGCAGGGCTTCGGGTGAGAGCCGCTGGAGCTCGGCTGCGGCAATGGCTGCGCGGAGCGCATCGGCTTGCTCGCCGAGATCCTGCACGCAGGCTTCAGAGAGGTGCGCGAGCTCGGCGGCGAGCCGGGCGGCGGCAGTCGAGCGGGTAGAGCGCTGTTCGCGGGCGGCCTCGGTGATGCTGCGGAGCTGCTTCAATTGTGCTTCGGCGTCGGCAAGGCGCGCACGCAGGGCGCGCGCCTCTTCGCCCAGGGTGCGGACCTCGGTCTCGGCGGCTTCGCGGGTCTGCTGGAGCTCGACCTCGCGCGCGGCGAGGGTCTCGTTCTCGCTGGCGCGCTGGGTGCGTTCGGCGGCAGCGCCGGCGAGCTGCGCGGTAAGCTGCGCGGCGCGGCGCTCGCCGTCGGCAAACATGCGGTCGATGCGGGAGAAGCTGGCCTCGGCGCCGCGGCGGCGCTCTTCAAGGCCGGCGAGCTCGGCGGAAACCTGCGCGGCGGCAGCCTGGGCGGTGTCGCGGGCGGTCCGCGCGGCGGCCACGGCTGCCTGCAGCTCTTGCTGCCGTGCTTCGACCGCGGCGTGGTTGCGCTCGATCTGGCCGGCGGCTTCGGTCTTGCGGGCGATCAGCGCGGACTTGTCGTCGCGCTGGGCGCGGGCGCGTTCGCCCTGCAGCGTCCACTCCTGCAGGCGGCGCTCCAGGCGCTGGCGCTCGCCGTCCATCTGGCGCAGGGCGGCGCTCTCGTGGGCGCTTTCGCGCTCGGCGTTGCGGCGGTCCTCGGTGCGGGCGTCGATCCGGCGGGTCAGCTCGGCGAGCGCGTGGGCCAGCGTGGCGGCCTGCGTCTCAGACTGGGCGAGCTGTTCCTCGACGGCGGAGAGCCTGGCCTGCGCCTCGCGCAGCTCGCGCTTGAGCGCGAGCGGGCCTTCGGCGCGGGGCTTGCCGCCGGTCACCGTGACGTTGTGGAAGCACTCGCCGGTGGGCGCGAGGAAAAAGCCGTCCGGGTTTTCGAGTGCCAGGGCGCGGGCGGTCGCTGCGTCTTCGGTCACGTAGCCGTCGCGGAGCTTGGGCAGGATCACCTCAAGCGATTTGCCGAAGCCGTCGAGGACGCGGATGCAGTCTTTCAGGCCGACGAGACCCTGCCGCGGGCGCAGGCCGGCGTTCTCTTCGACATCGAAGGAGAACTTCGCCTGGGAGTCGTCCGGATGAACGAGGAACGTCGCGCGGCCATCAACACCGTTCTGGCCACCGGAACCGGTTCTGAGCAGGCGGACGCCTTCATCGGCGGCGTCCCAGCTTTTCACGACGATGTAGTTCAGCTCTTCGCGCAGAAATTCGTCAACGACGGACTCGTACTGCTCGCCCACCTCGATGAACTCGGCGAGGGTGCCGACGGGCTTGAACTCGCCCGAGAGGGAGCCGGCGCGGAAGAGCTTTTTGACGGTGTCGGACGAGTAACTGTGCTCGCGCAGAAGGCTTTCAAGCGAGTTACGGCGGCCGGTGAGGCTGGCGCGCTCGGCGCGGAGCGTATCGCCGCGCCGCCGGGTCTCCTGC
>CAXTMY010000032.1:0-10012 GCA_964245565.1 uncultured Acidobacteriaceae bacterium | reverse complement strand
CCTCGGCGCGCATAGCGGCGAGCTCGGCTTCGAGGCGCTTGAGGGTTTCGGCAGCGGTCTCAAAACGCAGGGAGACCTGGCCGCGTTCGACGCCGAGGGTGTCGAGATCGCGCCGGGCGGCTTCGAGCTCACCGGTAAGACGGCTAGCGTCGCGATCGACCGAGGCGAGCGACTCCTCGGCCTGGGCCTGCTCGCGGCGTACCTGGCTGAGCTGCTGCAGGAGCTGGGTCGCTTCGCGCCGGGCGGCTTCGACGCGGCCCTCGGCCTGGCCGACTGCGGAGGAGGCGTCACGGGCTTCGTTCTGGCGCTGGGCGGCCTGGGCGCGGAAGCGCTCGGCCTCGCCGGCAGCGGTCTCAAGAAATGCCTG
The DNA here is from genome assembly GCA_964245565.1 of uncultured Acidobacteriaceae bacterium. Classification (GTDB taxonomy): domain Bacteria; phylum Acidobacteriota; class Terriglobia; order Terriglobales; family Acidobacteriaceae; genus EB88. The sequence continues at coordinate 9,645 of CAXTMY010000032.1, read as the reverse complement.
CTGCTGCTCGCGTTCGACCTTGAGGCCGGAGAGCTGCTCGCGCGCCTGGTCCAGCTCGGCGGTGGCGGCGGCTGCGCGCGCCTCCAGCTCGGCGATGCGCTCGGCGTTGCCGGCCTGGCGGGTGCGGGCCCGTTCGAGCTCCACCGCGCTCTCACTCGCCAGGCGGCCCTGCTCCCTGGCCGTGGCGTCGAGCACGTCGCCGCGCTGCCGGCCTTCCGAGACTTCGGCCTGCAGGGTTTCGACCTCGCCAGCCTGCGCATCGATCTGGAGCGTCAGCTCGGCGATTTCACCGGCGAGCGCGGCGCCCTGCTCGTCCATCTGCGCGAGTCTGCTGGCCAGCACCACCCGCAAACGGGCGCGCAACTCATCGCGCAGCAGGCCGTAGCGCTCCGCCTTGGCGGCCTGGCGCTTGAGCGAGACCATCTGCCGGGCGACCTCGTCGAAGATGTCGTCGATGCGAGCGAGATTCTGTTTGGCCTGCTCAAGGCGCAGTTCGGCGAGACGTTTTTTGGTCTTGAAGCGGGTGATGCCGGCGGCTTCTTCAATAATGGCGCGGCGGTCGTGGGGCTTGGAGCTGAGCAGCTGGCCGATGCGCTCCTGGCCGATGATGGCGTAGGATTCAGGGCCGAGGCCGGTGCCCATGAAGATGTCGCGGATGTCGGAGAGGCGGCAGAGTTTGCCGTTGAGCAGGTATTCGCTGTCGCCGGTGCGGAAGAGGCGGCGGGTGACGACGATTTCGCCGTGGCGGGCGGTGCGCTGGAACTTGCGGCGGCGGATTTTCAGGACGACTTCGCCGGGAGCGGTGTTTTCCTGGCCGGGCTCGCCGGGCTCGTCGTTTTCCGCTGCATCGAGCGGCCCCGGCTGCGACTCGGCGATGATCTGCTCAACTTCTTCTGCCTTGGCGGCGCGGAGTTTGGCTTCGTCCCAGTCGCTGCCGTCACTGACGACGACTTCAGGCTCGGCGGAAAGCGGGCCGTCGCCGTAGGCTTCGGGGTCGATGAGGGTGATGGAGACTTCGGCCATGCCGAGGGCGCGCCGGTCGCGGGTGCCGGCGAAGATGACGTCTTCCATCTTGCCGCCGCGCAGCGATTTCGCGCTCTGCTCGCCCAGAACCCAGGTGATGCCGTCGAGAATGTTCGATTTGCCGCAGCCGTTGGGGCCGACGACGACAGCGATGCCGTTGCCGGGGAGAGCGACTTCGGTTTTGTCGCAAAACGACTTGAACCCGAGGATCTGGATTTTCTTGAGCTTCAGCAAACGGTTCAGCACTCCTTCAAAAAAAACCCTCGAAAAATAAGGGATTTCAAGCAAAGAGTAAGCGTCCGGGCGGGGTGAAGCAAGCTGCCCGGCGCGTCCAACCGGCTTTTAGCTGGTGAAGGTGTGGATAAGCAGGAACGAAACTGTTGCCGGTCCGGTGTCGCGAGGGCTGCATCCAAAATTGCGAATGCCCACGCTTACCGAGAAGGCGGGGCGGGATGACAGACACATTAGTACCGTGTGCCGCGATTCTGCGTACGCGGATTTGACGGGGCTCGCCTATAGTCGGTCCTCAGGAACACTTAGCTATGGAAACCAACGGACTGTCTTCGCACCATTACGGGCAGCCTTCGCCGTCGTTCGCTTTGGAAGAGGACGAGGGCAGGATGGCTCCCTACACGACTTTAACCGCTGCTGTGGCGCATGCTGCAAAAGCTATGCCGCGGGTGAATGAGGAGCCGACGGCGGCCGCATCCCGGCGCGACCTGCGGGCGTTGCCTGCTACAACGCGAGCGCGGGCGCCGCTCCGGGGTGTGCTTCGCCGCGTGGCCCTGCTGGCGCTTTACGTGATGGCGGCTACCCAGTTCGTGGGCGCGTACCTGTACCTGGAATTTCCGTATGTCGACCTGCATCGATGGGAGTACGGCTACGAGCGGCTGCCTTTCCAGACGCGCCTGCTGCTTGCCCCGCTGTATCGCCTGGTCGACACGGCGCCGTGGAGCACGCACTACGCGGAGAGCCTGGCGCGCAATCAGTACTTCTTTCCACACGGAGTTACGGCAGGCATGGTGCTGGACTTTTACTCCGGGATCGCATGTGTGCTCTTTTCGGGGTGGGTCGCGGTGCGGTTGTATGAGGCGGGTTCGCGCAGGCGTCTCGTGGGGCCGCTCGTCTTTCCTATTTTTCTGGGCCTCTGTGTCCTGGCCTACGTGCTGCACACGGTCCAGAATTTTCGCTACGTGTACGACCTGCCGAGCCTTGCGGCGTTTGCGGGCGGCTTTTACCTGATCTATTTTCGCAAGCCGCTCCTCTGGTTTGTGCTGCTGTTCACGGTTGCGACGCTGAACCGGGAAACGACGCTGCTGCTGCTGCCGTTCTGGGCGCTTTCGCAGTCGCTGGGGCCGGACGGCCGGATCCGCTGGAGGACACTCGGAAGCCCGGGCGTGCTGGGAGTGGTCGGGGCGCTGACCGTGTACTGGGCGGTGTGGCACCACATGGTTTTCGGCATTTTCGCTACGAATGCGTCGGAGTACTATCCGCGCCTTCTCTTCAATCTCAAGTGTTTCGTTCGACTGCGCTACTGGCCGCAGCTGGCGAGCGCATTCGGATTTCTCTGGCCGTTTCTGATCCTGTACCGGCGGCACCTGCGGGATGCGCAGCTGCGGGCGTGGCTGCTGGTGCTGCCGGTCTGGTATGCGTTCATGCTGCTGTGGGCGATCGTGACTGAGACGCGTGTTTTCGGCGAACTGATACCGTTCCTGGCCCCGGTGGCCGCGATTCTGGCCGAGGAGGTTTTCGCGGCGAAAGTGCTGCAGCAGAACCTGGACAGCGGCCGGCCGGCCGGCTCGCTTCTCCGGAAGAGCCGGGCAGCCTGAGGAACGCAAGCGGCTCAGGGTTTGGAGGTGGGCCGCAGGAGCACTTCGCTGACGAAGCTCTGTGCGGGCTGCCGGACCAGCAGCTCGACGACATCGGCAACATCCTGGGGCTGGATTTTGCGCGCGGCGCGCTCGTCCTGTACCGGGTCGGTACCGCCGAACGAGGTGTTGACAGAGCCCGGCGCTACGACGGAAACGCGGATGCCGTGCGGCCGCAGTTCCTCGGCGACCGAGTAGGTCAGCCCGTTCAGCCCCCACTTGGATGCCGAGTACGCGGCGCCCCCGGGCAGCGGATTGCGCCCGGCGAGGGAAGAGATATTGATGATGTGTCCTGTTTTCGCCGCGATCATAAGGGGCGCAAGCGCACGCATCATCAGGTAGGGTGCGCGGAGGTTGGTTTCCATGGTTTCGTCCCAGGCCTGCGGGTCCATCTCGTGCAGGGGCTTGCCGATGCGTCCCACGCCGGCATTGTTGACCAGCACGTCACAGCGCTGCCATTGCGCGGCGAAGGCCTGGCCGAAGTGCGCTACTGCGGAGGCGCTGCGCAGGTCCAGCGGATAGGCCGTCGCGTGGCCTCCGTCGGCTTCGATGCTGCCCTTTACGGCTTCAAGACGCGGCGCGTCCCGGGCGATGAGAACCACGTGAGCACCCATGGCAGCCAGCCGCCGGCTGACCGCCTCGCCGATGCCGCGGGCTGCGCCGGTGACCACGGCTACGTTTGTTGCGAGCGGATCTTTGACTGTCATACGGGTCAAGATGCGTCCGGCGGCCCTGCGCGATGTTCCGGGTTTCTCACCGATGGGGTTGTGCGTTATAAGAAGGGAGGACGGTTCCGACTGGACTTGTTCTTTCCTTACACGAACGAAAGCTGCAGCGGAAACTGCATTTTTGAGCATTCCCCGATTTTCCAGGAGCGTTGCATGAAGAAGGTCGTCGTTGTCTCCCTGCTGGCGTTTGCCACCAGCGCACTCGCTGCACTCCCTGCTGCCTATGCCCAGACGCAAACACAGGCCCCGGCCACTGCCGGTGCTGCCGGTGCTGGCCAGGGTGGACAGATCACAATCAAAGATCCGGCCGAGTACAACGCCTACACTAACGCCGTGGGCCAGAGCTCGCCCGCGGCCAAGGCAGCGGCGATAGAAGCCTTTCTGACGCAGTATCCAAATTCCGTCGTGAAGCAGGACATGCTGGAGCAACTGGTCGGCGCCTACAATGCGACGAACGACACCGCGAAGACCCTGGACGCCTCGCGCCGGCTCCTGCAGGTGGATCCATCGAACCTGCGCGCGCTGACCTTTATCGTGTACGTCGAAAAACAGCAGGCCCAGGGCAACCAGGCCAAGCTGGACGACGCCGCCGCACTGGCGCAAAAGGGACTGGCTTCGCCCAAGCCCGCGAGCATGAGCGATGCGGATTACCAGAAGCTGAAAGCCACGGCGACACCGATTTTTGAGAGCGCGATTGCGGCCGACGACACCGCCAAGAAGGACTACAAGGGAGCGATCGACGCGTACCAGGCGGAGCTGAAGGCGTACACCGATCCGGCGCAGACGCAGACCGGCCAGGGCCTGCTCGATACCTATATGCTTGGCCAGGCCTACCTGCAGGAGGATCCGAAGGACCTGGTGAATGCCATCTGGTATCTGACCCGTGCGGCCCAGTTTGCCCCCGCGCAGTCCAAGGACCAGATCGAAAAGACGGCTGAGTACTGGTACAACAAGTACCACGGCGGCATGGACGGCTTTGACCAGGTGAAGACGCTGGCGCAGGCGAACCTGATGCCGACTGCCGACTACAAGCCGGTTCCGGCGCCGCCGCCGCCGTCGCCCGCCGAGCTGGCGCACCAGGCTGTGGTGAGTACGCCGGATGTGAAGAACCTGTCGCTCTCGGACAAGGAATTTGTGCTGGCGAACGGATCGACGGACGATGCCGGCAAGGTGTGGGACACCCTGAAAGGACAGACCTTTGCGATTCCGGGCAAGGTCGTGAGCGCGACCGCGGACCAGGTAATGGTTGCGGTTTCGCAGGACGCGCAGCAGTCGAACAAGGCGGACTTCACCTTCAATATGAAGGAGCCTCTGAAGACGGTGCCGACACCGGGAGAGGATGTGACGTATGTCGGGACGTTCGACTCCTACACGCAGAACCCGGCGATGATCATCCTGAAGGATGGCGGACCGAAGCCGACGGCACCGACGCACCACACCCGCAGATAGTCGCAGCCGGTCTGCCGGCTGCATGCGGCAACGGTACCGAGGTACTGCAGAGGGTGAGATAACAGCAGGAGCGGCCGCTACGGCCGCTTTTGCTGTTGCCGCAGCAGTGTTAGAGTAAGAGGCGCATGAGAGTTTTGAGCCTGTTCGCGTCCACTGTTGTCCTGGCGGCCGGTCTGCCGCACCTGTACGCCCAGCAGAGCGAGCCGGGGACAGGCAGTACGCAGGTCGCGCCGGCGAATACTGCCCCCAAGACCGAAGCGGCGCCGAACCTTCGCGTCAACTCCATGCCGCACACCGACCTGAGCGCCTCGACCGATTCCGCGCCGACGCCGATGGACCTCGGTCTCGGCGTAACCGCTGCTCCGGACCTTGGCCCTGATGTGCTGCCGCCCACGCCGGCGGGCATGCTCTCGAGCGCTGAGCCGGACAATCCGCGGATGCTGTACTACTCGCTGCCGTACCTGCCCATGGACCGGATATCGGCCGGCGACCGCCAGATCATCGCGGCGCGGCAGGCGGACCTGACGCATGCCGCCGATTCCCGGGGCTTACGGCTGAACCAGGCTGACTGGACCTACCGGCAGGCGGTATGCCCGGCTATGCAACCGGACGCAGAGAAGATTGAAGGCGTACCTGCGGGCGCAGACGGGCAGGGGTTCATCCTGCTGCAGTTCTCGCGGGGCGAAGAAGAAGAAGGGCGCCCGGCTGCATTTGTCGCGATCGTGCCCCGCAGCGGCAGCCTGCCCGTGCAGGTGATCCCGGTTCCGTCGTTCAAAGCGAGCAAGAAGCCGAAACAGCGGGAAACGCTGAAGAAGAAGAGCAGCCGCGAAGCGATCAACGAAGCGTTCCCGCCGGAGGAACTGCATGCCAGCCTGCAGCCGATCGAGGGATGGATTGCGGCGTCAGCCTGCCTGGCCGAGCTCGAAGGCGCCGCGCCGCGTATTCCCGACGAGCCGGACCTCGGGCAGAATCTCATCACGGCGCCTTCGCCCTTGTTGAAGCTGCACCTGGACGGCTCCCGCGAGGTGATCTTTACCGACCGCGTCGATGAGGGCCATTATGTGATCTGGGACGCAAACGTGCGGCCGCACGGGCAGATCGCCGGCGCCCAGAAACTCCTGCTGCCCGTCGTGCCGGTGACGATTGAGAATCCTCCCGTGCCGCAGCCGCACCTGATCGCCAACATTCCTGACCCGCCGATGCACATCACCCCGCCGCCGCCCAGCCCTATCTCCAGCGATCACCAGTAGACCGGCGGCCGATTCCACACGAGCCGGACACGAGCCCCTTTTGGGGCTCTTGTCTGGCTCGTGTAGGTAAGACCGCCTGCGCGGCTGGCGGTCCCTTCGTGGCGTGTTCTCGTTGATGCTGGGAGTGCCGACTATTGTGGTCCTCGCGTTGCTTGGGGTGGAGTGGGGAAACGAGCGTAACCGGATAAGAGCGGCGCGGGCGGCGCGGCTGGGGTATGCTTCTCCTATCGCGGCGCGGTTCGCGCGGCGGACCGGAGCGAGTGCGGCGATGAACGGGCTTACCCTGCGCGATCACCAGGTACTGACGACGATGGCGGCGGCGGTCGCGTGCCTGGGTGGCGTGGCCTGGTATATGGCGACGCGCAAGACCACGAGCGAGGAAGAGCTGGAGCGTACGCGGCGGCAGGACCTGGTACTGGGCGGCCGGATTATTGACGGTACGATCCTCGATATTCGCGAGCTGGACCCGCAGGAGGCCGGACGGCCGGACGGCATGGAGTTGATCCTGTACAAGTACGAGATCGCGGGAGTGGCGTATGAGTGCTCGCAGGACATTACGAATCTGAAAGACCTGATCCATGTCCGGGACATTCGCGTGGGGTTTCCGTGCTCGGTGCGGTACGACACGCGGCAGCCGGAGAACAGTATTGTGATCGCGGAGAACTGGATCGGGCTGCGGGATACGGCGAACTCGGTGCCGGTGCGGCGGTCGAACCCGCGCCGGCGCTGGTCGGCGCCGGCTTCGTGAAGGTCAACCGCAAGGTCAAGGGCGAAGACCGCCTGCGCGGCTGGCGGCCACTTCGTGGCGGGTTCTCGTTTAGGCGGAAGTGCGGGCTGGTGTGGCCCCGAGCGTTGCTCGGGGTTGGGTGAGCTTAGGGGTGCCGGCTTTGGTGGGTCCCACATCTCAAGGCGAGATGTGGGGCACCCTTTTGGGCGCTGCTTGGGTTTGCGGGAGGGACAGCCGATCCTCTAGCTTTGTGGGCGCAGGGCTGTGGGGCGAAGGACTATGGCGCGGAATGATCGATTGAGGGCCTAGACTAGAGACGGTGCATACACACGGGTCACCTACGGGCAGGGCGCAGGTTGTGCTGCAGGGATCGCTGGCGGCGACGGTGGCGTATGTCGCGGTTTGCTTTGCGGTGGGGCTGAGGGCGCACTCGCTGGCGCTGCTGTCGGAGGCGGGGCACAACGTGTCGGACGCGGCGGCGCTGCTGCTGTCGTTTGCGGCGGTGTGGCTGGGGAACCGGCCGGCGAACGATGCGAAGACGTTCGGGTACCAGCGGGCGGGAGTGCTGGCGGCGTTCTTCAACGCGCTGGCGCTGGTGGCGGTCTCGACGTGGATCGCGATCGAGGCGGTGGCGCGCCTGGGCCGGATGGGGCATGGGCCGGTGGTGGCCACCGCGCCGATGATGGCGGTGGCGGCGGCGGGCGTGGTGATGAACGGGCTGATCGCGACGATGCTGTGGCGGGTGAGCCGGAGCGGCTCGGGCGCGGATGTGAACCTGCGCTCGGTGCTGGTGCACATGGCGGGGGATACGCTGTCGACAGCGGCGGTGATCGTGGGGGGCCTGGCGATCCGGCTGACGGGCGCGGAGTGGATCGATCCGGCGCTGTCGCTGGCAATTGCGCTGCTGATCCTGTGGTCGTCGATCTCGATTGCGCGGGAGACCCTGAACATTCTGCTGGAGGGAACGCCGCGCGGGATGGAACTGCCGGCGATCCGGGCGGCGCTGGCGGGGATCGACGGCGTGGAAGATGTGCATGACCTGCACGTGTGGTCGCTGGGGTCGCAGACGCATGCGCTGGCCACGCATCTTCGCATTGCGGATATTCCGCTGTCGGAGAGCAATGCGATTTTGAACCGGGTCAAGGCGGCGATGAAGGAGCGGTTCCGGATCCTGCATACGACGATCCAGTTTGAGAACACCGGGTGCGAGCGGGAACACGGCTGCGTGATGGCGGTGGAGGATGCGCATGATCATGCCGGGCATGATCATGCGCATCCTCACCATCACCACTAAAGGCTGGTAGACCGCCTGCGCGGCTGGCGGCCACTTCGTGGCGGGTCCTCGTTTATGCGGGGGCGCGGGCTTTCGTGGCCCTCGCGTTGCTCGGGGTTGGGTGCTTGCCTGGATGATTCCCTACCATGGGTGGTTCGGGGTGCTTGCTTTGGTGAGTCCCACATCTCGAAGGCGAGATGTGGGGCACCCTCCTTTCGCTTTCGCACCCGTGCTCGCTTTTTTAGGAGGCGAACCGCAGATCCCTCGGCTTCGCTCGGGATTACCCCATTAACCTTCGCGCGGAACCCTGACTTCGCGCTGCGCCCTCATTCCTCTATAGAGGCTGCATCAGCACGGCCATCGCCACCGTGAGCGGAACGACTTTGCGCTGCGCCCTCATTTATTTTGAAATGCTACAGGGCTGACTCGATGGTTTGAGCGATGCCGTGGCCGAAGGCGGGCCAGTTGAGGCGGGTGTTGAAGTGGGTGCGGCCGGCGAGGGCCATTTTTGTGTAGGCGGCGCGGTTGTTCCGGAGCAAGGCGAGGATGCGCTCGGCGTAGGGAGCAGGGCCGGCGTTTTTGGGTTCGAGGATGCCGGTTTCGTTGTCGAGGATGACGGAGGGGACGGCGTCGACGGAGCGGGAGACGGGTGGAAGGGCGAAGGCCTGGGCGTCGGCGAAGACGAGGCCGTAGCACTCGGCGAGGGTGGGGACGACGAGGAAGTGGCTGGTGAGCAGGAGGTCGCGGAGCTGGGCGGCTTCAGACGGGTCGCTGCGGCGAAGCATGCCGAAGGTGCGCACGAGCGGCTGGTCGGCGGCGGGTAAATCGGGGCGGACGCCGATGATGTTGAGGCGGACCTGCGTGAAGCCGGTGTTGGCGGTGGGCAGGCGCTGCTGGAGCTCGCGGGCGATGGCGATGGCGAGCGGGCCGCCTTTGCGCTCCCACTCCTTAGCGAGGAAGACGAGCTCGAGGCAGGTGGAGGAGCGGGCATGGACGGCGCGCTCGATGGCGGCGTCGTCGAGGGAGGGAACCCAGCCGGCGCCCATGGGCTGGACGTGGACTTTCTCGGCGGGAACGTCGAAGCGGCGGACGGCGTCCTGTTTGGCCCACTCGGAGCCGTAGATGAGGCCGGTGACGCGGCGGGCGGCGTCGCGCTCGCGTGCGGCGTAGCGTTTTGCGCCGACGGGAACGGGATAGTAGCCCTTGTAGAGCTCAAGCCAGGCCATCCAGGCGGAGTCAGAAAAGAGGAAGGTGGGGATGGGCGGGCCCTGGTAGAACTCGTGGAGGTAGACGAGGCACTGCGAGGAGATGCAGACGAGGGCCTGGG
>CAXTMY010000031.1:500-37230 GCA_964245565.1 uncultured Acidobacteriaceae bacterium | reverse complement strand
GAGCCGGAATGGGCGAGGGGCGGCTCCATGGAAATGACCGGGTAGGCAAGGATTGCGAAGTTAGGCTGGCAGCCCAGGCCGGCGAGTCCGGTGCCGGGCTGGTCGCTCACGCGGCACTCAGTGGCGAGCACGGCAGCGAGATGGCCGCCGGCCGAGGAACCCCATACGCCGATGCGGTCGGGATGGATGTTGTAGTCGGTCGCGTGGCTGCGGCTCATGCGCAGCGCGGCGGCGCCGTCGGCGATCTCGACCGGATACTTGTAGGGGGCGACCCGGTAGTCGAGCACGAACGCGGCGATGCCCTGGGCATTGAGCCACTCGGCGTACTGGAAGCCCTCGTGCCCGAGGGCGACGTGGGTGTAACCGCCGCCGGGAAAGATGAGCACGGCGGCGCGGGAGGATGGGTTGGCAGGCAGGAACGGGTAGAAGCGCGGCTTGTCGGCCTCGCCGGAGCCGAGCGCGCCCGGCGCGCCGTTCGGGTACAGGTACACCGGCTTGGGGATGGGACCATTGGGCGGCGGCGCAACCGGAGGCGGTCCCTGGGCGTTTGCTCCGGCCGGCAGCAGGCCGGCGAAAAAGACGAGAGCAGCAAACGGCAACAGGCGGCGGAGCGGGCGTGCGAGCTTCATGCTCAGTACAGATGCACGGAGACGCACGGGCGCTTTGTTTTCTTTGGGTTCGAAGGCTACCCGCCTACGCGGCCTGCGGCCACTTCTGGGGCACAGCCCTGACGTGGCAGGTGGTCGTTAATGCGGTGGGCAGGGCTCTTGTGGTCCTCGCGTTGCTGGGGGCGGATGTTCCTGTTGAGCATCGGTTGCTTTTCTGCGGATTGCTAGACGCCAGACCCTTCACTTGGCTCAGGATGACCCCTTCAGGGTGGCCGTCACATCACCAGTGCGACGCGCTCGAGCTCGGCCTGCATGCAGGCGGCATCGCACTGGCCGCCGTCCATGCGGAGGACCGCGTCCTGGACCAGCGCGGGATCTACACCGTAGCCGCGGCCGTTGAGAAATGCGGCGAGCAGCTCCGAGGCCTGGAACGTGTCGATTTCCGTCTGCATCAGCCCGGTCCGAAGCGCGCCCAGGTCGTAATTGTTGAACTTCTCAACACTCTTCCGGCCTCTCATGCGTTCCTCTCTGCGATGCGCCGCCGACACCATCAATATAGCGCCTAGCACTATGAGCGAAGAACCCGCCGGGATGTTGCCGGAGAGTGCGTATTCATTTCACTCCCGTCCAATAGGGCCTACCCGTTCGGGGTGTGGACAGATACCTCAGGGATGAGCACCGGGATGCCGTCGCGCACCGCGTAGCGCCGTCCGCAGCCGGTGCAGAGGATCGCCGCGCCTGCCGGGGCAAGCGCCTGGCGGCACGCCGGGCAAACCACCAGGGCAAGCACGGCGGCGAGCGGCATCTCAGGACCGGGTCGTTGAGCCATTGCCACTATTCTAAGGACATGCCGAGGCTGGGTACATGCTGAAGGTGGGGCTTACGGGTGGCCTGGGCAGCGGTAAAAGCGCCGTGGCTCTGGTGTGGGCAGACGCCGGCATCCCGGTGCTCGATGCGGATGCGCTCGGCCGCGCCCTGATGGAGCCGGGCCAGGCCGTCTACGCGGCGATCGTCGCAGCGTTCGGTCCCGGCGTCGTAGGACCGGGCGGCGCGCTGGACCGGGCGGCGCTGGCGCGCGAGGCGTTTGCCGGCGACCGCCTCGCCGAGCTGAACCGGATCGTTCACCCGGCCGTGATCGAAGCGCAGCGGCAGCAGCTTGCGCGACTTGCGCATGAAGGCGGCCATGCGCTCGCGGTGGTCGAGTCGGCGCTGATTTTTGAAGCCTCGGAACCGTCTTCGGAGGCGTCTGGAACCGAGGCGCCCACCGCGCCGGGCTGGCGCGAGCGGTTCGACCGCATTGTGCTGGTGACGGCGCCCGAGGACGTGCGGATCGAGCGCTATGCGGCGCGCGTCGCGGGCCCGCATGCGCCGGATGAGGAGTTGGAGCGGCTGCGAAGGGATGCGCGGCGGCGCATCGCTGCCCAGCTGCCCGAGGAGTGGAAGCGAGAGCGGTCAGACTACGTGATCGAGAACAACCGGACACTGGTGCTGCTGCGGCGCGAAGCGCTTGCGCTGCTGCGACAATTGAAAGAGCAGGCCGAACGCCTGTGACCGCGAGCGCTTTCAGGCATTTTCCTATCGGGGGAGAGGCCCAAGGTCACGCTCACTGCTGCTGATCGCTCGATGTTTAGCAAAACCGCTGATCGGCGAGTGAAGCGAAAGAATAAACCCGGACAGCCACAAGGGTGTCCAACGCAGTGAGGACCGGTTCGAACGATGATAGCAAGACGCTTTTTGTTGACCGCGATGCTGGTGGTGGGTGTTTGGTACGTAACGTCCGGGCACGACTTTCTTCCGGGGCTCGTGCCGCTGCACTTTCTTGGTCCGAATGAGCTGCCGCTGAGCCGTTCGACAGCGCCGCTGGTGCTTGAAGAAGTGAAGGCCGCCCCGCAGTACGATGCCGAAGAGCTGAACAACATCAGCGTGTACAAGCGGCTGCTGCCTTCAGTGGTGAACGTGACCTCGACCTCGCTGCAGATGAACTTCTTTTACGGGATGGTGCCGCAGCAGGGGCAGGGTTCGGGGTTCATCCTGGACCGGCAGGGGCATATCGCGACGAACTACCACGTGGTGGCAGATGCGCAGAACATCGAGGTCCAGACGATGGACAAGCACCGGTACAAGGCCACGGTGATCGGGAAGGACCAGCGGCACGACCTGGCGCTGCTGCAGATCAATGCGCCGGGGCTGGTGCCGGTGACGCTCGCGAGTTCGGCCGACCTGGTGCCGGGGCAAAAGGTGTACGCGATCGGCAACCCGTTCGGGCTGAACGGCACCATGACGACCGGCATCATCTCGGCGATTCGGTCGATCCGCGGTCCGATGGGCGGCGAGATCGACAACGCGATCCAGACCGATGCGGCGATCAACCCCGGCAACTCAGGCGGCCCGCTGCTGAACTCGCGCGGCGAGGTGATCGGGATCAACACGCTGATTGCAACCAATCCGAACGAGAGCGTCGACCAGAGCGCGGGCATCGGCTTTGCCATCCCGATCGATACGGCCAAAGCCGTGCTCGCCGACTTTGAGAAGTATGGCCACTCGCGCCGGCCTTCGCTGGGAATCGTTTCGCTGCCGATCGGCCCCGAGCTGGCCGAGCAGATGGGCCTGGCCGCGGATTCCGGGATGCTGATCGAGCAGACGGTGCCGGGCGGCGCAGCGCAGCTGGCCGGGCTGCGCGGCGGCTCCGAGCAGGCACTGCTCGGGAACATGCAGATCCTGCTGGGCGGCGACCTGATCGTCGCGATTGACGGCCAGCCCATCCGGTCGGCCGAGGACATCTCGGACATGATGGACAAGCACCAGGTCGGCGACCCGGTGACGGTAACGTTCTATCGCGGGAAGCGGCGGATGACGGTGCGGCTGAACCTGGGCGAGGTGGGCCAGCAGCAGGAACAGGGGTGAGACTGGCTGCGGCTCGCCGCGGGGTGCTGTAAAGTGACGAGCATGTCGCCGGAGATACGCATTCGCCGCGCCATGCCGAGCGAAAACGACGCGGTGCACACGCTGGTCGAGACCGTCGCGCATGAGATTTTTGTTGAGCTGTTCGCGCCTGCGCAGGTACCGCTAGGGAAATCCGATTGGCACTCCGCCTGGCTGGCAGCCTCAGGAAACGAGATTGTGGGCGTGACGATGACGCGGGACGAATGGGTCAGCGACCTGTGGGTCCGGTGGGCCAGCCGCGGGATGGGCATCGGCGGAAAGTTACTGGCACATGCCGAACGGGAAATACGCAGCCGTGGGCATGACACATTGCGCCTTCGAGTAGTCGAGTCGAATACCCGGGCCGTCGAGTTTTATCGAAGCCACGGCTGGGGAGTCCGGCGCGAATTCCCGCATGAAAAGTTCGGCCATCCGATGCTGGAAATGACCAAAGCTGGCGCGTGAAGTTAGCGCCCACACCGCGAGTGAAATTGCCCTGGAGCATTTCTCGTAATGATGTGAACCGCGGAGAGCATCTTTACGGGGGTTTTCTTTACGGAAAAGCCCCACTGGCAGCCGCTGGCCGGTTTACACCTATACGAGAAATGCTTTAGCCGCGCTCAATGGCCTCGGCGACACGGAACACCGTAGGTTCGTCGAAATGGGCGCCGAGCACCTGGACGCCGATCGGCAAACCTTCCTTCGAAAACCCGGCCGGGACCGAGAGGCCGCAGATGCCGGCCAGCGATGCGGTCACGGTGTAGATATCGGCAAGGTACATGGCGAGCGGATCGTCTGACTTTTCGCCCAGCCTGAAGGCGGGCGTGGGAGCGACCGGGGTAATGATGGCGTCGACCTCGGAGCCGAAAACCTGGAGAAAGTCGCGGGCGAGCAGGCGACGCACCTGCTGCGCTTTCTTATAGTAGGCGTCGTAATAGCCGGCGGAGAGAGCGTAGGTGCCGAGCAGGATGCGTCGCTTGACCTCGGCGCCGAAGCCGGTGTCGCGCGATTCGCGGTACATGCCGGAGAGCGATGCGGGGGCGGGGGCGCGGTAGCCGTAGCGCACGCCGTCAAAGCGGGCGAGGTTGGAGCTGGCCTCGGCGGTCGCGATGAGGTAATAGGCGGGCACTGCGTAGCGGGTGTGCGGGAGAGAAATTTCGCGGATCTCGGCGCCGGCCTCGCGAAGGCCGTCGATGGCCTGCTCGACGGCTTCGCGCACCTCAGTGTCCAGGCCCTCGGCGAAATACTCCTTCGGGATGCCGATGCGTAGGCCGTTGACGCCCTGCTCCTGCGCGAGGAGCGCCGCGTAAGGCGGAACAGGCTCGAGCGACGATGTCGCATCGAGCGGGTCGTGGCCGGCGATGACTTCAAGGACGGTAGCCGCGTCGCGCACCGTGCCGGTGAACGGGCCGATGCGGTCAAGCGACGAGGCGAAGGCGATGAGTCCGTAGCGGGAAACGCGCCCATAGGTCGGCAGCACGCCGACCACCCCGCAGAAACTGGCGGGCTGCCGGATGGAGCCGCCGGTGTCTGTCCCGAGCGTGGCGACGGCCATGCCAGCGGCCACGGCCGCGGCACTGCCGCCGGACGACCCGCCGGGAACACGGTCGAGCGCGTGCGGGTTCCGCGTCGGGCCGTAGGCGGAGTTTTCATTCGAGGACCCCATCGCAAACTCATCGCAGTTGAGCTTGCCCAGGGTGATGGCGCCGGCCGCTTCAAGCCGCTGGACCGCAGTGGCCGTGTAGGGGGCAATGTAGTTCTCGAGCACGCGCGAACCCGCCGTCGCGGGCAGCCCGGCTACGGTGATCGCGTCCTTGATAGCAACCGGAATGCCGGCCAGGACGGGCAGCGCGTCGCCCGCGGCGGCGCACGCATCGATGCGGGCGGCCTGCGCGAGCGCGCGTTCTTCTGCCAGCGAAAGGAACGCGTGGATGGCCGGGTCGCGCTCGCCGATTTGCCGGAAGCACTGCCGGGCGATGTCGCGGGCCGAGGCCGCGCCTCCGGCGATCGAAGCGCGCAGGTGCGGGATCGTGAGGGTATCGGTGCCGAGGGTCTTGCTGCGTGTGCTCGTTTCGGTCATGCCTGGTCTGCGTTCCTTGAGGGTAGGCTTGCTGCGGCTATCGCTCGATCACCTTGGGCACCTTGAAAAAGGTTCCGTCAGTGGCAGGCGCGTTTTCCATGACGAGGACGCGGGCAAGCGATGGGCGCGGCTCGTCCGGCCGCAGAACCGTCAGTGGCTCGCCTGGCTGTGGTCGGCTTGAGACCGGATGCGCGAACAATTCCGACACGTGGGTGAGGGGTTCGACCCCGGAGGTGTCGAGCTGATCGAGTTCGGCGACATAGCCGAGAATGCTGGAAAGGTCGCGGCCCATGCGGTCGAGTTCCTCAGCGGTGAGCGCGAGGGCCGCAAGCGCGGCGACGTGCTCGACTGCTTCGCGGGTGACGGAGGCGTGTTCAGGCATGGCTCTCGGCTCCTTTCCGGGCTTAGTCGCCGGCGATCAGGCTGGGGTTCAGGCCCAGTATATCCGGCGTGCCCGCGCAACGGCCCTTACTGCACGACGAGCGTGACCGTGGTGGTGCGCGTAGCTCCAGGGAAGGCAGCGGAGACCGTGATGGTGTAGGAGCCGGAAGGCGTCTGCCCGGCGACGGTGCCGCCACCGCCGCCACCGTCGACGCCGCTGGCATGGACCCCACAGGCAATCGGCGCGGAGAGCAGGACGAGCGCGGCGCAGCCGAGCAGAAGGCGCCGCCGGTGCCGGCGCGGCACGAAGATCAACGGGCAGAGTAGCGCCAGAGCAATCGCGGTTTTTGAGAGCGGACCGCCCGGGAGCGGCGACGAACCGGCCCCCCCGCCGCCAGGTGCTCTGAGGCTCGATGTCGCAGTTGAAACACCTGTGGCGATGCTGAGCGCGATGGAGCCGGTCGCCCCGCCGGCCAGCGTGACGGTCGAGGGATTGGCGGTGCAGGCGGAGTTTGCCGGCACGCCCAAGCAGGTGACGGTGAGGCTGCCGGCGGAGTCGCCCACCGGCGTCACCGAGAGCTGGTAGCTGGCCGTCTGTCCATTTGTGACCACATCGGTTGCATTACCAGTCACGGAAAGTGCATAGTCCTCGCCGGAGCCGGCGAGTGAAACCACGAGGGGCGACGCGAGCGAGGGACTGCTGACGGTGAGCGTGGCCGAACGATTGCCGATGATATCCGGCGTAAACAGAACCTGCAGCTGGCAGCTGGCGCCAGCTGCCAGCGATGCGCCGCAGGTGCTGGAGGAGACGGTAAAGTCCGCCGCCGAAACCGCGGACGTCATACCGGTGATCGGCGTCGAGCCCTGATTGGTGATCGTGACGGACTGGGCGGGCGTCGCGACCGCGATCGCGTAGGGCCCGAAATTGATGCTTGAGGGGGAAACGAAGGCCTGCGGCGGCGCCGCGCCCTGGCCGGTGAGTGCAACGGTTTGCGTGCGCTCCACATCCGTAACAGTCAGCGTGCCATTTTGAGTGCCCAACGCGGTAGGCGCATAGGTGACGGCGATGGGACAGCTGAGATGCCCGCCGAGGCTTGCTCCGCAGTTGCTGGAGACGAGAAATGGCCCGGTCACCGCCGTGGTGATCTGGGTCAGCGTGGCGTCGCCGGAGTTGGTGAGCAGAACGCTCTGCGCCGCTGAGTCGCTGCCCACGACGGTGGGGCCGAAGGTGAGAGCGCCTGGCGAGAGCGTATCGGTGGCCGGGGCGAGACCAGTTCCGGTGAGTGTAGTTGTGCCGGTTTCGGCGCCGTCAGAGATGGTGAACACCCCGGTGCGCTGGCCGCCGGCCGTGGGCGTAAATGTGACGGAGACTGCGCAGGCGCTGCTGGCCGCGAGCGTACTGCCGCAGGTAGAGGAGCCGATCGCGAAGTCGCCGGTGATCGAAGGGGCTGTGAGGCTGATAGCCGCGGTACCGAGATTCTGCACCGCGATGAGCTGCGCCGCAGATGTGCTGCCGACCGGCAGGGATGGACTGAAGACGAGGCTCGTCGGCGAAAGCACAAGCGCGAGCGCGGTGCCCGTGAGCGCGGCACTGGCCGATGGAGTGCCGGTGCTGCTCGCGATCGATAACGTGCCGGGCTGGGCACCGCTGGTGGCCGGCGCGAACTGCACACCCAGCGAGCAACTGGCTCCTGCCCCGAGGCTGCTGCCGCAGGTGTTAGCGGCGAGCTTGTACTGGCCGGTGAGCACCGGCAGCCCGAGGCTGGTGGAGACGCCCCCGGTGTTGGAGAGCGTGAGCGTTTGCGTGGCGCTGGTGGTGTTGTCAGCTTGCTGGCCGAAGGCGAGCGAGGCCGGCGCAAAGACGAACTGCGCGGGCGCGACGCCGCTGCCGCTGAGGTCGACTTGCGCGGTTACGCTGCTGCCGGAGCCGCCGGTAAGCATAAGCGTGCCGCTCCGGCTGCCCGCGGCTGCGGGCGCAAAGGCAATACCAACCGAGCAGGTGGCGCCGGCCGCAAGGGTTGCGCCGCAGCTATTGCTGCTGATGATGAAGCTGGCATTTGAGACAGTCGGGCTGTTGAGCGAAATGGAGACGCCGCCCGGATTGCTGAAGACCGCGGTTTGCGCGGTGGATGTACTGCCCACCGCAGTTGCCGGATAACTGAGGCTGCCGGGCGAGACAGAAAGACTGCCCGCGCTGACCCCGGTTCCTGAGAGCGGGTCGGTCGGGGCGTTGCCGGAGACCGATGCAGGAAACGTCAGCAGGCCGGAAACCGCGCCGGTGGCACCCGGGTCGAAGGACACCTGGAGTGTGCAGCTCGCACCGGGGGCCAGGCTGGCGCCGCAGTGATTGACGACAGCGAAACCGTTGCTGGCGGAAGGCGAGCCGAGCGTGACGGTTGCGCCGCCGGTATTTTCAACCGTAACCGTCTGGGTTGCAGTTGTGTTGACGGCAACCGAACCGTAGCTGACGGGATTGGGGCTGAAGGTGAGCGCGCCCGGTGTCACGCCGGTTCCGCTGAGCTCGACCGCCGCCGGGGACGCTGCGTACTGCCCCGGCAGCGTGAGCGTGCCGCTGCTCTGGCCTGCGACGGCCGGGGTGAAGACGACCTGGAGGCTGCAGCTGGCGCCCGCGGCGAGCGAGGCGCCGCACGTGTTGCTTTGCAGCGAATAGCCGGAGCCGCTGATCACGGCGGCGCTGAGCTGGACCGGGACGCCGCCGCTGTTGGTTGCGGTGATGGTTTGCGCGGCAGATGCAGTCGCCAGCACGACAGAGCCGAAGCTGAGGCTGGACGGCGCGAGCGCAAGATTGCCCGGAGCCGCACCCACACCCGCAAGCGCAGCCTGCACGATCGCCGGGCTGCCGTCGTTGGCGAGCGTGAGTGTGCCGGAGCGGTTTCCCGTGGTACTCGGCGCAAATGTGACGAGTACCGTGCAGCTGCCGCCGCTGGCCGGGATGGCCGAGCCAGTCGAGCAGGTGCCTCCGGGAGCGACAGAAAAGTCGCCGGTCGCGGTAATGGCGCTGAGGTGGACTGCCGTACCCCCGCTATTTGTCGCAGTCACGGTATCCGTTTCCGTGCTGCCGGTAGCCACGGTGCCGAAGGCGAGAGACGTGGGCGAGAGTGTGAGGTCGCCCGGGGTAGTGCCCGTGCCTTCGAGCGTCGCCACGGCGGAGCTGGCGGAGCCGGAGCCGGGAACAGTCAGCTGGCCGGGGCGCGAGCCTGCTGCGGAGGGCGTAAAGGCCAGCGTGAGCGTACAGGTCTGGCCGCCGTTAAGCGTGGCGCCGCAGGTGTTCCCGGTGATGGAGTAGTCCGCGGGAGTAGTCGAGGGCGTTCCAAGCGTGACAGAAGCGCCGCCGGTGTTAGCAACGGTGACGGCTTGCGTGGCCGTCGTCGTGCCGACGATTGCGGAACCGAAGTTGAGGCTGGTCGGCGTAAGGGTGATCGCGCCGGGGGTCAGTCCAGTCCCGTTAAGGCTCGCTGTGAGCGGGCTGCCCGCCATGCTGCCGGGCTGGGAGAACGTGCCGGGCTGCGCGCCTGTGGCGGAAGGATGGAAAAGAACAGAAACGGCACAATTGCTGCCAGGAGCAAGCGAAGCTGGGCAGGTGTTGCCGGATATCTGATAATTCGCGGTTACAGATGCCGCGCCGAGCGTCACGGGAACGCCGCCGGTACTGGTCACGGTGATGCTCTGGGCGGCGGATGCCGAGCCTTCCGCGGTACTGGGGAAGGTGAGCGCGGCCGGGCTGAGGGTCGCGTTCGGCGGCGTCGCACCCTGCCCGCTGAGCGGCACCTGCGCCGGTGAGTTGCTGAAGTTTCCGGCAAACGTCACGGCTCCGCTGTACGCAGCAGTGCCGGGCGGGGTGAAGGTGAGCTGAAGCGTACAGGAGGCATTGACGGCCAGCGACGCGGGGCAGCTGTTCGCGGTGACGGCAAACGGCGTGGCTGCCGACACGGAGTTGATCTGCGCGGGATTACCGCCGCTGTTGGTGACGGTGAGGGAGAGCGCGGCGGAGGCGGTGTTTTCCGCGGTGGTGGGGAAGGTAAGCGCAGACGGGCTGAAACCGAGCAGCCCCGGGGCGGTGCCGGTCCCGGTAAGCGCGGCGACGGCACTGGTGTTGCCATAGGGCACGGTGAGCGCGCCGGTGCGGCTGCCCGTCGCCGTGGGCGTGAACGTGACGGTAACAGTGCAGCTGCTGTTGGCCGCAAGCGTCGCCGTGCAGGTATTGGTCGCCACGGCGAAATCGCCCGATGCGGTGATCGTGCCCAGCGTGGCCGCGCTTCCGCCGCCGTTCGTAACCGTGAGGCTCATCGCAGCGGAAGTGGTTCCCTGCTGCTGGCTGCCGAAGCTGAGGCTTGTCGGCGACAGGGTAATGGTGGCGGCCTGCACTCCGGTGCCGCTCAACGATGCAGTGAGCGGCACGTCGTTGGGCCTGCTGGTCGAGGGTACGGTGAGCAGTCCGGCCTGGCTGCCCGTGGCCGTCGGGGAGAACTCGATCGCAATCGAGCAGCTGCCTGAGGCAGGCAGCGTAGAGCCGCAGGTATTGCCGGTAATGGTGTAGTCGGCCGATACGCTGGGCGCACCGAGCTCGGCCGCGACGCCCCCGCTATTTGTAACCGTGATGGATTGCGCGGCGGAGTTGCTGCTCACCGGCGTGTTCGGAAAAGTCAGCGAGCTGGGCGAAAGGCTCAGGCTCGCCGGACTCACGGCGTTACCCGTGAGGTTCACGGTAGACGGACTGCCCGCGATGCTGGAGGCGAGCTGAAGCGTAGCCGCCCGCGGGCCGTTCTGGACCGGGTTGAAGACGACCGGGAGGGTGCAGGTGGCATTAGCCGCGAGGCTGCCCGTGCAGCTGTTGCCGGAAGCTATGGTGAAATCTGTTGTATTTGTGCCGCCGATGGTTGCGGAACCGAGCGTAACAGGTGCGCCGCCGGTGTTTTGCACACTGACGCTGCTCGGCGAAGAGCTTGCGCCCGTTGCAGTCGTCGGGAACGCAAGTGTCGCCGGGGTGAGCGTGAGCGCGCCGGGGGTAAGGCCAGTGCCATCGAGCGACGCGGTCAGCGAGCCGGACTGGGTGTTTGCCAAGACAGTAAGCGTTCCGGGTCGGCTGCCGGTGGCCGTGGGCGTAAAGGTGACCTTGATCTGACAGGTGGTACCGGCTGCGAGCGAGGACCCGCAGTTGTTGGTCTCAGCATAGTCACTGGGCGAGACGGCAACACTGGCGATGGCAAGCGGAACGGAGCCGGTGCTCGCGAGCGTGAAGGTCGCGACGGTGCTGCTCGCAGACCCGGTGGCTTGGCCCGGGAAAGTGTAGCTGGTCGGCGAGAGCGTGGCCTGCGCGTTGACGGCCGTGCTGGAAAGACCGATGGTCCAGATGCCGCGACCGTAGGTCCCGGCTTCGAGGACGGTACTGCCCGCAATACTGGAGATGCGCAGGCTCGTCACCGGCGCGTTCGGCAGGCCGGAGCCGAGCTGGCTCCAGCAGTTCTGGCTGCCGCTCGAGCAACTGGAGATGGATGTCGTGTAGTACACGCCGAAGTCGCCACCAACGTAGACCGTGCTGCTGGTGCCGGGATCGACGACAATGCTGTTCAGTGGAGAATACGGCAGCGAGTTGGTGAGGTTAACCCATTGCGCGCCGCCATCCGTCGAGCCGTAGAGCACGCCCGACTGCTCGTACGGAAAGCCGGCGATGCCTGCGTAAAGGGTGTTGCCGGTCGCGTCGTGCGGGTCGACCGTGATGGAAGAGATGGCATAGCCCCCGGCGTTGAACTGGCTGCTGAGCGAAGTGTTGGTGACAGGGTTGCGCCACAGGTCGCTCCAGGTGACGGTTCCGCCGCCTTCGGGCACGGTGGCGCCGAACAGGTGGCCGGGGACAGAGCCGCCGCCGTCGAGCAGCCCGGCCGTGCCCGCGTACATCTGCTCGCCGCCTTGCGCGGAATTGTAACTGCCGCCGGCACCGACCGACCGGAGCTGCGCATTGCCGTCGCAAAAGCTCTGCTGGTCCCCGTCCAGCATGGTGCTGAGCAGGTTCGAGCTCGTCCAGCTGCCGGTCACGGGGCCGAGCCACATGCGGCAGGTGCCCAGAATGATGTTCTGCGAATTCAGCGGGTCGAGCATCCAGGGAGCAGCGTCGAGAAAGTAATCGGCGTCGTCTTCTACCTGGGCGCGTCCGATCACGGGAGTGGTGCCGAAGTCTGACCCGGTGCAGCTGCCGCCGTCCGGGCAGCTGTAAATGGAGACGCCTTGCCCGGAGTCCGCGTACCAGTTGCCGGGAGTGACGGGATCGATGGCGACATAGCTGCCCTCCCCCGTAAGCAGCTGCTGCCAGGCGCCGGTTCCGCCCTGCGCGGCCGCGGTCTCGCTCGCCGTAACGCCAAAGCCGCCGATGCCGGCGAGCACGAGCGAAGCGCTTGAGGGGCTCACATCGAGATGAGAGATTTCAGCAAGCGAGCCGATGCCTGCGTTCAGATTTTGGAAGTGAGCGGCATCCGTCGAAGCGCAGACAGCGCCGGTCTGGGAGACGGTATCGGTGGACCGCCACACGCCGCCGTCGTTGCCGAAATAGAGCAGGCCATTGGCCCCGAACGTGCCGTCGATGGCATGGGTAGAGGGTGCCACCTGCGCGGCGGCGCAAGTCTGGTCGTTCGTGGTGTTGCGCCAGGTGCAGCTGTCGGCGAGCGAGCAGCGGTAAATGTCCTCGGTGCCGGCAAACAGGATCGTATCCTGCTGCGAGGCGACCGCGGAGAGCGCGAGGTTATAGTCGGCCTGCGGGATAACGCCGCCCGTGCTGTCGAGCGCGGTGTCGGTGATCTGCGTGCCGAAGGTGATGGTGCTCGATGCGCAGGAGCTTACGGCGGTCCCGTTCGTGGAGCAGACGTCGTGAAACAGGCCCTGGTCGACGTTGTTGATGTCCGTGGTGAGGGCGAAGGTGTCGCCGGTCGAGGGCTGTACGGCGAGCGCCCCGCGGAAGATCGGGCAGCTGGAGTTGCCGGTGCCGCCGGGGTTCGCCGGGCATTGCGACGCGGTGAGGTTCGCGCCGGGCTGGTTGGCGAGCCGGGTCCAGGTGATCCCGTCCGGCGAGGAGTAATAGCCGTGGAAGCGAATCGCCGCGATAAACAGCGCGCGCTGCGGGTTCCAGACGACTGCCGTGGCGGGGTTGCCGGGCGGTGAGGACTCAGGGTCGCTCGACTGGATGATCTGGGTCGAGCTGTCTTCAACGGTGGCGAGATGCCAGGTCTGGCCGGCATCCTGCGAATAGTAGAGGCCGGTTTCGGCCGTGGACGCGAAGCCGGTGTTGACGAGCAGGCCTTCAAGCGATTGCGAAGCGGCGGCGACCACGAGGTTCGCGGTGGTCGTGCTCCACGCGAAACCGGCGAAACCAACCCCCTCCATGGAGTAGTTGGTGCTGCCGTTCAGCGCCAGGTCCGAGCTTTGGGCGATCAGCGTCCAGGAGCTGCCGCCGTTGGAGGAGCGCAGAATGCCGACGCCGTAGTACGAGTCGAGCGCATCGTTGGGGTCGCCGGTGCCGGCGAGCAGCACTTGCGGGTTGCCGGGCTGGACGCTGATGGCGCCGATGGAGAGCGAAGGGATGGAGTCGAAGGAATTCGCGAAAACGGAGATGTCATCGGTCAACGGCGTGAACGTGACGCTGCCCGCATTGCCGGCAGCATTGGTGCTTTTCCACACACCACCGCCGGTCGCTCCGAGGTAAACGGTATTGCCGGTGGTGTCGTTGGGGTCGGCGATGAGCGAGCTGACCCGGCCTGTGACGAGCCCATAGCTCGGGGTACTGAGCTGTATGGGACCGGAGGGTTGCCACACCGTCGTGGAAGCAGACGTGGTGTCCGGCTGCGCGGCCCGCGCGGTTGTTGGCTGGGCGGCGCGTGCAAAAGACGGCACTGCGGCGACGGTGAGCTTCGCCTGGCGCTGCCGGGCTGCATGCAGGGCAGCGCGCGGTGTCGCCGCTCTCGACCCCAGGCCCTGCGCTGGACGCCCGATGCCGCGGTGCAGCAGGAACATGCGGTCGGCCTGCTGCCGTTGCGCAGCGGGCGTCGGCGCTGTTTGCGCGCAGGCGAGCGCGCCTGCTGAAAGCAGGAGCAGGACCACGACACGTCGCAGCAGAACAAGAAGCATTGCGGCCCCTTCGCCGCACTGGAACGCCTGCCCCGCGCAGGACAACTGTGGCACGGTTCGGCGCCGCGCCCGGAACAGGCGCGCTGCGGCGAAGAGCCTGCGCATCGCATGCCGCCGAGAGAACGGCCGGCAGCCATGCAAACATTTCGGGTCAGGCGGAGTGTTGAGCTAAGTATGCGAAGGTGGAGCGCAACGGGAAAGATTACTTTTGTTTGGCGATAAGCGCGAAGCCTGTCCGCGCCGGCGCCCGCGAACTATCGGCGCGGCTGCATCCAAACCCGCAGGACCCCCCGGGAGGATGCAGACAATGAAAGCAGTCGTGCTCGAAGAGACGCGCAGCATCGTGGTGCGCGAGGTAAAAGATGCGGAAATGCAGGAGCAGACCGACGTGCTGCTGCGGGTAACATCGAGCGCGATCTGCGGGACCGACCTGCACTTTTACGAAGGCCGGATGCGCGGGATTGAAGGCGGAGTCATCGGCCATGAGCCGCTGGGCGTGGTCGAGGAAGTCGGCTCCTCGGTCAAAAACGTGAAAAAGGGCGATCGTGTCACCGTGCCGACGCATATCTGCTGCGGGTTCTGCGCCATGTGTGTCGAGGGCCATAGCTCGGCGTGCCTCACCACCAACCCGGGCGCGGCCGGCGCCGCCTACGGCTACCCCAACAAGGGAGGCTACCAGGGCGCGCAGGCGGAGCTGCTGCGGGTTCCGCTCGCCGATGCGAACTGCCTCAAGCTGCCGGGTGAGCCCGGCGACCAGTGGGAAGACGACTTCGTGCTGCTGGCCGACGCGTTCACGACCGGCTACCACGCCGCGGCGGTCTGCGATGTAGCCCCGGGCGATACGCTCGCGATCTTCGGCGCAGGCTCCATCGGCCTGCTTGCCGCCTACTCGGCGAAGCTGCGCGGGGCAGCGCGTGTGTACGTGGTCGATGCGATCAAGGACCGCCTGGAGAAGGCCGGCGAGCTGGGCGCGATCCCGATCGACTTCCTGAAAGGCGACCCGGTCGAGCAGATCAGGGAGCAGCAGGGCAAGTGGCGCAGCGGCGGAGCGTTCCGAAACGAAAAGCCGCTCAGCGGCGTAACCTGCGCGATCGACGCGATCGGGTTCCAGGCACGGTCGAAGAGCGATTACAGCCAGGAAGACCCGCACTGGGTAACGAACGCCATCGCCGAGCTGATCAACCCCGCCGGGCGCATCGCGATCATTGGCGTATGGCCGCCGAAAGATCCGAACGGGACAGAGCCGTCGCTGAAGGAAGGCAACCTGATGGTGCCGTGGGACAAGCTTTACGGCAAGAATGTGCGCATCACCATGGGGCGCGATGATGACGAGCGATGGAACGGCAAGCTGCGGGACATGATCCTGACTGGCGCCGCGAAGCCGAGCACGGTGGTAAGTCACCGCCTGTCTCTCGATGAAGCGCCGGGGGCGTTTCGTAAGTTCGACGCGCGGGAAGATGGATATATCAAGGTGATATTGAAGCCCTGAATTTCAGGGTATGGCCATAGCGTCGGCTTAAGTTGTACGCGAAGCCAACGCGACTCAGTTGTTGAACGACCTCGAGATCCTTGCGCCGGGTAACATACGCGGATGGGTCTCGCCTCTCTTATCGTCCCGGTGATGTTTGTATTCCTCGGAACGATGTTTGCCTGGTTGGCCGCCCGTCGCATCGCGGCGGTCCGCCTTCAGGGCTTCCCTGCGTGGCGCGGGAGGATAGAGCGCGTTGTTCTTTCGCTCGCAGCTCTAGCTGCAATGTGTGTCGCAGCCAGCAGTGTCGTCGATGCCATCGTGTCGCGCGCCGACTATTTACCCGGCGCCCTGTACCTGGTGAACGGGCACAGGATGCGAATGGAGTGCACGGGAAGCGGCACCCCAACGCTCGTGCTCGATGCCGGGCTGGGCAACGATGGCTTGATCTGGAGCGGCATCCAGCCCTTACTCGCGAAAACAACGCGCGTGTGGTCCTATGACCGGGCAGGCTTCGGCTGGAGCGATCCGCTTCCCCCTCCCCGCGATGCTGAACACATTGCCGTTGAACTGCACGGGCTCCTCGCCGCCGCGGGAATCAACGGCCCGGTCGTGCTGATGGGACACTCCATTGCCGGGCTTTACATCCGGGAGTATGCGAACCGGTATCCGTCCGCGATAGCCGGGCTGATTTTTGTGGACAGCTCCACGCCATTACCGCAACGGGACCCCGCCATTCCGGTTGCAGAGAGAACCCCGCAGCGGATCAGGATGTTACTGGAGAGAACCGCATTTGCCATAAGGCTGCCGCGACTCTTCGGTGCCTGCCCGGGCAGCTTTCCCGGATATAAGCTCCGCACGCTGGATCTGCAGCTGGAGGGCTTATGCCGCGAGCATCTCGAGGCCTTTACCGGGGAACAGGAAAACTTCGATCGCTCGGCGGAGGAAGCATCGCAGGGCGGCTCCTACGGCGGGCTGCCGATTTTGATCTTCTCGCGCGACCCTGCGAGTTTCGGGTGCAGCAGCGAAGCCCTGGATAGGCAAAGAGCATGGAACCGAAAACAGGCGGGCCTAAAGAAGCTTTCAACACAGAGCCGCAGGGTAATTGCCAAGGGGAGCGGGCACTACGTACAACTAGACCGCCCGGAGCTCGTGGAGCGTGAGGTGCGGCTGTTCATCGAGCAGGTGCGCGGCACGGCACCCGAGACGGCAAGGAATCGAACGACGGCGCTCGAGTAATCAGCATTCGATCCTGACCATACGACTCCCGAAGAGCATGTGTGTCGCATTTCGGCGCACTCTCATGCGTCCGGCCAAACTGTGATTTTCTTTTCGTTGACGCTTAGCCCGAATCGATGCATGATGGGCACCCAGGGCCAGCACGTCTTTGGCCTGCCGGATAGTTGTTCTTTCAATCCATCGCCGCACTCTGACCAAGGCAAACGACCGGCAACCGATGCTTTCCAAGGGAGCTTGTCTCGCCCCGGAGATTCATCATGAAGTACATCCCTCAAGCTCTCACCTTGCTATTGCTCGCCTCGCCGCTCGCCGGCAGGGCGGTCGAACATCTGATCCCGGCAGGCTCGTTGATCCAGTGCACAGTTTCGGAGCCCAAACTTTCTTCCAAGACAACAGCGATCGGCGACCCGATACTCTGCGCGGTCAGCCCCATCGAGCGCTATGGCCGCTCCCTGATGCCGTATGACAGTTATCTTGAAGGCCGGTTCGAAGACTACAAAGACCCCGGGCACCTGGTCGGCAAGGGCTGGATGGAGCTGCGGTTTGACCGCATGGTGATCCAGCCCGATACAGTCATTCCAATCGACGCCAAGGTGGTCTATGTGCCCGGATACCCGGTGGACCGAGACGGCCGGATCCACGGCAAAGGCCACCCGGTCAAGGACACCATCGACTGGCTGATCCCGGTGCTGTGGCCGATCGATGTCATCAACCTGCCGCGCCGCGGGCCGCGGCCGGTGCTGAAGGGCGAGACGCGCCTCACGCTTAAGGTCATGGACGACATCGCTGTGCCGGCCACGCCGGAGCCGGTACCGGATGCCTCCGGCCTGATGCATCGAGCGCCGGTAGAGTACGTGCAGCCGCAGCAGGCTCCGCCCCCGCCGCCGCCTGCGCCCGTTGTGTACCAGCACTACGGACCGCCCGCGCCGTACATGTACCTGCCGCCTCCGCCGCCGATGGTGCCGGTGGTCGTCATGCGCAACGGCGTCATGTTCCGCACGGTGTATCCGTACCAGTGACCGGAGGCGCCTGAATGCGAGCGCGGCTGCCCGTCAGCCGCGCTCGCTCGCGTTCGGCACCCTCCGTGTGACTGCGGCTGAGCGGCGCCGGGGGTTTTCTGTCAATCTTTAGGTATGCGTCGAGCCCCCGGGTTGTGTCTGCTTGCGGTACTGGTTTGCGGTTCGCCCGGGATGGTACGGGCGCAGGTGCAGAAGGTAGACGTCGATCTGCCCGACGCGCCCGTGGCGGCGACCGGGCAGGCTGAAGAGAATGCCCCGGCATCGGGCACCCTGAGCGGCTCGGTCGTGGACGCCGGCGGAAATGCGGTAGCCGCGGCCCTGGTCACGCTCTCGGTCGCAGGCCAGCCCTTGCAGCAGATAGCGACCGATGGGCAGGGCCGCTTCGTGTTCGGCGGGGTGGCTGCCGGCAACTTCCGGCTTAGCGTGAATTCGCTCGGGTTCGCGACCCGATCCACGGCCGGCGTCCTGCACGCAGGCGAAGTGCTGGCCCTCCCCGTCATCGCGCTGGTCCCGGCAAGCGCCGTCTCCGATGTGCAGGTCACGGTGACGCGCCAGGAACTTGCCGAGGAAGAGATCAAGGTCGAGGAGAAGCAGCGTGTCTTCGGCGTGCTGGGGAACTTTTATGTCACCTACGACCGGCATCCGCTGCCGCTGACGCCGCGGCAGAAATTCGAGCTCGCCTGGAAAACGGCATTCGATCCGGTAGGCTTCGTTATTACGGGCATCGTGGCCGGGGTGCAGCAGGCAAATAACGATTACAGCGGCTTCGGGCAAGGAGCCCAGGGCTACGCGAAGCGCTACGGCGCCGAATACGGCGACGGGTTCATCGGCGACATCATCGGCAACGGGATCCTTCCCGTCGTGTTCAAACAGGACCCGCGATACTACTGGAAGGGCACGGGCAGCACGCGCTCGCGGATCCTGTACGCCATTGCCAACGCAGTGATCCGCAAGGGCGATAACGGGAAGTGGGAGCCGGATTATTCAGGGGTCCTGGGCGGCCTCGCAGCCGGAGGCATTGCGAACTTCTTCTACCCGGCCGCGAACCGCAATGGCGTTGACGAGACGTTTGAAAACGTGGGAATCGGCACAGGAACAACCGCACTCACGAATGTCCTGCAGGAATTCCTGATCCGGCATCTGACGCCGGGGACGCATGCCGCAAGCTCCGGTCAGCCGTAACAGCCCCCTCGATCCCGCTTTTTTGAAGGCATGATAAGGCCTGCAAATTGGCTCGCCCGTGTGTTCGATAGCTGACATACTCCCGCGGCCGCCGCGCCCTCTTATACAACGACCAGCCAGGATTCAGCTCGGAATCTAAACCAGTACCGTGGGCGTGCAGGGTCCGTTAGGAGCGGTGTGGCGACTAAATTTTCTGCAGGCTTGGGTGTCCCGGAAAGAGCGGCGCAGGCCGTCTGCCTGCCTGCCTGCGGCCACAAGGTACCCAGGGTACTGCGCTTCTGCAGGGCGCTGCGTTCCCTGCTGCACAGGTAACCCGGCACGCACCGCGCCTGGGCAGCGGAATATGAAGTGTTTCTAATCCCCGAACGCTCTCCCCTCGCGTACATTCGCGATGTACCGTTTCGAGTTGAACTTCTTCCCCGTCGAAGCGCCGGACATGAAACGAATGGTGCCGAAGATTTCCCGCTCGAACCAGGGGCGGTCGTGCACCCCGCCGATCGCCCATGCAATCCCGGAGTAGCCGTTCGGATCGCGGCCGTCGAGAAAGTACTTATCGTTCAGATACACACAGGTATCCCACGCTTCGGCAGCGTCTTTTGACCACTCCAGGATCTTCTTCGCCCAGTACATGCGCATGTAGTTGTGCATCCAGCCCACATCCACCTGCTGCTGCTGCGCGGCGTTCCATAGCTCATCGTGCGTCTGGTAATTTGCCAGCTGCTCGCGGGTGTAGAGGTGCGGGCGTCTGTCGCGGGCATGTTTGCGCAGCGTGGTCCTGGCCCAGTCCGGCGCGCAGGCCATCGAGTCGTACTCGGGTACAAACTTTACAAAGTTGACGCTCAGCTCACGCCACGCGAGAACTTCGCTGTAATACGCGTCGCGCGCCTCCGGGGTGCACTGCTTCTTGTTCACCGCGTCTTCAATCGCGCGGCAGATGGTAAGCGGGCCGATATGGCCGAAATGCAGATACGGCGAAATGCGGCTGGTACCGTCGCTCTCCGGGTGGTTGCGCACCGTGTCGTAGTCGGCCAGCTTGTCTTTGACGAATACCGCGAGCAGTTTCTCCGCCGCGCGCGTTCCCCCGGTGAAGCTGTCAACCGGGCCCACGCTGCGATCGAACGGCCTGCCCCAGCCTTCCGTCACATCGTCACCGACATGGAAGCTCTCAAAGCCCTTCGGGCGCTGCCAGGTGTGCTTCGCCCTCTCCGGCGGGTGCGCATCAAGGAACTTCGGCAACTCCGCGTAAAGCTTCGGGCGAAAGTGGTGGACAGCGTAGAAGTGCTTGTCGTAGGTGTTCGACGGCACGATCACATCGGCGTCCACGGTCCAGTACGGAATGTCGATGCGATGGGCAAAGACCTGGCGCCAGCGCTCCGGCTCGCGCATCGGGTTTTCATCGCCCACCACCGCGGCAGCGCCAAGCTCGACCGCCAGCTTTTCCAGCGCATTGTGCGGCGGCCGCCTCACGAGAAACGCGACGTTGCGCTCATTCAGGTCGTGCTCGGCATCGGGCAGCCCCTGCGAGAGGAAGTGATAATGGCGAAGGTTGGCATGCGGAAAATTGTTGATCGCAGAAAAAAATGCGACGACCGGCAGGCCAAGCTCGTTCCCGAGGGCAATAGCAACGTCCAGGGCCGGGTTGTCGATGCCGCGCTGCGCACGCTGCATCCAGTAGATGACGCACCTGGCGTCTTTCGGCGGAGTGCCGCCCCGCCGCACGGTCACGCGGGGGTTCGCGGCGATCGCGTTCAGCGCGTCCGGCATCGGTCCCGCGTCCGGCGCGGCATGGATGACGCGCCCCGCGCCGGCTTGGTCGGTCGGCGCCGCCTGCTTCCTTGCGGCGGCTTTTGGCCCGGCGCTCTTGCCGGCAGCTTTCTTCGCGGCGACCTGGTTTGGTTTGTCTTTCGGTTCGGTCATATGTATCCGCTTTGGATGCTGCCGGCAGGTCGCGGACGTAAAGCAGTGGTTCACGCGGCGGCTCTACACTGGGGCATGGCCGATGGACGGCGAACCCCTCGTTACGACGCTGCGGAAGCCTGCCGGGCGCTCGCTGCGGCAGACCCTAAACTGGCCGCGCTGATCGAGCGCGCCGGCCCTTATACGCTGCTGCTCAAGAGCCAGCACTCGCCGTTTGAGGCGCTGCTCGAAGCGATCCTGTCCCAACAGCTGCACGGCACCGCCGCGCGGGCAATTCTGCACAAGCTGCTCAAGCTGTTCGGCGATATCCATCCCAGCCCGGAGCTGCTGCTCGCGCAGCCCGACGATGCTTTGCGGGCCTGCGGGTTGTCGCGAAACAAGATGCTCGCGCTCCAGGACCTCGCGCGCAAGACTCTGGACGGAACCGTGCCCGGGCTCGCGCAGATCCGGCGTTTACCCGATGAAGAGATCATCACACGGCTCACCGCGGTACGCGGCGTGGGGCCGTGGACCGCAGAGATGCTGCTGATCTTCCGCCTTGGCCGACCGGATGTGCTGCCGGTGAGTGATTACGGCGTACGCAAGGGCTTTGCGTTGACCTTCGACCGACTGCCGAAAACCAGGCCCTTCCATGCGTCGATGCTGGCGGACCCGAAAGTCATGCTGCGGCGCGCGCAGCGATGGCGGCCCTGGCGCTCGGTCGCGAGCTGGTATCTGTGGCGCGCCTGCGACCTGGCCGGCAAGCCCCTGGTACCGCCGCCGGCTGCATAGCATGATCCTATGCGGCGCGCACAGCTATCTCCGACGCGCGGCAGACTGCAAGGCTGAAGATGCATGGGCGGAGAACTGCGGCTTCGAATGCGCGCGAGTTATGCCGAATGGACCGGAGAAACCACTTCGGCAGAAAGGGTTGCAGCTGCGTAGCTATGCAATGCGCAAGACTTATCTTGCTCGGGGAGAGAGGATTTGAACCTCAGCCCCCTGGTCCTGAAGTCGAGGAGTGTAAACCATAAGTGCTTGACCGGCGCCGCTTACACTCCAATTCGAATCAGTCGCTATCAGCAACGCGGGCTTGAGTGGTCTCAGGGACCGCAGCTCGCGTCCGCAGCGGCTGCGCCAGCCCACGTCTCCGGAGCTGGTGGCGCGCGTGGGGAGCTTGTCGCGAGCGCAGGACGGGCCAGCGCACCGCGCAGCAGACGGGCTGAGCCGGGCCACGGTCAGCCGCCTCCTGCGCCGGCTCAAGCTCGATCGCATCCGCGATCTGGCATCTGTTCCGCCAGTCCAGCGCTACGCTTGACCCAAATCCGAATCTTCAATTTCCACCTGGACTGTTTTTGGGTTTTGGTCAAAAACCCCCATTTGCGGTTTGCGCTCATGCTCGCGCGGCAGCCCCTTTCGATGGTTAAATCTATCGGCCGGTCAGCCATCGGCTTGAACGCTGCAAGCCTTACTTACAGTCAAATTACTAATCATTTTGCTTTTAAGTGAACATTCTCGTTGACAGAATGTGTCTCCTGCGCAAAAGTCTTTTCAGCACAAGAAAAAGTGCCCTCTGTTCCCCGAGCGGAAATTCGCTGAGTTTGGTTCTGGAGCTTACGCATGACGGTCAAATTCACACGTCTTATCCCATGCTTTCGTCACGTTCGGGTCGTTATTCCAACGCTGCCCCTGGCAGCTGTCCTGGTCGCAAGCGCACTCCATGCACAGGTCGACCAAGGCTCCATCTCCGGTACCGTCACCGATTCCTCTGGCGCCGTTGTCCCCGGCGCCAAGGTCACGCTTGTCGACACCGACACCAATCTGACCCTCACCCGCATGACGTCAAACGGGGGCGTATACACATTTACCCCCATCAAGATCGGCAACTACACCCTCAAGGTTGACGCATCCGGGTTCCAGTCTGTCGTCCGCGAGAACATCCATATCAACGTCAGCGAGGAGCTAGGCATCAACCTCATGCTCAAGGCCGGCAGCGAGACGCAAACGGTCACCGTGACCGCGCAGCCTGACCTACAGACTGAGGATGCCTCTACCGGCCAGGTCTTCAATACGCAGACCATCACCGACACGCCGCTGGAAAACCGCAACTATGTCTTCATCGCGCAGCTCACCACCGGTGTCGCTGCACCCAATCAGGGCTTCGGACAGGTCGCGGGCGCGGGGGACTTCACCTCCAACGGCAATCGCGTCTCGCAGAACAATTTCGTGCTCGATGGTGTCGACAACAACTCCAACATGCAGGATTTCCTGAACGGCGCCACCTACGCGGTGCGTCCGCCGCCGGACGCGCTGTCCGAGTTCAAGGTACAAAGCTCTGATTACAGCGCCGAACTGGGCCACTCTACCGGCGCTGCGATCAACGCGTCAATCAAGTCCGGCACCAACCAGATCCACGGGAGTCTCTGGGAGTATTTCCGCAGCGACCGTCTCGCCGCACAGGATTATTTCAGCACCGGCCGCACCGCTTATCACCAGAACATCTTCGGCGCAACCTTCGGCGGCCCTGTCATCAAAGACAAGCTCTTCTTCTTCGCCGACGCCGAAGGCACCCGCGTTTCCACCTTCGTCCCTGACCAGCCCAACTACACGGTACCGACCGACCTTGAGAAGACCGGCAACTTCAGCCAGTTGCTCGATCCTGGCAACACGGCGGGCGAAGGCGCCATCGCTCTCTACCAGACCGGCGGCGACTCCACGCCATCGGCGGGAGCGGCCGAAACCGCTGGTACCCCACGTGCTATCTCACCTGCAACGGCGTGCAGAACGTTCTCTGCCCAGGCCAGGTCGACTCGGTTGCCCAGGGAGTGCTCAAGCTGTTCCCGGAGCCAAACGAGGGTGGACCCAACCAGGTACTCAAGAACTACACCGTGCCTGCAACCGCCTCGAGCAACGACACTACACAGTACGATATCCGCGTCGACTACAATTTCTCCCCGAAAGACCAGGCGTTCGGCCGCTATAGCTATTCTAATAATCCAAGCGACTCTACTCCTCCACTCGGCATCCTCGACGGCGGCGGCTTCGGGGTCGGCGGTCATAATACCAACGAGGGTGAAAGCGGCGTTTTCAGCGAAACCCACTTCTTCAACCCTACCCTCTCGAATGAGTTCCGCGTGGGCTTCAATCACCTGCTCGCCGCCTACCTGCAGCAGAACAGCGGCGTGAATATCGCAGCGCAGCTAGGCCTCGGCGGCATCCCCTTCGGCCCTAACCTCGGCGGCATGCCCGACATCGGCTTCGGCAGCTCCCTCAGCAGCGTCGGCGTCGCCGGCTACGTTCCTTCGAATGAAGAACAGAACGTATTACAAATCATCGACAACGTCTCAAAAGTCTGGGGACCGCACAGCGTCAAGATTGGCATCGACTTCCAGCACGTCCGCTTCTTCGGTCTGCAGCCGCCCCAGGGCCTGGGCAGCGAGCAGTACAACGGGACCTACACAAAGGATCCGGGGGACCTGACGGATGTGACTGGCTTCGGCGCAGCCGACTTCCTGCTCGATCAGATGAACACCTCCTCTATCACCAGCGATACGCCCTTCACCGATCTCCGCTGGTACTGGTCCTCCTTCGTGCAGGACGACTGGAAGGTTTCCTCCAGGCTTACCCTCAACCTCGGACTACGCTGGGAGTACGCTCAGCCTGTTCACGAACTCCATGACGAGCAGGCCAACTTCATCGGCGACTATACCGGGATGAACACCGGCTCGGGCACCTACTTAATTCCTGTCTCTCAACGTAGCTTTCCGCTGCCTGCAGCGCTAACCTCGGCCTTCGCGTCTGACAACATCACGGTCCAGTACACCTCTGACCGCTCGCTGGTTCAGCTCAAGCGGTGGAACTTCGCCCCGCGCGTCGGCATCGCGTACGCCTTTACACCCAAAACTGTTTTGCGCGCCGGCGGCGGTATCTTTTACGGCGGCCTTGAAAACATTGGCCTCGGCCTCAACCTGGCCAACAATGCTCCATTCTTCGTCACTGCCAACTTCAACCCGGTTCCCGACGTCTGCCAGAACGTCAACGGGGCTATTAGCTGCCCCACCGACGGGCAAACGGCAGAAACAGGTTTCAGCGCCGCGCTGAACGCACCCGGCGGCCTCCTCAACTATGCTAACCTGCCCACCATTTATGCCGCCGACCAGGACTCCAAAAGCTCTTATACGGTTGCCTACAATTTGTCTCTGCAGCAGTCGATTACTGACACCCTTTCGTACACTCTCTCCTACCAAGGCAACGAGAGCCGCCGTCTCCGCAGCGACTTCAACGCCAATCAGTATCCCGGCGTCCTCCCGAACGGCGTAAACAGCCAGGACTATCAACCCTTTCACGACCTCGGCAGCGTCATCCTGGTGCGCAATGAAGGCATCGCCCGTTACGATTCGCTTCAAGCTAAACTCGACAAGCGTTACTCGCACGGCATTTACTTCCTCGCCGGTTATACGTGGTCGCACTGCCTTGATGACGCCTTCGGCCCCATCGGCCAGTCTGAGGACGGCGGCTACCGCAATCCTGACTTCCTGGGTCTCAGCTATGACTACGGCGCCTGCACACAGGATGTCCGCAACCGCTTCACCTTCTCCCCGCAGGTCGATTTACCCTTCGGCGCAGGCAAGCGCTTCCTAAACCATGGCGGTGTCACCAACCAAATCGTGGGCGGCTGGAAAACCAGCTTTATCTTCCAGACCCAGACGGGCGATCCCATCTTTCTCACTTCGACCAACCAGGCCAGCAGCTATCCATTCCGCATCGGCGATGAGTTCGCTGCCGGCGGTGTCGCGAACCCGGCCACCCAGCCGCAGTTCAACTGCGCCGCCAAAACCAAGACCCTCGCTTCCTGGTTCAATCCATGCGCGTTTGAAAATCCGCCGCTCGCCGTCATTGGCGCGAGCAATCCGTCGAGCAACCTGATTGACAGCACGCAGGCGGGGCTTCAGCCCTTCGGACCGAAGGGCCGCGTTTCAGTCCCCGGCCCGGGCTTCTACCAGCTGGATATGTCGCTGTTCAAAAGCTTTCCCATTCCCGTGCATGACAGTTCGATTGTCTTGCGCGGCGACGGGTTCAACCTGCTGAACCACCCCACCTTCGGCAACCCCGGTTCAACCCTTACCGGCTCCACCGGAACAGCCATCACCAGTACCCGCTTCAGCACCCTGATCCCAGACGCCCGGGTTTTTGAGCTGTCAGCCAAGTTGGAGTTTTAAGGAAGCCCTGCATACGTCTGCGACGCACACTCTGATGATGTGAGCTACTTTGCCAAGCAGAAGAAATGGTAGTGCAAGAGCAGCCAAACCAAACGCCAGTTCACTGCAAAGATTGGGACCATCTTTGAGGACTCGCCACTGGCCTTGAGAAATCGCTGCCTGCTGTTTGGCTCATTCCAAGTGCCAAGAATGGCGTTAGCTCCTGCGAGATTGCCCGTTCCCTTGGTGTCACCCAGAAACCGCATGGTTCATGCTGCACCGTATTCGTAAGGCTATGCAGAATGGCTCGATGATGAAACTTGGGGCAACCAAAGACAAGGTAGCCGTTATGGGCCTCCTTGAGCGCGGGGGAGAAGTTCGTGTCTCGGTTGTTTCCAGCCCTAGAAAGCATGGGCTGCAAGCTGAGGTTCGCAATCACGTTGAAGCGGGCGCAGCCCTATACGTTGATGCGCTACTCTCGGATGAAGGCCTGGTCAGCGACTACGCGCATAAGATTGTCGATCACGCGGTCGAGTATGTCAGTATGTCAACGGTCGTGTCCACGCCAACGAACTTGATAACTTCTGGTCGCTGCTCAAGCGCGGTCTTAATGGAACTTACGTGGGCGTTGAACCGTTCATTTGTTTCGCTGCAAATTGCTACCCGCAACACGCCAGAGGCTGCGGCCGTATTTGGGTGAACATACGCTTGAGAAGCTGGCCGACAAAGTCCAGATGACTCAACCAACCCTAGAAGCGGTGCTTGGAGGGCAGCAGAAAATCGACGCGGATCTAGCAGCAAAGCTAGGAACTGCCCTGGGCATCTCTCCTGCCTTCATTGAGCGCCTCAGCAACAAACATGAAGTTGGGCGGTCTGAATTATCCCACTTCCCAGCATAGTCATATGATCGCCGCGCTCGAAGGGCAGCTGAGCCTACGGCCAAATCTGCGGAGATATCGGCAGCCTACCGCGATTATGGCTTCTGGAAACTCCACTCCTGATTTTTACCTTCGTTCATCGGCCACTGGTCAAGCACTGTTCCGGAAGAAGTTGAGAAGCTCGGCACCTCTACGGCCAAGCCGCTTTGTGAAACGACGATGGTGTAGTTCCCATCGCTGGTGGCAGCGATTGTGAACTGCTGGTTCGCTCCTCCGTTACAGGTATACTGGTCTAGCGTAGCGCCAGCCGAAAGAGACTGCTTCAAGAGATCAAGACATAGGTTGCTGTTGACGGATACCAGTTGATACATTCCATTATTAAGATAGGTAAGGTTCCATTGCTGATTTGTTCCGCCATTCGACGAATACTGCTCTACGGCAGTACCACTGGAAGTTGACGCGCCCGTTACATCCATGACAAGGCCGCTGTTCACATTAGTGATGACGTATGTACCAGGAGCAGGTCCTGCACCCGTGGTTTGCAGGTTCTGCAAAGACGAGGTTAACGTCGCCAGGTCACTCCCGTTCCACGAAGTATTCAAAATGCCATAGGTCTCTTGAGATCCATAGGTGCGACCGCTTCCGGTTGATTCAGTCCCATTGATAGCCCAGTAGCTCCAATCAATCCCGTACTGCTGAATCCATTCGGTTGCGAAGCCGTACCAGTAGCCATTGTCAGAAGAACTTGTGGAATCAACGCACGTAGTAGAAGTATTGCATGTACCGAACTCCCCAATCCATAGGGGCTGCGGATTTGTTCCGTTAACAAGGTATGCGATATCGGTTTGAATGTCGTTCAAGTAGCTGCTGTATCCATCCAAGCCGGAATAGTCAAAGCCATAGTTGTGAGCCTCATAGACGAGCTTGTTACTCGTATTCAGAGTAACTGGTAGGCTAGCTGCACCCGAGAGATCAAGAGCGAAGTTAACACCTTCAACAAAGATCAGAAGGTTCGGATTTTGTGCCAAAACGGCGTTACCGCCAGTTTCGGCAGCTGCATGCCAATCCGTACTCGAACCCGTGCTCGAACTGCTCCCCCAAGTGGCCGTGCCTCGTGGCTCATTGCGTAAATCAGCGCCGATGACCAGAGGATTGCTTTGGTAGCGAGCAACCATTCCAACCCAATCGTTGATCCAGCTGGTTTGCGGGTATGCGCTGTTATACCAAAGAGAGTTGCCGTCGCTTGTACTGCAACACCACTCTGCGTTGCTGGTGTGGTTATCCAAAATGACCATAATACCGTCGCTTGTCAATGCTGCGATGACGGCATCCATGATCGTCAAAGCATTCTCGCCTTGCAAGCTGGGGTTTGCAGTCAAGGCGTAGCTTCCAACGACCGGGTTGCTCTCATAGAGTTCGTTCGACCATGGTAGTCGCACAGCATTAAATCCCAGACTCTTGATCTGGTTGACGATTGAGGACAAGGATTGCAGTTGAAGGCCGCCGACAACGTAATCACTAGATTCGCCCCCATACCAGTTCACTGCGTTCAGGCGTACGCGATGGCCATTTGCATCCACTATGTAGCGCCCAGCAGTATGTAAGGGAAAGGTTTGTCCACATCCAGGTGTGGGGTGGAAAAGGCAAACGGCTGCTAGTGCAGCCACGCCACCAAACCATCCAGAGTTGCGCTTCCAAGAAGAGAAATAGCTACGCTGAGAGACTCGCGATGACGTGATTATCGACGAAGATGCGTGTATGCTCGAGTGCTTAAACCCGAGAATGCCTACCGAAGCAATAAGTTTGTTCCTGTACGAAATGATCATGGAGTCCCCTTTGTTAGATAACTGAGAGTTTCTGAATTCCGTGCAGATGCATGCTGCTCGCGACCGCTCGCAGTCTTGCAGGGTGCGATTTAAACGGCCGATGCCAGGCTCATGTCGTTTCAACGAAGGAGTTCACCCCGGTCCTTATTCGCGCCAAAGTGTTCACTAGTAGTTTTGCCTTTGTCAACTCGATTCTTAATACTCGCTTGTAATACTGAGGTGCCGCTAGGGAAACCCGACGCGCAAAGGCATCTCTGGACAAGTTCGCGACCCGCACTCTACGTCTGCATGATTCGCGATGCGGCAGGAGAGCCGGGGCGCAACAGGAGAACCGTCACACGGTGTGTGGGAGTGCTCAAGCAGTATGGCCTGGTGCGAGTGCGTAAGGAAGTCGAGTCTAGGACATGAGAGGTGACGGGTAGTTGAGCCGGTGGCAGGCAGATTGGTTCGAGCAGAGTGATGGATTCTAGCGGGGAGCCGAACTCATCTACCTGCCGCTCTACTACCTCGACCTCAACCCGACCGAGAAAGCCTGGGCCAAGCTGAAAGCTGCCTGCAATCAGCCCAGGCCAGAAACGCCGAAATGCCCGAACAAGCCGTCGATGGGTGCAATACCAAGTGATCTCGATTTCTTCCCCGTCAGAGGCTTGCACCAACCACTCGTTACATAGGAGACCCTTGACCGCGTACAGGCCATCCTTGACGATCGGAAACCGAACATCGCGCCAAAACTGAAGGTAAATCCAGCCGTGCCACTGCGTTCACTGATCAAGTGCGGCGTCTGCGGAACGCCAGTAACTGGAGGCAGTCCTGTCGGGCGCGGAGGCAAGCTGTACCCCGCTACTGGTGCTCCAAGTCCGCCTGCCTCGCGGTCAAGGTGTCCAAGGCTGAGTTGAGGCGGAGTTCTCGCTCTATTGAGCCACACACGTGCTACGGCTGACACATTGCGTGAGTTCCGCAAGGTTGCTCCTAAAGTCTGGGAGTAGCGTCAAGACGGCACTCAACGCGAGATGAAGAAGCTCTACGAGCAGATTGGTCAGCATAGCAAACTTAAAGCAGAGCTCTTCAAGAGCGGATGCGGCAAGAGCTTACAGCTCAAGAATTCGAGCAGGCAAAGGCCGAGCACGCTCTCGAGACGTACGAACTTGAGGAGCGTAGGAGGGTACTCAAGTCCGAGCAGTCAACAGCGGATATGTTCCTGCGCTTCGCGGAACTCATGCTAGTCGATCTTCCTGATCTGTGGACTTAGGGCTGAACCAGAACAGAAGATACGGGTTCAAAGGCTTCTTTTCGGAGACGGATTGACGTACCCACCCGGAGCCGGTATTTTGAACCACGCCAACTTTTTCCTTTCAATGTCTTAAGCCAGGTCGGCGAGATCAACGAATGGCTGGTGGGCCCACCAGGACTTGAACCTGGAACCAACGGATTATGAGTCCGCTGCTCTAACCGATTGAGCTATAGGCCCGCAAGCGCGTGAGCGGCAACCCGGCCCACGCACTCTCTGCAGTGTAGAGCAACCGGCGGCTCAGCCTTTGCGATTTTCCGGCACCGCCACCGCCCGAAACCGCACCGCCAGCTCCCGCAGCTCACCCGAAAGATCCGCTCCCGCCAGCGGCTTGCCATGTCCCGGCGCCACCACCGCCACATCCATCGCCGCCAGCTTCTCCACCGAGTCCTGCGCCGCCGCCCAGTCCGACGTAAAGTACGCAGGCGGCCCATGCAGCTCCGGCTCCTGCGCCAGCGCCGCCTCGAAAAACGACTCCGCACTCGTCGTGCAGAAGGCGTCCCCCACCAGCAGCGTCCGGTCGCGCGGCTGGTACAGCGAGCAGTGGCCCGGCGTATGCCCCGGCGTGTGCAGCACCTCCCAGCCCGGCAGCACCGCGCTCGCGCCTTCCGTCAGCGGCCGCAGCCTGCCGCCCAGGTGCACCGGCCCTTTCGGATACAAGGGCGACAGCAAACTCATCAACCCTCCGCCCGCGCCCGCGTTCGGCTTCGGGTACTCCCGCTCCCCCGTCAGGTACGGGAACTCCAGCGGATGCGCATACACCGGCACGCCCCAGTCCTCGGCCAGCGCCGGCGCCGCGCTCACATGGTCGAAGTGCCCGTGCGTCAGAACAATCGCGTTCGGCGGCCCGCCATGATGCTGCTCGGCCCATCGACGAATTATCCCGTCGGTAAACGGCAGCGCCGCGTCGATCAGCGTCCAGCTGCCGTCGCCGTGGGTCACCGCATACACGTTCACAAACGCAATCCGCAGCCCGCGCACATTCGGCGCCACCGCGTCCAGCGGAACCACCTGGTCTTCCCGGACCCCAATCTTCTCCATCGCGCGCCACCCCCACCCAGTACGATGCGCACGAGAAAAGGCCCGCGTCGCCGCAGGCCTCAATCCCACCTCTATCCCCGGCTCGTTACTTCCACTTCTCCAGGAACTCATGCACCGACGACGACTCCATGTGCCGCATGTCGGAGAACTGCCCGCTCTGCCCATAGATCGATTTGCCGTCCGCCTTCACCACCGCCAGCGCCGGCACACCCTTCTTCAGGTTCACGCCGTACTTTTGGCCAATATCCAGGTTCTGGTCGAT
Organism: uncultured Acidobacteriaceae bacterium; assembly: GCA_964245565.1. Classification (GTDB taxonomy): domain Bacteria; phylum Acidobacteriota; class Terriglobia; order Terriglobales; family Acidobacteriaceae; genus EB88. Next base: position 5,809 of record CAXTMY010000031.1, on the reverse strand, counting down.
CCGGCCCACGTTTACATCCACCAGCACAAAGTGCTTGTTCAGGATGTCCAGGTTCTCCGGCTGGTGGAAGTACAGGTTCAGCACCTGGCAGTCGCCGCACCAGTCGCCCCCGAAGTCGAGCAGCACCCGCTTGTGGTCATGCTTCGCCGTCTTCAGCGCCGCGTCAATGTCGCCCCGCGCCGCGCTCACATCCGGATAAATGTGCGCATGCGGCAGCGGCTGCTGCGCCACGCTCGCCGCACCGGCCAGCACCAAAGCCAGCGCCGCACCGGCCAACCCCACGCCGGCATGCTTCGGACTCGTCCAACCGTTCCATCTCATGCGGCAAGCATACCAAACCCGTCGGGGTGCCTGGGAGCGGGCCCGGTGCGAGCTCTTTCACAAAGTTTGTTCCCGATCGCTCTGCACCCACCCTTGTTCTCGCCCTGGGGAGTTGCCCACGGCAACCTGAAAATCGCGGATAAGGTGCGCTTGATCGAAGTAGCCAAGACGCACAGCCAGGTCAGCCCAGTCCACGGACTCCCCAGCTTGCAACGCCTCCAGCACTTCGTGGAGGCGATAGCGTCGTATGACCCACTTTGGGCTCACCCCCACGTATTCCCTAAAAAGGCGCTGCAAGGTGCGTTTTGTCAGCCCTGCTCGTATAGAAAGGTCGTCGACCGTCTTGATCTGTTTTTCGTGCAGGGTGAGGTCGACCAGATGCATCGCTGAACGCATCCTTTCATCGTCGCGAGGCAAGAGCGCACGAAAAAACGATTCTGCGGCGTGCACCCTTTTTTCTTCGGAACAGCATGACAAAGTGACTTCTTCTAACCACTGCAAACCCTGTTTGAAATAGGCGTGAGCGGGCACGGTTCTATCTGTGAGCAAGGATACTGCGTGAGAAATGAAAGGCCGGAACGCCCCTGGTCGGAACTTCACTCCGAAAGCGAAGGAAGCACCTTCAAGCACTCGGGAGAACTTGCTTCTGTGTACGCCCCAAACCATCGATGTACCCTGCTCAAAACCAGGTGAACGCTGGGATGAGGAATCGTCTCTACCGTATGAGACAAGAGCAAATTCCATTCCACCGTCCAGTAGTGAGCAATCAAGGTGCTAAGTCTTGCGAGGGTGATTTCCTGGAGTGCGAAACGGTGCCCTTTGGCGACAACCGCCTGAGAACACCTTTCGCCCGACCCGCTCCCGAGTCGTACTTCTCTTTCCAGGCAGGCATGCTTTGTCGCATTTCTCCAATCCTCGGTCTCTCTCATTTTCTACACTCGTCAGGAGCTAAAGCATGCACAAAAGAAATACGGTGAGCTTTCGTCGGCGGAAAATCCTTCGGGTCGTGGGCATGGCTCTCATGACAGGTACCGCTATTCAGGCTCAGATTGGGAATGAATCTGCGGCTTTAGAGCACAAGGGAGAGACCATCATGCGGAATGCGACTGGAACATTCGATATACAGCTAACCCCGCAACCTTCGAGTGGTCAGGCATCGACCCCTGTTGTGAACAGACTGACCATCAACAAGCATTTCACAGGAGATTTGGAAGCAAGCAGCACCGGTGAGATGTTGAGCGTTACGACAGAGGTCAAAGGTTCGGCAGGTTATGTTGCCATCGAGCTTGTGAACGGCAGCCTTTCGGGTCGATCTGGAACCTTCGTTTTACAGCACAGCGGATTGATGGACCGTGGAAACCCTCAAGCGACAATCGCTATCGTGCCGGACTCTGGGACTGGCGGGTTCATTGGCCTGAAGGGAACGATGGCCATCCGCATGGAGGCTGGCAAGCACTTCTACGATTTGAAATACTCGCTGCCTAACCATTAGCTCCCTGAGGCTTCCGTTTAGGGAGTACAAGTCCCGCCTGGTCGATCATGAATACATGAACAGGACATGTCGCTCCTTGGATTCATCAATCAATACGCATCAAAACTCGCTTCCCGCTTCAAATGCAGAGCACTGTGCGATTTCATCTTTCGCCCGTCACGAACAAGAACGACTTACAGAGCAGCATCGCAGTCTCTGGCCTGCGCACCTGCACTTCTCTACGCCTCGGCTGATGCCATATATTCGATAGCAAGTACGAGCCTTGCCTGTCCCTCTTAACCCTTCCCTACCGGCCGGGGCAGGCCCGCAACACGACAGAAAACACTCGACGCACGAAGGCCGGCGCACCCGATGGCAGCTGAAAACCAGCAACCGGCAAAGCCTTCCCTTCAAGACAGCCCAATCATGCTTGGCGCATTGGCGATCCTTGCCTACGCCGCGTCCATGATGACGCATGAGGCGCTTGGACACGGAGGCTATTGTCTCGCCCTGGGCGGCCATAACATCATGCTCACCGCCTGGGGCGAGGGCTGCAGCTCTCACCCGCCTGGAATTGAGGCGGCCGGCCCCGGGGTGCAGCTTGGTGCCGGCCTGCTGGCGTGGCTGGTGTTGCACCGTCTGCCCCGGGGCGCTGCCAGGCTGCGCTGTTTCTTCTGGCTGTATATGGTATTCAACCTGCTCGTCTCAACCGGCTATGTCGCATTCAGCGGCGTGACGAACTTCGGAGATGCCGCCGTACTCATCGCTGGCCGCAAGGCACACATCGCGTGGCGCGGCGTGCTGATTTTGCTCGGTACCGTGGCCTACTTCCTGTCCATGCGAGCAGCGGCGTCAGAACTCAAGCGATTTGCCGGCCTCGACAACGGAAGCAGGCGCATGTTCCGCCTCGTCTGGATTCCGTATGTCACGGCCGGCGTCTTTGCGTGCTGCGCCGGTGCCTTGAACCGAACCATGGGCCACGGCACCGCGTTTGGACTGGCAGTGGCATCATCCTTCGGCGGCGGCCTGGGAATGTTATGGCTGCCCGATATGCAGCGCGGCATGGCGTCGAGCGCACCGGCGCCAGGCGTCTATCTCAGCTGGAGCGCTGCGTGGGCGGCCGCGGCGGCCGTCGTCATCGCGGCTTTTCTTCTCTTTATCGGCCCTGGACTGCAGTAATCGTATCTACCGCCTCAGGCCTCACAATCCGAGGTCCCGGCACCGAGCTCCTGCCAGCCCCCTAATACGCCAGCGCGCACCCATCCGCGCGCATCTCGCTCGCCGCCGACCAGAAATGGTTCCCATTCCCATCTTTCCGGTTCTCAATACACTCGTACCGCCCGAATCCGCCGTCCGACGGCCCCATCGGCCAGCCCATCGCCACCAGCGCCGCCCGCGTCTTCTCCGGCACCCCCGCCTCCAGCCGCAGGATTCCCAGCGGTCCCAGGTGCGGCGGGTCCTCGCCCATGCTCTGCGACGAGCCCTCGTGGTGCCAGCGCGCGCTGTCCCCCGCCGCCTGGATATCCAGCCCGTAATCCACGCGGTTCACAAGTATCTGCGTTTGCCCCTGCGGCTGCATATCCCCGCCCATCACCCCGAACGCCATCCACGGCTCGCCGTCCTTCACCGCAAACCCCGGAATAATCGTCTGGAACGGCCGCTTGCCCGGCGCGTAAATGTTCGGGTGCCCGTCCTTGAGCGAAAACAGCTGCCCCCGGTCCTGGAACATGAATCCAAGCCCGTCCGCCACCAGCCCCGAACCCATGCCGCGAAAGTTCGACTGGATGATCGACACCATCATTCCGTCCTTGTCCGCGGTCGTAAAGTAGGTTGTGTCCCCATGGCTCGGCGCCTGGCCCGGATACACCGGCGTCAATATCTTGCCCGGCACAATCTGCTTCGCGCGCTCCGCCGCGTAGGCTTTCGAGTTCAGCCACTCCGTCGGCACCTTGTTGAACCGCGGATCGTCGTAGTACCGCGCCCGGTCCTCGTACGCCAGCCGCTTCGCCTCGATCTGCACATGCACAGACTCCGGCGACTGGAATCCCATCCCGCGCAGGTCGAAGTTTTCCAGGATGTTCAGCATCTGCAGCGTCGCCAGCCCCTGCGTGTTCTCGGCCATGCCGTACACGTCCACGCCGCGATACTTCGTCACCAGCGGCACGCTCCAGTTCGCGACCATCCCCCGCAAATCCTCCCGCGACAGCCACCCGCCGATCCGCTTGAAGTACGCATCGATCGTCTGCGCGATCGCCCCGTCGTAAAACACGTCGCGGCCACCCTCGGCGATCATCCGGTAGGTCCGCGCCAGGTCCGGGTTGTGGAACACGTCGCCTTCGCCCGGCGCCTTGCCGCCCGGCATATACGTGTGCTGCGCGTTCGCCGTTTCCTCCACGCCCGAGGTCGGCCGCAGAAAAATCGCCATGTTCCGCTTGATGTAGAAGCCGATAATCTGCGGCACCGGCACCCCGCTCTCGCACAGGTGGATCGGCGTCTCGAACAGCTCGGCCCACTTCAGCTTCCCGTACCGCTGGTGCAGCGCCCACCACGCCGAAAGCGCACCCGGCGTCGAAACGGAAATCGCACCCAGCGGCGGAATCGCCCCATTCTTCGCCCGCGACCGCACCGTTTCAAGGCTCAGCGACTTCGGCGATGGCCCCGACCCGGCCAGTCCCTCGACCTTCCGCTCCTTCGGGTCCCACACAAACGCATAGCAGTCGCCGCCCAGCCCCGAGCTCGTCGGCTCCAGGAACCCCAGGCACGCATTCGCCACAATCGCCGCATCCGCCGCCGAGCCACCCCGCTTCAGCGTCTCAATCGCCGCCAGCGTCGCCACCGGCTGCGCCGTGCCGGCCGCCCCCGAGCAGCCCATCACCGCCGACCGGCTCGCAAAGCTCGCCCCCGATACCCGGTCCCCGGCATGCACATCCGGCCGCACGAACTTCTCCTCACCCGCCGGCCAGAACTTCGGCAGCTCCCCGCTCGCCGTCTGGCTCATCTGTCCGCCCGGCGTGGGGTTCGGCAGCCTGTTCTGGGCAATCGCCCCGGCAGTCGCCAGGGGCACGGTAGCAAGAAAGGAACGGCGGCGCATAGTCTCTCCAGAAAGCAACAGATTTCGAGCCCAGCCATTCCGGTGCAACCTGCCTTCACAGGCACCTCCACGCGCTTGCGCCCATTCTGCTGAGTATTCGCAATTGTATCCGCACCTGGCCTCACCTCGCGCCCATTCTGCAGAGCAGGCAGGTTTGCTCCACCGGCTGCCGCGCGGCACACCCCTTCATGCCACACTGAAAGTGCCTGCACGCGCACCGGCGAAATACCCTCCGGCGCCGCGTCCAACATTGAAAAGCTCCTGGAGGACTTGCCCGCGTGAACCTTAAGCGTCTGTTGCCCATGCGTCTACCGGTATTGCTCTGCCTCGTTCCGTTCCTGCTCCCCACGCAGTCCCCGGCCGACCAGTCGCCGAAAGACGCCAACGTCACCCGCGCCACCCTCCCCAACGGCATGCGCGCCGTCA
>CAXTMY010000031.1:0-456 GCA_964245565.1 uncultured Acidobacteriaceae bacterium | reverse complement strand
GCATGGCCCACGCGCAGGAACACATGGCCTTCCGCGGCTGCACCGGCATGACCGCCGACCAGACCGCCGCCATCTACGCGCAGCTTGGCGGCCAGAACAACGCCGACACCCAGCAGACCATCACCCAGTACTACGCCACCGTTCCCGCCGCCGACCTCGACGTCGCCCTCCACACGCAGTCCGTTTGCCTGCGCGGCATCGACGACACCCAGGCCGAGTGGGAGCACGAACGTGGCGCCATCGAGCAGGAAGTCGCCCGCGACCTCTCCAACCCCACCTACAAGTTCATCGACCGGCTCAACGCCGATATGTTCGCCGGAACCCCCTACGCGCACGACCCCCTCGGCACCAAGGAGTCCTTCGACACGACCACCGGCGCCCAGCTCAAAAGCTTCTACGACAAGTGGTACACCCCCTCGAACGCCATCCTCATCGTCGTCGGCGATGTCGACCCCT
>CAXTMY010000030.1:37225-37580 GCA_964245565.1 uncultured Acidobacteriaceae bacterium | reverse complement strand
ACGCTGCACCGGCGGGACGGCGGGTCGGGCAGCTCGGGGGGGACAAGCGATACGGCGAGCTCCGCGCCGCCGGTCGACCCGGACCGGCCGACGCTGCACCGTCCGACGACAAGCAGCTCCGGCGCGCCCAGCGGCCCCAACGATCCCGACCGGCCGACACTGCACCGGCATGCGGGCACGGCGGCGGTGGAGATGACGGCGCCGGACCCGGACCGGCCCCACCTGCGCTACGGCCAGCCCGCCGAGCCGCTGGCCGAGGTGCTGCCGGTCGAGCTGAAGGAGCTGCCGGCCGGAGACGTGACGGTGGGCGAGGTGGTCGGCGTCTCGGACGTGAGCGATGACGTGGAGGAGCCGC
>CAXTMY010000030.1:0-37215 GCA_964245565.1 uncultured Acidobacteriaceae bacterium | reverse complement strand
TATAGCTGGCCCAGCTCGACGGCTGAGAGCGAGGCGGTGCTGCAGATGCACGCGCTGGCGCTGCGGGCGCTGGCCGACCAGGTACAGGCCAGCTTTGGCCCGGCGGCGAAAGAGAATGCGGCGCTGAAGCAGGCGGCGGACGAAGCGGAGGCGGCGCTGCGCGCGCCGGGCAGCGCGGCGGCGGACGGGACGGTGGCGCCGAAACCGGCGGCGGCGCGGCATAAGGCCGCGGCACCGGCCGCACCGGTGGCTGACCCGCTTACCGATGCGGACTTTCATGCCTTCCAGCTGAGCTACGGGGGCGGGGTGACGTATGTGTACACGGCGCACACGCTGAGCGCCGGCGCTGCCCGGCGATACGTGACGGTGATCGCGGAGCCTGACTTTTACGGCAGGCCGCATGCGGTGCTGGCGCAGACCACGCGCGCCGACACGCTGGGCCAGACCCCGGCGCTGCACCTGATCGACGCGGTGGACGCGGATGGAGATCACCGGGCGGAGCTGCTGTTCAGCGAGCAGACGGTGGCCGGCATCGCGGCGGACGGGGCGGAGAATGCGGCGGCCGGGCGGCAGTTTGCGCTGTACAGCGTGAGCGCAGGCGAGGCTGCCGAGGTGTACTCGACGGCGCCGGGGGTGGTGCAGTAAGGCCGGTTTTCGCCGGGCGATGTGGCCTGTGTTGCCGCGGCGCGGCCCAGGCGGCGGCGCGACTCAGGCTGACGGCTCAGGGACGGCGGCTCAGGCGGGCGGCCCGGCACGGCCGCCCAGGCTGGCGGCTCAGGCCTTGCGGCGCATGCCGAGGCGCTTGCACTCCGCGGCGGGCACGACCGGGTTCCAGGGCACGGGCGAGGCGAGCACGAGCGAGGTGTTGGTCGCGACGTAGGGCGTGAGCGAGTCGATGACCGCTTCGAGGTGCGGCAGGTCGCGCACGGCGACCTGGAGGATGTAGCTCTCGGTGCCGGTGACGCGGTGGCACTCCCGCACCTCCGGCACGCGCTGGGCGAGGCCGTTGAAGTGGGGCAAACGGTCGCCGGGGACGGTGATCTTGATGAAGGCGCGCAGCGGGAGGCCGACCTTCGCGGGGTCGACGACGGCGATGTAGCGCTCGATCACGGCCGCGTCTTCAAGGCGGCGCACCCGCTCGGTGACGGCCGGGGTGGAGAGCCCGACGCGGCGGCCCAGCTCGGCGAAAGGCAGACGCCCGTTGTCCTGCAGCTCGGCAAGGATCTTTGTGTCGATCGCGTCCAGAAGCTCGGTCGGCTCAGCCATGGCTCATCTCCGTATCGCATAAAGGGGAAGGTACGCTTTAGCGGAAATCTTAAGCCATTCTGCTGAAAAAACCTTCTTTTCTGCCTGTATGCGCAGCCGGATCGCTCCTAAGCTCGGAGATGTGCAAAGCGCCTTTACCCGCCCCGCCGCTGCCGCGGGTGGGCTGCCCGGCCCAGCGCCGGCTCGCTTCCCTGGCGGAGGCGATCGGCAACACGCCGGTGTTTGCGATTACCTACCGGTTCCGGGGGCGCACCGGCACGATCCATGCCAAGGCCGAGCACCTGAACCTGACCGGCTCTATCAAGGACCGCATGGCGCTGCACGTGCTGCGCACGGCTTACGCCGCGGGCCTGCTGCGGGAGGGCGACACGCTCGCCGAGGCGACGAGCGGTAATGCCGGGATCGCATTTGCGGCGCTGGGCCGCGCGCTCGGGCACCGCGTCGCGATCTGCATGCCGGACTGGATGAGCCAGGAGCGGCGCGACCTGCTCGGCTCCTACGGCGCGGAGATCTGCCTGGTGTCGCGGGAAGAAGGCGGTTTTCTCGGGGCCATCCGGCGCACGCAGGAGATGGCCGCCGCCGAGCGCGGGGTGTTTCTGCCTCGGCAGTTTGAAAATGCCGCGAACGTGGAGGCGCACCGGCTGGGCACGACGCCCGAGCTGCTGGCGCAGCTGGCGGCTGAAAACCTTTCGCTGGATGCTTTCGTTGCCGGGGTTGGCACCGGCGGCACGGTGATGGGCGCGGCCCGCGCGCTGCGCGAGCACTCGCCGCAGAGCCGCGTGTGGGCCGTGGAGCCGGCGGAGTCGCCCACGATGAGCACCGGCCACAAGGTCGGCTCGCACCGTATCCAGGGGATCTCCGACGAGTTCATCCCGGCGATCGTGGAGCTGGGCGAGCTGGACGGCATCCTCGCCGTCTCGGACGGCGACTCGATCCTGATGGCGCGCAAGCTGGCCGCGACGCTCGGCCTGGGCCTCGGCATCTCATCGGGCTGCAACTTCCTGGCGGCCGTGACGGCTGCCGAGCGGCTGCAGGAGGCGGGGGCTCGCGGGGCGGTTTGTGTGGCCACGGTTTTTCCCGACGACAACAAGAAATACCTGAGCACGGCGCTGCTGAAGGACGAGCCGGTGCGCGCGGGGTACATGACGCCGGAGATCGAGCTGCTGGACCTGCACCTGCTGGGGCGGGCGAACCTGCGGGCGCAGTAGACCACGGTTTATCGAAGAAAGCTCTGAACAAGGGTCATTCTGAGCGAAGCGAAAAATCTGCGTTCCTCCAGGTTACAGAAACCGCAGATCCTGCGTCGCTCCGCTCCTCAGGATGACCCTTGCATGGGTACTTCATCAGAGCTTTCTTAAAAGCAAAATAGCTACATCTTCACCGCCTGCTTCAGCGGCAGATTCTGCGAGCTCGGCCCTGCCATCAATGTGTACTCGCCCGGGACCACTTTCCAGCTGTGGCTTGCCTCGTCCCAGATCGCAAACCGGTCCCTGGGTATCTCGACCGTGACTTCTTTCTGCTCGCCCGGCGCGAGCCGTACCTTGGTCCAGCCGACCAGGCGCTTCGGCGGCTCCTCGGCGGCGGCGGGCATCGTCGAATACACCTCGGCGATCTCAGAGCCGGCGACGGCGCCGGTATTTGCCACCGTGAGGCGCACAGTCATGGTGTTGCCCTCGGCGACGTGTAACCCGCTATACGCATAGGTGGTGTAGGAGAGCCCGAAGCCGAACGGGAACAGAACCTTCTTATGCTCGGCGTCGTACCACTTATAGCCGACCTTGAGCCCTTCGTCGTAGTTCATGGTGAACGGCGGCAGGCCGGCCATGATGCGGCGGGCGCGAGCCTCGCGGTCTTTGACGAAGTCGTCCTGCGACTCCGGCGGAGGCAGGGTGAGGTTCGGATGCGGCAGGTCGGCATCGCTGAGCGGGAAGGTGAGGGGCAGCTTCGCCGAAGGGTTGACATCGCCAAAGAGCACAGCCGCGGTTGCATTTGCGCCGTCGCTGCCGGAGTACCAGGTTTCAAGCACGCCGGCGACCTTGTCGATCCACGGCATCAGCACCGGGCTGCCGTTTTCAAGCACCACGATCGTGTGCGGATTCGCGGCGGCGACCGCGGCGACAACCGCGTCCTGGTTGTCAGAGAGCGCGAGCGTCTTGAGGTCCATCCCTTCGCTCTCCCACTGGTGCACGAAGACGAGCGCAACGTCGGCGCCCTGCGCGGCGGCGGCTGCTTTCGAGGGGTCCATGCCGTCGTCGAAGGTCACCTTGGCCTCCGGTGCGGCATCCTGGATGGCCTTGAGCGGAGCGTCGGGGAACCACACGGCTTTCTGCCACTCGGTGCCTTTCGGCCCCGATTTGACGATGGCATTGCCGCCCGGCGGGTCCACCTGCGCCGACCCTCCGCCTGAAACCATGCCGACGTCGGCATGCTGCCCGATCACGGCAATCGAGCGCACCTTCGCGCGGTCGAGCGGGAGCACAGCACCCTGGTTGCGCAGCAGCACGATGCTCTGCTCTTCCATCCGCCTGGCGATGGCGAGGCCGGCCTGCGCGTCGACCACAAGCTTCTCGGGCGGGTCGTCCACGATGCCGGAGGCGAACTCGGCCCGGAGCATGCGGTGTACGTGGTCGTTGAGCTCCGCCATGGAGACCTGGCCGTCCTTGACGGCCTGCTTGAGCGGCTCGCCGAAGAACGTACTGGCGGGCTCCTCGTTATCGAGCCCGGCGTGGGAGGCCTTGACGGTGGAGTGGGTGCCGCCCCAGTCGGACAGGACGAAGCCCGGGAACTTCCAGTCGTTTTTGAGCACGTCGGTGAGCAGGTAGCTGTTCTGGCAGGCATAGTCGCCGTTGACGCGGTTGTAGGAGCACATGACGCCCTGCGCGTCGGAGATTTTGAGGCCGATCTGGAACGCGAGCAGGTCGGTTTCGCGCAGGGCGCGGTGCGAGATGACGGCATCGACCGCGTCGCGGCCGCTCTCCTGGTCGTTGACGGCGTAGTGCTTGATGTCGCCGATCATGTGCTGCGCCTGCAGGCCCTTCATCGTGTTGCCGACCATGGTGCCGGCCAGCAGGGGGTCTTCGCCCTGGTACTCAAAGGTGCGGCCGTCGCGCGGCTCGCGGGCGAGGTCGACGCCGCCGCCGAGGGACATGGTGTAGCCCTGGTTGCGCAGCTCGCGGCCGATGAGCGCGCCGTATTCGTATGCGGCCTGCGGGTCCCAGCTGGCGGCCGCGCCCAGATCGCTGGGCAGCGCGGTGGAGTAGCGGCCGTTGGTGCCCGAGCGGGTCACGCCGTACGCGGCATCGGCCATCTGGATGCCCGGAATGCCGAGCGCGGGAAAGCCCGGCACATAGCCGGCGCCGCCGTTGGAGCCGCGGCCCTGCGGGTTAGGCGGCCCGAAGCCGGGAGAGCCCGAGCCGTGGAGCAGCTGGATCTTGTCATCGAGCGAAAGCTGCTGCATGACGAGGTCGGCGCGCTGGTCGGGCGAAAGGCTCGTGTTCATCCAGGGTCCGGTTGGCCTGGGCTGCGGGCCGCCCTGGGCCATGGCAGGAAGCGCGACGGCAGCGGCAAGCGCGCAGGCGGCTGCGCGCAGCAGGTGGGAACAGTGGGTCACGGTGTCTCCTCGAACGAAGTAAGGCGCAGCAGAACGTCAGAGATACTGCAATTCAGACCGGGCCATGGTACGCGCACCGGTGCAGGGTTGGGAACGACGGGGAGGGTGCCTGAGCTGCAGACGCAAAAGGCCGGGCATGCTGCTGCCCGGCCTTTTGCGTTTTCTGATGTCGCCCCTGCGCAGGAGCTTACGGTGTGTTCACTCCACAGGCAGATGGGCCGGCAGATGCGAGCGTAAGGATTGCCCTGTAGCAGGGGCGGAAATGCTTAGATCCCCATCCCGTACTCGGCGTTCGCGACCGGATCGCCCGCATTGCTGAAGAAGTCAGACGGGGTGCGGCGACGGAACCGGTAGCGCAGCCGCAGCTCGCGGCCGATGTACAGCCCCATCGTGATGGCGCCGACCAGCGCGGTGGCAATCCCCAGTGTCTGCAGCAACGGGAAGGACTCCTCGTTGAGCTCCTCGGAGGGATCAGGGGCGTTCAGATGCAGGTGCGTCATGCGCTCATGATAGCGCAGAGCCGCCGGCGGTGACATGGAAGCGCGCAGGGCGGAGCACGAAAGTCATGCGAGCGACTGGAGCGCGCGCAGCAGCTCGACCTTGCGCCCAGGCGGGAGAAAACTGGCTTCGAGCGAGTTCGCGGCCAGCTCCCGCAGCTGCTCGCGGGTGAACTCGAACTCGCGTGCCAGCAGGCGGTACTCGCCCTGGAGGTCGCTGCCGAACAGCGCCGGGTCGTCGGAGTTGACGGTGATCATGAGCCCCGCGTCGAAGTAGCTGCGGACGGGGTGCTCGGCGAGCGAGGGGCACGAGGCGGTGCGCAGGTTCGAGGTGACGCAGATCTCGATGGGAATCTGCCGCTCGGCCAGGACGGCCAGCAGCTCCGGGTCTTCGATGGCGGAGAGGCCGTGCCCGATGCGCTCCGCGCCGATGTTGATGGCGGCCCAGATGCCGCCGGGGCCGATGGTTTCGCCGGCATGCGCGGTGAGCCGCAGCCCGGCAGTGCGCGCCTCGGCGTACAGCTCCCGGAAGGGCTCCGCGCCGGTGCGGCGCTCATCGCCGCCGATGCCGATGCCGACGATGCTGGCGTGGCCGGCCGCGCGCATCTCCGCGGCCTTGCGGAAGACCAGCGCCGCGGCGTCCGGCCCGAAGTGGCGCACAGCGTCGAAGATCCAGAGGCAGGTGATGCCCCAGCGCGCCTCGGCCTCGACCCGGGCGCGCTCCATGCCGGCGAACAGCGGCTCGAACGCGGTGCGCCGCCAATAGTAGACGACGCCGACCGAGACGTAGACCTCCGCATGCACGATTCCCTGCCGGTGGAGCCGCTCGAGCATGCGCAGGGTCACGAGCTCGTAGTCCTCGGCGGTCTGCAGCTGCTCGGTGATGGCCTTGAACGCGAGCAGGAAGCCGGAGAAGTCGCTGTAGCGGTAAAGCGCCTCGGCGGCGTCGCGGGTGAGCGCCGGGCTGTCGCCGGGCTGCCGCCGGGCGCTCAGCTCGACCAGTGTCTCCGGGGTCACGGTGCCTTCAAGGTGAAGGTGCAGCTCGGCTTTGGGCAGGCTGCGGAGGTAGGAGGAAAGGTCGGTCGGCATGGGCTGTGTTCAAGGATACTAGCGGCTGCTCTGCGGACCAAACCGCCTACGCCGGGGGCATAACGTCTTCCTCGTAAAGCGAGACGAAGTTGTATGCGCTTCTAATTGGCGACCTGACTTTCAGATCAAAGCGAAAAGGGATTTCGACGTGCCATTTCGGATTGACCTGATTTCGTGGCAGACTGAAAAAATACTGTGGCCGGGGTACACGGTCACAAACGAACTATCTGGGAACATGTAGCCGTGGGGCATAACGGTAAGGTCGGCGTTTTGCAAAGCTTTTGAGGACGCTGCTGCTGCTGACCGTGGCTGCCCTGCCTGGGTGCCCGGAATAGCAGGTAAGCCGGGGGCTGATGTTTCTATAGGCCACCGCTCATACGAAACGTTGCCGTCACCGATGTCAGGTGGCGGATTTGCCACGACATTATCGAGGACTCCGATCTCTCCGGAGGGACTGTTCGGCGGAACTCCAAATGTCCGAACTGCGATCGGCACGGTGCAGTTATTATGCAGACGAAGCCATATTCCCACCTTTGGCTCGCCTTTGCTCCGCGGTTCTCTGGGGCCAGCATGGTCGACCTCCAAATAGACATAGGGCTTGGAGCGGTCTACAAGGAAACTCTCTGCGGAAGATATTCTATCGGCGTGTTTCGGTTGAGCTACACCAATCATTTGCAGCGGAAGGAGGATCGCAAGCATAGATACAAGCTTTATCATTGGGGAACTACGCCTCCCTTTACCGAAGCAGGTATTGTGCCCGTTGCAAGTTCGTACACCGCGACTCGTCCGGCGCTATCTGTACGCGCTCTATGGCGTCATGACACGCGGAAGGAATGACTCAATGTCGCGGATGGCAACGTTCCATTCGGAATCTTGCTCCTCTGCAGTTACTACCATGCGGTCCTGCAGGTACTGGCTCATTTCGGAAACATCGAATTCCTCTGTCGATACGCCCAACACTAAACTCCCCGGCGCAGTCGCGACGCTCGTGTCATCGTAAGGATACTCAAGTTCTTCGTCTGTAAATCCAATTGAAGACATTCTTACCGCCAATAAGGGGATGCAGCGCGCTTACAGTTACTTGCCGAGCGCTGCGTAGTGCTGCTGCACTACCCCGTACGCTTCTTTCTTCTGGCCGGTGTCGCTTACCAGTCCCTTGCGGTTGTAGCCGTCCTGGATGCCCGGCAGCTGGCGGGTTGGGGAGCGGAAGTCCATCAGCACCCATGGGGAGATTCCGCGCACGAAGGGGATCTTGTCGATCATCTGGAACTGTTCCTGGAACAGATGGGCCTGGTACTCCTCGGTCCAGCGCTCGTCGGCCGCGCCGTGCAGGCCGGCTTTCGCGCCGCCGCCGAACTCGCTCAGGATGACCGGCTTGCCCAGCGGATCGCTCCACTGGTAGCTCGGCGCGTCGTCGGATTTGCCGTTGTACCAGCCGATGTATTCGTTGTAGCCGAGCACGTCGAGATACGGCGCGAGCGGGTCGTCGAGCGTCGCGGTCTCATGGCCGTCCGCGTCTTTCTTGAACGGCGTGACGATGGCGGAGGTGATGAGACGCGAGCTGTCCTCGGCACGCGCCTGGTCGATGAGCTGCCTGATGAAGGCGGTGCGCGGAGGCGACGGCGGCGTTTCGTTCGACATGGACCACAAAGCGATGGACGCATGGTTGCGGTCGCGCCGGATCAGCTCGTGCAGCTGCGACTTCGCGCTCGCCAGCGCTTCAGGGCTGGTCCAGTCGATCGACCAGTAGACGGGAATCTCGGACCAGACGAGAAAGCCCTCGCGGTCGGCCTCGCGCAGGAACGGCTCAGGGTAGGGATAATGCGCCATGCGCAGGAAGTTGCACCCCAGCCCCTTTGCCCAGCCCAGCAGCAGCTTCGCGTCCGCATCGGTCGCGGCGCGTCCGGTCAGGCTTCCGGGGTAGTCGGCATAGTGCCGCGGCGCCTCGGCGTGCATGCTGACGCCGCGCAGGTAAATCGATTTGCCGTTGAGCAGGATCTGGTCGCCGCGCACCTCGATGGTGCGGAAACCGACGGTGTCCTGGAGCGTGTCGGTGCCGGCCCGGAAGGCGACCTGGTAGAGCCTGGGGTGCTCGGGCGACCAGCGCTCGAGACCTTTGGGGTCGACCGAGAACGCGGCCACGCCCTGCGCGTCGGTCTGCGCGGCGAGATTCACATTGAGTTCGGGGATTTCAAGCGTGACGTGGGTTCCGGCGGGCGAGCCGACGACATGGGCGTAGCCCTGGATGTGGTCGCCGGGGCCGCGCGCGAGCGTCAGGCTGTCGTCGTCGATGTACTCGGCAGGTAAGGTGATGAGCGAGACCTGGCCGGTGAGCCCGCCGTAGTTCCACCAGTCGGTCTTGGTGGTGGGCACGCGGTCGCGCTTGCGCGTGTTGTCGACCGCGATCACGATCGAGTTTTCCCCGTCCTTGAGCGCCGCGGTGGCATCGCAGTCGAAGGAGGTGAAGGCGCCTTCATGCACGCACACATTTGTGCCATTGACGGTTACGTTTGCCTTGTAGTCGACCGCGCCGAAGTGCAGGAACGTGTGGGTGCCGGGGGTGGGATGGAAGCTGAAGGTGCGCTGATACCAGACCAGCCCCTCGTAGTAGAGCAGCTCGGGCTTCTGCGAGTTCCAGTCGCCGGGCACGGCGAGCACCGGCTCCTTCGGCCAGTCGTACTCCTGCACGGGCCCGTGCGGGTCGGGCGTTTTGTCGGCGATGTAGCCGCGCGGGCTGGGCAGCTCGGGCTCGTTGGGCCACGCGCCGTAGCCGTTGCGGTAGGGGTCGATGATGAAGTGCCACGGTCCATCGAGCGAAACCGAAGTGCGCATATCGGCCGAGGCGAGCACCGTGGGAGGCGCAAGGGTTTGCGCGGGAAGCGCGGTGGCGGCAAGCGCGAAGGCAGACAGCAGCAGGAGGGCAGCACGCATGCCGCCCATGGTAGAGCATTTCCGGTATCCGGTGCAGGGGCCTGACTTATGCGTGTCTTTTCCCTAGAGAAAAAACCCCGCCGGTGGAGCTCCGCGGCGCACAGCGAGCAAGGCTCGACCGCGTCAGGGGTTGGGCTCGCTGGCCGCAAGCAGCGCGGCGCGAAAGGCATTGGCATGGGTGAACAGCTCGCGCAGCTCGGCGGTGCGCAGGTTTTCGCGCAGATGGGCAAGCTCCTGCTCAAGCGCGAGCAGCGACGCCGCAATGGCGGCCTCGTTGGTCACGGCGATGTCGCGCCACATGGAGTAGGGGCTCGCGGCGAGCCGGGTCATCTCCCGAAGGGCGCGGCCGCCGATGCCGTGCAGCGCCGCTTCTTCCCCGGCAAACTCCCGCCCGAACTGCTGCTGGAGCATGGCGGCGAAGGCCGACGAGAGCATCTGCGGCAGGTGGCTCACCGAGGCGCAGAGAAGGTCATGCCGTTCGGGGGTAAGGGTGACGGCGCGTGCGCCGAACAGCCCGACCCAGTGCAGCCACTCGGCGAGGTACGGGTGCTCGGGGAGTTTACCGTCACGGGCCGAGCCGGCGCCGGTAAACAGCCAGGTGGCGCCGTTGAAAAGTCCGGCCTCGGCATTGGAAGCGCCGCTGGTCTCCTTGCCCGCCATGGGGTGACCGGGCAGCCAGGCGGGCTGCCCGGTGCCGTTGTAGAGCCCATCCGCGCGCTCGACAAGGAAGCCCTTGACGCTGCCGACATCGGTGACGAGCTGCGTGGGCGAGAGCACCGGCGCCAGCTGCTCGAGCCACTCGGCGATGGAGAGCACGGGGCCGGCCAGCACGATGACATCGGCGGCCAGGGCGCAGACGAACGGATCCTCATCGGCGTCGCCGGCGACGGCCGGGTCGATGGCGCCGATGGCGCGCGCATTGGCCAGCATGGACTGCTCCGGGTCCCAGCCGAGGATCACGCCGGGGTAGCCGGCCTGGCGCAGCGCCAGCCCTATGGATGCGCCGATGAGGCCGGTGCCGAAGATGGTGATGCGGCGAATTCCGCTGCCGAGCTGCTCGACGACCCGTTCGTTCAACTCCCCGTGCATGTGTGCTCCTTTGTAGCGAAATCACAGTGACTGTAAGGAGCCCGGGATTCGCTCCGCGCGGCTTTTCCCGACGGAAAAGCCACGCTCACATTTCCGGCCCCTCTACGCGCCGAGTGATCCTGCCTTAACGCACCGGCCCAGCCATGCGGCGGCTGAGCGCGGGTGCGATGACGCGCAGCTCGTCCATCAGTTTCTCGAGCTGCGCGGGAAACAGCGTCTGCGCGCCGTCGGAAACCGCCTTGTCAGGGTTTGGATGCACTTCCACGATCAGACCGTCTGCGCCGGCGGCGACGGCGGCACGCGCCAGGGCCGGAACCAGGTCGCGCCGCCCGCAGCCATGCGACGGGTCGCCGAGGATGGGCAGGTGCGACAGCTTTTTGACGACCGGGATCGCAGAGATATCCATGGTGTTGCGGGTGTAGGTTTCAAAGGTCCGGATGCCGCGCTCGCAGAGCATGACGTCGTAGTTGCCGCCGGAAAGGATGTACTCGCTCGAGAGCAGCAGCTCCTCGACAGTGGCCGCGGGCCCGCGCTTGAGCAGGACCGGCGTGCGCGTGTGCCCCAGTTCGCGGAGCAGGTTGAAGTTCTGCATATTGCGCGCGCCGACCTGGAAGCAGTCGATGTAGGGCAGCATCGTCTCGATCTGGGAAATCTCCATGACCTCGGTAACGATGAGCAGCCCGGTCGCGTCGCCCGCCTCGCGCAGCAGCTTGAGGCCATCGAGTCCCATGCCCTGGAACGAGTAGGGCGAGGAGCGGGGCTTGAACGCGCCGCCGCGCAGAAACTGGCCGCCCGCGGCCTTGACCTGCGCCGCGGAGAGGAACAACTGCTCCCGGCTTTCGACCGCGCACGGGCCCGCCATGACCACGACGTCTTCGCCGCCGACGGTGACGCCGTTGGCGAAGCGGACGACCGTGCCCTCGGGCGCGAAGTTGCGCCCGGCCAGCTTGTACGGCGAGGAGATGCGGTAGGCCTCGGCGACGCCGTCGAGCACCTCGTACTCTTTTACGTCGAACGAGTCGGGACGGCCCACGCCGGCGAGGATGGTCTGCGTGGTCCCGGTGGTGCGGTGGACTTTGAAGCCGTCCTCGACCAGCCGCTCGACGACGTTCTCAATCTGCGCGCTGCTCGCGCCCTCCTGCATGGCCACAATCATCGCGCACTCTCCTCTCCCGGCTGCCCGGCGGCAGCTTTGGCCCGCTCCGAGGCAAGCTCTTCCTGCTGCAATGCCCGCATGACGTCAATCACGCGCTCGTAGATGTGGGTGAGCTCAATGTCGGGCAGCGGACCCTGGTTACAGGCGCGCACATTCGCGAAGATCACGGCTTCGCGGTTCGGCTCGTAGACGGGCAGCGTGCTCGACTTTTTGAGGCGGCCGATGGCCTGCGCGGCGCGCGCGCGCTCCGAGATTAAGGCTACGATCTGCCGGTCGAGCTCGTCGATCTTCAGACGCCAGGCTTCAATATCCATTGCTTCCTCACGTGGGTGTGGGGTGGGATCGAGCGCCGCGGCACGTTGCGGCGGAAAAGAGCAGCTACGAGCGGGCCGGCGCGAGGGGGCGCAGGCCCTCGATAAATCGCCCGACCGCCTCGGGCGCGATCTCGCGGCTGCTCGCCTCGATGATGGAAACCAGGGCCGAGCCGATGATCGCGGCATCGGCAAAGCGGCCGACCTGCTCGACCTGGCTCGCGCTCGAGATGCCGAAGCCGACGGCGAGCGGGAGCTGGGTATAGCGGCGTAAACGCGCGACGAGCTGCTCCGCATCACTCTCAAGCGCGGCCCGCGCGCCGGTGACGCCGACCCGCGAAATGACGTAGACAAAGCCGCGCGAGCGCTCGGCGATCTGGCGCAGGCGGGCATCGGGGCTGGTGGGCGCGGCCAGGAAAACCGGGGCCAGGCCGTGCCGCTCCATGGCCCGCAGATAGTCGTCCGCTTCTTCGACGATCATGTCGGTCAGCAAGACGCCGTCGAGCCCGGCCTCGGCAGCCGCGGCGCAGAAGCTGTCCATCACGTTCTGCGAGCCGCGGGCAAACTGCAGCACGGGGTTGAGGTAGGAAAACAGGACGAGGCCCGCCGCGGGACGAGCGGCACGCAGCTTGCGGGCCAGCGCGAGCACATCCGCCAGGGTCGTGCCACGCGCGACCGCGCGCTCGCTCGCCCGCTGAATCACGGGCCCATCGGCTACCGGATCGGAGAACGGGACGCCGAGCTCCAGCACATCGGCCCCGGCGTCGAGCGCCGCGAGAGCGATGGCGTAGGAGGTCGCCGGATCGGGATCGCCGATGGTGAGATACGCGACCAGCCCCGGCCTGCCGTGCTCGAAGGTCAGAGGCAAGGGCAAGACCCCCTACGCGGGAGGCGGTCACTTCGTGACGTGTTTAGGTTGGAGAGGCAATGCGGGGTAAAGCCCCGCATTGCCTCTCCAAGTAAAATGCCGCGTGAGCGGCCGCCAGCCGCGCAGGCGGTTTTGCCTTTGCTCATGCGCCCTCGAGCTTCAGCTCGCGGGTCAGGATGCCGAGATCCTTGTCGCCGCGGCCGGAAAGATTGACCATCAGTATGGCATGCGGGCTCATCCGCGGGGCGATGCGCATGGCTTCGGCGACGGCGTGCGCGCTTTCGAGCGCGGGGATGATGCCTTCGGTCCGGGCGAGCGCGACGGTGGCCTTAAGCGCGGCGTCGTCGGTGCAGCTGACATACTCGGCGCGGCCGGCGTCCTTGAGCATGGCGTGTTCCGGGCCGATCGAGGGATAGTCAAGCCCGGCGGAGACCGAGTGGGTCAGCGCGATCTGGCCGGCATCGTCCTGCAGCACGTAGGAGTAGGTGCCCTGCAGAACGCCCGGCTTGCCGCCGCCGTCGGGCTGGAAGCGCGCGGCGTGCTGGCCGAGCCCGGGGCCGCGTCCGCCTCCCTCAACGCCGATGAGCCGAACGTTTTCATCCGCGAGGAAGTCGTAGAAGGCGCCGATGGCATTCGATCCGCCGCCGACACAGGCGACGATCGCCTCGGGCAGACGGCCCTCGCGCTCGAGCATCTGCCGGCGGGCTTCCTTGCCGATGACGCGGTGAAAGTCGCGCACCATGGTGGGATACGGATGCGCCCCGAGGACGCTGCCGAGCAGGTAGTGCGTGGTGCGGACGTTGGTGACCCAGTCGCGCATCGCTTCGTTGATGGCATCTTTCAGGGTTTTCTGCCCGGCGCTGACGCCGCGCACCTCGGCGCCGAGCAGGCGCATGCGGTACACATTCAGCTCCTGCCGGTGCATGTCCTGCTGGCCCATGTAGATGACGCATTCGAGGCCGAGCAGCGCGCACACGGTTGCGGTGGCGACGCCGTGCTGGCCGGCGCCGGTCTCGGCTATGATGCGGTGCTTGCCCATGCGCCGGGCGAGCAGTCCCTGGCCGAGGCAGTTGTTGATCTTGTGGGCGCCGGTATGCAGAAGGTCTTCGCGCTTAAGATAGATGCGCGCGCCGCCGAGCTCGCGGCTCATGCGCTCGGCGTAGTAGAGCGGCGTAGGCCGACCCGCATAGTTGTGCAGGAGGTCGTCGAGTTGCGCGTGAAAGGCCGGGTCGGCCTGCGCCTCGGCATAGGCGGCTTCAATTTCTTCAAGCGCGGCCATCAGGGTTTCCGGCACGTAGCGGCCGCCGTAGGCGCCAAACCGGCCCGGAATATCGCGCTTGCGGTTCAGAACAGGAGTCTCCACAGCCGTGCCCATCGGTTCGCCCCTCAGTCTGTCTAGACTGTATCAAGGGTACGCCGGGCGGCGGGTTTGCTCAATCGCGGCAGGGCTGCCTTCGAGGGCAAAGGCTTGCGACCCATTTCCTGGCCCGGTTATGATGGCGCCTTGTAAAAGCGGTGCCCGGAGTAGGAGACGCAGACCCTGTGCCATGGCATGTCCCGCGGAAGCGACTTCTCGCCATCGCCGTTGCCGGTGTCCTGCTCACCTTTGGCGCATGGTCCTCCTACCCGCGGCGCCACGCAAGGAGTGCGGGCCCCACGCATACCTACCAGTTGCAGGCGTCAAACGCAAACGAATGGCATGCGGTCGGCGGAGAATGGAAGGTTGCCAATAACGTTATCCGCAACTATTCCGATGAACGCGGCGCCAAGCTCCTTGCCGGTTCCCCTCGATGGAGAAACTACACGCTCAATGCGGACATGCGCTTCGATGGCACAGAAGCCGATATGGGCGTCGTTGTCCGCTCGAACACCGAACTGGAAGGCACGGACACTTACAACGGCTACTATGTCGGCATGCGCACCCTGGACGGAACTGTCGTCATCGGGCGCTCGAACTTCAGCTGGATTGAAGCCAGGCCGCAGCTTATGCCCGGAGGTGTTCATCCGGGAGTCTGGTACCGCCTGCGTGTGACCGCCTACGGATGCAGCATCGCGGCATCCGTGCAGAACCTCGACACCCTGCAGACCGCGTGGATGGCTTTCGAGGAGCGATCGTGCGTGGAGTCAGGACGCATCGGCATGCGCTCGCTCAACGGCGACGCAACCTGGCGGAACATCAGCGTAGCTCCCGCCGGACGCAGCGATTACGAAGCACTGCAGCAGCACGCACCGTTCATCGGACGCCCGCAGGCGCCGCCAGGGCCGCCGTGGTGGACTCCATGGCACGTGAGCATGCTCTTCACCGCGGTGCTCGCCGTTGCCATGTTAGGCCAGCTTATCTATTTCCGCATCCAGGAGTGGAACGCCCGCACCATCACACTCGAACGCGAGCGCCTTGCGCACCAGATCCACGACACCATGGCGCAAAGCTTCGCCGGTATCGGCTACCAGATCCAGGGGATTCGAAGTAACCTCGTACGGTCGGAACACCTCGACTCCCGCCGCGTCGCCGACCAGCTCGCCACCGCGTACCAGCTGATCCGCAGCTGCCATGAAGAGGCCAGCAGAACGATCTCGATGCTGACCGCATCTTCCCCGATGCGGCAACAGAACCTGCTTGGCGCGCTCGAAGAAACGGCGAGAAAACTAGCCGGGGACAACATAAGAAGCATTGCCGAACTCCGCGGCAATCCGCCCCCACTTAGCCTTCGACTTACCGATGCGTTCCTGCACATCGGCCAGGAAGCTATCGCGAATGCCGTGAGCCATGCCAACCCCGCCGTGCTTACCCTCTCGCTCGTCTACGACGGCACCTTTGCCGAGCTGATTATCGCGGATGACGGACACGGCTTCGACTATAACTCCAGGTCAGCAGGTTTCGGCATCCTCGGCATGCAGAAGCGCACCCGCGATGTCTCCGGTGTTTTTGAGATTCTGAGCACGCCTGAATACGGCACACAGGTCCGCGTGAAAGCGAAGGTGCAACAGGACAGGTTCCGGGAACGAATTGTTGCCTCAGCGATGAAACTGTTCCAGGGCAGTCCCGCTAACTTCGGCCCGCAGTAGAAATGGTACCCGTGCGTGTGCCCCTGAGGCTATCCGGGCATGCCGGCTGCCCTGGGGAAAACGGGGATATGTTACACGAGAGTTATACCGGGTCGCCCCGCCCCGAGCTGTTTCCGTTCGCTACTGCTCAAGCCGGATCAGCCCGCGCCGGATCGCGATAGTGGCCGCCTCGGTACGGTCGTGCGCGCCCAGCTTGAGCAGGCAACTCGCAACATGGTTGCGCGCGGTCTTATCGCTGATAAAGAGTTGCTGCGCAATCTCCTTGTTGGTCAGTCCTGTCGCCAACAGCGTGAGAACTTCCATCTCCCGCTGGCTCAACTCGGCGCGCCCGATGATCTCCAGCAGATGTTTCGCGATACCCGGCGGCACGCAGCGCTGATTGTTATGGACCATCGCAACGGCCTGCACGATCTCCGCCTGCGGGGTGCTCTTCAGCAGGTATCCCATGGCTCCCGCCTGTAGCGCCCTGAAGATATATTCATCGGCTTCGTAGTTGGTCAGAACCAGTATGCGAAGGTCGGGATAGAGGCGGCGAAGCTCCACGATCGTCTCGGTGCCTTCCTTTTCCGGCATGCGCAGATCCATCAGCACCACGTCCGGACGCGATCGTTCCACCTCGGCCATGGCCTCGTTCGCCGAGGCCGCCATGCCGGTCACCTCGATACTGCTTTCGCTTTCGAACATGGTGCGCAGGCCAATCCGCACCACCGGATGGTCATCGACGATCAGCACTCTGATGGGACTTGATTGCTCGGACATGGCAACACTCTGGAGTCGCGCCCGATTTCGATAAGAAGGCCCTGGGACTGAGGTCAACAGGTGGGAGTTCTCTCTCAGTCCGATAGTGAGAACCTCCGATTTCTGCGAAAGAATATCACGCGGCCCAGCCGGTGCGTAGCCGTACAGCAGCCAAATTTTTACGTACAAACAGGGATCGGAAGACCGCATACGAATGGGTCATCTGCACTATTGTTTCGTGCGTCAGTGCCCCTTACCATGGGTCCGGTCAAAAACAGGTCATTGCACACGAGCTGGAGGCGATGTCATGCCATCCAGACCCCTTTGGAGCGCCGCGAACTTGGAGATTTCTGTATGAGACTGCTGCAAAACTTCCCATCGTTGACGAAGACGCTATCAACATTCCCCAGGACCATAAAGCTGGTTCTCGCCGTTTGTATTCTTACGGCCGTCACCTGCCTGTCCGCGCTCGCTCAAACCACGACCAGCAGCATCTTCGGAACAATCAGCGATCCCGCCGGGGCGGTCATTCCGAACGCGCGTGTCGTGGCCGTCAATACAGCCACCGGAGTCCATTATGCGGCCATCACCGACAGCACAGGCGGATTCAGGATTACGCAGCTGCCTCCCGGGCCGTATACGCTGGAGGCCTCGAGCTCCGGGTTTGCAACGAAACAAACGACTCCCTTTACGCTGTTCGTCGCGCAGGCGTTGCAGCAGAACCTGTCGCTTGCGACCGGTGTTGCCACGGAGACCGTGTCTGTGGCGGCGTCTGCCCTGCTGCTGAACACCCAGAACTCGAGTGAAGGGCAGATTGTCGAGAATCAGCAGATCGAGCAGCTGCCGCTCAACGGCAGGGATTTCATCCAGCTGACCTCGCTTACCGCGGGGGTGACTCCTGTGGTCTCCGGCATCTCCTCGTCGGCCAACCAATGGACGACCGGCGTAGCTCCGTCGACCGGCGGCAGCCAGACGGCGGCAGTGGATATCGCCGGAACGCGCGAGGACGATGTCAGCTACCTGTACGACGGCATTGAAACGCGCAATGCATGGTACGGCGCGGAGGGATTGCTGCCGTCGGTCGATAACATCCAGGAGTTCAGGGTGGAGCAGAGCGGCATGTCCGCAGCCACCGGGGACGGAGCGGCCTTCATCAATATTGTCACCCGCTCGGGCACAAATACGCTGCACGGAACGGCCTACGAATTTCTCCGTAACAACGACCTTGACGCAAGGAACTACTTCGATGTGGGCGCGCCTCCGGCTTTCCACCAGAACCAGTTCGGCGGCTCCGTGGGCGGTCCGATCAAGAAGAGCAAGCTGTTTTTCTTTTTGAACTACGAAGGTTTTCGGCAGATTGCGCCATCGGATCTGTATAACCTGGTACCCACCGCCGCGCAGAGGGCGGGTAACTTCTCGGCGGACAAGAACCAGCTGTACGATCCGTACACGGGTGCTCCGTTCGCCGGCAACATCATCCCTGCCGCCGACTTCAATGCCCTCGGTGTGAAGATACTTTCGTTCTACCCGCTGCCGAACGGCTCCTTTCTGAATGGAGCGGACAACTATTTCAACGTGGCCGACACGATCAACAACTGGAACCAGGAGAACGGGAGGATTGACTGGAATCCGCGAGATAAGGACGCATTGTTTGTTCGGATGACGCTGCAAAGCCAGGCGCTCACCGAGCAAAACATCACCCCGTACCGTACGAGCGTGTATCCGTCGGACCCGAAGAACCTGGCAGTCGGCTGGACGCACACCTTCTCCGCGAACCTGGTGAACAACCTGCGCTGGGGCTGGAGCCACACCTCAACGGGTGAAAACCGGGCCGATGCGTATGACACGGCTCTTGCCAACCCGATCGGTTTCATAGGTGAAGAGGACCAGGCCGGCTCGGACGGACCGCCGAGCTTCGGCATTACCGGATACGCAAACCCCGGTTCGACGGAAGGTACCGACATCATGCGGGAAGGTCTGATCATGACCACCGACGACCTGACGATGCAGCGCGGCAAGCACATCATGTCGGTGGGCGCGGATGTGCGTTACGAACCCACCTACTTCTACGAAGACTGGGCAGCTACGTCGGTCGACTTCAACGGAATCTATACCGGCGACACAGTCGCGACCGGCGACCCGATCGCGGATGTGCTGGTTGGCGTGCCCGATTATGCGCAGACAGCGTTCGGCAATCCCACGCTCAACTTCCGGCGCTGGTACATGGGCTATTACGCGCAGGATGACTGGCGCATCACTCCCACGCTGACCCTGAACGCGGGCATCCGCTGGGACCACCACACGCAGCCGACCGACACAGCGAACCACGTGGGAACCTTCGACTTTGCGACCGACCAGGACCTGACGTATCCGGCGACCAACGCGCTGGGACTGGGCCGGGCGATGGTGCACGGGGACTATACCGACTGGGAGCCGCGACTGGGCTTCAACTGGGTTCCGTTCGGGGATTCCAAAACAGATATCAAGGGCGGCGCCGGGGTGTACTTTACCCAGGCGAACATGAACCAGTACGAGGTGGAAGTCGATACGACGCAGTACTATCTGGTGGACGCGTTCAGCAACTCTCCGGTCGGCACCACGCCGCCCAGTTTCAGCCTGAACCAGCTGTTTACGACGACGACGCCGGGATCGGCGCCTACTGTTTCATTCATCAATCCGAACAATCGCGATCCCTACGTCTTTGAATACAACCTTGCCGTCGACCATACGATTGGACCATGGCTGTTTGAAGTTTCCTATATCGGGTCGAACTCTCACCGGGTTGAGGTGCGAAGCAACCTGAATCCTGTGCAGCCGGATGGAAAAACGATCGTGCCGCAGTGGAACGGCATCCAGGAGAACCTGGACGCCGGCAACTCCGATTACAACGCTGTCTTCGGCCGCATTGTGCGTCAATTCCGTAACGGCTTTTCGCTCACCGCCGCCTACACGTACTCCAAATGCTTCTCCGATCCGTGGCAGGACGAGTTCGACTGGCACCCGCTTGACCTGAAGCTTGACTGGGGACATTGCGCTTACAGCCTGGACCAGAACTTCACCGCCAATGCCGTGTACCAGTTACCGTTCGGCAAGGGGAGGCAGTTCATGAACCAGGGTGGATGGTCGGATGCTGTGCTGGGCGGCTGGGAAGTGAGCGGCATCGCCTCGGCGCTGAGCGGCGCGTGGCTTACCCTGGGCGGCGCGGGCCAGAACCTGGGCCTGTTCGTCAACAGCCTGCCGAATGTGACCGGCCCGGTGAACCACACGTCGCTGTTCAGCGGCATCGGCAAAAACGGCAAGATCGGGCCGCTGTTCAACACCGCGAATGTGACGCCTGAAACAGCGACGGGCGTGCAAGGAAACGCGAGTGTGCAGAATATCGCCTCTCCCGGATGGCAGGACTACGATGTCTCGGCCGATAAATCCTGGAAGGTGCAACAATATCAACTTACATTCAGAGGAGATTTCTTCAATGTCTTCAATCATCCGCAATTCACCGGGCTGGATACGGGGGTTGACGATGCCACCTTTGGCGATGTGACCAGTGCGAATGCCGCGCGTGAAATTCA
Organism: uncultured Acidobacteriaceae bacterium; assembly: GCA_964245565.1. Taxonomy (GTDB): domain Bacteria; phylum Acidobacteriota; class Terriglobia; order Terriglobales; family Acidobacteriaceae; genus EB88. Next base: position 17,025 of record CAXTMY010000030.1, on the reverse strand, counting down.
GCTGAGTCTGCGCTTTGCGTTCTAAGATGGAGCTACCTTGCGTGTCCGCTCCTTAGCCCTGCTCATCCCGGTCACTCTCCTTACCTGCGGTCCAGCACACAGCTGGACCGCAGCTTCGTCTCAGGCTGCGCCGCTTGCGGCCGAAAGCAGCAGTGCGGGCGCGCCGGCGTGTCCGGCGGCTCACGATATCGATGCGTTGCTGGCGACGGCCAGCTCCCTGCTGGAGCAAGGCCGTTTCAGTGAAGCGGTAACCGCGCTCCAGGCAAAGTCACCGCCTGGCTGTGATCCCAGAGTCAGCCTGCTGCTCGCGGCGGCGTTCGAGGGGAGCGGGGACACCCCGGCCGCGGTACGGGTGCTCGAGCAGGCGATCGCGGTGTGGCCGGCAAACAGCAGTATCGCGACTTCGCTGGCGCGCTACTACCTGAGAGCCGGCGACACGGCGAAGGCCGAGCAGGCCATTGAGCAGTGCAAACCCGACGACTCGACCCCCCTGCGCGAGCTTCAGATGATGGCGATGGTTTACCTCGAGAATCAAAACCTGCCGCGCGCCAAGACCGTGGCTGTCCTGGCCTACCGACGGTACCCTTCGGAAGAGACCCTGCTGTTTACCGCCAACGTGCTGCAGTTGCAGGGCCGGGACCAGGATGTGCTCGCGCTGCTCCAGAAAGAACGCCCGGCTTACTCCAACTCTGCCCCGTTTCTGATTACGATTGCGGAGAGCGAATACGACGGCTCGATGTACGCCCCGGCGCGCGAGGATCTCAAGCGGGCCGTTGTGCTGAACGCGCGGTCGTACCCGGCGCACTACCTGCTAGCCAATGTGCTGGTCCAGACCGGGGACATCGACGGGGGCATCCGCGAGTATCACACTGCGATCGAGCTTGCTCCGCAGCAGCCGCGCACCTACTACCGTCTCGGTCTTGCGCTGGAGAAGAAGGTCGACAACGCGGGGGCGCGGAACCAGTTCCAACGGTCGCTTGCCGTGGACGGCCACTATGCGCCGGCGTACTGCGAGCTTGGAAAGCTGGAGCTGCGGGCGAACCATCTGCAGGATGCGGCTGACGATCTGAGCCGCGCCATTGAGTACAACCCATCCCTGCAGGAGTCCTACTTTTTGTTGGTCCAGGTGTACGCAAGGATGGGGGAGAGAGACAAGAGCCGTGCGGTGATGGATCAGTGGAACGCTTTTAAGAACTCCCACCGTCTTCGCGTCGCCGGTCCGGCGCAAGGCGACCCGCTGAGCGATGCTCCCCCGAATGCAGGGCCAGGGTCCGCATCGACGCCCCGGTAAGGCTGCTAGAAGAGGAACCACTCGCGGGCAACCGGTGGATGCTGCTGTTCCTCAGGTTACGGCCGGTGCAGCAGCGCGCGGTCGGCGGCGTCAGGACGCATGCGCGCGGCCAGCGCGGGCAGCCCCCAGACCAGGCCGACCACCAGTCCGGTCGAGAGCAGGTCGTTGCGGTAAAACGGCAGCGCTGCCGCGTAGCAGGTCTCAAGCCCGGCAGAGGTGTGCGGGTACCACGAAGAGGGCGACGCCCAGACGGCGTAGTTGCTGACCAGGAAAAACGAGGTGGGCGCGAGCACGGCGGCGGACGCGGTGCGCGCAAAGCCGGGCTGCCCGCGCAGCAGCCGGTACCCGAGCCCGGCCACGAGCGCGTACCAGGCCCAGGTGAGCAGGTACTGGTCGACGTGGAAGGGGTAGCCGTAGACGAAGCGGGTGAGGTACCAGTCGCCCAGCGCGAGCAGCCCGACGGGGATGATGGCGGAGAGGAGCGAACGGCGCGCTCCCCAGACGAGCAGCGAAGCGCCGACGGCGGTAAAGTTCCACCACGGGTGCGGGAGCAGGTGGGTAGCGAGGGCGGCGATGAGAAGAAGGATGGGAAGCACGGGGTTCCTCTGCGTCCGCAGGGGCGCGGCTTGTTCTATTGTGGGCGGGTTGCTCTCGCATGGTCAAGGTGAGGCGATTTGAAGGCTCCTATTCCATGCGCAGAGCCTGCATCGGATCGGTCAGGGCTGCTCGCCGCGCGGGCAGCAGGCATGCGAGAGCGCCGACGGCTAGAAAGATGAAGACCGCGGCAACAAGCGAGAAACCGATGCCCGTGCCGAAGGCTACGAAAAAATGGCGCAGCAGAGCGACGGAGGCGAGGGACAGGAACAGACCTGCCAACATCCCGGTCGAGACCCATCGCAGGACGCGCCTGAGCACCAGCCAGGCGATATTGCCGCGCTGCGCGCCGAGCGCGATGCGTATGCCGATTTCGCCGGTTCGCTGCGCCGTGACATAGCTGATCAATCCATAGATGCCGATGGATGCGAGCAGCAGAGCCAGGCCGGCGAAAGCAGCCAGCAGCCATACGATCAATTCACGGGCCGCGAGGGAGTCGGAAACCAGGGTCTCGACAGCAGTCACGGAGGTGACTGTTTGCGACGGATCAACCGAGGCAAGGGCTTTGCTGAAGCCGGCGGCCATCCTGCGTGGGTTGCCATCCGTTCGCACCAGTATGTTGGTCATACTGTCAGCCACCTGGGCGAAGGGGTAATAACGCATGCCGTCCGTGGCGTTTTCTTCAAGTGAGCCGGAACGGATGTTGCTGACGACACCTATTACGGTGGCCCAGCTATTTCCAGGGCCGGAGTCGATATGTTCTCCAAGCGGACTTTTGTTCGGCCAGTATTTGTGCGCCAGCTGCTGATCGACAACCACGACTCTCGGTGCATCTTTGCGGTCGTCGCTGTCGAGCCACCGGCCTGCCAGCAGCGGTATCTGCATTACCTTGAGATAACCGGGGGTTGTATAAGTCAGGCGACTGTGGGGGCCTGGGTCATTCGGCCCTCTCGGACGTCCCTCAATGTCGAAAGAACTTGATTCAATCGCACCTGGGTCGAAGGGCAGAGGCTCGACCGCGGCGGCGGCGCGCACTCCCGGTTGCGCAGCGGCCGCCTCGACTGCTCCACGAATAAATGATGCCTGGCGAGCCTGGCTTTTCTTGAAATCATCGCCTGCGTAATCGACCCTGGCTGCCAGGATGCCCGCGGGATTGAAACCTGGGTCGACGTGTTGCAGCGTTTGAAAGCTGGAAAGAAAGAGGCCGGTTCCGGTGAGCATTAAAAACGTAATCGCTACCTGGCCGATCACAAATACGCTGCGGAGGCTCTGCTTGTCAGCAGATGCCGTTGCGCTGCGGCTGTTTTCAGCCAATTGCGGTTGTCTGCGGTCGGCGAGCATTTTCGTAATGGGACCAAGCCCGACGCTCAGGCATGAGAGCAGCATTGTGCATACGGTGAATCCAAGAATTACAGGCTCAAAGCGGACGATGTAGCCGTCTGCCAGGTGCGCCGGCACCAGCAGCAGGAGCAGCCTGCCGAGCAAAGGCCCGGAGGCAACGCCCACGGCAGCAGCGCATCCGGCGAGCAAAGCTGTTTCAATGAGTAACTGCTGCGTCATGCGAAAGACGCTCGCGCCCAGAGCTGTTCGTATCGCAAACTCCCGGCTGCGGGCAGAAGAGCGCGCAAGCAACAGGCCCGCGACGTTTGCCGAGGCAATCAGCAGGATAAGTAGGACGACGCTGAATATCATGTAAAGCGGCTTGCGGAGCGGCCCGGCCGCGAATTCGCTCAGCGCATCAGAGTACCCACCCCATCCGGAGCTTGTCGCATACGGGCTCCCCCCACCGCTCCGTAGCTCATTCCATGACTTCGTGGCGAGTACGGCATTGAAGTGTTGCATCGGAACACCGGCGCGCAGGCGGACAAAGGCGTGATAGTTTTCATTGAAGAATTCGCCGGGCAGAGCCGCCGAGGCAGGCAGTTGAATAGGCGTCCACAGTTCATCGCCGCGAGGCCAGGTGAAGTCGCTGCGCATGATGCCGAGGATGCGGTACGCTTTTTGATCAAGCATGACGGTTCGGCCAATGGCGTCACGCCTGCCGCCGAAGTCCCTTTGCCACAGGCCATAACTCAGTACGGCAACCGGGGCGGCGTTCGGCTGATCCTCTTCAGCGGTGAAGGTTCGTCCCAGGATCGGTGTCGCGCCGAAGACTTGAAACCATCGCCACGAAACGCGCGCGGCTGCGATGTGTTCCGCTTTGTTGTCATGCATGATGTTGAAGCTAGTCCCACTCTCGATCGCGGCGCTCTCCACCTCTGGCCGCATGGAAGCGGCAGTGATGTAGTACGGAACGGAGACGTAAGGGATATCCAGATTGAACTGCGAGTAACGCACGTGCAGTACCGCGACTCGTTCCGGATGATCGACCCCGGCGGGGTGGCGCAGGATGGCACTTATGATGCTGAAAATAGCGGTATTCGCACCGATGGCAAGGGCCAGGGTCAAGATGGAGGTAGTAGTAAAGACTGGCGCATTGTAGAGTTGGCGCAGCGCGTAGCGCACATCCTTGAGGAGTGTTTCGGCGTAGAAGCCGGGGCGCTGGCGGTATGCCTGCGCCCTGGCCCGCTCGACTCCGCCGAAGGCGAGAATGGCCTGTCGCCTTGCTTCCGCCGCGGACATTCCGGATGCGATGTTTGCGCTGGTCTGTTGTTCGAGGTGGAACTGCAATTCTTCATCCAGGTCGCGAGAGGGTTTCGGGAAGACCAGGAAGCGCAAGCGAGTCAGCCATTCCTTGAGCATCTGCCGTCTCCTTACCTGAGCACTAATCCGATCGCTGTCGAGATACGGCTCCAGTTTTCGAGCTCGGCTTCCAACTGCCGTTTGCCTGTGCGCGTGAGCGAGTAGTACTTGGCTTTGCGGTTGTTCTCGGACGCTCCCCACTCGGCGCGGATCCAGCCTTTGTACTCCAAACGGTGCAAGGCAGGGTAAAGCGAGCCCTGCCCGATCTGGAGCGCATCCTTCGATAGCTGCTGGATGCGCTGCGCGATACCCCAGCCATGCATGGACTGTAGCGCGAGTGTGCGCAGGATGAGCAGGTCGAGCGTTCCCTGAAGCAGGTCATTCGAGGTCGGCATAGTACCCCTCAGCATTCGACAAGAGGATGAGACTTGGTGCTGTCGAATGTCAAGGGGAGAACCCAGACTGCGCTGGCTGTGCCGTCGGGGCGAGAGGGATCAGCTGCCGGCGTCGGCGGGTTTAACCAGTGGGGCGCTGGCTTCGTGGCTACGCACACGCCGGGCGAGAATGCGGATCGTGGCGACGACCGGGACCGAGATCAGCGCGCCGACCACTCCGGCGATCTCGCCGCCGGCGAGCACGGCGAAGATCTGCAGCAGAGGATTGATCTCAAGCGATTTGCCCATGATGCGGGGCGCGCTCACGTAGTCCTGCATGAGCCGCCACATGCCGAGGAAAAAGATCAGCCAGAGGGCGTGGGAGTAGCCGGCGAGCACGGCGATGGTGAGGATGGAAACCGCAGCGACCGCCGGGCCCACTACCGGAATAAACTCCAGGAACCCGGCGATCGGCGCCAGCACAAACGCATACGGCACCCGCATCAGGCTCAGCGCAATCGTGTACGCGAGCAGCGTGAGCGTAGCCAGGATAATCTGCGCCCGGATGTAGCTGCCGAGCATGACGTTTACATCGTCGAGCAGGCCGCGGATCATGCCGCGCTCGGTGGGTGAGCGGCCCAGCTCGACCGCTCCCTCGGCGATGTGGTTGCCCTGGCGCAGGAAAAACAGGCTGAGAATGGGGATCAGGACGAGCCACCAGATGTGCTGGGCAGGCTGCGCCAGCCGGGAGCCGAGGCTTTTGCCGTACCCCAGGATGTCATTGCGATGGCTCACCAGAAAGCCCTGGATCTCATGGCTCACCGCAGGCTTGAGATGGTGGGCCCGGCCAAACTCCTGCACCAGTTCCCCGGAGGCCAGACGGTCGAGCAGCGACGGCAGGCTCAGCGTGAGGTCCTTGCTTTCTTCCCCGATGCTTGGCCCGGCGATAAACCCCACCATGACCAGCAGCCCGATGAGCACGGCGTACACCACCAGGATGGCGCGCCCCCGCCCACGCAGCGGGCCCTGCAGCCAGCCGACCAGCGGGGCGAGGAAATAGGCGAACAGGATGGCGAACAGGAAGAGCGTGAGGGTTTCGCGCGCGGCGTGAAAGAAGGCGAGAACGATGACAAAGATCAGCGTCGTCGACAGGACACGGCCTGTGCGGGGATCCCACAGCTGGTCCAGAAATGTCTCCTGACGCGAAATGAAGCGTTCGTTCTGCTGGGGGGCGTTCGGGTCTGGCACGATCATGGCGTTCTCATCGGTCCGTTTTCCTGAACAATGGCGGCCTTGCGGCCGCCATTTGTGCAGGAAAACAAAAGATCGTGAAGCAGCGGCCCAGCCGCAGAATTCACTCTTACTTCGTCAGGTCTGCAATTGTATCGCTCACGGCGTGCGCGGCCTGGCCGGCTGCGTCCGTCACGCGGCCGCCCGCCTCATCCAGATAACCTTCGCTCTCGGTCCGGTCATCGCCGGTCAGCTTGCCGAGACCCTGCTTCAGCTTGCCGCCCAGCACGCCGCCGGTTCCCTTGACCCGCTGCCTGGTGCCCCACTGGCTTACATTGTCGCCGAGGTCATCCGCGCCGTACCCGGTCCCCGCATCGGTGGCCAGCCGGTCTGAGAACAGCACATACGCTGCAGCACCGAGGCAGGTCACCCCGAGAATCCACATAAACTTATTCATTTTGGTTTCGCTCCGTGCCCTTTAAGGATGCGGGCGGCCTGCCGGAAGATGGCCTGCGACCGCAAAGTCCTCAGCGGCCTGGGCGCTGCTGCTCGCCGTTCATCCACTCACTTATGACGTTGCCGCCGCTGTCCACGACCGCGAACGCGCGCAGAGCGCCGCCTGCCGCGGTTCCCTGCGCGAGCGCGCCCAGCGCATCGGGCGCAAACCGCAGGTCGCGGAACACGACCGTGTGCGCGCCGGCCGGCAAGGCAGTGGTTGCCCCGTATGGCGGCATGGGACCAATGTCTTCCGTTACCGGCCAGCTCGACCAGCTCTCATACACGCGCCCCAGGTAGCTTGCCTTGGCCGCGGCTACGGACGGGGTCACGGGCGGCTTCGCGACCGTGCCGCCGGGGGTCAGGCGGTCATCGAGCGTTTCCGCGGTAGCTGCCTGGTAATCATCCTTTGTTTCCGCGAGGGTGTGCCATGTAAAGGGGTCTGCCATGGAGGGCTCAGCGGCCACGCGCAGCAGCGGCTCGCGGGTGGTGCTGCCGGCCTGGGTCGCCATCTCGATGGCGTGGGCATGCTCGGCGTTGCGCAGCGCGTAGAGGAGCAGCACGCCGGTGAGCGCGGCGATGGCCCAGCCGCGGCCGCGCAATGCACCGCGCGGGCGCCGTCGCATCTCACCCTCGACTAGCCCCAGCAGCGCGGGCACGGCGAGGCCCAGCACCAGCAGCGCGAACAGCACCGGGTCAAAGATAAAGACGATGCTCCACGCGTGCCAGTGCGCGTCGAACGGAAAAAACGGACGCAGCCCGTAGTTGTTGGTGTAGTCGAGCAGCAGGTGGCTGAAGTCGGCCAGCAGCGCCAGCAGCCACACCCAGCCCCATCGCACGGGCTGGACCGGCGGACGGCGGACGAGGCGGAGCAGAAGCTTCGCCACGCACCAGACGATGCCGGTGACCGCGAGCGCCATGAAGGGTGCGCCCAGGAAGGTGTGGGTGATGCCGCGATGGTGACAAAACCCCGTTACCGGTCCGCCGAAGGAAGAAACCACGTCAATGTCCGGCGCTTCGGCGGCCAGCGTCATCGCGAGCGTCGCGTAGGCGGTCCTGCGATTGAAGCCGGCGCGGCCCAGGCAGGCGCCGGTGAGGAAATGGGTGACGGGTTCCATGCTGCCTGTGTACCACGGGCGCCGGGAAACCGGCTCGCTTATTCATACGCGGCGAATGCGGCGCGCGCGCGTCGATTCAGCCGGGTCGCGTCAGAAGTTAGAATGCGGGCTGGAGAGCAGGTCGTCCGCATGAGCAAGTCCACGAAGAGCGCTGAGCCGCGCACCCGCCTCGAGACCCTGCGTGAGCAGCTGCGGCACCACGAGTACCTGTACTACGTGATGGATGCCCCGGAGATCGACGACCTGGCCTATGACGGGCTGATGCGCGAGCTGCAGGCGCTGGAGGCGGCGCATCCCGAATGGATTACGCCCGACTCCCCGACGCAGCGGGTGGGCGGCAAAGCGGCGGAGGGGTTCAGCAAGGTCGCGCACTCGCGCCCCATGCTCTCGCTCGACAATGTGAACAGCGAGCCGGAGCTGCGGGAGTGGGATCGCCGCGTGCGCGAGCTTGCGGGGCCGGGCGCGGCTGTCAGCTATGTATGCGAGTACAAGCTGGACGGGCTCTCGATGGCTCTGCACTACGCAGGTGCAGACCGGATACAACTGGAGCGCGGACTTACGCGCGGCGACGGCTCGGTGGGCGAGGACGTGACAGGAAACGTGCGCACCATCCGGTCGGTCCCGCTGGTCATCGACGGCGCGCGCAGGCGAAAGGCAAATCTCCCGGAGCATTTTGAGGTGCGCGGCGAAGTCGTGATGCCGCTGGCCGGCTTTCTCAGGATGAACGAGGAGCGCGAGGCGCTGGGGCAGACGCCGGCGGCGAACCCGCGCAACGCCGCGGCCGGCACCATCCGCACCCTTGAGCCGAACGTGGTGGCGCAGCGCCGCCTGGATTTTTACGGTTACTTCGCGCTCGACGCCGCGGGCGAGCCGCTGTTCGCGACGCAGACCGAGGCGCTGGACGCGCTGACGGCTGCCGGGTTCCGCGTGAACCCGCATCGCGAAGCGATACCCACATTCGAGAAGCTGCTGGCGTTTGTCGAGCGCGCCGAGGCGAATCGTAGCAGTCTCGGTTACGAAATCGACGGCGTGGTCATCAAGCTCGACTCGGCAGCGCTGCAGAAGCGGCTGGGCTTTACCGGGAAGGCGCCGCGCTGGGCCGTCGCCTACAAGTTCGCGGCGCGTTTTGCGGTGACGCAGGTGCAGGACATCAAGGTACAGGTGGGGCGCACGGGCAAGCTCACGCCCGTCGCGGTGCTGGCGCCGGTGGCGATCGGCGGCATCACGGTGATGCGCGCCACGCTGCACAATGCGGACGAGATCGAGCGGCTCGGACTGCTCATCGGCGATTTTGTCCGCGTGGAGCGAGGCGGCGACGTGATTCCAAAAGTAGTCGAGGTGGTTACAGATAAGGACCATCCGCGCGGCACAAAGGCCTTCAGCTTCCCGGAGCACTGCCCGGTGTGCGGCGCGGACGTTAAGCGCACACCGGGCGAAGCTGACCACCGCTGCGTGAACGCGACCTGCCCGGCGCGGGTCGCGGGCAGCATTCTCCATTTCGCCTCGCGCGGCGTGATGAATATAGAAGGGTTGGGAGAAGCGGTTGTGACACAGCTGCTGGAGCGCGGCCTGGTGCACTCCATCGCGGATATTTATGAGCTGGACGAAGCGAAGCTGCTCTCGCTCGAGCGCATCGGGAAAAAGACGGCGGACGCGCTGCTGGCGGAGATCGGCAAATCGAGGCAAGCGCCGCTGTACCGCGTGCTTTTCGGCCTCGGCATCCGGTTTGTCGGCGAGCGCACGGCCGAGCTGCTGGCCGAGGAGTTCGGCTCGATGGACGCGCTGATGCATGCTGAAGCCGACGAGCTGGAGCGGGTGAATGAAGTAGGGCCGCGGGTCTCGGAGAGCATCCGCGAGTTTTTTTCAGAAGCGCCGAACCGCGCGCTGGTGGAGGCGCTGCGCGCCGCGGGCCTGCAGTTTACCGCGAAGAAGCGCGAGCGGACGGCGGAGCTGGCCGGGCTTGCCTTTGTGCTGACCGGCACACTGCCGACGCTGACGCGCGAGCAGGCGAAGGAGAGGATTGAAAGCGCGGGCGGCAAGGTCGCCGCGGCCGTGAGCAAAAAGACAAGTTACGTGGTGGCCGGCGAAGAAGCCGGCTCGAAGCTTGAAAAGGCGCAGCAGCTCGGCATCCCGGTGCTCGACGAAGCGGGACTGCTGAAGCTGCTGGTCGGGCAATAACCTGGGAGCTCCAGGTCTGCAAGCGGTTGAAAATAGAAGCGCTCAGGAATCCGGGGGGAATCCGGAGCTGTTCAACGAAACTACGCGGCAGGTGAGAGGAAATACAAAGTGCCGCGCATCGCAAGGCCGGCAATGCGCGGCACCGGTTGTAACTTACCGGAGGACCGGTAAGCGGCGTTTACTGTCCGCGAATGACTCCAGGCTCGCCGCGCCCCGGGACCATCAGCGGCGCGCCGGAGGCGGGAGTTTTCTTCCCCACTGAAAGCACCGGCCGTTTGAACGTGCTTTCGAGCATCAGAGCGCTCGCCACGTACCACGCGATGATCGCGGCCAGAATAAACAGGTAGCCGGCCAGCGTCGCGAGACCGTCGCTCCCCGTCAGGTTGCCGACAGCCGCCGCGGTCGCTCCCGCGGCCAGCACACCCAGCGTTGCGCTGAGCGCCTTGCTTTCCGCTGTTGCGGCGACCATGCCGACCCAGGTGATGGCGGCCAGCACAATAAACCAGTAGCCGAATGCCGGGAACGCTCCGGTCGGCTTCGTCAGCGTTCCGTGCAGGAAGGCCAGCTGGAGCATTCCGTAAGCGATCCAGAAGGAACCCCACATGCCGTGCATGGCGGTGGCAAGCCCATCGCGGGCTTTGAACGACCACATGCCCGCGAGAAACTGCGCCACGCCGCCGAAGACCGCGGCGAACGGTGCAAGGAAGAACTCTGTGCGGGGGCCGCCGTACCAGTGCGCCATGTGCGCCGCCACGATGAAGGTAGCGCCGGCGAAACCGTAAAGGCCGAGGATGGACGGCGCGGCGATGGGCTGAAGAGAAACCTGCGCAGGTTGGAAGTCTTCTCTGGTTTCACGCGTGGGGAAGGGCGTTGCTGCTGCCATGACGGCTCCTTAGGAGTTGCAAACGGTCCCGTCCGAGGCGGTCCAGAGACACGAAGGTACGCCTGTCCGGAAACACACGACCGGCGCGAAGTCCCTTGTATCGGAGTTGACGCAGATCAGGGCGAGAACGATTTCAGCATTTTCTAAGCTAGATTCCCTGCGGCAGAAGCGGGTTGGCCGCCGGCGCCGCCGCCCAGGATCAGGGCCGGGGCGCGAAGTAACCGATCCTGGAGTGCGCCTGGTACTTACGGTCGAGGCAGAACAGATAAATGGTCCGGAACGCGCCGTTCGCGACAAAGTCAGCAGGTTTGTAACTCAGCGCATACTGCGAGCGCAGCTCCTGCTGGATCTGCTGGAAGCTCATCGGCATATCTTCGATGCGGTTGGGGAAAAAGGCCCGGCCGCCGGTAGCGTCGGCGATCTTCTGCAGCGTATCGTCGCCGCGGTCGCGGCTGGGGCTCACGTTGGTGCTGATGGTGTACACGACCGTCTCGGCGCGCTGGCACTCCTTGATGGCGTCGGCCAGGTAGGCGTGGCTCTGGTTATCGTCGCCGTCCGAGATGAGCACGATGGCCTTTCGCGCCGGCTCATGGTTCTCGGTCGCGTCCAGCATCTTGTCGTGGCAGCCGCTGTACAGTGCGTCGAACAGCGCCGTGCCGCCGCCCGAGTGCAGGCTGTCGATCGCGGTCGTCAGCGAGTCGAGGTCGTTGGTCCAGTTCTGCTTGAAGTCCGGCGTCAGGTCGAAGCCTTCGACGAACGCCTTATCCGATTTTGGACGCAGAATCTGCAGAAGAAACGCGGTTGCGGCCTGCTGCTCGAAGGTAAACCTCTGGCGGATCGAAGTGCTGGTGTCGATGATCATGCCGACCCGCAGCGGCAGGTTCGTGTCCTGCTCAAAGCGGTAGATCTGCGCGGGCGCCTTGCCGTCGTCGAGCAGCGCGAAGTCGCTCTGCTTCAGGTCGTCGATGAAATGCCCGTGCCGGTCCGTGACGGTAAACGTAAGGTAGACCTCGTCGACCCGCGCGGTGATGGTGAAACCCGGCTGCTGCGGATTGGCGACCGGCGGCTGCTGCGCGGGCGCCGCGGCCGGCTGGGCCGGAGCAGTCTGGGCCGGAGCAGTCTGGGCCGGAGCGGTTTGGGTGGCAGCAGTTTGCGCTCGTCCGGCAACCGGCAACAGGGAAAACATCAGCAGGGTGAAACAGGTCAGAAGCTTCATCGGCACGCTGCTCATTCTACATTCAAGGGAAATCCGCCTGTCTTGGGTTGCGTGGCACTCGCCGGATCACGCTGTCCGCCGGAGCGTTTCTTCGGGGCTGCCGGCGCTCACAGCCGCCCGTCGATCAGGCCTATGGGGAGTGCTCTACTCCGGCTCGCTCTCCAGCATTTGCAGAAATCCCGACAGCTCCTTCGGCAGCGGGGCGGCGAAGGCGAGCGCCTCGCCGGTGCGCGGGTGCGCCAGCTCCAGCTCCGCGGCGTGCAGGAAGTTCCTCGCGAGCGCGATGGTCTCGAGGGCGCGCCGACGGCTCTTTTTCATCACCTTCTGCCCGTCTTCGGCGCGAATCTCGCGCGGCGCGCCGTAGAGCGTGTCGCCGACGACCGGGTGCCCGAGCGAGCTGAGGTGTACCCGGATCTGGTGCGTGCGCCCGGTCTCGATCCTCACCCGCAGCAGAGTAAATAGGCCGAAGCGCGTGGTGAGCCGCCGCTCCACCTTGTAGTGCGAGATCGCGTTCCGCGCGCCGTTCACCCGGCGCGTGGTCATGCGCGTGCGCCGCACCGCATCGCGGCCGATGGAGGCGTTCACCGTCCCGCGGTCCGCCTCCATGTGCCCGTGCACCAGCGTCAGGTAGGTCTTGCGCAGCGCGCGGTCCGCGAACATCGCGCTCAGCTTCGCATGCGTAAAGTCGTTGCGCGCCACCAGGATCAGCCCGCTGGTCTGGCGGTCGAGACGGTGCACGATGCCGGGCCGCAAGGCATCGCCGCCGCCCGAGCTGAGCTGACCGTAGTGGTGCAGCAGCGCGTTGACCAGCGTTCCCCTGTCGCGGAAGTGCTCGTGCAATTTGTCGCGCGCACCCGGGCGCGCCGGGGCTGCAGCGGGTCCGTCCTCCGCGGCGTCGGCGTCGGCGTCCGGACTGGCGTCGAGCGCCATGTCTTCCTCGTCGGCGGCCGCATCGCTCCGCGCACCGGCGCCGGCATGCACCAGCATGCCGGCGGGCTTGTTCACGACAGACATATCCGCGTCTTCGTAAACAATATTGAGCGGAATATCTTCGGGCGTCGCCCTGAGCGGCGGCAGCACCGGCTCGCGCAGCACCTCGACCTGCTCGCCGCCCTCCAGGCGCAGCGACGGCTTCGCCGTCGCCCCGTTCACCAGCACGCTCTGCTGCTCGAGCAGCAGCTGCACCCGCGACCGGCTCACACCTTCAAGCTGCGCCGTCAGCCAGCTGTCGAGCCGCGTCCCGGCCGCCTCAGCCGGAACAGTATGTTGCGAAAGCGCCATAGCTTTTCAGGTTACCAGCCGGCGAACTCAGACGGTCGTGAGAGGGCGATTAACCCCTAAGCCCCCGCGAACTCGCCCAGCAGCACCGCCAGCTTCTCCGGCGCTTCGAGCGGGACCATGTGCCCGCTCCGCGGGACCACCTCCATCACTCCGTTGCGCAGCCGCGGCATCGTCACCCTGCGCTGTACCTCGGGCCCCAGCGACTTATCCTGCTCCGCCGCAATCACCAGCGTCGGCAGCGTGAGCTCGCCGACCCGGTCGCTCCAGTCCTCCTGGCTGCCGTGCTCGAGCCACGCCCGCCACGCGGCCGGGTTCGCGCGCAAACGGTCCTCGACGGCGCGCGCAAACACGCCGTCCCGGATAGGCAGGCTGCTGTTCGCCCGGAGGTACTGCTCCGCGTCGGCCCGTGTGGGCACGGCCTGTGCCAGCATGGTCGCGCGGTCTTCCGGCGCCATGGGCTCCGGCGTTACCGGCGAAGGCGTCAGCAGCACCAGCTTCTCCAACCCCGGCAGCCCGCGCGACGCCAGCACCGCTGCCACCTTGCCGGTCATGGAGTGGCCCACCAGCACAAAGCGCTCCACCTTGAGTCCCGCCAGGGTCGCCGCGAAGCTGTCGGCCATCTCTGCCACCGAGTAGCCTTCCACCGCGTCGGCTTCGCCAAAGCCGGGCGAATCCACCGAGATCACGCGATACCGCGAGGCCAGCATTACCCCTGCCTCGAGCCACTCCCGGCGCGAACCGCCAAACACATGCAGCATCACCAGCGTCGGCAGTACCGTGTCGCTTTTGCCCCGAATCATCAAATCCGTTACCGGCAGCATCGTCTCTCCCCACCATCTCGGCGCTCTTTAAAAGGACGCGGATTGTCGAGGCGTAGGATGCAAAACCCTCACCGGTACACTTGTAGGCGGTGCACCTTCTGCTCACAATCGTCACCGCCGTGCCCGGTCTGCTCGCGGCGGCCGGCATGCTCTACTGCGGGCTGGCTCTCCTGGCCATGCGCAGCTTCCGCAGGCGGGGCGGCGCGGTCGCCGAGCACCCGGACCCTCCCTCCATCTCCATCCTGAAAGCGGTCAAAGACCTCGACCCCGGCCTGGCCGAAGCCCTGCGCACCCACTGCACCCAGGATTATCCCGCACCGATCGAGATGCTTTTCGCCGTGCATTCCCTCGACGACCCGGCCGTGCCCACCCTGCGCGCCCTCGCGCGGGAGTTTCCCCATCTGCGTATTGAAGTGATCGCTACCCCTCTGACCCTGGGCACCAACGGCAAAATCAGCAACCTTACGCAGCTGCTGACCCATGCGCGCCACGAGCTCATCCTGATCAGCGACGCCGATATCGCGGTCGCGCCCGGCTACCTGCGCCGCATCACCGCGCCCTTCGCCGAGCCGGCTGCCGGTCCGTCTGCCGGGCTGGGAACCGGGCTTGTCACCTGTGCTTACTTTGGCCGTACCCACCCTGCCGGCAGGCCTACGCTCGGCTCCCGCCTGGAGGCGCTGACGCTCTCGACCGACTTCATCCCCGGGGTGCTGACCGCGCGGTTTACCGAGCGCGGCATGCGCTTTGCCCTGGGAGCCACCCTGCTGGTGAGCCGACCCGCACTGGCCGCAGCCGGCGGCCTGGAAAAGCTGACCAGCGTGCTTGCCGACGACCACGAGCTGGGCCGGCGCGTAGCCGCCGCCGGGTACAACGTCGTCCTCAGCGCTGAGCCCGTTTCCACTTCCGTGCCTGCCTACACCCTTCCGGAGTTCTGGCGGCACCAGCTCCGGTGGGCGCGCACCGTCCGCGATGCGCGCCCGGGCGGCTACCTCGGTCTGGTGTTCACCCAGCCTGTTCCGTGGGCGGTGGTTTCCGTGCTCGCCAGCGGGTTCAGCCTCGTTTCCGTTGTCCTGCTGCTGTGCTCGCTGCTGGCCCGCATGGCTGTCTCGGTCTCAATCGGGCTCGGACTGCTGCGCGATATGCAGGTTCTGCGCGACATGATGCTTTTGGCGCTGCGCGACTGCTTCGGCCTGGCGCTGTGGGTCTGGAGCTACGCCGGCAACACGGTGGAGTGGCGCGGCGAGCGCTTCCGCGTGCACCGCGGCAAGCTGCTCCGCATGGCCGGGCCGGGCGCGGCTGCCGGCGCAGATTTACAGTAGGAGAGACCGCTATGGCCATCTCACCTGCCGGTTCTCGACTTGTCCAGCTTGCGCCCCCGGCCGCGACCAACCCGGCGCAGGCCGATCCCGCGCAGGGCGGCATGGGGCCGGCTGCCGTGCTGCTCTTCGACGACTGGTACCCGGCGCTGCGCTCTGCCGGGCTGAGCGGCCGGCGCGTGCATACCACGCTGCTGCTCGGCATCCCGCTGGTGCTCGGGCGCAAGCGCGACGGCACGCTGTTCGCCATGCGCGACAGCTGCCCCCACCGGGGCATTCCGCTCTCGTGCGGCACGTTTGACGGCGACTCGCTGGCCTGCAAGTACCACGGCTGGCAGTTTGAGCCCATCACCGGCCAGTGCACCGCCATTCCTTCGCTCACCGGCCACGATACGCTCGACCCCACCCGCATTTACGGCACTGCCTACCCCTGCGTCGAGAGCGACGGCTACGCCTGGGTCTACGTGCCGGCGCCGGGCTCCGGGCGCGTCCGGGCTGGGAGTGCCGAGCTGCCGCCGATTCCCGAGGCGCCGAAGTTCGGCGACAGGTTCCGCTCCGCGCACCTCTCCGCCGAGCTGCCCTGCAACGTCGACCACGGCATCATCGGCCTGATGGACCCGGCGCACGGGCCGTTTGTGCACCAGAGCTGGTGGTGGCGCAAGGCCGACTCGATCCACGAAAAGGAGAAGCACTTCGAACCGATCCCCGAAGGCTTCCGCATGTCGGCCCATGCGCCCTCCGGCAACTCCGCGCCGTACAAGCTCCTCGGTGTCTATGGCGAGCCGATCACCACGACGATCGACTTCCAGCTCCCCAACCGGCGCATTGAAACCATTCGCTGCGGGCCGAAGTGGTTTTCGAGCATCACCACCGTCACGCCCACGACGACCCGCGCCTGCCGCATCGACGTCTTCGCCGCCTGGAACATCTTTTACGCTGTCCCCGGCGTCACCGCGGTGGCGAAGTTCTTCGGCAAACGCTTCGTGGCGCAGGACCAGCAAACCATGGTCGAGCAGGCCGAAGGCCTGCGCCACGATCCCACGCTCATGCTCATCGACGACGCCGACCGCCCGGCGAAGTGGTATTTCGCGCTGAAGCAGGCGCGCCTCGACGGCTCCGGCAAACACCCGCTGGCAGGCCCGGTCACGCTCCGCTGGCGGTCGTGATGCTACCAGCCGAAACAATCGGCATCCCCGTGTCCCAGCAGATTCCGCAGACAAACCCGCTCGTGCTCCTGCTCGGCCCCACCGGCAGCGGCAAAACCGCGCTTGCGCTTCGCCTCGCGCAGCGTTTCCCCGCGGAGATCCTCTCCTGCGACTCGGTCGCGGTCTACCGCGGCATGGACCTGGGCACGGCCAAGCCCACGGCGGCCCAGCGCGCGCAAACCCCGCACCACCTTATCGACCTGCTCGATCCATCCGAGCCCATGACCGCCGGCGACTGGGCCCGCGCCGCGCGCTCTGCCATCGACAGCATTGCCGCGCGCGGCCGCCTGCCCATCGTCTCCGGAGGCACCGGCCTGTACCTGCGCGCGCTGACCGAGGGC
>CAXTMY010000029.1:0-39821 GCA_964245565.1 uncultured Acidobacteriaceae bacterium | reverse complement strand
CCTGTGTGCAGACCTGCGACAGGCAGCGTCATCCGCTGGGAGCATGGATCACGAAACTCGAACAACGCATGCATCGCAACAAGGTGATCGTCACCTTGGCGAACAAGATCGCTCGAGTCGCCTGGAAGATCCTTATCAAGCCCGAGGAGATCTATCACTGGGCTGACGCCTGACAAAAGCTCCTCTAAGTTTGCTGCGCAAAACACTGATGACACAACGGGCAATCGGCATGCTGTAAACCCGCTCGGGAAACCGGTCTTCTTCGAGACCGAACCAAGTTATTGGGAACGGCATGCGCGGATCTCATCATGGCCTGGTCGCCAAAGCGGCCGACTCGCGAGAGGCCGGATACATTTACGCAAACCGATATGTGTCAGAAGCACACCTGCGCTTGCAAAAGCGGAGCGGACCATACATTTTCCCACGCGATGTCCTTCAACACCAGCTTGTCCAGGCTCAGATCAGCCACCAGACGCTTCAGCTTTGAGTTCTCCTGCTCCAGCTCCTTCAGCCGCTTCGCCTGATCCACTTTAAGCCCACCGTACTCCTTACGCCAACGGAAGTACGTCTGCTCCACGATTCCGGCTTCCTTCGATGCCTGCGCCGTAGTCTTGCCGTTCGCCACAGCCACTTCGATCTGAAGAAGCAGGTTCACTACCTGCTCTGGCTGATACTTCTTGCCAAGTCCCATACGCTCTCCTTGTCCAATGTCTCTCTCATCTATTGGCACAAATCAAGCCGGGCAGACCACCCTGCCTCAACTCCCTCATTTGCACCAGAGCTAGTAATTGAAAGCTGTTAGGAACGACGCGTACTGGCGGCGTGATTTGCCCATGAAAGGGCAGAGCTATGGAATTCGTGATGGCTTTACAGAGCGAAAGCCTATGACAGGGCATTGGCCTAAGGCTTAGGGGATGCATCGTTCAGGGCCAGGTTGAGGGAAAGGACATTCACACGCGGCTCCCCGAGCAGGCCGAACTGGCGAGGAGTGGTGTGCGTCGCGATCAGGCGATTAACGGCTGCAAGCGGAAGATGGCGCGCACTGGCGACCCGCTGAGCCTGGTAGATAGCGGCAGCGGGGGTAATATCGGGGTCCAGGCCGGAAGCCGAGGCGGTGACCAGGTCGATGGGCACCCCGCCGCTCGCGCCTTTTTCAGCGGCTACGGAAGCCGTGACGCGGTCGACCAGCGCTTTGCTGGTAGGTCCGAGATTCGAACCGGAGGAGTTGGCGGCGTCATAGCCGCTGCCCGCAGCCGAGGGCCGCGAGTGGAAATAGCCGGGCCCGGTAAACGACTGGCCGATGAGCTGCGACCCGATGACCACGCCATTGCGAGTGACGAGCGAGCCTGCAGCCGCGCGTGGGAAGAGCAGGTGCGCGATGAGCGTGATGCCGAGCGGATAGACGATGCCGAGCACGATGCCGGTGATGACGGTGTAAAGAACTGCGGTGCCGAGGTGCTTTTTCATGTGCGTGTCCGGTGTGCTCAGGCCAGGTGAATGGCGGTGATAATGACGTCGATGATCTTGATGCCGAGGAACGGCACGATGAGGCCGCCGAATCCATAGACGAGCAGGTTGCGCCGGAGCAGGGCTGCGGCCGATTGCGGGCGATACCTGATGCCGCGCAGGGCAAGCGGCACGAGCGCGATGATGATGAGCGCGTTAAAGATTACGGCCGAAAGGATCGCGGACTCCGGCGTGCGCAGGTGCATGAGGTTGAGCGCGCCGAGCACAGGGAAGACGCCGGCGAACATGGCCGGAAGGATGGCGAAGTATTTCGCCACGTCATTGGCAATGGAGAACGTGGTAAGCGCGCCGCGGGTCATCAGGAGCTGCTTGCCGATGGCGACGATCTCAATGAGCTTGGTGGGATTGGAGTCGAGGTCGACCATGTTGCCGGCTTCTTTCGCGGCCTGCGTGCCGGAGTTCATGGCAACGCCGACATCGGCCTGAGCGAGCGCGGGAGCGTCATTCGTGCCGTCGCCGGTCATGGCGACGAGTTTGCCGTGGGACTGCTCGCGCTTGATCAGGTCCATCTTGTCTTTCGGTTTCGCTTCGGCCAGGAAATCGTCGACGCCGGCCTCGCGGGCAATAGCGGCGGCGGTAAGCGGGTTATCGCCGGTAATCATGACGGTCCGGATGCCCATGGTGCGCAGCTGGTCGAAGCGCTCTTTCATGCCGCCTTTCACAACATCTTTAAGGTGGATAACGCCGAGCGCGCGACCGTTTTCAGCGACCACGAGCGGGGTTCCGCCGGAGCTGGCGATCTGCTCGACCGAGCTGCGGACCTGCGGCGGAAGCGAGCTGCCGTGCTCCTTCAGATAGCCTGCAATGGCGTCCACGGAACCTTTGCGGATGCTGCGGCCTTCCACGTCGATGCCGGACATGCGGGTGCCCGCGCTGAAGGGGATGAACTCGGCGTTGAGGCCGGAGAGCTCGCGGCCGCGCAGGTTGTGCAGTTGCTTGGCGAGCACGACGATGCTGCGGCCTTCCGGCGTTTCATCGGAAAGCGACGAAAGCTGCGCGGCATCGGCGAGATCTTCTTCGCGGATGTTCGGCGCGGGCACAAAGGCAGAGGCCTGCCGATTGCCAAGCGTGATGGTGCCAGTTTTGTCGAGCAGGAGGGTATTGACGTCGCCTGCTGCCTCGACTGCGCGGCCGGAGGTGGCGAGGACATTATGCTGCACAAGCCGGTCCATGCCGGCAATGCCGATCGCCGAGAGCAGCCCGCCGATCGTGGTGGGAATAAGGCAGACGAGCAGCGAGACGAGGACAAACACGCTTTGCGGCGCGCCCGAGTAAACAGCGAATGGCTGGAGCGTGACAACCGCGAGCAGAAAGATAATGGTGAGGCCGGCGAGCAGGATATTGAGCGCGATCTCATTCGGCGTCTTCTGCCGCTTGGCGCCTTCCATCAGCGCGATCATGCGGTCGATGAACGTCTCGCCGGGGTTGGAAGTAATGCGAACCGTAATCACGTCAGAGAGCACGCGGGTTCCGCCGGTGACGGCCGAGCGGTCACCTCCCGCTTCGCGGATAACGGGCGCGGACTCTCCGGTGATCGCCGATTCGTCTACAGAGGCCACGCCCTGAGTGACCTCGCCGTCGCCGGGGATGAGCTGGCCTGCGGTGACGCGGACGGTGTCGCCGGAGCGGAGCTGGGTGCTGGGGATTTCTTCCGCAGCGCCGCTTTTGGTAATGCGAATGGCAGTGGTCTCGGACTTGGCAGAACGCAGGGCATCGGCCTGGGCTTTGCCCCGGCCTTCCGCCAGGGCCTCGGCGAAGTTGGCAAACAAGAGCGTGAACCAGAGCCAGAGCGTGATCTGCAGGTTGAAGCCGAAATGTCCCCGGTGGTGTGTGGAGTTGGCAATGAGTAGCGCGCTGGTAAGAAGGCTCCCCGCCTCAACTATGAACATGACTGGATTGCGGGCCATGCGCACCGGGTTGAGCTTCCCGATCGCGCTGATGGCGGCTTTGCGGATGATGGGACCGTGGAATAAACCACGTGTTGGTTTCAGAGTCTGGCGATGCGTAGCAGACATGGTCGGTTCCTGTGGCTTAGAAGTCATGGCCGCTCCTCAGCAGAAGGTGCTCGAGCATAGGGCCGAGCGAAAGTGCGGGAAAGAAGGTAAGCGCACCCACGATGAGGATGACGCCGGTAAGCAGAATGGTGAAAAGCGGCGTGGTGACGGGGAAAGTGCCGGCAGATGAGGGAACGCTTTTTTTCGCGGCGAGATTGCCGGCGACCGCGAGCATGGGAACTATCATAAGCAAGCGACCGAAGAACATGGAGACACCGAGAGTCGAGTGGTACCAGTGGGTATTGGCGCTCAGCCCGGCAAAGGCAGAGCCGTTGTTGCCGGTGGCCGAAGCATAGGCATACAGAATTTCGCTGAGGCCGTGCGGACCGTGGTTGGTGAGCGCGGAAAGGCCGAAAGACGGCGCGAGCAGCGAAACGGCGGAGAAGCCGAGGATGATAAGCGGAAAGATGAGCAGGTAGAGCATTGCGAGCTGGACATCCCGGGCTTCGATCTTTTTGCCGAGATACTCCGGTGTGCGCCCGACCATGAGCCCTGCGATGAAGACCGAGAGGATGACAAAAATGAGCATGCCGTAAAGGCCCGCGCCCACACCGCCGAAGACTACCTCTCCGAGCAGAATATTGGTGAGCGGCACGAGGCCGCCGAGCGGCATGAAGGAGTCATGCATGGAGTTGACCGCGCCGCAGCTGGCGTCGGTTGTTACGGTTGCGAAAAGCGCGGAGTCGGCAATGCCGAATCGGACTTCCTTGCCCTCCATATTGCCGCCCGCCTGGGTTATTGTGGTTTGTTGGGTAACCCCGTGCAGCAAAGGATTGGGCTGCGCCTCTGCCCAGTAGCAGGTAAGTGTTCCGGCCAACGACAGCAGCGCCATGGCAGCGAGCACAGCCCAGCCGTGGCGCGGAGAGCCGACCATCTGCCCGAGCGTTACCGTGAGCGCGGCGGGAATGAGGAAGATCGCAAGCATTTCCAGCAGGTTGCTGAAGGGGGTCGGGTTCTCGAACGGGTGCGCGCTGTTGGTGTTGAAGAAGCCGCCTCCGTTGGTGCCGAGCATCTTGATGGCTTCCTGCGAGGCGACCGGGCCCTGCGCAATGGTTTGCGTGGTCACCGTGGTTGTCTTGCCATCGGAACCGGTCTGGGATTGCTGCTGGACCAGGTGCGCCCGGGTGTAGGGGTGAAGGTTCTGGACGACGCCTTGCGAGACAAGCGCAAGCGCGAGAATGACAGAGATCGGGAGCAGAACCCAGAGCGTTCCGCGCGTGAGGTCAACCCAGAAGTTGCCGAGGGTTTGCGATTCGCTGCGGGCGATGCCGCGCATGAACGCGATGGCGAGTGCAAGACCGACAGCGGCGGACCAGAAATTGTGCGTGGCGAGCCCGAGCATCTGGGTGAGATAGCTCATCGTGGTTTCCGGTACATAGGACTGCCAGTTGGTATTAGTCGTAAAGGAGATGGCGGTATTCCAGGCAAGGCCAGGCGCGACGCCCGGCAGGTGCTGCGGATTGAACGGAAGCAGATGCTGCAGGCGCTCAATGAAGTAGGTAAGCAGCAGCGTGACAAAGCTGAAGGCGAGCATGATGATGCCGTACTCTGTCCAGCGCATTTCATGCGAGGCGTCAATGCCGGTGCAGCGATACAGCAACCGCTCGATGGGTGCGAGCACAGGATCGAGAAAGGTGCGCTGCCGCTCAAAGACGCGCCTCAAGTAGGAGCCAAGCGGTTTGGCTCCGAGCAGGATCAGCGCGAAGAAGATGGCGATCTGTAGCCAGCCGTTGAGCGTCATAAAGTCAGAACTTCTCCGGGTTGAGCAAAGCGAAAACGAGGTAGACAAGCAAAGCGGTAGCAAGTGCGAGAAGCAGAATGTTTTCCATCATGGCTGGTCACCAAGGGACGGCGGCTTGGCGCCAAGCCGCTCACAGCCTTCTATGTAAGCGAAGGCTGCGGCGAATAGAACGCATGTGGCGATCACGGCTGCAAAATCGGGCATGGTTAGCTCTCCCGGGGGCTAGAAATGATAAGTGAGATCGCCGGCGACGACGAACTGGGTGTATTTGGTGCCCTTGTCGTAGGCAGGCAAGTCGTAGGAGTGCTCGAAGCGGAGTTCGGGGCGAAAGAGTATGGTCGAGCCGATCCAGTGGCCGTAACCGATCAGGTGCTCGGAATACTTCGTAGCGTAGCCGGTGCGCTGCCCCTTGATATCGTCAACAAACTCATTGCGAATTGAAATGTAATTATGCGTGTCGACTTCGTGCTCGAGATAATTCACAACCGCGGCTTCAGGCGCAAAGCATGTCTTCTCGCCCGGGGAGCAAAACGCTCCATTTGCGCCGGTTTCAGGCTTCACCGGGTCGGCAACATTCCCGGCGATATTCGGAACGTCGCGCTCGTACATGTACCAGGTTTCTGTATCGGTATGCCATTTGGCATTGATTTTGTGATACCAGGTTTCATAGTAGCTTTGCAGATTGTTATATTTGTACTTGCCGCTGTTAAAGGAGTTAGCGCAGGTATACGACGCGTCCCCGCCCTTGTGCCAGCTGTAATCCACGCATACGGTGCCGGTCACCTTGGCGTCGGCCGTCCAGAGCGCGACGTCGTTGCCGTCGGAGATGCCGGTTTGTAAAAGCCAGTGGTCGCTAAGTTTGAAGCTGGCGACGATTCCAGTTTGCGTGTACGGGTCAATCGTGTAGAGCAGCGAGTGTGAGTAGGTGTAATTATTGGGGGCGAGCTGGGCTTCAATATCAGGTAGAGAGATATACCGGCCGAAACGGATGTTTGTGCTTTTGGCGATGTGCGGCAGGTAAAGATCGAAATAGTACATCACGGGATCGTAGCCGTACTCATGGTTCTCAAGCAGCAATTGCTGCGAGAAGATACCTTTTGAGGTGGTGTAACGGTAGTCCTGTCCGTAGAGCTGCGCGATCCGAAATCCCCAGTCCTTGTGATCGGTCTGCACGGTATTCGGCAGGCGCTCGATATAAAGCACTTCCTGGTCGGGAATAATGCGGTTCGGGTTGTAGTAATACGCAGCCGGGGAGTTAGCCCCGTCTCCTTTATTTGAGGTGCTCACGTCGAAACCGCCGTTGAACCAGCCGTAAATCTTGGTGCGGCTCTTATTGGCGTTGATGGCCTGCATCAGGATGTAAGTCTGCGTGTCGGGCGCGCCGATGATCGGGGTTCCGCCGACCGAGTAATCGGAGCTGGGAAACGGCGGCGAGTCAAGCGGCGCCGGATACCCGCGACGCTCAGGCGCGGGTGCCGCGGCGGCCTGCGGATTGGGGCGCCAGTCTTCCATGTAGGCCTCGCTGAGGCGATCGAAGAAGTTGCCCTGCGGCGCGGGGTTCTCCGGCAAAGGCGCGGGAGCCGCGGCCGTCTTGGCGTCCGCAGGCGGCGTCGTGTTGTGGCCCTGGTCCTGAGCGAAAATCGTCGGCGAGGTTGCGAGCAGTGCGAGCGAGCAGAGGAACCGGCGCATGACAGATACCTTTCTCTCTCAGTAGAAAGGGGCTGCCTGTAGGAAGTCCGTAGAAACGGTGTTAAGAAGTTATAAGTCCGGCGAGACCTTCCGGGTCAAAGCGATAACCGATCCAGGGTTCGCTGCGGATGTACCGCGGCCCACCGGCCGGCTCGACCTTCTTCCGGAGCTGCGCGATCAGCACGCGCAGGTACTCCGGCTGGGCGCGGCCGGCGCGGCCCCACACCGCATGCAGCAATACCTTGTGCGTGAGCACGCGGTGAGGATTGCGCGCGAAGTACAAAAGCAGGTCGAACTCTTTCGGCGTCAGGTGCACTTCCGCGCCGCGGATCGATACGAGGTGCGCCTCGGTGTCGATGGAGAAATCGCCTTCAACGATGCGGGTAGCCGCGGGCTCAGGCGGCACCGCCTTGCGCAGGTGAGCGCGGACGCGGGCCAGCAGCTCCGGCGTACTAAAGGGCTTCGTCACGTAATCGTCGGCGCCCTCGTCGAGCGCGGAAATCTTCATCGCCTCGGACTCGCGGACCGAGAGCACGATAATGGGTGTCTGCGCGTGCCGGCGAATCGAGCGGGTAAGCACCAGGCCGTCCATAACGGGCATGGCGAGATCGGTAATGACGAGGTCGGGTGGGGACTCGTGAAAGCGCGCGAGCGCGTCCGCTCCATCACCCGCGACGATAACCTCATAGCCGCTGGTCTGCAGGGCCATGCGCAGCACACGGCTGATCTGCGGCTCATCGTCGACGACCAGGATGCGCATGGATTAAACTCCCTCTGAACCATGATAACCACCGACGCACACAAAGTTAGAATCGTCTAATGAACCGGGACCGCATGGCAGAAGCAGCGCGCTGGGCCGCAACCGCGGCATCTGTCGCTGCCGTCGTTACGCTATATCACCTCTGGATCCCGGTAAACCCCACAACAGTGTCGCTGACGCTGCTGCTGGTGATCCTTTTACTGGCGGCGAACTGGGCACTGCGCTACGCCGTTGCCGCCTCGCTCGGCGCGGCGGTTTGCTTCAACTACTACTTCCTGCCTCCGGTCGGCGCCTTCACCGTCGCAGACCCGCAGAACTGGGTGGCGTTGCTTGCATTTCTGGTCACCGCGATGGTAGCCAGCCGGCTGTCTTCGCGCATACGCGAGGAGACCTGCGTAGCGCTGACACGCCAGCGCGAGGTAGAACTGCTCTTCCAGTTGAGCCGCGAGCTGCTGCAGACCGACCATGTGGCCGAGCTGATCGATGCCGTGCCCCAGTCGATCGCGCGGATTACGCAGGCCCGCGCGGTGCTGCTGTTTGTGGAAGATGGCGACCGCGTGCACTGCGCGGGCGAGTGGCTGCCGGCAGCGCCGAGCGGGGAAAAGCTGCGCGAGTGGATGATGCTTCCGGCTGCGGCCAGCCTCGGCGGCAGCAGCCGGATGGCGGTGCCGCTGCGCGTCGGCGCGCGCCCCCGCGGGCTGCTCCTGCTGGCCGGTGTGCAGCTTTCCATGGAGACCTTCGAGGCGATGGCCGGGCTGGTCTCCATCGCGATCGACCGCGCCCAGGCGCTCGAAGATGTCACCCGCAGCGAGGCGGCGAAGGAGAGCGAGCGGCTGCGCCGCGTCATGCTCGACTCCATCGCACACGAGCTGCGCACGCCGCTGACCGCGATCAAAGCCTCGGTCACCACCCTCCTTCTGGCCGGTCCCTTGCCGGCAGAGGACAGCCGCGAGCTGCTCGCGGTGGTGGATGAGGAGAGCGACCGGCTCAATCACCTGCTGGCGCAGTCGATCGAGATGGCACAACTGGATGGCAGGGAGGTGCACATGCGGCTTTCCGCACAGCGGGTTGCGGACCTGCTGGACGGGATTGCGGAGGCGTGCGGCCCAATTGCCGCCGGGCGGCAGGTGCTCGTGGAACTGGAGCCGACGCTGCCGCGCGTGCAGGCGGATCCCGAGTGGATTCGGAAGGTGCTGCGGAACCTCATTGAGAATGCGGCAAAGTACTCGCCTCGGGAGACGCCGATCGCAATTCATGTGCAAAGAGCAGGGGCTGTGATCGAGGTGAGCGTCGCGGACCAGGGGTTCGGGATCGATTCGGCGGAGCAAGCCATGATCTTCGAAAAATTCTACCGGGGGCGCACGCAGGTGAAATGGGTGCCCGGCACGGGAATGGGGCTGGCGATCTGCCGGGCAATTCTGGAATCGCATGGAGGGTCAATCCGGGTGGAGAGCAAGCCGGGGATTGGCTCAGTGTTCACGTTCGCCCTGCCGGTGTGGCATCCAGGTAGCGTCAGGTAGCAGGGAGCTGCTGATGAGTGTCGAAGAAGCGCATAGGCGACAGGTTCGAGGAGTGAGTACCGGACGGCATTGTCAACTTAATGTCGCCGATCGGGCTTGCAATAAGGAACGCGTAGGGCTGTATGAGTTGGCTACGAACGAGCGACCTCGACAGCAGTGTCGTGCCACAGGTGAAGAGCGCACCTGAGCCGCTGTCGGTATACGGGTGCCGAGACAAGATGCCGGCGCAGGCGGAAGGGAGAGTTGAGTGACTCGAAGAGCGAGAGGAACCGTTGCGCTTGCTCCGGGCTTCGAAAGCGCTTCCGTTGCCGCTCTCGGATCCTGGTCGGCTGATGCGAGTTCTCGATCCGGCTGTTGAAATATCGGCTTTGCCGATGCTCTACCTCCGGCAGGATGCATCGCTTCGCCGCTGCATAGCTGCGCAGCCTGTCAGTAACGATGACGCGCGGCGCGCTTGCCGCGGCGCGCAGCAGTTTGCGGAAGAAGCGAAGCGCCGCCCAATGGTCACGTCTTGGCTGAACCAGGATGTCGATGGTAGCTCCATACTGGTCTACAGGCCGCCAGAGATAGTGCAGGACGCCATTGATCTTGAGGAACACTTCATCCAGGTGCCACTTCGAACCGATCTGCACCCGTTTTCTGCGGAGCCGTGCAGCATAAAGAGCGCCAGACTTCTGACACCCATTCCCGGACGGTCTCATCGGTCAGTTGCACGCCTCGCTCAGCCATCATCTCCTCGACGTTGCGGTAGCTAAGGGCAAAGCGGAAGTACAGCCAGACACGATGCTCCACGACTTCGATCGGAAAACGGTGCGACGATACTTCTCTGAGGTGCTCACCACTCCAGCCTCTCACAGCGGTTAACCTGGCAATATCCTTCACCGCTCACCTGTCCTTTTCGCTTTCGAACAACCCAGGCTCGCGCAAGGCAATATGCCTGTGCGGAGCCCGTGGGAAGACAACTGGTTAGAAGATGATCTTGCCTGCAACCTGCAGCTGACGAGCCGGGAAGGCGGTGGTAATGTCGCCAAAGGTGCTGTCGCTGCGGTTGTAATCCGGAGCCTCGTAGTTCACGTGATTCAGCGCGTTAAACGCCTCACCGCGCAGTTCGAAGCTGGAGGAGTCATTCCACAGCCGGAAGCTCTTGTGCAGACCCAAATTCAGTTGATTGAAGGGCATATCGCGGAGCGAGTTGCGGGCCGCATTGCCCAGCGCATCCGCGGCATTGGTCGGAACGCTCACCGTGTTCGGATTAAGGTAGCCGTCGAGCGCGGTCGATGTCTTGACCCGGGCACTCTTCGGGTTGATCGGGTTACCGGAGACGTTCGGGCGATACACGAGCAGGTCGCTGATGTCTTCGGCCGCGCTCTCCGAATAATTGAGGTTAACCGGTTGGCCGCTGGTAGCCATGTTCGTGGCTGTGAGCTGCCAGTTGCCGAGGATCATCTGTGCCCACAGGGGAGCACCGCCGCCCCACTGCCGGTTCCTGCCATAAGGAAGATCGTAGACCAGCGTCGTCGTATCGTTGAGCGGCTGGTTATACGCCGACTGGCCGACGTTGTACTGGGGATTGCCGAGCACGATGCGCGAGTTGTCGCCGTTCGGCGTGTCCAGGTGACCGGCCGCATTGTCGATCGCATGCGACCAGGTGAAGGAGTTCAGCAGGTAGAAGCCGTTCGAGAAGCGATGCTCCAGCTTGGACTGCAGCGCGTCATACAGCAGAAAGCCGGCGGGGAGTGAAACCTCGATGCCCGTGTAGCCTTGGATAGGGCGCCGCGACAGCAGGCTTGCGCTTCCCCCAGGAGGGTTCAGAACCGCCTGATTTTGGTCCGCCAGCACCCAGATGTGCACGCCGTGCGAACCAACGTAGCTCAAGGTGAAGGTTGTGGATTTGCCGAGCTGCTGCTGCACATCGGCATGCCAGCTCTGCACATAACCCGTCGGGATGTTCTTCGGGATGTAGCGCGTCTCGGCCAGCAGGGTGCTGAAGTTCGACGAGCTCACGAAATCCGTCGGGTAACCTTGCGCCACAGTGCGGAAGCAGCCGCTGTAGTTCTGGCCGGAGCAGAGCGGCTGCGCGGTCCCCGTGGTCGAATAGGCATACGGAGCGACCTGCGTGATCTCGGAGTTGACGATGTATGGACCGTTGTAGGCCAGCAGGTTTTCGCCGCCTTCCCGGTTGAACTGGTCGAAGCTGATACCGTAAGCCGCACGGAGCACAGTCCTCGGAGTCGCCAGGTAAGCGAGACCGAAGTTCGGCGCAAAGTCCTTCTTCGGCATGTTCACCAGCGCGCCGTTATAGAGCGAACCGTACGAGGCCTGGATCAGCGTGTCGTTCGTCGGATCGAAGTTCGCCAGGTGGTTGTCGCTGATAAAAGGCGGGGTGGCCAACTCGTAGCGCAGACCTGTGTTGATGGTCAGCTTCGGCGACATCTTGAAGTCGTCCTGGGCATAGAAGAAGTTCATGCGCTGGTGCTGGTCAACGACAACGTGGTTGTTCAGCTCATACTCTGCACGGGCGCCCGTCAAAAAGTCCGTGAGATAAGCCGCTTGCGCTGCCGCGGCAGTGCTGGTGCCGTCACCATACTGGCTGAATGCGCCGTTGAAAACTTCTTCGCCGTACACCGGGTTGAAATCGTCGATCATTGTATTGAGCGAGAGAAATTCCCAGCCGAACTTGAGGGAATGGCGTCCCTTCACCCACGTGTAGTTGACCTTCGGGTCGATGACGAAAGGGTTCTGGAACTGCGGGTTCGAGGTCTGCGCACCCCAGGCCGTGAAATCCTGCACGTCTTCATAGCTCAACTTGCGGATCACGTCCGAAGCGGTAGGTAGGCCCGGGATGCCGGCCTCCTGGTTCAGGCTTTCCTCGCCCGCAAGGTAAGGCGTCTTGCCGCCTATCGTCCAGGTAAAGCCGATGCGCGCGTCCAGGATTGAGTCCTGTGTGAACGAGTGCGTCACGCCGGCAGCAACCTGTTTGTTGTAGTCGTGGATCGTACCGTTGCCCCCGCCGCCGTCATCACCCGGAATCGGTGAAGCGTCGACGATATCGCCGTGATGATTACTGAAGCGGCCAAAGATACTCGTCTTCTCGCTCATGTAGTAATCAAGCCGCCCATCGCCCTTATTGTCGACAAGGGTGGCTATCGGATCGGCCGCATAGTTATTCGAAGCAGCGGTCGAGGTGCTCGGCACATTCGGCGCCGGGAGCGCCGCCATGACCAGCTGCGCCAGGGGCGTCCAGTCTGACTGCGGCACCACGCCGTTTGCATATACCGTTCCGGTGATCGGGTTACGCAGCGGAATCGGGTTGCCATTCTCGTCCGTGAAGATGCCCTGGCGCTGTAACGCCGTGGGCATCGTCGATGTCACGTAAGAGCCCTGCGACTGCCGGTTGCCCTCATAGTCGATAAAGAAAAACAGCTTGTCCTTCCGAATCGGGCCACCGAGCGCACCGCCAAACTGGTTACGCACCAGCGTCGGAATCTGCGCGTGACCCGTCACCGAACTGATCGGAGCGGCGAAGGGGCCCTGCGCGTCCAGGTCCGTGTTGCGGTTGTACTCCCACACGCGGCCGTGAAAGTTGTTCGTGCCGCTGTTGATTGACACGTTGATAACTGCGCCTGAGGCGCGTCCGAACTCGGCCGTGTAGTTGTTCGTCGCCACCTGGAACTCGTTGATCGCGTCCGGCGAAGGCGGAATGGCCTGGTTCGAGAAACCCTGGTTCGACGTGCCGTAGGCATTGTTGTCCAGACCGTCGAGCAGGAAGTTGTTGAACTCCGAGCGTTGCCCGTTGACGTTGAACGACGCGTCACGACTGGTCACCGACTGGTTCTCGAGAATGTTGGTGCGCACGCCTGGAACCAGAGTGGCCAGGTCGCCATAGGCGCGGCCGTTCAGCGGCAGGTCTTCCACTTCAGCGTGGTTGATGATAGTGGACGAATCACTCGTCTCCGTCTGCAGCTGCGATGGAGCGCTGCTCACCGTCACCGTCTCCGAGACGCTGCCCGGCGTCAGCTTCACGTCCATGCGCTGACGCGTATTGACCGCCACCGCAAACGGCGGCGTCAGCGATTCGCTGAAGCCGGCCGCTTCCGCCTCGATCTTGTATTCCCCCGCGTGCACGTCGGTGAACTCGTACTGACCCTGGCTGTCAGTGTTCACGGTCACAATCGTGCCCGCGGCGACGTTGATGAGCTCAACCTTGCTGTTGGCGATCGGCGCACCGCTCGAATCACGCACAAAACCCAGAACCGACGAGGTCTCAAATTGCGCTTGCATCGGAACCGTCGTAGCCAGACACATGAGCAATAGCCCGCTCGGCAGCCTTCCGCGGCCGCGCTTCGCACGAGAAATGGAGATACTTCCACCTTCTATCAACTATCTTCTCTTTTCTGCGCAGATGTACCGCTGCCCTCTGGGCCACGGCTCTCCGTGCAACTTTACATTGAAGAGATATATGAAAGTATAAGGACCGACCTCCGCGCAATGCTTTGAGATTGCGGAGGCACAGCAGCCTTAGCTTCCCGAATTACATGTCACAAGCAGCCAAACTGGCTTCAAGTTAACCAGTAACGGTTAAACCAACATTAAAGAGCTACCTAGATTGAGCACATTCTAGGGAGCGAGAGCATGTCCTGCCGAAAATCAACGGCCATACGATCCGCACTCCGCTCAAAGCGGACGACACGCTGACTTTTGACAACTATCACGACCTCGATTACGGCTACCAGCGCTTGATCGTCAATGCCGCAACATTGCGCATGGAGTACGGTTCTGTTGCATTAAACGGGAGCAAAGCGGTTGCGGCGCTAGGATGGTTCCTGTTCAAGCGCCGTCGTTTCCCTGTCGAGATCATTCTGCTCTGTGTCCGCTGGTACTGCAAATACGGAATCAGCTATCGGGATCGGCTGAGATGATGGAGGAGTGAGGGGTGGAAGTGGATCCGTCCACGCTATTCCGCTGGGTGCAGCGCTATGCGCCGGAGCTCGAGAAGCGGGTACGAGCGTATCAGGGCTACGGTTCAACACCCTGGCGGGTGGATGAGACCTATATCAGGGTGGGCGGCAAATGGAAGTATCTGTTCCGCGCAGTCGACAAGCATGGCGTGCTGATCGACTTCATGCTGCTGGACAGACGGAACACACGCGCAGCCCATCGTTTCCTGAGCAAAGCGGCGACCACGATGCGAAACTGGCCACCGTCTTCCATCACCACGGACAAGTGTCCTTCGTATCCTGGGGCGATCGAGCGACTCAAGCGCGAGGGGCAAATCTCAGAAGACACAAGGCATCGAACTTCAAAGTGTCTGAACAACATCATTGAAGCAGACCATGGCTCGCTCAAGCAGGTCATCCGACCCACTCGCGGCTTCCAGACGATGAAGACAGCCACCACGACTATCAAGGGCCTCGAGGTCATGCGCATGATACGGCGAGGACATTGCCTCACCTGCAAGCGAGGTGTGCAGAATGAGATCCGCCTTCGCGCGTGATCCCTTGGGCACCCTGGGCCCGTTACAAGGGCATCGCTTGGATTTAAAACGGTAAAGGATAGACGGTGGATGGTAGGGAGAACTTGGGTCATATGTAAGTAAAACAGGGCGCCTGGAACTTGCTGACTTTGGATCAAGCAGAAGATGAGTAGGAGACTGGTGTCCTGAGTCTAAAGCAAGTTGCATAATATAGGGCATCTGGCTCTGCTTGAATAAGGTCGAAGGCTCTGCGGCATCCCGTAAACTTTGGTTGGTTTGGAGACCAGAGAGGAGCGAGAGCAAGGAGCCCAAGATGATCATAATCGGTTGTGGATTTCATCCAAGTTTCAGCAAACAGCCGTTCTCGATATGGAGAGCGGCGAGTGTGAGCAGCGCAGGCTGATGCACGCAACAGGAGAGGCGGAGCAGTTTTATCGCAGGCTTGTCGCGCCCTCCCTGATTGGCATCGAGTCGGTAGGCAATAGGCAGTGGTTTGTGCAACTTCTGGAGCAGTTAGGGCATGAGGTGAGGATCGGCGACGCTGCCCAGATCCGTGCCAGCTATGTGCGCAAGCAAAAGACCGACAAGCGTGATGCCGGCCATATTCTGAAGCTGCTGGGAGAAGACCGGTTCCCCCGCATTTGGGTGCCGTACGCAGAGATGCGTGATCAGCGGTAGTTGCTCATCCATCGTCACAATCTGGTGCAGGTACGAATTGATGATGAATAAGGGCGTGCAGAAGAAGCACAAGCAGTGGAGTGCACAAGGAAGAGCTGAGTTGTCCGCACTTGCTCTCCAACACCGGGCCGGCCGGCGCCGCGAAGACCTGCTGGATCTGTTGAAGATGCTGGATCGGCAGATCGAGCAAATGGATCAGGCTGCTGCCGACACGACCGGCTTGATGACCTGCTTCAGCGCGCCATGGTCCGCTTCGATGATGTTGTTCAGGTACTTTAAGGTTCGCTGCCTCGCGTCTCGTGAAACTGTCCGTCACGCTTCAGCCGAGCGATTGCCTCATGATAGGAAGGGCATTTGCCCGTGGTGATGGAGGTCGGTGGCCAGTCCCGCATCGTGGTGGCCGCTTTGCTGAGGAAGCGATGGGCTGCGCGGGTGTTCCGTCTGTTCAACAATAGGAAGTCGATCAGCACACCATGCTTGTCGACCTCGCGAAACAGATACTTCCATCTGCCGCCCACCTTGATATAAGTCTCGTCCACCCGCCAGGAGGTGGAGCAATAGCGTTGGTATGCCCTCACCCGTTTCTCGAGCTCGGGCGCATAGCGCTGCACCCAGCGGAACAAGGTCGACGGATCCACTTCCACGCCGCGCTCCTCCGTCATTCCCGCCAAATCTCGGTAGCTGATCCCATACTTGCAGTACCACCGGACACAGAGCAGGATGATCTCGACAGGAAAACGGCAAGGCTTGAAAATAAGTCATCCTAACGCTCTGGCCGCTAACAGAGCCCGTTTTTCCATGTTTGCAGGCCCTCCATCCCGCCTTTCTCTTGAACCGGCTGCTCCGTCAAAATTCGAATCGCAGTGCGAACTGGATCTCGCGCGGCGTTCCCGAGCCAACTGGGGTGATCGGATTTACGATCGCCGTGTTCAAGTTCACTGCAGTTGTGATACTGCCGAACCCGCTTGCGCAGCCGGTGAGAGCTGATGAGGAGAGCGTACAGACAGCATTGGGCGGACCTAGCTGCGGGTGGTTGAAGACGTTGAAAAACTCTCCCCGGAACTCGGCGTGAGCGCTCTCTCCGAGGGGGAATGTTTTGGCGACGCCGGTGTCGACCTGCCAAGTGCCCGGCCCGGCAAAGAGGTCGCGCGGCGCGTCCCCAAGGGTTCCGGGCGCGGGAAGGGAGAAGGCAGCGGGATTGATCCACTGCGCGATCGTCCTGCCGCCGGGCGGGGTGAGAGGAACGCCCGGAATTAGGTTAGGCCGCAGCGTGCCGGAGTTTCCATAGGGCGAGATCACGCTGCTCGGCAAGAGCACGTTAATCGGGAAGCCGGTGCGAGCGAGCGCCGATGTGGTCAGCTGCCAGTCGCCCGCAATGGCGCCGGCTAAACCCTGGTTCAGCATCTGCCTGCCATGGCCTAAGGGCAGTTCCCAGACCGCGTTGCCATTGACGACCTGGCTGGCGTCCCAGGTGCCGCTGGCCCACTCGCAGGACAGGCACAGCGGGTTCTGCGGCGAGATCTCATCGCCGTCGCCGCTGCCGTTCGAGCCGTTATCAAGCTCGTGGGTATACGAGTAATTTGCCGCCACCAGAAGGCCATGCGCAAACGGGCGCCGCATGGATACGACGAGGCCATTGTAAGAGCTCGCGCCGACTGAGCCGCGCCAGGCGATTGCAGGAGCGAAGGCTGGATACTGCGCAATTCCAGTAGCAGGATTGATCAGGTTGACCACGTTGGTTTCGAGCAGATGCACGCCATGGCTTGCCATGTAAGAGAGCGTGCCCACGAAGTTCCCAGGCAGCTCCCTCTGTACGGAGAGGTCCCACTGCTCGGTATAGGTGTCCTTGCGGTTCCGCTGCTCGGCGTTGGGCGACAGGGTTCCGGTTCCGGCGAAAGTGACCGGATAAGTTCCACCGGTTACAGAGTAGGAGGGAATTTCATTTTTGGCAGGCAGGTTCTGATCGTCGAGCTGACCATCTTCGTGGTACATCCCGAAGCCGGCGCGAACAATCGTTTTGCTGTCCCGCGGAGGCGACCAGGACAGACCCAGGCGCGGATCGACGTCGCCGTAGTTCTGAGTGCCGAAGCTAGAGCCCACGCCGCAGAACCCCTGGGGTCCACAAGTAGCAAAGTCAAATGGGTCGGCCTTTCCGTGCGCCTCATGGAAGAGCTGGAATATGGTGTATCGCACGCCAAGGTTGAGTGTGAAATTCGGACTCACCTTGTACTCGTCCTGTGCATATTCCACAAAATCGTTTTTACGCAAGTCATTGACCGGCAGAGCACCGGTCAGACTTGCTTTCGCCACCTGATCGGCGGCCAGCGTCTCGAGCGAGGCAAAGGTAATTGTTCCATGCTCCCCGTAGTGCTGGTTCAGCTGGATGTGGCGGACCTCTCCTCCAAATTTGAAAGTGTTCCGGCCATGGAGCCAGGTCAGGTTGTCGATCCCCGCGAATGTGTTGCCGACGTAGATGGTGGTGTAGTCGTAGTTCAGGTCGCCAAAGCCCGGCCCGATGCCGGACGAGATTGCAATCTCATAGGGGAGGCCGGTACCGCTGGAGAAGTACGTGTTATCGGTGGAGCGGTTGAAGCCAAACTCAGCTTCATTTGTCAGGTAGGGGCTGAAGATGTGCAGCAGCTCGACCGCACCATTGACTGGCGTGCTCACCCTCTGCTCCACGTTCGTCGCGGTCGTGGAGGCCGGCTGGGTATCGACCGAGCGATCATAGTTGAAGCGCATAAACCCGGTCGTTTTGTCTGAAAAATGCTGATCGAGCCGCAGCATCTCGGAGCTCTCGTTGACCACCTGCGTGCAGGCGCAGGTCAGCAGGTCAATGTCCGGATCGCTGGTTGGCGCGACGATCGCTTGAGGACCGGCCGTTGGGTAGGAGTTGACGATCGCATACACCGGGTTGGAGGGCAAAATCGTTGCTCTGTACGCCGCGCTTGGAACGTCGCCGCTCACTGGGTAGCCCCACACTTGCCGGTAGGCTTCAGAAGCGAGAAAGAAGAAGGTCTTACCGCGTACGATGGGTCCGCCGAGGGATCCGCCGAACTGGTTCAGGTGAAGCGGCTGCTGCGCTTCGCCGCCCGAGGCCCAGGAAGGCTCGGGTGCGTCAAGGATGTTATTGCGAAGAAACTCAAAGAGGTGGCCGTGGAACCGGTTTGTACCCGCGGGCGAAACGACTGCCAGTTGAGCCCCGCCCGTCGCGCCTTCTGCTGCACTCGCCAGCAGAGTATCGACGCGGAACTCCGCGATGGCGTCCAGCGGAATGGACAGTCGCACCCAGGGTCGCTGCGTCTGGTTCACGACGCTGGTCTCGTCGACGCCGTCATAGGTGAAGTTGCTGTCGTCCAGGCCCCGTCCGGCGAAGCGCACCGAGCGCTGATTGCTGCCGCCGGTGTCGATGGCGCCGGGGATCTGTGCCGTCAATTCCGACCAGTCGCGGCCATTGAGCGGCAGCTCGTCGGCCTGCTTTTTCTCGATCAGGCCCGTAATCGCGCTGTTGTTGCGGTCCAGCAGCTCTGAGTCGGCCGAGACTTCCACGTGCTCTTCGCCGCCTGAGACCAGCAGCTTCGCATCGAGGGTGCGCGTCGTGCCGACCACCTGTTCCACGCCGGCGAAGGTCAGAGT
This sequence comes from uncultured Acidobacteriaceae bacterium, assembly GCA_964245565.1. Lineage (GTDB taxonomy): Bacteria > Acidobacteriota > Terriglobia > Terriglobales > Acidobacteriaceae > EB88. The sequence continues at coordinate 20,743 of CAXTMY010000029.1, read as the reverse complement.
CGCAAAGCCGGGATGATCGACCGCGACGGTGTATCTCCCTACCGGAAGATCAGCGACCTCATATCGTCCGGCGTTGTCGGATACCCCCTCACGCCGCAGCCGGGTCGAGTTCTCTACAACGGTGATATGTGCCTGCCCCAGTCTCTTACCTGATGGATCAGTCACCGTGCCGGTAATATTGCTGCGATTTACCTGCGCGATCGCAGGGATAGCACACGAGAGCGAGAAGGTTGCGGAAACGATCAATACTGACGGAGAGAAGAGAGAGTGTTGCTTTGGCATTCTGACCTCGGGAAATAAACCATCAGCTGTGACGGATAAAGTGAATCCAACTCGAACTTCCATAGAGATCTCGACGAAATCTGTAGTCTCAGTGATGTTCGAGCGTATCTGCAGCATTACAGAGCTGTAATCTACGCGCTTTTCTTCCGTGCCTTGTTAAAGATTCAGGGCGGGAATGTTAAAGATGGACACGATTTCGATCCGCTGTCATCGCGGCCCAGAGCATTTCCACTCCCCATGTTGTGGTACCAGCAACACGCAACGTGGCTTTTTCGCCGGAAAAAGCCATTGGAGCGAAAGGTCGCGCCTCCACACCAAGAGTGAAAATGCTCCAGGAATCTGCCGTGGCATCGACCGGGCGAACATTCAATCCATCGGGTTTCCGGCGTCGTCCGATCTTCAGGTCGCTGAGAAAAAAAGGCTGTAACTTCCGACAATGCCACTTTCATCGTGTATTCACACTCACCTGTTGCTGCATTCACACACGCCAGTTATTCAATGAAAGCGATGCTCGGCGGGTATGTGACCAGACCAGGAAGGCTCGCGCGATCATCAGGCGAGACTTGCGGCACAATCGGGTGATCCGGCATGAGAATTCTGGTGGTTGAGGACGAAGCCAAGACGGCCAAGTTTCTCAAGAAAGGGCTCGGCGAAGCGGGGTTCGTAGTCGACGTAGCCTCAAACGGCCAGGACGGGCTGGAGCTGGCCAAGAACTTAGAATTCGACCTGATCATCCTGGACGTCATGCTTCCGGGTCTGGATGGGTGGCAAGTATTGACAGGCTTGCGGCAGGCCGGCAGAAACACACAAGTGCTCTTCCTGACTGCCCGGGACTCCGTACACGAAAGAGTGCGAGGCTTCGAGCTCGGGGCCGACGATTATCTTGTGAAGCCGTTCGCGTTTTCAGAGCTGCTGGCGCGCGCGCGATCCAGACTGCGCAGAACGCCGACTCGACCGCAGGACGTCATTCGCATGGCCGACCTGGAGATCGATCTTCTCCGTCACCGTGCCACCCGCGGCGGCCAGCGGCTTGACCTGACGGCGAAAGAATTTCTCCTGCTGTCGCTGCTGGTGCGGCGCGCCAGGGAAGTGCTGTCTCGCACCGTGATCTCAGAGGCAGTCTGGGACATGAACTTCGACAGCGATACCAACGTGGTGGATGTCAGTGTCAGGAGACTGCGCAGCAAGGTGGATGACCCGTTCGCGATAAAACTGATTCATACGGTGCGCGGTTCCGGGTATGTTCTGGAATCCCGGTAATATGCCGGTAAGTTTTCCGCGAATAGGGCGTACGCTGGCGTTCCGGCTGACAGCAGCCTATGCTTCCGCGGGCCTGCTTCTGGTATTCCTGGCCAGCATCAGCCTCTACCTGATGCTGGTCTCGGAGCTGAATAAAAGCACGGAGCTGTTCCTCAAAGACAAGGTAAACGTGTTGCGCACAATGCTGCGTGAACGCCCCGAGGACGCGGACGGTTTGCATGAGGAAGTCGAGCTCGAGTCTGCCGCGAGGCGGTACGAGCAGTTCTATATCTGCCTGCTGGATCAAGACGGCAGGCTGATGCTCATGACCCCGGGGATGGCGATGGCCCTGGATCTTTCACAGGTCGCCGCGCTGTCCGTCGCGAAGAAGGGACTCGCCTTCCCGATGAAAGGCCGGAGCGGACAAGCCTTCCGCGTGATCGAGACGACGGCCAGATACGGAAACTCACCGAACCGTTTCGTCACGATCCAGGTCGCGGTCGATGTATCTCGAAAAGAGGATCTGCTGGCACGCTTCCGGTTGTGGTTCTGGGTAACCTCCGCCGGCATGCTGGTCCTCTTTCCACTGATCGGCTATAAGATCGCTCGCCAGGGTATCCGTCCGGTGGAAGAGATAGCAGCGACTGCACGCCGCATCACCTCAAGCCACCTAAGTGAACGTATCGCGGCAGAAGGATACCCTTACGAGCTGGCGAGTCTGGCATTGACATTCAATAACATGCTCGACGGGCTCCAGGACTCTTTCGAAAGGATCTCTCGCTTTTCCGCCGACATCGCACACGACCTGCGAACGCCGGTGAACAATATCCGCGGTGAAGCGGAGGTGGCGCTGGCGCGCGCGCGCACCATCGATGAATACAGGGACGCCTTGGAGTCGTCACTGGAAGAAGCGATTCGCCTGTCTGACCTGATTGGGAATCTCTTGTTCCTGGCCCGGACGGAAAGTCCGTTGAACCATTTACGGCTGGAACAGGTGAATGTCTCCGAATTAGTGGAGGGAGTTCGGGAATACTATGAGGCTTCCGCCGGAGAGGCCGGCATTAATCTCATCAGTGCGGCGGGAAGTGAATCGACGGTCGCTGAACTCGACCGCACCCTCATACAGCGGGCTGTCGGCAATCTGGTCTCGAACGCGGTCGCGCACACCCTCGAAGGCGGCACGGTGGCACTTACAACGCATGCCGAAGCTGCGGGCGTCTGTATCGAAGTTGCCGATACCGGAGTTGGGATTCCGCCCGATGCGCTGCCGCGGGTCTTTGACCGGTTCTTCCGGGTGGACGCGTCTCGATCCAAGGCATCGGGTGGCACCGGCCTCGGTCTTGCGATCGTGCAGGGAATCATGCTGCTGCACGGCGGAAACGTAGAGATCGCGAGCGAGCAGGGGGTAGGCACGCGCGTGACGCTGCGCGTGCCCACGCACAGTTCTACAAGGAGGCTGGAGCGTGTTTCATGAATGGCAAACCGGCTGCGGCCACCTGCCAGCCTGTCGGCGGAAACTCCGGACAGGTCTGCTGAGATCCAGAGTTCGTGCGGCCCTCGGTGAGAATATTTGACCGCGCAAACTTATCGCTAGCTCTCTCCCGAACATTGCAGAGATGTCATGGAGCGGTCACAATCCCGTCAGCAATCGCCTGCCATACTCCTTTCGTGGGAGTGGGCAGAGCATGCCGGCTTCCATAATTCCCGACACTTCCCGCCCATTGCAGGGCTTCGGCAACACACGTGGCGATTCGAAATTTCCTCGATCCGCCCACAACCGGCAGCCGGCAGACAGCCGCCCTCTGTCTGCTTGTCTTGTCCTGGCTGATCGGCCAACGGTCACACTTGCTTCTCCGTATCGCCGTCAACAAACGTAACTAACTTTGTCAATAACCATGGAGTGATCATCAATGTTTAGCAAAACGTCTCAAGCAGTGGTCCGCAATCAATGGGGGATTCACCGACTGCTCCCGCTCGCCGGTCTGGTGACGGCTGCAGGGTTTAGCGCTACGGCTCTCGCGCAGTCCGTGCCGTTCCCGACCTACACGGTAGGCCAGAACAAGGATGCGTCACACGGCCCGAACTATCCCTCAACGCTGCCCGCGCCATGGGTCGCCAGTAATGGCCAGATCATCACTCCATACGGCACCCAGGTTTATCTCGGTATCACGACTCGCGCAAAGGCCGTTGCGCTGAACCCGACGGGCAATCACACCGCCGCTGTGCTGCAAATGGGCGCGCCTCAGGCTGTCACCATCTTCAACACGCAAACCGGCGCCGTGCTGCAGACGTACTCAGCGGCCGCGGGAGCAGATCATGACGGCAGCAACACAGGCATCACCTACACGCCGGACGGCAAACACCTGTTGTTCAGCCAGGATGGCATCTCCGGCGCCGGCAGCTTCGTGGGCATCGCCAGCGTAAACGCGACGGGCATGCTCTCCGACTATGCCCACGTCAGCGTTCCGATGGACGTGAATGCCTCCGGCGTTTTGACCACCGTCACCTGCTTCCCGACCAGCGTTCCGGGAACCACGGGCAGCGCTGAGATTCCATGCGGTCAGACCTACACGATTGCTTCCAACGGCGTGAAAAGTTCCGCGCCTTATGGCATCGCGATCTCGCCGGATAACAAGACCGCCTATGTCGTGCTAGACAACAACGATACGCTGACGAAGATCGACCTCACCGCGGCGACGCCGGTGGAAGGTCAGGAGATTCGTGTCGGCAACGTACCGAACAGTGTGGTGATCTCACCGGATGGCAAGACTGCTTACGTCTCCAACGAAGCCGGACGAGTCGCTACCGAGAAAGACTTTCAGGAATATTCGAATGGCACCCCGGTCGTCGCCGCATTTCCGACCGGCTCTACGTCCACCGGTACCGTTTCAGTGGTCGATCTGGCCTCGTTTACGGTCACCGCTACCATCACGACCGGCCTGCACCCCACTGGTATGGCCTTCTGGGGCAAGTACCTGCTCATCGCGGATACATACAGCGACACGCTCACGGCGGTAGACACGACCACTAACCAGGTGGTGGAGACATTCCCCCTTGCTTTGCCCATTGGAGTCCCTGGGAAGAACAAGGCAGCCTATGGCGCAGGGCCGGTTTCAATCGCTGTCGATCAAACGAACAATATCGCCTACGTCGCGCTATACAACGCCAACGCGGTCGCAGTGATCGGTCTCAGCAAGGGCGGTGCTGTGGCGGGCGTAATCCCGGTCGGCTATGCACCGAGTTCAGTAGCGTTTGACGCTGCGGATAACGAGCTGCTGGTGGCGAATGACAAGGGTATCGGGACCACGGGCTTCGCGGTCGCTCCTCCTCCAACGAATACGGCGGAAAATTCCTATGCAACCGACCACGGCGTGAACGACCTCAATACCCACCAGGACCTTGGCGCCGTGAGCATCATCCCCTTATCGAATCCGTCGGCCTCGACCCTGGCGGCTTTGACGCAGCAGGTGTTCACCAACAACCACTGGGATCTGGAGGAGAATATTGACTCTGCGTCCGGAGGCTCCAAGAGTGCCAAGCCACTCGCAATCCCGGAAAAGATAGGCGCTCCATCCAAAATCAAGCACGTCTTCGTCATCATTCGTGAAAATCGCACCTACGATCAGATCCTCGGAGACGTAGACGCCGGCAATGGCGATGCCTCCCTAGCCGTCTTCGGCGACAACGCGGACTTCGGCGCGGTGACGCCCAACGCACACGCGCTCGTGCAGCGCTTCCCGCTCTTCGACAACTTCTACGACCCGAGCCGCCAGTCCGCCGATGGGCACAACTGGATCGTGCAGGCCATGGCGCCTTACTCCGACGACATCCAGGCGCCGGACTTCCTCCGCGACTACCCCTCCAACGGTGGCGATGCGATTGCCTACCAAAAGGTGGGTCACCTGTGGGACGTGGCTGAAAAGCAGGGTGTCACGTTCAAGAACTTCGGCGAGTACGTCGAGTACGACACGTTCCTGACGCCTACCGGCTCGACGAAAGAGCCGCAATGGATTGACTTCTACAACGACACCTTGGCTTATGAGTCCGGCGCGGAGAGCCAACTCTACAATGTCAACACGGTTGCCTCGCACTCTCCACTCCCGAACCTGATCAACAACACGGTCCAGACCTACCCGCAGTTCGATCTTGGCATCCCCGACCAGTTCCGCTTTGATATCTGGCAGCAGGTATTCAACAAGGACGTGGCAAGCGGCTCGGTACCTCAGCTGGAGTTCATGTGGATCAGCTCTGACCACACCGGCGGCCCACCAACTGCGCAGGCTATGCAGGCCGACAACGACCTGGCCCTTGGCCGCTACATCGATGCCATTAGCCACAGCTCCATCTGGTCCTCTTCGGCGGTCTTCGTCGAGGAAGACGACGCACAGGACGGCGTCGACCACGTGGACGGTCACCGCAGCCCCGGCTACATCTTTAGTCCGTACGTCCAGCAGCAGGTGAACCCGGATGGCACCGGGGCCGGAGTCACCGAGGACAGCACCTTCTACACGCAAGTCAACATGACCCGCACGATCGAGCAGATTCTTGGACTGACGCCTATGAATCAGTTCGATCTGACGGCCTCGCCGATGAGCGAGATCTTCATTGACAACCCGCCCGCAGCGAACTTCCTGCCGTGGACGCATGTGCCGAACGGGATTCCGTTGAATCAGGGCGTTACACAGACACCCGCTCAGCCCATACCCGCTCCCAAGCCCGCTGCGGCAACCACCGCTGCGCTCAGGCCGTCTGTGAGCACCGCGGCCGCGGGTCTTCAAGTTACGGCTCAGTTCATCCCGGTCGGGAGCACTGCCACTAAAGCTCAAACCATCGCGGCCGAGACCCCTGCGGTCAAGGCTCTGAGGGCCGGCTGGATGAAGAAGAAGGCGCAGGTCTTCGCCGGCAAACAGCACATCCCCGACTCCGAAGATCCCAGCACCGTCAATCACCTTGACTGGTACGAATCTACCAATTTCACGGTTCCCTATCCTGGCGAAAAGAAGGTTCGCCCCGCGAGCGACTTTAACAGGAAGGCACCTGTGACTACCGATGACGACTAAACCGAGCCTCCATATTAAGCGGCTCTCTCCCGATTACCGGGAGAGAGCCGCTTTTGGCGAGCACTAGAAAATCGCGGGCTCTGGTGCAAACTGCCGGCGTGACCGCAGATGTGGCTCGGAGTTGCGACAGTCACTAAGCGACGAGAACGGCATTCCAGACACAAGGCGCAGCTTGGTCTTTGAGACCCAGCTTCCTGAGTGAGAACTGTCCCTTGCGGATTCGGTGAAGCAACTCGATGCCGGCGATCGTAGTGGCTGCAAAGACAAAGATCTTGAACCCAAGCATGGGCTTGGTCCGAGATTTGATGCCTCGATGGTCCTGTTCTACCAGGTTGTTCAGGTACTTCGAGGATCGCAGTGTAGTACGCTTCCAGCGTCTGTCTTCATTCGCTAACTCGCGTACCGCTCGGTGCGAGCCAGCATACCCATCGAGCGTGACGCTCTCCGGGGCACGGCCTTGTGTATGAAGTGCCTTGCGCAGGAAGGCTTTGGCTGCCGTTACGTCGCGGTTCGGGCTCAAGCGGAATTCACGGTGTGGCCGTCCCGCTTGACAGAGAGCCAGGATGTTACCAACTCATGCCGAAAATCTTCTGTTACCCCAACCGTGCGAATCTGACGAATTATCTGAGACCCGCGCTCGATGAGCATGAAATGAATTCAGTGGAATCGGCCGAGGCCCACCGCTGTACTTGGTCCTGAGTTGCAGCAAGAGGAGCTCGGACGAGAAGATCCTCTGGCGCCCTTCCTCGCTCATGCCCCGCTTTCCTGGAGAGGAGAGTGTGCTCGTCTTCTTGGCGGACGGCTTTGCGGCTGTTTGCTTGGTTGTTGCGAGTTCCTTGCGGGCAGCGAGCAATGCGGCCACGGCTTGATCGACGGCGGTGAGAAGATTCTTGGCCATAGGCCTCAGCTTACCGGATAACGGTCACGGTGGGAGCTGTATCCAAGGCATGAACTGCTACTGGAAGCCTGGAAGCGCAGGTGGTTGCCTCAGCTCAGGGCTCACGGCCCGCGCCGGGCTGGATCCGTAGCCTATGCGTTCTCGTGAGGGAGCCAACATCGTCCTCTGCAGCCAAGGCTGCAGCTCGAAATTCGTTTCCGGGTACAGCCAAGCTCGATGACCTTGATCCGGAGTCTATCTCGAGCATTTCATCACCCGCATCGCCGACCGCCGATTCCTCGCATCCCAAAGAGCTACTCAGGAGATAACGCCCTTCCGCACAGCATAAAGGATCAACTCCGGGACGCTATGGAGATTCAACTTCTGAAGGATGTTCCCGCGGTGCGTCTCTACGGTATACACACTTAGGCCGAGCAGGGTCGCGATGTCTTTGTTGCTCTGGCCTTCGGCGATCAGTTGCAGTACTTCGCGCTCCCTCGTCGAAAGCAGTTCATAGCTGTCTTCCACTCCGCGGTCGCGCATTTGGCGAACATAGTCTTCAACCAGCAGCGCGCTGACGGACGGGCTGAAAAATGCTTTGCCAGCATGAACCGCCCGGATCGCTGTCATAAGCTCCGCTTCAGCAGATTCCTTGACCAGATATCCTCGAGCGCCTGCCTTCAAGGCACGGAGTACGTAGGCTTCATCGCTGTGCATGCTGAGCACGATAACGCGCGTCTCGGGATGTTTCGTCACAATCTGAGAAGTTGCTTCAGTTCCGTTGAGCTTTGGCATACCGATGTCGGTTATGACGACATCGGGAGTCGTCTCATCTACCACACGAAGCAACTCACGCCCATCACCGGCTTCACCAGCGACCTCAAAGTCGCGCTGACGCTCCAGCAGGGATTTCAATCCGGCACGAAGAACGGTGTGGTCATCCGCTAGAACGATACGTATCATCAGACTATCTCTCTTTTTTCAATCGCTGGTGCCGGCAGTGTGACATGAATAGACGTTCCCTTGTTTGGTAAAGACGTAACCTGCACATGCCCTGACAGTCTGCTGACTCGCTCTTCGATACCGAGCAGTCCCATGCCTTTCTCTGAAGCAGGACGAAACCCTTTGCCGTTGTCTTCAATAGTCAGCACCAGTGCGTCGTCGGTCCATTTAAAAACGACGAAAGCAGAGGTGGCTGAGGCGTGCTTGACGATATTGTGAAGAGCCTCCTGAACGACGCGGTAGATGCAGGTTCTGTAAGCATCGGGCAGGGACTCGCTATTGTCGTCGGCCTCAATGCGCACCGCTAGTCCTGAGCGCCGGGCGACTTCTCGGCCCTGCCAACGAAGGGCGGGAGCCAGCCCGAGGTCATCGAGCATGGACGGGCGCAGTACCAAGGCGATATCCCGGATCGAACGCATACTGCTTTCGAGTTCCAGTTTGATACGCGCGAGCCGTGCTCTGGTTCCGTCGTCGTGGATCATTTCATCCTGTATTCGACTGAGCTCGACAAGTGCCGCCGCCATCGTCTGTCCAAATTCGTCATGCAGCTCGCGTGACAATTTGCGCCGCTCTTCTTCCTGTGCATGTTCGAGCCGCGCAGTAAAATTCTGGAGCTCGGTGCGCGCCTGCACCACATCCATGTATTGAGTCTCGGCATAACGCTCGGTTCTTCTTATTCGGTAGGACATGCCAGCGATCAGCGCAAAGACTACAACCAGCGAGAGCAGAGAGGAGACAAGAAGCTCGCCCTGCAAGCGACCCTGCTCAGCTTGGAGCTGTGCCTCGGCACGGTCCTGCTGCTCTCTGTTCAACGCAACGATCTGGCGAGCGATATGCCTTATCTGTCTTCGTCCAGGCGACCCTGCTGATGGCTGTGTCGAGTGCGGAAGCTTTCCATTCTGTTCACGGATATCGGGCAGAGAGTCCCAGTATCGGTTTATGGAACTGTTGAGGTCGGCTAACCTCTGTTGTGTGGCATCATCGCCGCTTCCTTCGAGTGATTTTCCGAACTGTTCAAGAACTTCGTTGGCCTGCAGATGTGCGACCGGCAATTCACTTGCATCCATTGCGCGCTGGCCAGCGCTGTCTGGCGACAGGGCAGAGCGAATCATCAGTCCTCGAAGTATGTCCAGCAGGTGTGTTCGTTGACGGAATGCAGAGATTACGGCATCGCTTGTGACAGCAGTTTTGCGAAGAGAGTAGATGACGTCTGCCGTGCTGACACACATCACCGCCAGGATGAAGGCGCAACCAATTCCCAGGATTCTTCTTCCGGAGAAGAGCGGTTTGGCAATGTTTTCAGGTCTATTCGTTTTCATTGGCAGCGACTGCTAAAAGCCTCCCAGAGTCGAGGATATCCCCTGCAGATCTTTGCTTCCATACTGCCGAGCCGGTAGCGAATCGCTCCGACGCAAGAAGGTTTTCGAGCCGACTGAAGGAGGGCCAATAAGGCCTGTACTCCAGCATTCTCAGCGGCCGACATCTTGCTGGATCCGCCATCCCGTCAAGAGGGAAAAAAGAATACCCTCTCGACGGGAGAGGAACCTGGCAGGATTTTGCATTCATACATCTAGATTGCGCGAACGGCTAGAAGGAGATGAAGGCTGGAGGACCAACTTACATCGACTGACAGGACGAACACCTCGGTTGCTAGCCGGCATCGCAGCGAATTCCATGGATACTGCTTCACAGTAGCCGATTCTTGTTACACAAGCCAGAACGAAGGATCAGACTCTTTAGATCCCTCTGAGTCTCCCAGTTGCCGGCGGTTGGAGAGCATGCGTTGAGAAACAACGATCACCGGCACTGGATTCTCACAATGAAAACCTGCACTGAACGATTCAGTGCCGAAACCGACATTTCCTGATGAGGAGTACCGCAATGTATCTGAAATCCTTAGTCATCGTAGCGTCGCTCGTGGCGATCCCGGCATCGAACGCTCTGGCGCAACAAACGACTGATCCACAGCGCCACTCGATCAATGCACGTGATGCTCGCCAACAGGCCCGCATTAACAAAGGTGTTGCCGACGGCCAGGTCACTCCAAAGGGTGCGGCGGCAGCCGATGCCCGTCAGTCCCACCTGAACTCGGAAGAGAGCAGGATGCGTGCCGCTCATGGAGGCCACCTCACCGCGCAGGACCGGCACAAACTGGCGCGCCAGCAGGACCGTACATCGCGCAACATCAACAATCGTAATCACAACGGCGCGACCGATCCTGGCGTTCCTCCTCAGTAGGCTGGCTTCTTTTCGCGTGTCGGACTGGACAGATTCCGTCATCTCGTGCAGCAGCGGAAGCTTTACGGCTGTCGTTCCTGTTCTGCAGGCGGATATTGAGCCTCCAACGATCTGAGCTCGGAATATTCATTCAACAACAACGGCTCCCAAGGGCGGACAATGTGTTGTGAGGAAGAAGTTCAATGAGCCGCAGCACAACATCCGGGAGAGCAGCGGCATTTGCGCTGTTGACGCTTTCGACCGTGGGTAAGGCTACGGCGATCCCGGAGCGAGTGAACTCACCCGCAGCTATCAACGATCTGGGCAAGATGAGCAATGGGATCGAAGCGGTGACGGACCAGACTTTGCGCTGTGTTGTCAAGATCATGGCAGATACATATCTGCCAGACCAAGGCTACTGCAATGAAGCGGTTCAGGAGAGCGACAATGCCGCAACCGCAACGTCGACAGAAGGTTCGGGCATTCTTGTTTCTTCGGACGGTTATATCGTCACGAACGCCCATGTTGTATCCGGGGAGCGCAACCTGCGCGTCATTACTCATCCTGCCGGGGTAAACATCGAGGTAAAAGGGGTAGGTATTGTCGGCATCGACAAGGCAACAGATCTGGCTGTTTTACGAATTCCCATGGACAAGCTGCCTTTCATCCACCTGGATGATGCTACGCCGGCTAACCAAGGCATCCTGAGTCCCACGCGGTATCCGCATGGAGTGGTCATCGCAGCCCGGAGCAGCACACTGGCATCAGCAGTAGCACGCTGCAGGTCCACGACATTATCTACCAGGTAAATGGAATCAGTGTGAAGGACATAGAGAGTTTGCGCCACGCGCTGAGGAGTATTCCCAAGGCGCACCGCTGGTGCTGCCGATTGAGCGGAATCGTAGCCTCATTACCTCTCTCTGGGAGCAGCGATGGAGTAGCCACTGCTCACATATGCCTTCGCGACATGGATGGGCAATGTGAGATGCGCTGCGGTGTCGGCTCTTATCTGGAACTTATCTATTCTCAGATTCTTGGGTACATCTCTGACCGTCACGCAAAATCCCGGCTGCTCAGCCGCTTGGTTGCATGTCCGATAAGCACGGATTTTATTAGAGAAACAACGCAAAACGACGAATGTACCGCAACCTCATTGAACAGACCGGGTCAGCATAGGAAGAAGTGAATATCTTAGATTCTACATAGGAGTTATGACAATGCGCATCCTCTCCCCCACACTCGTACTCGGAGCCGCTTTGTTCACCGGGCTTTCAGGTAGTGCACTGATCGCCCAGGATCAAAGCCAACCCGCTGTAGGCTCGCAGGCGTCATCGCCTGAAACACATTCCCATCACGCGCCGAACCCACAGCGCCAAGCGAAGAGGATGGCGAAGAAACTTGGGCTCACATCAGGTCAGGAGTCGCAGGTTGAACCGATCCTGGCGAACCGCGACCAACAGGTACAGAGCACCCGAGCGGATACAACGCTTGCACCCAAGGATAAGCGAGCGAAAATCCGCGGCATCAACCAGGACAGCGACAGCCAGATTGAAGCAATCCTTAACGACACGCAAAAGCAGCAGTATGAGCATATGAAGCAAAACCATAAGACCGCTAAACAGCAGCAGAGCGGTGCTCCTTCCAACAACTAACGAATCAGATGCAGATTACGGCTCTATAACTTAGGCGGTCAGACGGCTAGCGAACATCAGGCCTCCGACCACGATTGCGACCAGCGACAGCCCGGTCGCAATCGTGCCGGTAAAGGCGGGCTTGAGAACGTTGACTGCGTTGTCCCACGGATCGCTGGTGCTTTGGGCGTAGACCGGCAGGGCTGCCAGGAACATCAGCGCGGGAAGCCCCACCATTCGCGAATGCTTGCGCATCCACGGGACGCGAGGTCGTTTGAGGGGAAGAGGGTTTTGCATAGACTCCTTTCATTTGCGCTCGGCGAGGGCACTCCCCGTTGCAATGTCTGGAGCGAAGGTAAGGCTGAAGCGGGCGCGTAGCCATTGCAGAATCGGAGAGGGATGTGCAGGTTCTGCACACGCCTTTCAGTGCAGGGCCGGTGTCGCGCATCCTCGGTCGGAAAGTCGAAGTGGATCGATGGGAGCAGAGTCAAGATGAGGGCGCAGGATGCACAAACCCCTTATTCCCACGATGAACAGCAAAGCGGGTGCGGGGCTGCGTGGGTCAAGGCCGCAACGATCCCGCCGCAGAACACTGGTTCGCCTTGAGGCACGATGCCTCGCATGCATCATGAACTGGGCGTGGGAATGAAGAGGAGGACCTCTTTCGAGAGATCCTCTCTTTCACCCGGTTCATGCGGCTCGTGGCCTGCTCAAAGTAAGCTGCATCCACCTCGATACCGAGATACTTACGACCCGTCAGGAGAGCTGCCGCACAGGAGCTGCCGCTGCCCGCGAATGCGTCGAGTACCAACTCACCGGGGAGTGAAAAGCTCCGAACCAAGGATGCAAGAGCTGCCACGGGCTTCTGCGTCGGGTGCAGCTTGTTGCCGCTGTAGGGCATCTCCACAACGTCAGCCAGGGGCTGCTTCGGCACTGGAGGTCTGCCCTTCGCCAGGAGGTATGCCTGCTCGTGCTGATAGCGAAGGAACCTGCTCTTTGAGCTATACGTCTTGCGGAACACCAGGTGGCCAACAAGCTGAAATCCTGCGCTCTTCCAGGCATCGAAGAATGCATCCACCTTCGTCCACCCGTGGAACATGACGGCTACGCGGTCCTGCTTCAGCACACGGTAGGCTTCGGCCATCGCCGGCTTGAGCCAGCATGCATCGGCATCGTTCTGGATGGTGCGCCCGTCCCGGTCACGATAGTTCACCAGATACGGCGGGTCGGTGAGAAGGAAATCGACGCGCTCGCCGGCATCGCGTGCATAACGTCAATGCAGTCGCCGTGAAGGATCTGGTTAATTGGAGCTGCGGTTTGGATCGTATTCGTCTTCATGATGTCACTCCGTCTTGCGTGGTCTCCCGATGAGTCGGGGCACACTGCGCGAAGCGACGCGAGATCCCGGGCCCCAGGACACGTCCCATGTGTCCTGGGGTGGGAGTGGGTCAGGCTTCCAAAGTCAAGGGACGCTTTTAGGGAGGGACCCAAAAGAAAGTTTCGCGCTCTTTGCGAAAAGTTTGTTTTGGCGAGGAACCGCAAAAGCAGAGTCCCGCCGTGCCGCAGGACGCCGGTAAAACCCCGAGCGCGTGCCCGATTCAACGAAGACCACGATCAGGAGTGTCCTGAACCGAAAGACCGTTTAACGTGCCTAACAGACGCAACTAGGCCACTCGCGAATTATGTGCAGAAGCTGCACATAACCTTCCAATTCTGCGATGGCCTCAGCACCATCACGCGCCTACTTTGGGGTTGTGGGCCGCTGTGTACCAGATAGCAATCGGTTAGAGTCCGGGAGCGAATCATGAATCATACGTTGGCTGAAGGCAAGCAATCAAGAAGGACCGAAAACATCTCGCAAACGACTACGAACGATGCTAAGAATGTAAGTATTGGAAGGCGGCTCCTGAACGTCGGGGAGGCTGCCCGATACTTAGGCGTAAGTGTGGACACTCTCCACAAATGGGTCCAGTTGCGGGCGATTCCTCACGTCAAGGCCGGTCGTGCGTTGCGCTTCGATCTAGTGGCTCTCAACCGCTATATCAACGAACACAAAATCGGAACCATTGACTAAAGGAGACGTAAGATATCTGTCACTAAGCTAGATGAAAAGCTGTACAAGGTCAGTTGGAGAGAGGGAGGCCGTGCACGGAGTATACGAGTTCATGGCGCGGCAAACCTTGCAAAGACGATTGAGCGAAAGAAGCTCACGCTTCGAGCTGAAAACCGTCACCTCGATGTGAAAAAGGAAGTCAATTATCGGATGGATGAGCTGATCGACAGGTATTGGACCCAATACGGGGAAAAGAAAAGTCGGCGGATCGAGAAAAGAGCATCGTCGAGGGCGTTCGCTCCATACTCGGCCGGGTGTTCGTTCGCGAGGTGGGTGGAATGGCTGTGCAGGAGTGGTACGAGAACCTGACGGATGTCCGTGAGTTAGCCGTGAATACAGCGGAGCGTCACTTTCACGTCATGCACCACATGATGAGAAAGGCATCCACCATCTGGGCGACGGTGACCGGTCTCGACCGGAATCCTGCCGATCAGGTGGATCGAGCACATTGATGATGCGAGGAAGCGCCACCTTTCTGAGGAGGAGCTTTTCCGAGTAAAGATGGCTCTCGACGCGCGGATGTATCGGAAGGGCACGAAGGACATAAACCGGACAAATCTTCGTCTGCGTTTGCTGGTTCTGATTGCCGTGGCGACCGGTATGCGGCGCGGGGAGATCTTTCGTTTCGAGTGGGGAGACATTCTCTACAAAGAAGGATTGATTGTCGTGCGGGCGAAGCTCAAGAAGGCAAGATACGCCTTGTGCCAATGCCTCCAGAACTCGCAGAAGAAATCCGTAGATATCCGGCCGTCATGGGACAGGATCGCATTCTGCCTCCCGAGCCGGGCGCAACCAGTGGGCGTCAGCGTGCAGACAAGAGTTTCCATGAATTGCTCGAGCGAGCAAAGATACGAGACTTTCGGTTCCACGATCTGCGCCACACGTTGCTTCCTGGTACATGATGTCGGGGGGTGATCTGTATGAACTCTCCAAGCTGCTCGGGCACTTCAACATCAAGATGACGGAGCGTTATGCTGACCTCGCAAAGGCGCATATCATGAAGACAGGAAGCGTCTCACGCGAACTTTGGAGCAAGATGGAACCGCAATCAGAAAGGAGAGAGCGACATTGTGCAAAAGGAGGTAGGACACCGAGCTTGACCGAGTGGTACGGAGAGGTGCCACATCGTATCGAGAATGTGTCCTATATGTGTCTTGAACTGATTTGAGCTAGATCTTGTTGTCGCTAAGCTGTTTAAAATGTGGTGGCCAGAGACGGGATTGAACCGCCGACGCCGGCCTTTTCAGGGCCGCGCTCTACCACTGAGCTATCTGGCCTTGGGAGTCCCAAGAACCCCGGCGAAGGATTGCCGCGGGGCGATGTCAACTGGCGCGGGCGCACCGGACAACTTCCAAAGTATAGCAAAGCCGCAAGCCTGGGCAAACTCGCACCACCTGCGTCAGTAGCGCGACACCAGCCATACTCCGCCAACCAGCAGCGCACACCCGGCCAGCCGCAACGGCGACGCGGTGTGCTGACGAAAACCGATCCACCCGAAATGGTCCAGCGCCACCGATGTGATCAGCGACGCCGTGATGGTCAATGCTGTGAACATCGCCGAGCCGAACTTCTGCGCCAGCATTAACCCTGCCAGCGTCGAAATAATGCTGATGGCTCCGCCCGTCCACGCCCACCACGGCACCTGTCCGGCAGCTCCGCCGGCCCTCGCCAAGTTCGCGGGCGATAGCTGGCGCAGCAGCAACCCGGCGATCACCAGCGCCGCCAGCGCGCTTATATACACCCATATACCTGCGAGCAGGGGCTGCCCCAGCTGTTTGTTCAACTCCGCATTCGTCCCCGACTGGAACGGGTTCGCGGCACCGGCCGCAAGCGCAATGACAATCA
The DNA here is from genome assembly GCA_964245565.1 of uncultured Acidobacteriaceae bacterium. Taxonomy (GTDB): domain Bacteria; phylum Acidobacteriota; class Terriglobia; order Terriglobales; family Acidobacteriaceae; genus EB88. The sequence goes on along the minus strand of CAXTMY010000029.1, from coordinate 4,477 downwards.
AAATCCACAACATGGCTGCCTCGCGTTGCCTGGAGTAGCGCGCCTCATTCAACAACAGCCAGCCTACCAGCGCACCGTCACACTTTGCCGCGTATACCCGGCGCCCGGTGGGAAACGCACAACCAGCGTCTGCAACGACCGATCGCCGTCGCCTGCAGGCTGAGCCGCTCCCGCTGCGGGCGCAAGCAGCGCATTTCCGGCCAGCGGCGTCTGCTTCTCGCCCGTCGGCTGTGGCAGCACCGCCGCGCCCTCAGCCCGCACCGCGAGTATGCCGTTTAAACGCAGCGGCAGCGCATACGCCGCGCCACCCTGCGCCTCCAGTACCCATGTCGCGCTATGCGCATCCGCATGCTGCTCCAGCACCTTTAGCTGCGCCGTTTCCCTGCCCGGCAGCGGCAGGGTCGCCGGGATCGCAATCTCGGCCCCGGCGAGCGGAATCCTCAGTTCGCCGTCTTTGCCCGGCACACCGCCCCGCCCGTCCAGCTTCGGCAGTGCCGATGCTGTTCCAACGCTCGCGTCTTCCGCCTGTTCGCGCACTGCCATCGCGCCGCCCTCGCGCTCAAACGTAAGCGTCACCCGCTTCCCTTCACCCACCGGCACATGCCGCAGCGTCGCTCCCGGCCATGTTGCCGGCAGCTGCGGGTGCACGGTCAGCGTATCCGTTCCGGCGTTGTAGCTCACACCAAACAGCCCGCGCAGCGCCGGCGACAGCACCATCGCGGACGACCACAACTGGTGCGTCGTCGAGCGCCCCATCGGCTCGAAGTACTGGCCCGATAGCAATTCCGTTACCGCGCCCAGGTCCTGCGCCCACGTCAGGTCCAGGTTCTGCATCAGGTGCGCGTACCCCGCCAGCGGCCGGTCTGTGCGATACTCCGCCATGGATGCCCACCCCGTAAACAACGGCCACACCGAACCCTGGTGATAGCTCATCGGGTCGTACAGCGCCTCGTGCTCTCCCAGGTCACGCGTCCCCCAGTCGGTCGAAAACTCCTCTGACGCCCACCGCCCAAACATGCCGTCGCTCGCCGGCAGCGCATAGGTCCCGTCCCACCATGCGACCGCCGGATAGATTGTCGCCGTCGTGTCCAGCTTGCCGGGACCGTTGTAGCTGAAGGCATACATCCCGTCCCGCGCGCCATCGGCCGGTCGGTACTCCCGCTCGAGGGTCGCCGCTACGGCCTGTGCCCGCTTCGCCGCGCCATCGTCCGGCTTTGCCGCCATCCGCGCCAGCGCCGCATAGGCCTGGCTCGCCTGCTCATCGAGCGCGGCCAGGTAAATCTCCTGGTGCGGCATTCCCGGCGGCCAGCTCTCGACCCAGCCCGTGCCCTGGGAGTTATCGTAGATCCCGTCCCCGTCCGTGTCATGCGTGCGCTCGAAGTTCCAGGCGAGCGCGATTTGCGCCCAGTGCTGTTGCAGATAAGCCGTGTCACCCGAGCGCTCCGCATAGTCGCGCAGCAACATCAGCAGCAGCGGCGTCGAGTCCGCGGCCGCATACTCGTAGGGCAGCTTCGGCCAGTCCACCAGCTCTGCCGTCTGCGAATACTCATGCATGATCTTTCCGTCCGCCCGCTGCCGCTTGAGCAGAAAATCCAGCTCCTCCCGCGTCAGCGCGAAGTCTCCGTAGCTGTCGACCGCGTAGAGCGTATACAGCGAGTCGCGCCCGAAGAACCATCCAAACCCCGGCCGGTTGGAGTCGCCCGAGCTGTACAGCCCGGCCACCAGGCCCGTCTCGTCGCCATACTCGGCGCTGCGGTGTCGCACCCGCAGCTGATCGATGGAAACCTCCGCCCACTTTATCGCCTGGTTCACCCGCGCGTCCGGCGTCTCGGCCACCAGCCGCGTGTCGAAAAAATGCTGGTAGTACGACGCCGTTCCCTCGTACAGCTTTTCAACGCCGGTGCCCATCTGTGACAGCTGCTGTGTCAGAGCGGCTTTGGTTGCCGTAGCCTCTGTCGTCCCGGCTGCCATCAACAGAGGGAAATACCGGTTTCCGTCGCGCGCCGGGTCGTACTGCAACACCAGCTGTAGCGGATAGTTTTTCGGCCTCTCCTGGTACGGCTGCAGGATGCCCGGCTCGGTGCGCGGCATGGCTATCGCGCCGGCCAGCTCGTTTGAGTCGGTATGCAGGATGTAATAGCCGCCGCCCTCGGGCAGCTTGACCCACTGCGGGTCGGGCGTGTTGTAGTTCGCCGCAGGCCACATGCGCTTGAGCTCCGGCGTGAATGAGAGTGTCAGTGTCATCGGCTTCGTGGATGAGATCTGGAACAGCGCCATGACGCCGGGGTCGCCCTCATGGCTGCACGGCGTGGCGAACAGAATTTCGCGCACCGTAAACGCCGCGTGCGCGAACGTGATGGTCGTATGGTCGGGCTGCACCGCAATCTCCGCCGACTGGTCGCCCAGGTCGATCGGCACGGTGTAGTCCTTGAGTTGCGCAACCATACGCAGATGGCTCAGCAGCTTTACCGGCCACGTCCACGCCTCGAAGCTTCCATCGCCCTGGCCCACGAAGGCGCCGCATTCGCCCGCCACCGTAAACGGCTGCAGCGCCGCACTGCGCTGGTGGATCGCCAGGCCCCCCACGCTCTTGGGCGTCGCCAGCGGAAACGCCGCGACCGTCTGTAGCCACGCGGTACTCTGCGCCTTCAGCGGTAAAACACACGCAAGTACCGCGAGCAGCAACGCGCCTGCCCGCCCATATCCACTGAGCCGCCTGACCCCACGCCATACACCTGCTGCAACCATGTTCGCTGCTCCTGCCCAGCCGTCTGCCATGCTTTACGCCGCATCCGGGCGGCGAACCCCGGCAACGTCTCAAGCATTTACGATGCGCGTCCTGACCGCCCTGCTCCTGCTGCCTGCTGCCGGGGCGCGCACAGGCGCATGCGATTCGCAGAAGCGCGGTGCGACTGCCAGCTGTTTTTGTGCGGATGTGACCCAAGTGCTTGCGGGCGCAATGGGGTCGTGCGAGATTACAGCCACGTGAACGACAACGACTTCTGCGTTGATTTCTGCACTGAAGGAGCTGCTTCGACATGCCTGCCACCAACAATTCCGGTTCGATCCCTGCGACGCACCCGCTGCGCCGCATTTTTCACGACCTGGTACGAGAGTGCTTCAAGGACACGCTGCCCAAGGGGGACGCGGAGCTGGCCACGTATGTGGCGGATATGCTGACGGAGTTCTCGTCGACGGAGCGGCTGTACCCGGTGTTCGACCGGGAAGGCAAGCCGGTGCGGGATATCGACGCGCTGCTGCTGGCCTCGGACCCGGTGCATGGGACGGCGGAGTCGTTCGATGCGGAGCGGCGCTTACGCAAGCATATTGGGGATTATCTGCTGTTTTCAACCGGGATGGCGCCGGAGAACGCGGCGAAGCCGGAGCGGATCGGGGCGATGGTGCGGGCCGGACAGGAGAGCTACTGGGTGGTGTCGCAGTTCAACCTGTTTGAGTATGAGCGGGAGGCGCCGTTGTTCGCACGGCTGAGCGCGGCGTTTGGACCATGCATGTACGGGCTGCGCGAGGTGTATACCAGGTTGCAACGGCCGGGGCCTCGCCTGTTGATGTAAAAGGCAACTCTCGGGCTGCGCGGAAATGTTTACTGAAAGTAACTTTAAGGGTCAATTTTGGGCATAAAAACGGGCGAAAAAGCTCGTTTTCGTGCCCGATTCGGGAGTGTTCCACGCGTGGAACATTCGTGGAAATTTTCCGGGAGTAACGGTACCGGGAACCTTTGGGAGCGGCTCGGTTTACGCGGTTTCGGACAGGACGGAGGCGAGGATTTTCGCGACGTCCCGGGGAGCTTCACGGTGGATGAAGTGGCCGATGCCGGGGAGCTCGATGCGTTGGTAGCCGGCGGTGAACCAGTCTTCCTGGCCGAGAGAATTTTCGGGGTGGTTGCAGGCGTCGGCGAGCCCGGTGACAAACCAGGTGGGGACGGCGATCTTCGGCTTTTCAGAGAGGCCGGCGTGGGCTGCCTGGTAGAGCGGGGTGCCGGGAGCGTTGTTGTGGCGGGTGCGGTAGTAGTGGAGCACGGTGGCGACGAACTGGGGGTTGGACCAGGCCTGGGCGGCGGCTTCGAGCTCGGCGTCTGAGAAGTTCCAGGTGGGGGACCAGAGCTGCCAGAGGTAGCGGGAGAGGCCGGCGCGGTCGCGGGTGAGGGACTGCTCGCCCTGCGGGGTGTGGAAGAACCACTGGTACCAGTAGTCGCGCTCCTGCGGGTGGGGGAGGATGCCGGTGTTGCGGGCGGAGACGTACTCCGACGCGAGGCCGAGGACGGCGCGGACGCGCTCGGGGTGAAGGGCGGCGGCGGCGTAGGCGGCGCGGGCGCCCCAGTCGTGGCCGACGAGGACGGCGCGCGAGATATTGAGGGCTGCGAGGAACTGGACGGCGTCATCGGCGAGGGCGGCGACCTGGCCGGAGCGGGCGGCCGGATCTGTCACCGTGGTGGTGGCGTATCCGCGCAGGGCGGGAA
>CAXTMY010000028.1:0-40376 GCA_964245565.1 uncultured Acidobacteriaceae bacterium | reverse complement strand
GAGCTGGTCGGGGGGGATGGCGGCGTCATCGGCAGCCCAGTAAACCTCGGCGGTGCAGGCGAGGTCGGCGCAGACGGTCTTGGTCCAGCGCTGGAAGCCGGGGTGGATAGGCTCGCCGGGGTCAGTGGCGTAGCGCGGGGCGAGCGGCTCGAAGACATGGAAAGTGCGCCAGTTGCGGATGGTCCACGGGGTGAACGCGAGCAGCGAGGCGCAGGCAGCGAAGGCGGCGAGCCGAAGGGCGCGCCTGCGCTGCGGGCGCGGCGCGTAGAAGACCAGCGCGGGGATCAGGACGAGGCCGAGCAGGGCGCCGTCCGGGCGGAGCATCGCGGCGTAGATAAAGGCGAGAACACTCAGGGCGAACCACTTTGCTGAGAGGTGAGAATTGCCGGAACCGTATCCACCGTCTGCAAGCGCCAGGGTGTGCGCGAAGCAGTAGAGCGCGGCGGCGATCGAGAAGATCTCGAGCGCCTCAGTGAGCGGGGCTGCGGTGTAGCAGGCGGTAAACGGGCACAGCGCGGCGAGCCAGAGGGTGCAGGCAGCGGCCTTTTGCGCGTACCCGGCCGGTGCGAGGCGCGCGGTGAGGCGCGAGAGCAGCACGCAGGTGCCGAGATCGACAAACGCCTGGAGGTAGAGGATGGGGTAGTAATGCTCGACGCCGAAAAGCCGGAAGCAGGCGGCGAGAAACAGCGGGTAGCCGGGCAGGCGGATCAGCGTCGGCGCGAGGTCGGGCTGGAAGCCGTAGACGCCGTGCAGCAGAAGATTGCGGGCGATGCCCCCGTAGATGAGCGGGTCGCCGGTCAGGTCAGGATTGTGATGGATGAAGAAAAGGCGAAGCAACAGGCCGAGGGTGAGCGGTAACGCGAGATGGAGCGGCAGCTTCGTCCGAAGCGGTGCGGCCGCGGTGTGTGTTTGCTCTGGTTCCACTGGCAAGGATGATACTGCGGCGCCCCTGCACGCGGGCGAGCGCGATGGTGCAGGACCGATGCCGGGGGTAAGCTGGTTCTGTACACATGAAGCCAGTCTTTTACGATCCGGAACGGAAGCGATGGAAACGGCTGCGGCGCGTCTTTGACGTGGTCGCGATCGTTTCGACGCTCGTGCTGGTGCTGTTCTCCATCGGCGTACTGCGCAAGGAGCCGCTGCCGGGGCTGCCGTTTCCCGGGGGGCGGCGCAATTTCCATGCCTATGCGCCTGCGCCGAGCACCCGCCTCAAAGGGACGCGGCCCGCGCGCAGAAAGACGCATCGCAGGCCGTCGGAGATCGTGCTGAACCAGGATGAGGGGCTGCGGGCGGCGTTTTTTACAAACGATGAGCCGAGCCGCGCCTCGTTCAAGGCGCATGTGCACCAGATCGACCTGCTGTTCCCGGACTGGCTGCACCTGACCCGGCCGGATGGGGCGTTGCAGTCGATCGGCATGTATTACCCGGCGAATTACTACAACGTGGTGGACAAAAGCGGGGTGGTGCACGGGATCGACCCGGACAACTTTGTGGACGCGACGATTACGGCCGCGAAGGAAGACACAGAAGTCTTCCCGATGCTGAACAACTTCAATACGCAGACAAATGCGTGGAACGGTCCGCTGGTGGTGGGTTTGCTCAAGAACCCCGTGGCGCGGCACCGGCTGCACGTGGACCTGGACAAGATGCTGTGGGCGAACCCGAAGTACCGCGGCATCTGCATGGATTTCGAAGAGGTGCCGGACAGCTCGCAGCGCGCGTATGCGCAGTGGCTGACAGCGGTGCACCATGACTTCGCGGCGAAGGGTCTGCGGCTCTATGTGAACGTGCCGGCGGAAGCGGAGCCGTGGGTGATGCGCGCGCTCGGCGCGGCGACGGACGGCATCATCCTGATGGACTACGACCAGCATGAGGACAGCTTGCAGCCGGGGCCGGTGGCGTCGGAAGACTGGTTCGAGGCAAACCTGAGCCGGGTGCTGAAGTACGTGCCGAAGCAGAAGATCCTGGTTGCGATGGGCAATTACGGCTACGACTGGCAGCAGCCGATCGATGCCAGGGGCAGGCAGACCTCGGATAAGGTGGAAGGGGTCGACGACCTCTCAGTGCAGGCGGCGTGGGCGCGCGCGGAAGACGCGGGCGCGACGGTGAGCCTGAACGGCGATGAACTGAACCCGCACTTTGCGTACGACGATGACGACGAGCATGTGCGGCACCAGGTGTGGTTCCTGGATGGTGTGACGGCGCTGAACGAGCTGCGCGCCGCGCGGCAGATGGGATTAAAGACGTTCGCGCTGTGGCGGCTGGGCACCGAGGACCCGTCGCTATGGAGCGTGTGGGACCACCCCTCGGGCAAGAACGCACCGTCGCTGCTGCAGACGGTGCCGCCGGGCGCCGATGTGCGAGTGGATGGCGAGGGTGACATTCTGCGCATTGTGGGAACGCCGCAGATGGGCCGCCGGCAGATCTTTATGGACTCGGAGCACCAGACCGTCACCGATGAGACAATGCTCTCGCTGCCGCACCCGTATGAGATTCGCTACTACGGTTACCAGCCGAAGAAGCTGGCGCTGAGCTTTGACGACGGACCGGACCCGGTTTGGACGCCGCGCATACTCGACGTGCTGAAGAAGTACCACGTGCATGCGGCCTTCATGGTGATCGGCGAGGCGGCGCAGCAGAATGTGGGGCTGCTGCGGCGGTATGTGAACGAGGGCCATGAGATCGGCAATCACACGTTTACGCACCCGAATATTGCGGAGATCCCGGAGCGGCAGGTAGGCCTGGAGCTGAACCTGACGGAGCGGCTGTTCGGCGCGGAACTGGGCTTGCAGCCCCTGTACTTCCGGCCGCCGTACTCGATCGACCAGGAGCCGGACACCAACGACCAGGCGGCGCCGGCGTACCAGGTCCAGCAGATGGGCTACACCATCATTGGCGACAAGATCGACACCGACGACTGGAACGAGCACCCGCGCAAAACGCCCCGGGAGATTGTGGATCACGTGCTCGAGCAGCTGAGCGCGATGCAGACGCGCCCCGATCTCAGGGGTTCCATCATCCTGATGCACGACGGAGGCGGCGACCGCAGCGTGACGGTGGCAACGCTGCCGCTGCTGATCACGACGCTGCGCGCGAAGGGCTACGAATTTGTGCCGGTGAGCGAGCTGATGGGCAAGACGCGCGCGGAGGTGATGCCGCCGCTGTCGCAGAAGATGTGGTTTCAGGCGCGCGTGGACCAGGCGGCGTTCTTCCTGTTTTCGTCCGTCAGCCACTTTGTGGTGGGCGTGTTCTTTGTAGGTGATGTGCTGATGAGCAGCCGGCTGCTCATCATTGGCGTGTGCGCTCTGATCGACCGGCTCCGCAAACGCAAAACACCGCCGGGCGAGTTTCTGCCGGGCATCGCGGTGCTGGTGCCGGCGTACAACGAAGAGACGGTGATTGTGCGCACGGTGCGCTCGGTGCTGCGGTCGGACTATCCGCATCTGCGGGTCATTGTGATTGACGACGGCTCGACCGACGCCACGCTCGAGGTGGTGCGCGAGGCGTACCGCGACGAGATTGCGAGCGGCCGGGTGACGGTGCTGACCAAGCCGAACGCGGGCAAGGCCGAGGGGCTGAACTTCGCCGTGAATCACCTGGATGAAGCGTTCTATGTCGGCATCGACGCCGATACTGTCATCGCTGCGGATGCAGTTTCAAAGCTGGTGTGCCACTTCGCCGATCCGCGCGTGGGCGCGGTCGCCGGCAACGCCAAGGTGGGCAACCGCGTGAACCTGTGGACGCGCTGGCAGGCGCTCGAGTACATCACCAGCCAGAACTTTGAGCGGCGGGCGCTGGACCTGTTCGACGTGGTGACGGTGGTGCCGGGCGCCATCGGCGCGTGGCGCACCAGCGCGGTACGCGACGGCGGCTGCTATCCGATCAACACCGTGGCCGAAGACGCGGACCTGACGATGAACCTGCTGGAGCAGAACTACAAGGTGATCTACGAGGACCGCGCGCTCGCCTTTACCGAGGCGCCGGTGACGGCGCGCGGGCTCATGCGGCAGCGGTTCCGGTGGTCGTTCGGCATCTTGCAGGCGGTGTTCAAGCATAAACAGGCGATCCGGAACAATCGCGCGATGGGGCTTTTCGCGCTGCCGAATATCCTGATTTTCCAGATATTGCTGCCGCTGGTTTCACCCTTCATCGACCTGATGTTCCTGGCCGGGCTGGTGAGCTACCTGTGGCAGAAGTACTTTCATCCGGAGGCCGCGAGCGCGGCGAATTTTGAGAAGCTGGTGGTGTACTTCGTGGCGTTCCTGGTGATCGATTTTGTCACCTCGGCGCTGGCATTTTCGCTCGAACGCAAGCACCCGGGCAGCAAAGGCGACGGGCTGCTGCTGTTCCACATCTGGCTGCAGCGGTTCTCATACCGGCAGCTGTTTTCGCTCGTGCTGTTCAAGACGCTGAAGCGCGCGATCGACGGGCGGCCGTTCAACTGGGACAAGCTGGAGCGGACTGCGCAGATGTCAAAACAGGCGGAACGGATCACGGCGGGAGATTGAGTTTGCGGACGGTTGCGGTGTTTGCCCTGACGCTGCTGTGCGCGCCTGTTGCGCCGGCGCAGTCGCCCGCTAACTCCGCGGCACCCACGGCTGCGGCCGCACCCTCGCCCGCGGTGCTGCAGGCATTGGGCGTGAGCAGCCAGATGGCGCAGCTTGCGGCGTTGGCGAAGCGTGGAGATGCTGGCTCAGCGCAGGGACTGTTGCTGCGCGAGCAGGTAATGGAGCGGGTTTTGCTCGCTTCCTTCGATGTGGACGAGATGCTGGGGCGGATCGATGCCGAGGCTGCGCATGTAAGTGACAGCCGCTACGTGCTTGAGACCAAGAAGGAGCGGCGCGACGCTGAGTTGAACCTTGCGACGTTCGCGATCAGCGGCGCGCTGGGTACCGCCGGCTCGGCGATGCAGCTGACCAGCGGCCTGGACCATGCGGGCAATGCGCTGAACGTCGCCGCCGGCGGAACCGCGCTGCTGCTCTCGACCGCCCAGCTGAAGGTTCGCGCCGACCGGCGTGTGCTGCTGTCGCCGTACAACATGCTGGCCGAGGTGCTGGGGCAGACGCCGAACGCGCAGAGCCACTATCCCGCGCTGGTGGTCGCGTATCTGCACTCACCTTCCGCGGGCGACGGTGAGCTGCCGGACGGTGAGCCGCCGGAGACCTCGCTGCGCAGCACCTGGTACCGTCTGCACCGCTTGCAGCAAGGCGATGACAAGCATGGCGCAAGCCTGGCAAGTGTAACGACCGATCCGGCCGATGGGCGCAAGCTGACGGTTGAAGAACTGGCGGACCGCGAGGCGATGCTGCGCGATCTGCATGGCACCGTCGCGCTGCTGAAAGTAGAGTTGCACCGCGTCCTGCTTGCTCTGCCGGCGGCCGGGAATGGGGCTATGCCCTAGAAAGCCTTCCCTGGGGCTCCGTTGGCAGGTTCCTAGCTGGCGCGTTCCAGGATGCGCGCTTCCAGTACCGCAAGCCTGCTGTCGTGGTTGATGCGGATCTCGGTGTCGATCGTGTCGAGTCTGCGTTCCAGCCGTCCGATGCGTTCGTTGGTGTCGTCGATGCGTTTATTCAGCATCTGGAACCCGGCCTGCATTTCTGTGCGCAGCGCACTCGTCTCGCTGCGCAGCGCGTCGCTACTTGTCTTCATCTCGCTGCGCAGCGCGTCGATGGCGCGATTGTTCGCCAGAAACACCAGCAGGAGCGTAAAGAGCGGCAGCCCGATCGAGAGGTAGAGTTGCGTATTGTTCATGCGGAACACTCCTCCTCTTCCCCCGGCGGTTAGAGCAAGGCTAGCGCTATCGTGCCGTAAGCGCAATGTTTTGTGCATGCCGGTGCATGCCGGAGGTACTTTTTGCGCGGGCTTTGCGTTAGGCTGGCGCCATGGCTTCCCGTCTGCTTCGCCTCTTCCTGCTTTCAGTGTTCTTAGTCGCGGCTCCACTGGCTCAGGCGCAGACCGGGAGTGTCGCGGGCGGAGCTACCGCGCAGCACAGCAGCCGCCCGGTGCCGCCGGTGCTAAGCCCGGAAGCCGCGGAAGCGAGCCGGTTGCGCGGCGTCTATGGTCCGTACCGCGCGAATAACGACCTGCTGTCCTACAGGCTGCATGTGCGGGTCGACCCGGCGGCGGAGACGATCCAGGGCGATAACCAGATTCGGTTCCGGATGCTGGTGGAGGGCTCGCGTATCCAGATTGACCTGTACCCGGACCTCACGGTCGACAGGATCGTGATGGCGGGCGCCGGCGCAGATAGCGCAGAGTTGAAATACACGCGCGAGGGCGGCCGGGTCTTCATTGACTTTCCAGAGCCGCTGCACGCCGGCAACGAGTACGCGATCGACTTCTTTTACTCCGGGCACCCAAAGGCGGTGGGCCGGTTCGGCGGCATGACGTTCGGGAAAGACCCGGCCGGGAACCCGTGGATCGTGACCTCGTGCGAGGATGACGGGTCGAGCATCTGGTGGCCGAGCAAGGACCAGTGGCGCGATGAGCCGCAGGACGGCATGGAGATCATCGCGGATGTGCCGAACGGGCTCACCGATGTTTCAAACGGCAAGTTCGTGAGCACGACCGCGCTGGGCGACAGCTACACGCGCTGGGACTGGCACGTAAGCTACCCGATCAACAGCTACGACGTGTCGCTGAATATCGGCAAATACGCGCACTGGAGCGAGAACTACAGCCATGTGCCGGTTGACTTCTACGCGCTGCCGGCGGATCTGGCAAAGGCCAAGACGCAGTTCGCACAGGCGAAGGGAATGCTCGATGCGTTCCAGCATTACTTCGGCCAGTATCCGTTTATCAATGACGGTTACAAATTGATTGAGGTGCCATACACCGGCATGGAGCACCAGAGCGCCGTCACCTACGGCAACCACTTTACCAACGGCTATTACGGCCGCGACTGGACCGGCGTCGGCATCAGCATGCGATTCGACTTCATTATCGTGCACGAGAGCGGTCACGAGTGGTTCGGCAACGCGGTGACCGCGCGCGATGTGTCGGATATGTGGATCCACGAAGGCTGGGACACCTATATCGAAAGCCTGTATGTGGAGTACTTCTACGGCAAGGCGGACGCGCTGAAATATGTAAACGGCTACCAGAAGAAGGTCGAGAACAAGGTGCCGATCATCACTCCGCATGAAACGAACACCCAGCCGGATGAAGACCAGTACTTCAAGGGGGCTTTGTTCCTGAACACACTGCGCAGCGTGATCGATAACGACCCGAAATGGTTCCAGCTGATCCACGACTACTATCAAACGTTCAAGTACAAGACCATCATGACGGAGGATGTGGTCGCGTTCTTCAATCAGCACACCGGCATGAATCTGACGCCGGAGTTCAACCAGTATCTGCGGCACGCGGCGCTCCCGGTGCTGGAGCTGCGGTTTGACCCTGCGGTGGGCCGGGTGTCGTACCGGTGGAAGGTGGATGAGGTGGAGTTCAACATGCCGGTCAAGGTGGGCGATCCCGCGCACTGGCAGACGATTACGCCGTCAGTCGACTGGCAGGTGATGCCCGGGACGATGACCGCCGACGCGTACGCGAAGTTTGCCGTGGCAACCGACCTGTACTACGTGCAGGTGGAGAAGCAGGCAGCCCCGGCGGTACACTGAAACAATCATGGCCAGCCCAGCGACGATCACTACCCAGATCCAGTTCCGGACGCCCAAAGGCAAGTTCGAGAACGAGCCTTTCACCGACTTTTCGCACGGCAAACATGCGCACGAGATGCAGGGTGCGCTGAACTGGGTGCGTGACCAGATGGGGCGCGAGTACCCCCTGGTGATCGGCGGGGAGCGGACGACGACCGCCGGCAAGTTCGAGTCGCGCAACCCGGCGAGACCTGCGGAGGTGATCGGCATTCACCAGGCCGGCGGCGTGGCTGAGGCGCATGCGGCCGTAGATGCTGCGGCAAAGGCGTTTGAGAGCTGGAAGTTCGCTTCGCTTGAGGACCGCGTATCGCTGCTGCTGCGCACCGCGGAGATCGTCAAGGAACGCAAGTTCGAGTTCTGCGCCTGGCTCACGCTCGAGGTCGGCAAGAACTGGGCCGAGGCCGATGCAGACGTCGCCGAGTGCATTGACTTCCTTGACTTCTATGCCCGCGAAGCGATGCGGCTGGCTGGAGCGCAGACCCCGATCCAGTACCCCGGCGAGCGTGATGAGCTCAAGTACATTCCTCTTGGGGTTGGCGCGGTCATTCCTCCCTGGAACTTCCCCCTGGCCATTATGGCCGGCATGACGGCGGCGGCGATTGTGACCGGCAACACCGTCGTGGTCAAGCCTTCGCCGGACGCGCCGACGATCGCGGCGCGCTTCCTCGATGTGCTCGAAGAAGCGGGGATGCCGCAAGGTGTCGTGAACCTGCTGCAGGGCGATGGGCCGGTGTGCGGCAATGCGCTGGTGGAGCACCCGAAGGTGCGGTTTATCGCGTTCACGGGATCGCGGCCGGTCGGGCTCGAGATCCACGAGAAGGCAGCCAAGCCGCGGCCGGGCCAGATCTGGATCAAGCGGACGATCCTCGAGCTGGGCGGCAAGGACGCGACGATCGTGGCGGCAGATGCCGACGTCGATGCTGCGGTGGAGGGTGTGCTGGCAGCGGCGTTCGGTTTCAGCGGGCAGAAGTGCTCGGCGGGCTCCCGCGCCATCGTTGAGGATTCGATCTACGACGTGTTCGTAGAGAAGATACGGGCCGGGATTGAGGCGATTTCGGTCGCGGACCCGGTGGAGAATCCGCGCATGGGGCCGGTGATCAATGAAGCGGCACGCAAGCGGATCCTCAGCTATATCGAAGTCGGCAAGGCCGAAGGCCGGCTGCTGGCCGGCGGCGGAGCGATCGAAACCGAGGCCGGCGGCTATTATATTGAGCCGACGGTGTTTGTGGATGTGCAGCCGCAGGCGCGCATCGCACAGGAAGAGATCTTCGGGCCGGTGCTGGCCGTGCTGCGGGTCAGGAACTTCACTGAGGCGGTGGCGGTGGCCAACGGGACGGAGTTCGGGCTGACCGGCGCGGTCTACTCGACGGCGCCCGAGAACCTGGCGCATGCCAGGCGCGAGTTCCACGTGGGGAACCTGTACCTGAACCGCAAGTGTACGGGGGCGATGGTGGGAGCGCATCCGTTCGGCGGCTTCAATATGTCGGGGACAGACTCAAAGGCCGGCGGGCCGGAGTACCTGCTGCACTTTACGCAGGGTAAGAGCGTGGCGGAGCGGCTGTAGGTGGATTGAGGGAGCCGCGTCCGATACCAGCTTGACCGCTTGGGAGCACTGAGTAGCCAAGCTGGTACCGGGTTCGCCTAAGGCGCTTAGTTCGCCTGCATGATCAGGTTGCCCGCAGCCGCCGCGGCTTCGGCGAGAATGCGGTGGTGAATGGTGAACAGCGCCAGTTCCAGCCGGTCGGAAACCCCGGTCTTGTCGTAGACGCCGCGCAGGTAGTTTTTGATGACCTGCTCGGTGGTGCCGAGACGCATTGCGATTTCCTTGTTCTTGCAGCCCTGGACGATGAGGGCGACGATCTTCATCTCCTTGGGGGTAAGGCGGTCGCGGACGCGGGCGCCGACAAGATCTTCATCGGGCACCGCGGTTGCATTCGCTACCGAATGGATCGCACGTTCGCCTCTTCCTACCCGGCGAACACAGTCGACCAGGGTCGGACCGGTGATCGAGCGGAAAAAGAGACCGTGCACGTGGGCAGCCAGATAGGGCTGCATGGGCTCATTGTTTTCGAGGATAGCGATGCCCCGGCTGCCGAGTGAGCAGATCTGCTGCATCAGCTGTTGCTGGTCAAGTTTAAGTGTGGACCCGAACAAAACAGTGACACCGCGAAAAGTGACAAGCGCGTTCTGTAAGCGTTCCGCATCAGGGCACTGGGCAATGATCCGGAAATCATCTTCCATGGAGAGCACCTTGGCAGTGCCTGTGCGGAAGATGGCCTGATTGTCGGCGAGAATGACTTTATTCATTGTTGTTGATCCTTGTGGCCTCAAATGGCTTGCCTGTCGCGCCGGCATGCTCGGTTTAGCGCGATCCTGCGTATCTGCGCGGAACAGCTACCCGCTTGAAACTCGGCTCACAAAATCGGGGAAGAAATGTTCAATCAAAACGAGGCCGAAAGAGATGCGTCACTATCGCTTCCGGTTTGCTTCATTCTTTCCTTTATGGTTACGCAAGAGTACCCCGAAATGGATTTATTGCAAGAAAATTTTTCACCTTTTCTCACATTGATTCGTCGAAGAGCAGCCCGATTCCGCGCATCCGCCCTAAAGGGTGTAGAGAGTGCACTTTGGGCGAGTAAATAATGCTCGAATGGCTCTCTCCGGATAGAGGTACGATTCGGTTGAGGGGCTTACTTTCGGGTGAGATTCCTGCGGCCAAACGGCACCGGGGAAGCATTCTTTTCTCAGGAGTCGCTGGTCCCAGGACTGCGCAGGAGAGATGATCGAGGCATGCCAAAACCAGTCATTCTCGCCGTAGACGACGATATCAGTGTTCTTGAAGCAGTCGTTCAGGACCTGCGCCGGCAGTATGGGGAGCGCTACCGTATTCTGCGCGCCGGTTCCGGGCAGGCCGCGCTCGATACCTGCGAACAGCTGAAGAAGCGGGGAGATGCGGTCGCGTTGATTGTCTCGGACCAGCGCATGCCGGGGATGACCGGCGTGACGCTGCTCGAGAAGACACAGGTGATCTACCCCGACGCGAAACGGACGCTGCTGACCGCGTATGCGGATACCGAGGCGGCGATCCAGGCGATCAACAGTGCGCGCATCCACTACTACCTGACCAAGCCGTGGGATCCGCCGGAAGAGCGGCTGTACCCGGTGCTGAATGATCTTCTGGAGGCATGGGGTAGCGGGCACAAGCCGCGCTATGAGGGTTTGCAGGTGGTGGGGCTGCGCTGGTCGGCGCAGGACCACGAGGTGCGGGACTTTCTCAGCCGTCACCAAATCCCGTTCAAGTGGCTGGACCCGGAAAAGACGGACCAGGCCGCGGCCACGCTTGCGCAGTACGGCATGGTGGATGCGAAGCTGCCGGCAGTGCTGTTTCCGGACGGTACCGGGATTTCGCAGCCCTCGCTCCTGGAGTTGTCTTCCCGCGTGGGGCTGAAAACTGAAGCGGCCAGTGATTACTACGACCTGGTCATTCTCGGCGGCGGCCCGGCCGGGCTGGCCGCCGCGGTGTACAGCAGCTCAGAAGGGCTGAATACGCTGCTGGTCGAGCCGGAGGCGCCGGGCGGCCAGGCCGGTTCGAGCTCGCGGATCGAGAATTATCTCGGCTTCCCGAGCGGCGTGAGCGGGGAAGACCTGGCCCGGCGCGCCATCACCCAGGCGACTCGCTTCGGGACGGAATTCATCACGCAGTGCGCTACCGGGATTGTGAGCCGCGAGCAGTATCACCACATTTCCCTCGGAGACGGACGGGAGGTGAGTTGCCGGGTCGGGCTGATCTCGACCGGCGTACGGTGGCGGCGCCTGGACGTGCCCGGGGCGGATCGGCTGCTGGGAGCGGGCGTTTACTATGGCGCGACGCTCAGCGAGGCTTCGACCTGCGTCAACGAGGAGATCTTCATCGTGGGCGGCGCGAACTCGGCCGGGCAGGCGGCCGTGCATTTTGCCAAGTTTGCCCGCAAGGTGACCATGCTGGTCCGGGCGGACTCGCTGGCGCAAAGCATGTCGAAATACTTGATCGATCAGATCGCCGGCACATCGAATATTGAGGTCGAGACGGATTCTGAGGTGGTCGCCGTGTCGGGAGAGAGGAGCCTTGAGTGTCTGACGGTGCGCAAGGGCGGAGAGCAGCACGAGCGCAAGGCGTCCTCGCTGTTCATCTTTATCGGCGCAGCACCCAAGACGGACTGGCTGCCCAGCAGCATCGTGCGGGACAGTCGGGGTTTTGTGCTCTCGGGGCCGGATCTTCGCCGCGAGGGCAAGCTGCCGGCGGGCTGGAGCGAGGATCGGGACCCGTATCTGCTCGAAACCAGCGTACCGGGCATTTTCGTGGCCGGGGATGTGCGGTTCGGCTCGGTGAAGCGCGTCGCATCCTCGGTAGGGGAAGGCTCAATCGCGGTACAGTTCATGCATCAGTACCTGGCCCAGTTTTGATGCGGAGCGGCAGCACGGTGAGAGGCAACGGAGTGGTGCGAGGAATCAAGTACACGCCCGTGGCGGAATGGGCGGCAGCCCAATGGCGATGATGAACAATGCGAGTGCGGGAGTCGTGCGCACACCGGCTGAACCGGGTGAAGAGCTTTTCGCGGCGACGCGGGCCAGCACCACCCTGCGAGAGCTCAGCCGGGAAGACCTGGCGCAGCTCGGAGCGGCTGAGTGGATAGAGATGCCGGCGGGATCCGATTTGCTGGCGTCCGAGGAGGGTGTCTCTTTCTGGCTCCTCGCGGAAGGCAAGGTCTCGATCTACCGGCAGGAAGCCCGCTTTGAAATGCTGCTGCTCTCGCTGCAGGACGGCGACACGTTCGGAGAGGTGCCGCTCTTGCTGGGGCGGCGCACGAGTACCGGCGCCCGGGTGATCGCGACGGTGCCTACGCGGCTGCTCAAGATTCCGGAACACGGCTTCTGGCAGATCATGGCGCGTTCCCCGGCGGTACGCACCGCTATCCTGGCTGACTACTCACGACGGTATGAAACATTCCAGGCGATGACGCTGCACCGGGAAAAGCTGATCTCTCTCGGCACGCTGGCCGCGGGATTGATGCACGAATTGAACAATCCCGGCTCGGCGGCGAAGCGGGCTGCCGCCCAGCTGCGCGAGAACATCTCCCGTCTTCAGCAGCTTTCGCTGCGGCTGGCGCGCAGCCCGCTTGGTCCCGAGCAGATGGAGTGCATGGCGGCGCTCCAGGAACATGTGTTTTCGCTGAGCCGGCCGGTCTCCCTGTCTTCCCTTGAGCAGTCCGATCGTGAAGATCAGCTTTGCGATTGGCTGGAGGGGCTGCACGTCGAGAACGCCTGGCGGCTGGCGCCGACCATGGTCGGCGCCGGATGGAGTTGCGAGGACATCGCCTGCGCCGGCTCGCGCTTCCCCTCGGCAACTTTCTCCGACGTCCTGAATTATCTCGAAGCCCTGATCAGCAGCATGCAGCACGTGGGTACGATCGAGGAAAGCATCAGCCGGGTCACGGACCTGGTGGTCGCGGTAAAGAAGTACGCCTACGACGACAAGAACAAGAAGCAGGCAGTGGACGTGCGCGACAGCCTGTTGAGCACGCTGACGATCCTGGGACACAAGTTCCGGCAGAAAGCGATTGAAGTAGAGCGGCACCTGCCGCCCGCGGAAACGAAGATCTCCTGCATCGGCGCCGGGCTGGCGCAGGTCTGGACCAACCTGTTGGATAACGCGATCGATGCGGCGCCGGAGAACGGGCATATCACCGTGCGGCTCTGGACGGAGCCCGGATGGGTATGCGTGGGGATACGGGACAACGGCCCGGGCATTCCCATGGAGCACTGGGAACATATCTTCGAGCCGTTCTACACGACGAAGGAAGCAGGCGTCGGCACTGGGCTGGGGCTCGATATCGCCCATCGCATCGTGGTCGGGAACTTCCACGGAGACATCCGTTTCACGACGGCTGCTGCGGGAACAGAGTTCGTCGTGCGACTGCCGCTCGACGAAAAAGGGTCCGCTGCTGAGCCGAGCCACGGCTGCTCAGTCGTCGAGTCCTGAAGCTGGAGCGGGGACTTCGAGCCACGCGCCCATTGCCGGGTTCCCACCGTTCGACGCACCGAGTGAAAGCGCCCTAGCTGCCGGGTGAATAGGCGCAGCCGCAGGAATGCCGGACGATGAAGTCGACCGGAACGACAAGCTGGCTGACATGGTCGAGCGGCAACTGTTTTTTCATCTTGGCGAAGAGCATGCGGCCAGCGGCCTGGCCCAGTTCTAGCGGCGGCTGGCGCACCACTGTCAGCGCCGGATGCAGCAGGTCACCCAACTCCAAATCATCAAAGCCGATCAGCGCAATATCCTGCGGCACGCGCAGGCCAAGGCGCGAAAGGGCTGAGAGTATGTTGCGCGTGGTCAGGTTATTCGCCGAAAAGATGGCGTCGGGCGGCTCTGTGTGCTCCATGGCGTCACGGAGGATTTCGATCGCTGTTTCCTCCGAGTTGCAGGTGAAAGTGGCGTGAGGCTGCAGCCCTGCCTCTCTGACCGCTTCACTGTAGCCCGCGCACCGGCGTTCCATGGTATAGAGGCCGGGCTTATGACCGATAAAGAAGATGCGGCGTGCCTGGTGCCGGCGGATGAGATGCTGGGTCGCGATGCAGGCGCCCGACTCATTCTCGGTAATGACTGAGTCGACCTCGGCCTCGCCCCTTTCCAGCAGCGGCCGATCGAGGCTGACGACCGGGATTTCGCGAAACTCGCGGTCGCCGAGCCGACAGAGCTCGGAGCTTGCGGGAATGACGATGAGTCCTTCGACATGGCGCTGCATCATGCGGCGGGCTTCCTTAAACTCGCGTGCGGAATCGTCGTTGGTGATGGTGAGCAGGACGGTGTAGTCGTGTTCCTGCGCAACCATGTTGAGGCCGTGGGCGCAGGTTGCGTAGAACGGGTCATGCAGATTCGGCAGCAGCAGGCCGATGGTGCGGGATTTGAAGTTGCGCAGCGCGCGCGCCATCTCGTTGGGGTGGTACCCGAGCTGGGCCACCGCGGCGCGAACCCGTTCGGCGGCTCCGGGAGAGACGTGCTGGGAACCGTTCAGCACGCGCGAGACGGTCATCGTACCCACGCCGGCAGTACGCGCCACATCGTTCATGGTCGGTTTTCGTTGCATGGTCGCCTAGCCGCCTGAATATTCCACTCAAAATATGGACGGACCGGCAATGTGCGCGTGGTTTTTCGCCCAAAAAGCCACCTGAGCGAGAAGCCAAGCGTCTACACCGAGAGTGAAAACGCTTTAAGCATACAGCACGGGTCAGGTCTCTCCCCGCCGCCTTCGCATCTCAGCTCCGCTGAACGGGTCAGTGGGCATAGCGCGGCACCATGGCGGCGCCCAGAAGGCCGGAGTCGGACCCGAGGAGCGCCGGCAGTACATTGCTGCGGCCCGGGCTGAACTCCATCTTGTTGGCGGGCATGGTGAGCCGGTAGACGTAGCTGGCGCGTTCGAGTTCCTGGAACAGCGCCGGCGCGAAGAGATGCCAGGCAGCTGAAGCGCCGCCGCCGATGACATAGAGCGGGACGTTGAGGACATTCACCAGGCCGGCGAGCGAGAGACCGAGGGCGCGGCCGACCGTGTCATACACGATCAGCGCGCCTTCATCGCCTTCCTGGGCGAACTGGGCGACATCCCGGGCGGTGACGGAGACGCCTCGGTCGATCAGCTCGCGGGTACGTGGCGAGCGGCCCTCGGCGGCGGTCTCCTGCGCCATGCGGGCAATGCCGGTGGCGGAGGCGAACAGCTCAAGGCAGCCCCGGTTGCCGCAGGGGCAGGCGATTCCTTCAGGCCACACGGCGACATGGCCTGCTTCCCCGGCCATGCCGCGAAAGCCGTGCCAGATGCGCCCTTCAAAGATGAGGCCGTTGCCGACGCCGGTGCCGAGGGTGAGCATGCAGAGCGAGTCGATGCCGTACTTTTCCCCCGCGCCGGCATGGGCTTCAGCAAGCGCGGCGGCATTGGCGTCGCTCTCGATGATGACGGGTAGGTCGAGCAGCGCTTCGAGTTCCGTTTTGAGCTCCAGCGCGTGGAAGCCCGGCAGATTGGGCGGCTGCAGCAGGCGGCCCTCTGGGAGCTCGATCGGGCCGGGGCTGCCAACGCCGATTCCATCCAGCTCCCGCGTGCCGCCGCACTGGTCGATCACGTGACGGATGGCGGACGCCATGTCGCCGAGAACAGCGGATGGACCATCGCCGACGCGGGTGGGAATGGCGATGGAGGATAGTTTTTCCCAGTGGCTGGAGTAGCCTGCAATGCGTAGATTGGTGCCGCCCATGTCGACGCCGACGGTGAACTTCGCCATTCGAGAACGTTATCCTTGCATGAAAGTTAGGCTGTGCCTTGCCAAGGGTACTATGGTCGGTGGTATCGGAAAAACAGGGCGGGAACGATTCCACTTCGTGCGAGCTTACGGTTCAGGGTTGCGCGACACGGCTCAGCAGTTCAGTTTCCGACGGGAAAGTCACCCAAAGCTGCTGTCCGTTCTACGTGTGTAGGAAATGCTCAGTAATGGCCGCGGATGATGTTGGCCGGCTCCTCGCCGTCGAGCAGGCGCTGCAGTTGGCTTCCGAGGAAGCGGAAGACGCGATGGTAGAACGCCGGGGTAGAGCCGGCAACGTGCGGGGTGAGCAGCAGCCCGGGAGCTTTCCAGAGCGGGTGACCTTCCGGCAGCGGCTCCGGGTCGGTGACGTCGAGCGCCGCGCGGATGTGCCGGGATTCGAGCGCAGCGACGAGTGCATTCGTATCGACCACGCCGCCCCGGGCCGCGTTGACCAGCAGCGCGCCGCGCCTCATCCGGGCAAGCTGGCCGGCGCCGATGAGGTGATGGGTTTCCGGCGTGAGCGGGGTGATGAGCACGACCACGTCGGCCTCGGGCAGCAACGCGTCCAGCTCGCCGGCGCCATGGACCCCTTCACGCGCGGTACGCGCCAGGCGAATGATCTTTGCGGGTTCAAACGGGAGCAGGCGCGCTTCGATCGCTTTACCGATGGAGCCGTAGCCTACGATCAGAACGGTGCGGCCGGGAAGCTCTTCCACCAGCACGGGAGAACTCGAGCTGTGCCGGCAGCCATAGGTCTGCTGCCAGTGCGCGTCGGCTTGTGCAGGGCTACCCCAGCATCCCTGCTGCTGCAGACAGGTGTAAAACGGCAGCCACTTCAGAGAGGCGAGGATCGCGGTCAACGCCCACTCAGCGGTTGCGCTGTCATGCACGCCCTGCGCGTTGCACAGGATCACACCCTCGGGCAGCATGGGCTGAATGGTTTCAACGCCGGCGGAGATGGTTTGCACGTACCGGGTTTGGATCCGCGAGAGCACATCGGCCGCCTGCGGGCCGAAGCTGGGCGGGACGAGCACGTCCACTGCAAGCCCTTCATGTCCGCCATCGGGATGGTAGCGGACGACCTTGACGCCTGCGGGAAGGTAGCGGAGCAGGGAATCGTCAAGCGTTGCGGAGATGGCGATACGGAGCGGCTGTTTGCGTTCTGTCATGTGCGGATGAGATGGAGAACAACACTCCTGGACGTACAGGGGACAACGAATAGACGAGCGGCTTGCGCTGCCAAAAGCCGCGTAAGCTGACCCGGCCGACGGCCGGAGGCGGGATTGCCTAATCCTTCTGATGGAAGATGGCGTTATTCAAATCCGGCCAGAACTCCTGGAAGACGTACGTGGCTCCGTCGATAACAACGTTTTCAAGCCAGCGCTGGCCGGTCTTGGTCCAGGTCTTGTCGACGCCCGGGTAATAAAGGTCCGAGATGCCGGAAGCCGCACCTGCGCCAACAACTTCAGAGTAGTTGAAGTCTTCGTTACCGCTGTCGTCACGGGTGATGAGGGTCCGGTCGAAGGCATACAAAGCGCGCTTCGCGATATTGCCGTGGCCGAGCGTGTAGTAGCGCGAATCCTGGTGCAGCGCGGCGGGCAGGATGGCTTGCACCCAGAAGTTTTCGTCGGTCTGGTCGGCGAAGGTATGCCAGTAGTAGCGGCCGTACCCGGCAGCTCCCTCGTGAAACTGGGGAGTGGAATCTTCAACCTGCTGCACTCCGGCAAGACCGGCTACAAAAACAAAGGCCGAGTAATCGAAGCTCTGCTGAAAGGTGCTGCTGTATTTTTCTTTAGCCGTCTGGGGTGGGAGGTGGGTGTCAGCAGAGACGGCTCGAAAATTGGGCATGATGCCGAGAATGCGCTTCGTCTGCTTGGGCTGGTTGTCGTCTGCCGGGTTGACGGGGCCGTTCGGCGTTTGCGCGGTTGGAGTCGCCGCATTGCCCTGCTGTTGCTGCGCATCGAGCACAGCGGATGGCGCATCGGGCATGGGGGGATTGGTATCCACCCGCTGCGCCTGCAGCTGCAGTGCAGAAAAGACGGACATCCCGAGCGCAGCGGCGGTGCGTAAAAAAAAGGAAACGCGTGGAGCGCGCAAGGCTTTTAGGCTGGAAATCATGCTCATCCGATTCAAGAGGCGTCCTTGGGACTATGCTGGTGTGCTGTTCTACGGCGTGCGGAGCAGGTACAGACCATGCTTGGACGCGCCAACTGTCTTCGAAGACGCTTTTTCCAACACAGAGAGTTTCAGGAGAGAACCGTCGCGCCAGCAGGCCCGTGGCTCGACAGCCGGCTCGGCCGATCGTTCAATGCTAGCCTTTAAGCGTATGCGGCTTTGGATGGTATGGGCGGTGCTTGCGGTTATCTGGGGTTTGCAGGCTGGTGCGGCTGCGCTGGTGCACCATGAACGGCCCGCAATCGTGATGTTCGGCCTGGCGCTGTTCTTCGCAGCGATCGGATTCATGGTGCGGCAGAGAACCCGGAACATCTAGGCCACTTCCGCCGAGACATTGCCCCGCCGGAGGCGGCATTAGGTCGCGATTAAACCGGTATACACGGCCATGCCCGCGACAGCGTCGACGCCGAGCCGGTCGAGCGCGTCGATCTCCGACTGTTCGCGGATACCGCCGGCAACGATGAGCTGCTTATGCGTGAGGGCGCGCAGGCGCTCGGCCACCGGCAGCGGAAAGCCCCGCAGGGTGCCTTCCGTGTCGACATGCGTGTAGAGGAAGCCGCCGCAGAAAGGTTCGAGCGCGTGGATCGCCTCGTCGGGGGTGAGCGCGGTCTGGTCGCGCCAGCCTCGAACGGCAATGCGCCCGTTCTTTGTATCGATGCTGGCGAAGAACTGCCCGGGGCCGATAGCGCCGGCTATGGTTCGGGCAAGTTCGACGGCGACGCCGACCTCGGTAAAAAGGGCCGAGCCGAAGATGACGCGGCGCACCCCGAGCGCGAGCAGCTCCCGCGCCTGCTCTGCGGTGCGCACGCCGCCGCCGACCTGTACCGGCAACTCCCGTGCGATGCGTTCGATCAGCGCGCGATTGTCTCCCTGGCGCTTCGCGGCGTCGAGGTCGATGAGCTGCACCAGGGGATAGCCGCGGAAGCGATCGATCCAGTAGTCGAAGTCGTCGGAAGCGATCTTGAGCTCTTCGCCCTGGACGAGCTGGACGATGCGGCCGCCCATCAGATCGATCGCCGGGATCAGCATGGGAACCTCACCGGGACGCCATGCATCTGTAACTGCTGCTTGAGCGAGCGCGCGTCTGAGACGCCGAAATGGAAGATACTGGCCGCAAGCGCGGCATCGGCGTGGCCGGCCGTGAAGACCTTGGCAAAGTGCTGCGCCGAGCCTGCGCCGCCCGAGGCGATCACCGGGATCTGCACGGCGTCCGAGACGGCGGCGGTGAGCTCGCAGTCGAAGCCGGAGCGGGTGCCGTCCGCGTCCATGCTGGTCAGCAGGATCTCGCCCGCGCCGCGCTGCTCGGCCTCCCGCGCCCACTCGACTGCGTTGCGCCCGGTCGTTTTTCGCCCGCCGTTGACGTAGACTTCGGCTGCTTCAGGAGAGCCGTTCGCGCGCCGCGCATCGATCGCGACAATGACGGCCTGCGCGCCGAAGCGGCGGCCGATGACGTCAATCAGCGTGGGATCGGCCAGCGCGGCAGAGTTGATCGAAACCTTGTCGGCCCCTGCGTCGAAGACCTCGGTCGCATTGTCGCCGGAGCGGATGCCGCCGCCGACGGTGAACGGGACGAACAGCCGGCGCGCGGTGCGCTGGACTGTGTCGAGCAGCGTTCCGCGACCCTCATGGGTCGCCGTGATATCGAGCAGCACGATTTCGTCTGCGCCCGCGGCGGCGTGGCGCTCGGCGAGCGCGGCCGGGTCGCCGGCGTCGATGAGGTCTTCAAACTGCACGCCTTTCACGACGCGGCCGGCGTTGACATCGAGGCAGGCGATGATGCGTTTGGTCAGCATCGGCCAGCGAGCCCCAGGAAGTTCGAGAGCAGGCGAAGGCCCGCGGCGCCGGATTTTTCCGGATGGAACTGCGCTCCCATGATGTTGCCGCGCTCGACGATCGCCGTAAAGCTACCGCCATAGTTACAGATTGCCGTCGTTTCCGCAACGACCGGCGCGCGGTAGGAGTGCGTAAAGTAAACGTGTTCGCCATCTCGCAGGCCTTGCGTAAGTATCGTGGGTTCTGAGATCGACAGCGAGTTCCAGCCGACATGCGGGCATTTCAGATCCGGCGCATCGAAGCGGCTGCAGCTGCCGGCAAAAGCGCCGAAGCCGGGTATCTCCGGGGCTTCGGTCGAGCCTGCGAAAAGCCACTGCAGGCCGACACAGATGCCGAGGAACAGAACGCCTGCCGCTGTGCGCTCGCGGATCGCGTCTTCCAGGCCTCGCTCGAGCAGATGCTGCGTGGCGGCAAAGTGCCCGACGCCCGGGAGCACGAGCTTGTCTGCCTTGAGTACGACATCGGGATCTTCCGTGACCTGCATGCCGGCAGCGCCGGCCGTCTCCAGCGACTTGAGCACGCTGGTCAGGTTGCCGGCCTTGTAATCAATGACCGCGATCACAGCAGCCCCTTGGTCGACGGCAGCATTTCGCCCAGTTGTCTGTCGCGCGAGCAGGCCACGCGCAGCGCGCGCGCGAAGGCCTTGAACAGCGCTTCCAGCTTATGGTGGTTCGACCGGCCGTACATCGTCTTCAGGTGCACGTTCGCGCGCGCGCCGCGGGCGAAGCCATCAAAGAAGTCTTCCACCAGTTCGCTCTGCAAGTCGCCCACAAACTCGGTTCTTACTTTTGTCTTGACCTTGCACGCAACCCGCCCGCTCAGGTCGACCGCGGCAATGCCGAGTGTTTCATCCATCGGCATCAGGAAATAGCCGGCGCGGTGGATGCCCTTCTTGTCCCCGAGCGCCTTGTCAAACGCCTCGCCCAGCGCGATGCCAATGTCTTCAATGGTGTGGTGCTGATCGATGTCCAGGTCGCCGTTACAGACCAGTTCAAGGTCGAACGCGCCGTGGCGGGCGAACAGCTCCAGCATGTGATCGAAAAAACGAATGCCGGTCGATACGGTGTAACGGCCGCTGCCTTCAATCGTGAGGTGCAGCGCGATCTTTGTCTCGGTGGTGTTGCGCTCGATCGCGGCAGTGCGCGGCGCAGCGCCTGGTCCGGGTCTTTTCACCGGGGCTTTCGCGGGTGCAGGCGTTTTCACGGGCGCTCTTTTTCGCGCGATGGGTTGGGCCTTCGTGCCTGCTGTTTCGTTCGCCGGTTCGCTCAAGGTCGCCTTCACTTTCTCTATCGTAGCGTGGAGAGCACCGCCCGCAGCGCATCGTGCGCGTGAAGCATCTGCTCGCGGGTGCCGATGGTGACGCGGACGCAGCCGTCGCAGCCGGGGTCGGCCGAGCGGTCGCGCACCAGGATGCCGTGTGCGTGCATGGCCTGGGTAAACGCGCGGTGCTGCGCGCCGATATCCACCAGGACGAAGTTGGCCGCCGACGGCCAGGCGCGAACGCCGAGCTCCTCGCAGACGGCGTAGAACGCAGAGCGCGCGGCCCTGACCTCGTTGACATATCCGTCGAGATAGGCCGTATCTTCGAGCGCGGGCGGCAGGCAGGCCAGCGCGAGCGCGTTCACGCTGTAGGGCGAGATGACGCGGCGCAGCCACTGCATGACGCCCGGCGCGGCGGCAAGCAGGCCAAGGCGCAGGCCGGCGAGACCGTAGGCTTTTGAAAAGGTGCGCGCAACCACGAGATTCGGATAGGCCGGGTCGCCGATGCAGTCGAGCACCGTTTCACCGTGGAAGTGAAAGTATGCTTCGTCGGCGAGCACGATTGCCTGCGGCGCGCGCTCGGCAATCGCGAGGATCTGCTCGCGTGCCACCGGTGTCCCGGTGGGGCTGTTCGGGTTCGCGAGCGCGACGAGCCGCGTACGCGGGCTGATCGCGGCGAGCACTTGCTCATACGGGAACGCGAAGTCCGTGCGGGCAGCCTGCACCGGCACAACGGCTGCACCGGCGGCCGACGCGTACACCTCGTACATGGAGTAGGTCGGTACCGGCAGAAGGATTTCATCACCGGGATCGAGATACGCCTGGCAGAGAACGTGGATCGCTTCATCGACGCCGTTGGTCAACAGAATCTGCTCCGGCGACAGTTGCAGATAGCGGGCCACAAGCGCTTCCACCGGCCCGCGCTCCGGATAGCGCGTGCAGTCGGCAGAGGTGAACGCCGCCAGCGCCTCCCGTACACGCGGCGAGCAGGCCAGCGTGTTCTCGTTGAAGTCAAGCCGCAGGCCGTCGCGGCCGCTGAGCGGTGGGTGATACTCCTTCATCGCCCGCACCACTGCGCGTGCCACTACGCGTGGAGCGGGCGCGGAGCTTCGCTCCGGAAAAACTGGCAGATTTGTTTCGCCGCTCACGCGGTTCCCCCGCGCGCGCGGATCGCCTCAGCATGGCCGGTGAGCCCCTCGGCCTCCGCAATGCGGACGGCTGCCGGACCAAACGTAGCGAGCCCCTGCGCCGTGTACTGCTGCACGGTGATGAGCTTCAGGTAGTCATACACGCTCAGCCCTCCGCGCAGCCGCGCCTCGCCGCCGGTCGGCAGCGTGTGGTTCGGGCCGGAGATGTAGTCGCCCATGGGCTGCGGCGACCAGCGCCCGATGAACACAGACCCCGCATTGCGCACCCAGGCGAGATCGGCTTCCGAGTCGACGGTCAGGTGCTCGCCCGCGAGCTGGTTGGTGATGGCGTGCGCTTCCTCGACTGAGCCCGCGATGATGGCGACACCGTTGCGGTTGAGCGCCAGCGCCGCGATGGGATTCTCGCGCGCCTGCTGCTTCGCTTCCGCAACCACGCGCCGCGCAAGCTCGGCCTGCGTCGTCACAAACACGGCGACGGCATCGGGGTCGTGCTCGGACTGCGCGACCAAGTCCGCGGCAATGTCGCGCGGGTTGCCGGTTTCACTCGTCACGATGATCTCGGTCGGCCCGGCAAGCATGTCAATCGCGGCATCGAAGGCGACGAGCTTTTTGGCGGCCGTGACGTAGGCATTACCCGGGCCGACGATCTTGTCGACGCGCGGGATGCTGCTCGTGCCGTAGGCCAGCGCGGCCACGGCCTGCGCGCCGCCCACCTGGTAGAACTCCGTAACGCCCAGCAGCGCCGCGGTCGCCAGCACCTCGGTCGCGGGCCGCGGCGACACCGCAACGATCCGCTCCACGCCTGCGACCTGCGCGGGGATCGCCGTCATCAGCAGCGTCGAAGGCAGAGGATGCCGGCCGCCCGGGACATAGCAGCCGACCGAGCCGAGCGCGCGCACCCGCTGTCCCACGGAAAGACCTGCAGCCGGCGCAAAGTCCCACTCCTGCGGCAGCTGCTTCTCGGCGAAGGCGCGGATGTTCCCGGCCGCCTGCTCCAGCGCATTGCGCAGCATCGTCGGGATCTCGGCCAGCGCCGCGCGCATCCGCGCCGGGTCCACGGCCAGCGGCGCCTTCGCGTCGAGGCCGTCGAGCTTGGCGCTCCAGCTGCGCAGCGCTTTGTCACCGTCCTTGCGGACAGCATTGACAATGCGCTCGGCGGTCGGCTGCACGCGGCGATCCATCGCGGCGCCGCGCTTTGCGAGCTCTTCAATCCGGGCGCGTCCCCGGCGTCCGCCGAGCCCGGTAGTGCGAACGATCTCCATCCCCGTCTCCTTCTAGAACAACAACAGTTACAGAACCACCTTGTTCAGCGGGTACTCCACAATGCCGGTCGCGCCCGCGGCCTTCAGCTTCGGGATCACATCCCGCACGACACCTTCTTCAAGGATGGTGTTGACCGCGGACCAGGCGCCGTCGCTCAGCGAGGAGACCGTCGGCGAGTTGAGCGCGGGCAGCACCGCCAGCACCTGCGCCAAACGGTCGCGATGCACATTCAGCATCAGGCCCACCTGCCCCTGCGCGTCGATGGCGCCCCGCAGCATCAGGGCCAGCGTGTCCACCTTCGAGCGCTTCCAGCCTTCGGCGTAGCTGGTCCTGTTCACGATCAGCCGCGTTTCGCTTTCCATCACGGTATCGATGATGCGCAGCCGGTTCGCGCGCAGGCTCGAGCCGGTTTCCGTTACCTCCACGATCGCGTCCGCCAGCATGGGCGGCTTCACTTCGGTCGCACCCCAGGAGAACTCGACCGTGACCGGGACATGCTTCGACGCGAAATAGTGCTTCGTCACCTCCACCAGTTCCGTCGCGATCGTCTTACCGGCCAGGTCTTCCGCGCGGTTCCAGGGCGAGTCTTCCGGCACCGCGAGCACCCACTTCACCCGCTGGCGGCTCTGCTTCGCGTACACCAGCGAGCAGATGCTCTCGACCGCCAGGCCGCTCTCGACGACCCAGTCGACGCCGGTGAGCCCCGCGTCGAGCACGCCTGAGTGGACGTAGCGCGCCATCTCCTGCGCGCGGATCAGCATGCACTCAATCTCCGGGTCGTCGATCTGCGGGAAGTAGGAGCGGCCGCTGGCGTAAATCTTCCAGCCGGCCTTGCCGAAAAGGTCAATGGTCGCATCCTGCAGCGAGCCTTTAGGAATGCCGAGGCGAAGTTTCTGTTTGTCGGCCATATGTCAGCGAGTCTCCTGTGCGGCATTGATGGTGAGCGGGCGGGTGAAGCAGCTGACCGTGCCTTCGTGGCACACAACTCCGTCGCCCTCGACCTCAACCCGGTACAGCAGCGTGTCCTGGTCGCAGTCTGTCGCGGCAGAGACAACGCGCAGCCGGTTGCCGCTGGTTTCGCCTTTGGTCCAGAGCTTTGACCGGGTCCGGCTCCAGAACGTCACGTAGCCGGTTTCCTCCGTCTTGCGGTAGCTTTCCTCGTTCAGGAAGCCGACCATGAGCACCTCGTTGGTGGCCGCGTCCTGTACGATGCCCGGCACCAGTCCGTCCATTTTGCTGAAGTCGATTGCTGCCTCTGCCATTTGTTCCTCGCTGTAATTTGCAACAGAAAGCCCGCCTGCGCTTGGGTCTGCGGCGGGCGGGCCTTGGGTGCTCTCAAAAGCTTCTCGGAGTGATGAACCTGCTACTGATCCCCGCAGAATGCCGCCGCCACGATGGAGCCGTGGGTATGGTGGTGGGCGGGATGGTGAAGGTTCGGCACGGTTCGGTCCTGCTTTTAACGCTAATGAGGGGCCGGCCGGGTGTCAAGGGAGAGCGGGAATCTTTATCAAAATCGCCGGCGTGCGGTACGATCACGGTTGGCTCGCGCGACCTCGCCGGGGCCGTACTCCTTTTCCTCGAAACCGCCCAACCATGAGCCAGCTCCGCGCCGCGCCCAACCAGCTTACTTTCCTGCGCCTGTGCCTGGTCCCGTTTCTGCTGCTGGCTGTGCTCGAGGATCATTACCCGCTTGCCTTTACGCTGTTTGTGATCGCCGGGGTCTCCGATGCGCTGGACGGCGTGCTGGCGCGCTGGCTCAAGCAGCAGACGAAGCTGGGGCAGTATCTCGATCCGGTCGCGGACAAGCTGCTGCTCTCAAGCCTGTTCCTCACGCTGCACCACGTGGGCCTGGTGTCGCGCCGGGTCACGCTGCTGGTCTTTGCGCGCGATCTGGGCATCCTGGTCGTCGGCGCGTTGCTGTTCGCCGCGCTGGGGCTGCGTAACTTCCGGCCGAGCATCTGGGGAAAGGCCAACACGCTGGCTCAGATCATCGCGGTCATCGCCGTGATGCTGGCGCAGTTCGAGCCCTGGGCTCTGGTCGACTGGGTACGGCACTGGTCGCTGATCACCACCGGGGTGCTGGCCTGCGTGTCCGGCTTCGACTATGCCATGAAGATGGCCTGGCGGCTGAGCGTGCCTCCGCCGGAGCCTCCTGAGCTCTTCGACTAGGGCCAGGGAAGCCGGCCGGCTACTCGCGGTCCGTCTCCGCCTCGCGCTCCGCTTCTCCGTAGCCTGGAGCCAGCAGGCCGGCCTTTTCTTCTATTTCCATGTCGCGGAACTCGTCGGAGTCGAAAACCTCTCCGCAGTCCTGGCATTCGACAAACTCGACATCATCCTGGCGAGAGACGATGCGCACTCTGGGATGTTTGCAAGGGCTTAGCATGGTCGGAACGTCGGGCGCTTGACCTGACAGCGACGATTGTAGCGCTGCTCAGGGGCTGCCTCCAAGCCCTGCGGGTCACGATTTGCGGCGGCCGGGAGAGAAACAGCCCGCCAGCCGGGCTGACCGAAGCCGGTAACGGCCTTCGGCGCTTCATTCGATAATTATTATTGTTAATTCTTCGCGCCGCATTGCTCTGGGCGCCGAAGCGTCCTTATACTGAAGGTTGATGCTCAGGCTTACGAAAAAGGCAGACTACGGGTTGATGGCGCTCAAGTATCTGGCCGAGCACCCGCAGCCGGCTGCGCTGAGCGCCAAGGACATCGCCGAGGCGTACCACATTCCTCCGCAGCTTCTGGCAAAGATCCTGCAGCGTTTGGCCAAGGTCGGGCTGGTGCGTTCGACCGCGGGCATGAATGGCGGCTATGCGCTGCAGAAGGATGCCTACAGCATCACAGTCTTTGAAGTCGTCCGGGCTATCGACGGACCGTTATTTTTGACAGCATGTACCAGCGGGGCAAAGCCTTGCGACCTTACGGACAGCTGCACCATCAAAGAACCGATGGCCAAGGTGAACGAGTCGATCACCAGCCTGCTCAAGGGCATCCGCATCGGTGACCTGGTCGACAGCGACTCCCACCGCGCCGGCCCGGACGCGAAGTCCCTTGTTTCCATACAGATGTAACCCTCGCGCGAGTCGCGCAAAAGTTTAGCGGCATAAGTTTTAACCGGAGAGCAACACCCATGAGCACAGCAACGCAGATGCAGGAGAACCCGCCGCTGACCGCGCCCGAAGGCGACCAGATCGTTCCAGCCCAGACCGGGGAGGCCGGTACCGCGCCCCATGGCGTGAAACTGCCGATCTACATGGATAACCACGCGACCACGCCGATGGACCCGCGGGTGCTCGATGCGATGCTGCCGTACTTTACCGGCAAGTTCGGCAACGCGGCGAGCCGCAATCACGGCTTCGGCTGGGAAGCCGAGCAGGGCGTCGAGGCGGCGCGCGAGCAGATTGCGAAGCTGATCGGCGCGACCGCGAAGGAGATCATCTTTACCTCCGGCGCAACCGAGTCGAACAACCTGGCCATCAAGGGCATCGCCGAGATGTACAAGGAGCGCGGCAATCACATTATCACCCAGGTCACCGAGCACAAGGCCGTGCTCGATACCTGCAAGCGCCTTGAAAAGTCGGGCTACCGGGTCACCTATCTGCCGGTAAAAGCCGACGGGCTGATCGACCTCGAAGAGTTGAAGGCTGCGCTCACCGAGAAGACCATCCTGGTCACGATCATGTTCGCGAACAACGAGATCGGCGTCGTGCAGCCGGTCACCGAGATCGGCAGGCTGTGCCATGAAAAAGGCGTGATCTTTCACACCGACGGTGTGCAGGCCGTGGGCAAGATCCCGGTCGACGTGCAGGCGATGCAGATCGACGTGATGAGCCTGAGCGCGCACAAGTTCTACGGGCCGAAGGGCGTAGGCGCGCTGTATGTGCGGCGCCGGAACCCCCGCGTGCAGATTTCCGAGCAGATCAACGGCGGCGGCCACGAGCGCGGCATGCGCTCGGGCACGCTGAACGTGCCGGGCATCGTCGGGCTCGGCAAGGCAGCGGAGATCGCCCGCGAGGAGATGCAGGCCGAAGGCGAACGCCAGCTGGCGCTGCGGACGCGTCTGCAGAAAAAGCTTGAAAGCGCGCTGGACTACGTGCACGTCAATGGTTCGATGGAGCACCGTCTGCCGGGCAACCTGAACATGAGCTTTGTTTACGTCGAGGGCGAGAGCCTGCTGATGGGTATCAACGATATTGCGGTTTCGAGCGGTTCGGCCTGCACCTCGGCGACGCTTGAGCCATCCTATGTCTTGAAAGCGCTGGGGCTGGGCGACGATGTTGCGCACTCCTCGATCCGTTTCGGGCTGGGGCGGTTCAACACAGAGGCCGAGGTGGATTACGTGGCCGACAAGCTGATCGATGTGGTGCAGAAGCTGCGCGAACTGTCGCCGCTGTATGAGATGGTGAAGGAAGGCATCGATCTGACCAAGATTGAGTGGGCCGCGCACTAGGAGGAAGACCAAAGCGATGCACGGGAGGGGGAAGAAGCGGCCTTGGCTGATGAGCCTTTTTGGGTTCCTGAGCGCGGAGCTTGCTCTTTACCTTTTGCATCACGCCTGGTGGAATAGCCACCCGGGGAGCGAGCAGAGGTCCATCTGGTATCTTCTGGGCGCTTTAATGTTATGGTTGCCGGTCTCAGTTGTTTATCGGTTGGCGCGAGAGTATTGGCCGATTTTTTTCAACAGTTCGCAGGAGGAACACAATGGCATACAGCGATAAAGTAGTCGATCACTACAGCAATCCGCGCAATGTGGGCACGCTCGACAAGAGCTCGAACGAAGTAGGCACCGGCTTGGTCGGCGCTCCGGAGTGCGGCGATGTGATGCGTCTGCAGATCAAGGTGAATCCCGAGACCCAGGTCATCGAAGAAGCCAAGTTCAAGACCTTCGGCTGCGGCTCGGCTATTGCTTCGAGCTCGCTCGCAACCGAGTGGGTCAAGGGCAAGACCATCGCCGAGGCGATGACGATCTCAAACACCGACATCGTCAAAGAGCTGGCCTTGCCGCCGGTCAAAATCCACTGCTCGGTGCTCGCGGAAGACGCGATCCGCGCGGCGATCGGCGACTGGAAGACGAAGAACGGCGTCGCGGAAACAGCCGGTACTCCGGTCACCGCAGCCACGGTTTAGGCTGGTAGCAGCGTTTCCTGTGTCGCCTACGATGGTGAGCTGTGAACGAAACAGTAGCCGTAGCTATTCCGACAGTCGTCGTCCTGGTGGGCATTCTCATGAACCGCCAGGATTCCGTTTCAATTCGCTCCGATCTCGGTGCGCGCATCGAGATGCTCACAGGCAGGGTAATTGAGCTGACCGATCGCGTTTCCCATCTGGAAGCGAGCATCGGCAAGTAGCAAATAGTTGCAGGCGGTGAGGGTATGAGCACACTTCCCGGCGTTCTAAACGCCGACAACATGGTGCCGACACAAAAGGGCGTGCAGGTGACCGAGCGCGCACTCAAGCGCATCCGCATCGCCATGGCCAAGGAAAATGTGTCTCCCGCCGAAGGTGGCCTGCGTCTCGGCATCCAGGGCGGCGGTTGCTCGGGGCTCTCCTACAACATCCGCTTCGACACGCAGCCGCGGGAGCGCGATCGCGTGTACCAGTTTGACGACGTTCGCATCTTCGTCGACCCGAAGTCGTTCCTCTACCTGCACGGCATGGTGCTTGATTATGAAGAAACACTGATGCGCCAGGGCTTCAACTTCATCAATCCGCACTCGACCAAGTCCTGCGGCTGCGGCTCGTCCTTCTCGGCATGAAAGCAGCCCATGCCTGAGAAGGAAACGCCTGCGAACCCACTGTCCGCGCCTGCCGGCGCGGATTATTTTTCTGTTTTCGAGCTGCCCTGCAGGCTCAATCTTGACGAAGCCGCGCTCACCCGCTCCTTTTACCGCATGAGCCGCGAGGTTCACCCCGACCGCTTCGCCCAGGCCGGCGCTGAAAAGCAGCAGTGGAGCCTCGAGCAGACCTCTCTGCTCAACGATGCCTACCGCGCCCTAAAGGAACCGGTCGCGCGTACGGAGTACCTGCTCCGGCTCAAAGGCGTCACCCTGGCGGACGACGCGCGGGCGCCGGACAGGCAGGGAAAGCAAAACGTGCCGCCGGAGCTGCTCGCTGAAGTCTTCGAGCTCAACATGCAGCTCGAAGAAATGCGCATGAACGCGCAGATGGGCGAGGACGACCCGCAGCTGCGCAAGGATCTCGAACAGGCGCGCAGCCAGTTCGAGATGCAGTTTCAGGCCGTCGATGGGCAGATCAGAGGCGAGTGGGCCAGGTGGGACGCGGCCCTCGACGCCGGCGACAGGACCGCGCAAAGGGCGAGCCTCGATGCCATGGCCGCTCTGCTCGACAAGCGGCGCTACGTGCGCAACCTCGTCCGCGACGTGCGCGAAGCGCTGGGCAGCTAAACTGGGATGGTTGATAGAAAGCGAAATCGCAATGGTAAGTAGCAACCTGCTCCAGATCGAAGCGGCTGACCGAAGCGCCGAACGCATCGTCGGCATCGATCTCGGCACCACAAACTCGCTCGTCGCTTTCATGCAGGCCGGGCGGCCGGTCGTTATTCCGGGCGAGGACGGTACCAACCTCGTCCCGTCGGTCGTCGCCTTCCCTGAGAAGGGCGACCGGCGCGTCGTCGTCGGCTATGCCGCGCATCCCTTTCTCAGCCGGTCGGCCGACCGCGTCGTCTACTCCGCCAAGCGCCTGATGGGCCGCGGGCTTGAAGATGTGCAGGAGGAGCTCAGGCTGTTCCCGTTCCGGCTCGCGCCCGACATGGCTCCCGGCGAGGTCATTCGGCTCCAGGTGGGCGCACAGCAGTACACGCCTCCCGAGATCGGCGCGCAGGTGCTGCGGCAGCTCAAGCGCAACGCCGAGCGCTACTTCGGATCGCCCGTGACCAGGGCGGTCGTCACCGTTCCGGCCTACTTCAACGACGCCCAGCGCCAGGCCACCAAGGACGCAGGCCGCATGGCCGGCCTCGAGGTGCTGCGCCTGGTCAACGAGCCCACCGCCGCCGCGCTTGCCTATGGTCTCGACCGCGCGAAGGAAGGCCTCGTCGCCGTCTATGACTTCGGCGGCGGCACCTTCGACATCTCCATCCTCCGCCTGCAGGACGGCATCTTCGAGGTCATCGCCACCGGCGGCGATACGCACCTCGGCGGCGACGACATCGATAACCTGCTGCTCTCGATCGCGCTCGATGACATTGCCGGCAGCACCGGCCGCGACATCCGGGGCAGCGCCGAAGCCGTGCAAACTGTGCGCAAGGCGGTGACAGATGCGAAGATCGCGCTTTCAAATGCAGACGCGGCCAGAATCCTCGTCGATCTGCCCGGCCACGAACCTTACGCGCGCGAGCTGACCCGCGCCCAGTTCAACGAGCTCATCGAGCCTGTCGTCGAGCGCACCCTCGCGCCGGTGCGCCAGGCGCTTACCGACGCGCAGCTTACGCCCGAGCAGGTCAACGAAATAGAAGTCGTCATGGTCGGGGGCTCGACGCGCATCCCGCTCGTGCAGCAAAAGGTCGGCGAGCTGTTCCATCTCGCGGCCCGCGGCCGCACCCTGCACACCGAACTCAACCCGGACGAGGTCGTCGCCCTTGGCGCTGCCGTGCAGGCCGACATCCTCTCCGGCGGTTCCGCTGCGACCGCTGACATGCTGCTGCTCGACGTCACCCCGCTCTCGCTCGGCATTGAAGCGCTCGGCGGGGTCGTTGCCAGGATCATCCAGCGCAACTCGACCATCCCGGCGAGCGAAACCGAGCACTTCACCACCGGCGTCGACGGTCAGCTCAATGTTGCGATCCATGTCGTGCAGGGCGAGCGCGAGCTCGCGAAAGACTGCCGCTCACTCGCCCGCTTCGACCTCAAAGGCATTCCGCCGATGGCCGCCGGGCTGCCCCGCATCGAGGTCAGGTTCCTCATCGACGCGAACGGCATCCTCCATGTTTCGGCCCGCGAGCAGCGCTCCGGCAAGGAAGCCGAGATCGAGGTCAAGCCCACCTACGGCCTCACCGACGAGCAAGTCGAGACCATGATCCTCGACTCGTTCGACAACGCCGAGGCCGACTTCGAGCAGCGCCAGCTGATCGAGGCGCGCGTCGAGGCCGAGGATATTCTCGCAAAGGTCGAGAAAGCGAAAATGCACCCCACTTGGAAGCTCCTCAGCTTTGAAGAACAAACCGAGATTGACTCCATCTCCGACGAGCTGCACATCTTCAAAGACGGCGAGGACCGCGTCGCGATCCGGGGCAGCATCGAGGCGCTCGACAAGGCAACGCGTCGCCTCGCCGAGCTCATGATGGATGGCGCCGTCAGCTCGGCGCTGGGCGGCGAAACGATGGCCTCCGCCGGTGAGAAACTGGGCGAAAGCGTCAACGCACCGCACCCGTTCGCAAGGGCTGAAATCAGGTAACTGGGTTCTGAGAGTTTAGAAGAGAGAAAAGATGAGCGAGCACCCGATAGACATAGACCAGCAAACGATCGACCTCACCCGTCCGCCGGCCGAAAACATGGTGCGCGTCACCTTCCAGCCCGAGGGCAGGACCGTCGAGTTCCCCTTCGGCACCCTGCCGTACGACCATCACGGCCTGCCCATGTCCTTTCTCGACGTGGCCGAGAATTACAACATCTTTCTCGACCACGCCTGCGGCGGGGTGTGCGCCTGCACCACCTGCCATGTCCACATCAAGGAAGGCGAAGCCGGCCTGAACGAGCCCACCGAGGACGAGCTCGACCGCATGGAAAAAGCACCGGGCCTGCAGCTCAACTCGCGTCTGGGCTGCCAGGCGGTCATCGAAAAGCCCGGCAGCTACACCGTCGAAATCCCGAGCTGGAACAAGAATTACGTCTCGGAAGGCAAGCCGCTCACCCTCAGCGGCAGTAATTAAAAGCAAGGAGCAACGCAATGGCGCAGGAAATCCTATGGTCCGATGCTGAAGAAATCGGCATCCAGCTGCAGGAAAAATTCCCCGAAGTCGACCCGCTCAAGGTTCGCTTCACGGAACTCTTCAAGTACGTCATAGGGCTCGAAGGTTTTGCCGACGACCCGGCCAAGTCGAACGAATCGAAGCTGGAGGCGATCCAGATGGCCTGGTATGAAGAGTGGAAGGATGCGCAGGGCTAGGCGGCGGATCCCCGCTGCTCAGCCGTGCTCGTTCCACCCGAACGCATTGCGATAAAGCTGGAACTGTGCGCCTTTGCCCGGCGTTCCATAGAGAACAACAACGTCGAAGCGGCTCAGGGTACCCTCCGGCAACTGGCGCTGGTAATGCCCGGCGAGCCGGCGCAGGGTGCGCCGCTTGCCGAAGTTAACTGAAGACTCGGCGGTCGCGACGGTGCGGCTGGTCCGGGTTTTTACCTCGACAAAGCAGAGTACATCGCCTTCCCAGGCCACCAGGTCCAGGTCTCCGGGCGCGCGCCCGGACGTCCACCCATGCGCAACGACAGTAAAGCCCTGCTGCCGCAGGTAAAACAGTGCTGCTTCTTCTCCCGCCGCGCCGGTTTGCAAGTGCTGTGGGCCAGTCCGTCGCGCACGGCGCGACGGGACGCCATCAAGGCAGGCGAAGATTGCCTGCCAGGCCGAGGCGCGCAGTCTGGGTGAAAGCAGGGGCACGTTGCAGCGAGTGTAACGCATCCCTCCGGGGCGGCAACGGTACTTTGGTGCCCGAGCGATTCAGGAGCCGCTCTCCGCCTTTTGTTCCACGTAATCCTGGATGTGTTCGTACACATGGTCCGGGAAGTTGAGGTCTTTATACACGTTGCAGCTGTCCGGGTCTTCCGGGTTAGGACAGATCGGGAACTCCTGCTCCTTCTGCCATGCGAGCACCCGGTCGCGCTTCGGCGGGTTATAGTCCTTGCCCTCCACCTGGCGGACCAGCAGGTTCGCCTGCGCGTCTGAGAAATCAGGGTCTTTCGAGAGCATGGCAAGCAGTTCGTCCCGGCTGAGGAAGTGACGGGCCACCATGGCAAACACCAGCCGCCCGTAGTGCCCGATATCCTTTCCTGCTTCGAGCGAAGCAATCAGGTGCGCCATCATGCTGTTCTTCTTCAGTTCATCCATTCCCATCACCTTTCGCC
Source organism: uncultured Acidobacteriaceae bacterium (assembly GCA_964245565.1). Lineage (GTDB taxonomy): Bacteria > Acidobacteriota > Terriglobia > Terriglobales > Acidobacteriaceae > EB88. The sequence continues at coordinate 6,647 of CAXTMY010000028.1, read as the reverse complement.
TTCTATTCTCCTTTATTAGGATGCGTGGCTTCCGTCCGCTGTTGGTTCCTGGCATTTTCACCTCTGTCGGTCTCTTTACGTGTGGAGTGAAAATGCTCCCGCGCACCGGGTGCAAACAAGAAAAAGCCCGCTATCCAGCGGGCTTTTTCTTGTCAAGCTGAGCGTGAATGCAGCGCTAGGTTGTCGGCCGCGGCTTGCTGACCAGGAACTGCGCCGGAACCGCCCCGCCATTGCTGTCGGTGAGTAAAGGGTTGAGCTGCTGAGTATCCGTGCCGTTGCTGGTGTCCACCTGGTGGATCAGGTTATCGCCCGTCGTGCTGACGAAAAAGTTGGTCGAGTCCGGGCTGAACACGCCGGCGATGGGCGACTGTGCGCCCGACGCAAGCTGGACATTGGTAAGCGTTCCGGCAGCACCGGCCGTCGCCGAGGGCGTATACATGGGCAGCACCCCTGAGGCCGCGCTGGCCGTATAGGTGACGAACGCCTTTGAGGAGTCAGGCGAAGTCAGCACCTGGTCGATCTGCGTGGGCGTGATGTTCGTCAGCGCGAGTTGTTTGAGCGTGGTCGCAATCGAGAGAGCGCCTGCCGAGCCGGCCGTCACGCCGGGGCACGGGCCGGTCGGCGCGATCAGCCGTGTGGACGTGTTGGCTGCACCGCTCTCGATATCGAACAGCGTGGTGGTGTTGGCGCCGAGGATATGGGTGCCGTCACTGGTCGCGCCCAGGTGGTCGGCGGTGTCGCCGGTGACGGTTGCAGCCACCGGGTTATAGGTGACCGGCGAGGTTGTCGTATCCGGGCAGAAGGAGCGCGCATTGACCGGGCTTCCGGTCAGGAAGACGGCGACCGACGGCACGGTGATGGCAATGTCAGGCGAGCAGAACGGCGTGGTGCCGTCGTTGTTGAGCGTGCAGCTGGTGGTCGCGTTGGCGTTGGCAAGCGGGTACTGGCTCCAGCCGCTGACCACGTTGTGCACATAGAGCGTGGTGGGCCCGATCACGTAGACGTTCTTGCCGTCCGGCGAGTAGACCGCATGGGTTGCCAGGCCGCCGATGCTGGTCGAGGAAGAAGCGGTGGTTGCGCCTCCGGCGGTTGTGCTTGGGGCAGCCGGCGTGTACAGGTAGATGACCTGGCGCAGCTGATCGGCGATGACGACCTGGTTGTTCGTCGGCGACACAGCCAGAACGACCCCGGGAACCGTGGTGTCCTGGGCGGCGAGCGCATTGGTCGCCGCAGTGTAGATCATGATCTCCCGGTACGACCCGAAGTACAGGTTGGTGCCGGTGGGATCAAGCACCATCGAGTTCGGCGTATACGGCAGCAGAACGGGCGACCCGGTGGTCGACAGGCTGAGGTCGAAAGGCGTGAAGTACTGCGAGTCCGGCGAGGCAGCCCACAGCAGGGTGTTATCGGTGCCGGGCGACTGCACAACGATCGGGTTGCCGACAATGGGCAGCCCTGTGCCGAAGGTGCCGAGTTCGTTCAGGGGAGTCGGGTTGCAGCTCTGGCCCGTCGCGGTGCTCGAAGTGGTGGAGGCGGTCGTGGTGGAGGAGGTCGCAGCCCCGGGCTGACAGATGCCGCTGATCGTCGCCGTACCGGGAAAGGTACTGCTGACCAGGCCGACGCTGGATGCGGTGATCTGTGTCGGCAGGGTAGAGGTGTAATCCGGCCCCGACCCGCTGGTAGGGGTGATGGCGGTGCCGTTCACGTCGGTCAGGGTCGCGGTCACGGTTTGCGGGTTGCCGGCGCTGATGATGGTGTCGCCATTGGTGGAGGTCGCATTGGTGCTGCTGGGCAGCGTCAGCGCCAGGCTGACCGGCGGGCAGGTGTAAAAGTAGCCGGCGGCTGAGCTGGTGCCGGCCGCATTGCTGCCGTTGCCCGCGATGGTCGCGGTCAGCACGGTGCCGCCGGGCTGGTTCGCGGTGGTTGTTCCATTGGTGCCGAGAGTCGTGCCTGCTGCCGCATTCACGCTGGTGTTGTTGATCGTGACGATGGCCGGGGTGTTTGCGGTGTAGGTGATGGTGCCCACGTTATTCGTGGTGCCGGTCGGTGTCAGCGTCTCCCCATCCTGCCCGAACACCGAGGTTTCACTGATAAGGTCCGGCCCAGGCTGACCCGACGAGATGCATCCTGACGGCGCGGTGAGCGAGATCGCGGAGATCTGGGGATGGACGTAAACCGTCACCGGATTGCTGACCACGCCGCCGACGCTTGCTGTGACCGTCGCAATGCCGGGCGCGGTTGGTGGCGTGCAGATCGTGAAGTCAGGAATGCCGCCGGCGCTCAGGCGGTTCCAGGTGCCGCCGCAGACCAGGCCCGTCGGGCTGATGTCCGCCAGGTTCAGGTTGGAACTGCCGTAGGTCGGCGCGCCGGCTGTCACGGTGCCACCCTTGCAGTTCGTAACCGTCGGCGTCAGCACTTGCCCTTCCTGTCCATAGGCCAGCGAGATGCCGATATCGGCCTGGGACGCGGCGATGTTCACGGCATAAATGGCTGTGGTGAGCGGGCCGTAGCCTGCGTCGTTGCAGTAGTTGGCAACCTGGGTAACGCAGCCTGTGGTCGAAAGGCCGAGCGGAAGAGCAAACAAAAGCAAAGCTACAAGGGTGAAAAACCGCTGCATGAATCCTCCCCGCCTGCCGGAAATGGTGCACAGACGGTTAATGCCACTCGCTCAGCTGGGATCGTTCCGGGAGAAGAGTGATGCCACCAAAGTTTACAGCACCGGAACCCCTTGCGAAGTTCCGGTGCGCGGGAAACGGTAGTAAACCCGCTTATGTCGGGGCCTGTCCTGCTTGGCTGGCCCCGCTATTGCGGTGCGTGGCCGTTTCTATCGAACAGGCGCGCCATCGTGATCCTCGCGATGGCTGCCACTCGCCGCGATCATTACTGCAGATACCGGTTGAACCACGCGATGCTCCGCTCCAGAACATCCCTCTGGTGCTCGGGATTGACGAAGCCATGGCCTTCATCCGGGTACACCACGAGCGTAGTGGGTACGTTGAACGCCTTGAGCGCGTGCCAGAACTCGAAGCTCTGCGGCGCCGGGCACTCCCCGTCCCGGTCGCCCACCACGATCAGGGTCGGTGTCGTCACCTTGTCGATGAAATGGATCGCCGAGCTCTTCGCATACACCGCCGGGTCCTTGTAGACGCTGGCGCCGAAGAACGGCGTCATCCACTGGTCAATCGAGTTCTCCCCGTAGTATGAGAGCCAGTCTGAGATGCCCGCGCCCGCCACCGCCGCCTTGAACCGGTGCGTCTGCGTCACGCCGAACATCGTCATGAAGCCGCCGTAGCTCCAGCCGGTCAGGCCCAGGCGGGTATCCTCAATCGCCGGAATCCGCTTCTCGACCGCGTCGACGCCGGCGAGGATGTCCCGCAGGTCGCCGTAGCCGAAGTCCTTGCGGTTGGCCTGCGTAAACCGTTCGCCCTGCCCGTACGACCCGCGCGGATTCGGCTCAAGCACGAAGTAGCCTGAGGCCGCGAGCGGCGCCGCGCCGAAGCCGGCCCGCGGCCACCGCGGCGTCACCGCCGAGGACGGGCCGCCATGCACCATCACGATCAGCCCGTACTTCTTCGTGGGGTCGTAGTGCGCCGGATACAGCAGCCAGCCCTGCACATGGAAGCTCTCGTTCGTCCAGTCGACCGACTCCGCCTTCCCCCACGAAGGCTTCTGGTCCGCATTGACGTGCGTCACCGCAGCCAGCGGCGCCGCCCCGGCCAGTGCGCCGGCATACACCTCCGGCGCCTCGGCGTAGCTTGAAGCCGTCCACGCAGCCGTCTCCCCGTCGCTCGACAGCGCGAATGACCCCGCAAACCGTCCGTCGCCGATCGAGTACGGCAGCTTCCGCACCACGCGGTCCGTCAACTGGTTCGCAGTGAGCACCCGCGTACCACCCGGAGCGCTGAAGCCCGGCGGAAACGTAAAGCTTACCTCGTCGATCTGCTGCGACCCGCCGCTGATCTCGGTCGCGATCAGCTTCCGGCTCGGCAGCCAGTCGATCCACTCGATGGTCGTGGTGCCGCTCGGCGTCAGGTCGACCGCGCTCCCGCTGCCGTCCGACGGCAGCAGGTACAGGTCGCCGCCGGTCGCGCCCTGGTCGCTCATCAGCCCGCCGATCAGCGCGATCTTCGAGCCGTCCGGCGACCAGCGGGGAACGGCGATCTGCAGGCCGTGCAGCGGCCCCTCCACCGTGTTCGGGTCCAGGATGACCTTCGGCTCCGCTGCGCCTTCCACCGGCTCGGTATACAGCTTCGCAATCCACCAGTTGTTCTCCCCCGGCGGCGCGGCCGCGACATACGCGATCTGTTTCGCATCGGGCGAGAACGAGAACTCATACACATGCAGCCCCGGAGGCGTCACCTGCCGCAGCTGCCCGCTGTCTGCATCGATCGCCGCGACCCGCTGCACCTCCAGCCCCTCGACGCCGATCACCCCGGACGGCGGCTTCATGGCGGCCAGGGCACCCGAGGGCCGCGTTGCGCCTTCGACATACAGCACGCCCAGCGTTTTTCCGTCGGGCGCATAGGCCAGGTCCTTGGCAAACCCGTGCAGCGTCGCCAGCACGCGCGCTCCGGCGCCCGGCGCGGCGAGCAGCACCTGCGTCGTGCCGCTGCAGCTGGCCAGGATCGCGAGGTGAGCGCCGTCCGGAGCCCAGCTCAGGCCGGAAACGCGGGCTGCGCCGCCTGCGCACAACTCGACCGGATGGGCCGCCGACGGGTTTGCCACGGGCTCGATTGTAAGGGTGCCGGCAGCTTCCATCGCCAGCATCCTGCCGTCGGGCGAAAGCGCAACCGCGCCCACCGGCCTGGTGCGGCTGAGTTGGGCCAGGAGCGTACCGGTTGCCGAGGGAACGGGCGGCGCCTGGGCAAGGCAGAGAACAGGGGTAAGGAAAGCTGCGGACAGCAGGGCGGCGCGGCAGGCAAAGGGCATGGGCAGAATGGTAGCAGCGCCAGGCCACCGCGACGAAAGCCGGGGCCGAAAAGCCGGTCCGGGGCCGAAAAGCCCGGTGTAGTCTGGATCTGGCGAGCCGCTGCCGGATGATTGACGGATGCGTTCGTAGGCCTTCGATTGACGCCGCCCGTAACGCTTGTTACTCTAAAAAGGTTCTGCACAACGCCTGGCTGCTCCATCGTGTGTGACGGCTTTGGTACGCAGAGCAAACATCCTCCTGAAGCGCCCGCTCAAACGGGCAGCATTTTGCTTCAGCGCTGTACACGGCGGCAGAAAAGCCGGGTCGGCATTCGCTTGTGTCTTCGACATCCACCACCTTGGCGGACTATGGGGACCAGGACTCGCGAAACGGAGCTAGGCCTGCGAGGAGGACCGCAATCAGGGTCCTGCAGGACAGATAGCCACCGTCGGGGTCGTTCGCAACGGTTTTGTTCGGCCCGGCTTGCCGGGAGAGTTCTGGAGCGCGACGGCTTGACTGCCGCCGCGGGGTCTCGCGCGATTTTCTGCGCGGGATCGACAAGTACGTGCGGCGCGTTGCGCTTCATGCGGTTTTCGGTTGTTTTCGGCTAAGGAGTAGCAGATTTGCCTACATTCAGTCAGCTGGTTCGCAAAGGGCGCACGGCGCCCCGGTACAAGACGGCTTCTCCCGCGCTGCAGGGCTCGCCGCAGCGGCGCGGCGTGTGCACGCGCGTGTACACCCAGACCCCCAAGAAGCCGAACTCGGCCCTGCGCAAGGTCGCGCGCGTCCGTCTCACCAACGGGATTGAGGTGACGACGTATATCCCCGGCATTGGCCACAACCTGCAGGAGCACTCGATCGTGCTGATCCGCGGCGGCCGTGTGAAGGATCTGCCCGGGGTGCGGTACCACGTGGTGCGCGGCACGCTCGACTCGGTCGGCGTCGCCGGCCGCAAGCAGAGCCGCTCGAAGTACGGAGCCAAACGCGCCAAGGGCGGCGCCGCGGCAGCTACGGGCAAGAAGAAGTAAGGCGGAAGGCCGTACGGTCCGCAGGCGAAGCATGCTTCGCCTGCAATGTTCAAGGTTTTAGTAGCAGCGCAAAGAGAGCGAAGAGTAGACGATGCCAAGAAAAGGCCATGTTGCGAAGCGGGAAGTAGCGCCGGACCCGGTGTACCAGTCCACGCTGGTGACGAAATTTGTGAACTCCATGATGTGGGGCGGCAAGAAGTCGACCGCGCAGGGAATCTTCTACACCGCCATGACGAACCTGGAGCAGAAGGGCGGCGGCGACGACGCGCTCAAGCTGTTCAAGAAGGCAGTTGAAAATTGCAAGCCGCTGCTCGAGGTCAAGAGCCGGCGCGTGGGCGGCGCCAACTACCAGGTGCCGATCGAAGTGAACCCGGAGCGCCGCACCTCGCTCGCCATCCGCTGGCTGGTGAACTACGGGCGCGCCCGCGGCGAAAAGGGCATGGTCGACAAGCTGACCAACGAGCTGCTCGATGCCGCCAACGGCCGCGGCGCGGCGATGAAGAAGAAGGAAGACATTCATCGCATGGCCGAAGCCAACAAGGCATTCGCGCACTACCGCTGGTAAGAACAAGCGGCGCGGCGGAATGCCCGTCGCGCCAGACTCTATCGAACCATCAACTGCAGCTTGCGTGCTGCGAGAACTAAAGAGAGACACCATGGCTCGCCAAGTACCGCTCAATCGTTGCCGGAACATCGGAATCATGGCGCAC
>CAXTMY010000027.1:0-43105 GCA_964245565.1 uncultured Acidobacteriaceae bacterium | reverse complement strand
AGGGGTGGCCCAACTTAAACCGCCAGAGTGGGCCAAATCAGAATGCCAAAATCAGCGCCGAGACCGAGCACGCGATCAGCGACCCCAGCCCAGCAAGAAGCTCTTCCATTACCTCGAAAACCAGTAAAGCCGAGAGGCATCAATGCGCTTGAGACCCAAAGGCGATCGGTGATCTTTGGGGCCCTTCAGTCCGGCTCTGAAGGGCGACCCTACTGCAAGGATTTGGATCGCGGGCGTCTACCGATCCCGCCAAGCTGGAGTGCTGAAGGATGCCCGCCGACCTACTCGGAAGCCTATGTCGCTCCATCCGCCAAATGGCGGAAGAGAATTTAGGGCGAGAAGTTTCGCTAAAGAAGTACAAGCAAAGCTCGCCGGGCGAACGCGAGAAGCTGATACAGCAAACCTCCAGCACTCGTCCTACTCGTCAGTGACGAGTCAAATGAGGTGCATCGGAGCCCGTAAACACAAGCTTTTCCCGTCAGACACTCGTCTGCGGCGAATAACGAGTGGCGCGCATTCTCAGGCACCCTCTCCTTATCGAAAGTCACCCGGTACTGAATGCGCGAGTCATTCGGGTGGGATGTTCTTTCCGAGGAGGTTTGAGAATGACCAGCAATATATTGAGATTGCCGCAGGTAAAGGTCCGTGTGGGCCTCTCCCGATCTTCCATTTATGCAGCTATCGCGGCAGGTAAATTCCCGCGCCCGATTCAACTAAACGTTCGAGCGAGCGGCTGGTTGGAGGCGGATGTGGAGGCTTGGGTTGCAGAACGTATTGCACTCAGCCGTAGGTGCGTATGAGCGGACCAGGGATCGAAAATCTTGGTGCCGCTCCTAAAGCGGGTTCTGGGAAGCTCGTCACCTGTACCGTGGACGAGTTGCAGATTCATCCCAGCCTCCTCCGTCTGGGGATTGTGCCATCTCTCGAGGAACAGTCTGCGGCCTTAGAGCAACTCGAACACGATCTCGAAGTGACTGTCATTATCTCAGCAGAGCGCTACGTTCTCGCTGGGCATGGACGCTGGGCAGTCGCACTTAGACGAGGCGAAATTAGTCTGACCTGCCTACAGTTCGACCTTTCTGCGGAAGAAGCAGTGCTCTAGATGATTCAAAAGCACCAGAGGTCGGCTGGGTTGAATGACTTTAACAGGATCCTTCTTGCGCTCGAACTCGAGCCTTGGTTTAGAGGCAGGGCAAGACAAATCAGAGGCTCGGTGGCGAGAAGAAGGGTTTGTCAAAGTTGACGGAACCTGAGAGACGGGACGTTCGCAGAGAAGTGGCCGCAGCTGCTCGCGTATCGACCGGCAATGTAACGAAGGTGAAGTACCTGATTGCTACCGCGTTACCAGAATTGCTGCAAGCTTTGCAATCCGGAGAGATTACCATCCATCGTGCCTCGCTCTGTTTGCAGCACCCGGAAAAACAACTTGAACTTCTGACGCTGTACCGCGATCGCAGGCTCATGATGCCCAAGCCCTTCTGAGTGCGCACACCCGTGCGCAAGCGAGCAGTGCGGCTAATACAGACCTCCCGCAGATTGTGCGTGCCCTAAACGGGCTCTCATCGGCAACCAGGGAAGCCGTTCTTGTGTCTGAAGTTGACGTCCGCGGAAACGTGCTGCTCGTCTCGAAAGGCCTTATGGAAGCATTGCGCAAACAGGGCGAGCTGAGTCTATGATTGCCCAAAAACGTCCATTGAAGCAGATCCTTGAATCAACGCGAGACATCTGGGATCAACCAAACGAAAGAGATGCAGTCCGGCGAAACTCCGAAAGGTTTGCGAGTGCAGGACGCCAGCCTTGGGTGGAGAAGTGTACTCCTCTTCTATTGGAGGGAAGATCTTGTACCATACTTGCAAGTCCAAGTGCTGTCCTAGTTGTGGCAATCGCGCGACAAAACTTTGGCAACGCGAGCAATGGGCGCTACTGCCGGACATTCCCTTCGTGGGCATAGTGCTTACTATGCCCGATTTTTTTGGCCGATATTTCAAGCGCATCGGCGAATGCAGCAAGACCTACCTACACTCGGGGCCGCTGCTGTCGAAGCCTGGGCCTAGAGCCGCTACCGAATCAGGTTAGCGGTCGTTATCATCCAGCACACGTTTGGTGGGCATCTGAACTACAATCCGCATCTGCACATGATGGTCTCTATCGGCGGTTTGGAGGTGAGCAACGCCAGATGGCTCGAAAAGCTCGATTTTGATCGCGATGCGATCATGTCACATTGGCGCCTTGCGGTTACCTCCTACCTGCATCTTGCGAGCAAGAGGGGCATGGTCACGAAGGGTTGCTCTTCGCCTGCTACATTCCAAGAGCTGATCGTTACTCAAGCTAAGCGGCGCTGGAACATCCACATCACACCACCGATAACCAAGAGGCATTTTCTCGGCTATGCAGGACGTTACATTCGACGTCTACCGATCTCTCAGAAGCTTATCCTTCGTGCGACAGAGAAACGAGTCACCTATCAGACGAAAGACACTCGAACGAAAACAGTGCGAGAGAACACGTGCACTCTTGCCGAATTTGTTCGATTGCTTTCGCAACACGTTGGCGACCATTACAAGCATTCAATGCGCTACTTTGGCCTCCTGGCCCCACGCACAAAGCGCGAAACTGCCTCCGGTATTTACCTTCAGTTGAATCAGAAGAAGCGATCCCATCCGGTGAAGCTTAGCTGGCGGCATTCCCTGCTTCGCGACTTTGGGAAAGATCCGCTCATTGACTCAAGTGGAGAACAATTGCGCTGGTCACGGCGAGTGGAGCCGATCACCACTCGAACCTGATTTGGTCAAGTTGCTTCGTGAGAACTTTGCGACATCCTGATTCCGTTCTCGAACTCACGTTTTGATTTCCTAGAGATTCAAGAGTGAAGGGGTTGACAGTCTTTGTCAACACCATGTGAACCGAGGTTTATACATCTCTCACTTGGAGTAGCTCATCCCACCGCGTGGTCCAACGAGCGACCGATGCTCCGATGTAAGCTTCCAGGCGGCATCTCTCGGGCCAGATCCGAGGATGCGGACTGTGTCGCGCCCGAGTGTGGCGTTGAGGTTGTCGATCACCTTCCAGGCTTGCTCCCGGCGATCGCGGTCTAGCTCGCCCCAGAGTGCCGCCTGCCGCATGGTTCGGGCAGCAGCTCCGTAATGATTACGCCGCACTTCGCATAGCGGAAGCCATCGCGCCAGAGCCGTTCGCTTAGGCGTACGGACAGGGCAACAACCTCTCCCGTGTCGGAAGTGGTTTCCACGAACCGAGCCGAGGCCCTGTTGAAGTAGAACGGATCGTCGTTGAAGGTGTTCGTGTGCATGAAAACGAAGATGTTTTACAACGCGTAGCGTTCTATAATGTTCCAGAGGTTGGGCCTGACACCACGACGGCGCGACCACGAATCTTTTTCAGTATCCGCAAGAAGGATACTGAGCGGGTATTTTTGACGGTATGGCGCCCTAGTTACACGCGCAACCTATTTATAATGAGCGACGTGTTTTACCATATGAATCCCTCTTCCCGCTGATCTCCCGGGAACGGTCTTCTCTTGAAAAGTATGCAACGTTGTCACCTGCTTCGCTCGATGCTTTCTCTCGGCCTGTTCACCGCTGCCGGCACGGCGTTCGGCGAGGTAACGCTGCCGCACCTGCTGAGCGACCATGCGGTGCTCCAGCGCGAAGCACCGATCCACATCTGGGGCATGGCTGATCCCGGCGAAAAGATTTCTGTCACATTCCATGACCAGACAATGGCCGCGGTGACTGACCAGCTTGGCCGCTGGAGCCTGTATCTGCGGCCCGAGCACGCCGGCGGCCCGTACACCCTAACCGTGACCGGCAGCAACACACTTACGCGCACTGACATCCTCGTCGGCGATGTCTGGTTCGCCTCCGGCCAGTCCAACATGGAGCTGCCGCTCAAAGGGTTTCCCGGCACCGCGACCCTGCTGAACGGACCGGGAGAGATCGCGGCGGCGAATCACCCGCAGATCCGCCTGCTGCATATCCCGAACACGGCCTCAGAGTACGAGCAGGCGGATGAGCCGGCAGAGTGGACCCTGTGTACTCCGCAGACGGCGACCAGCTTTTCAGCCGTGGCATACTTCTTCGGACGCGATTTGCAGGAGAAAGAGCACGTGCCGATCGGCCTGATTGACTCGACCTGGGGCGGAACGCCGGTATCCTCATGGATCAGCCTGGATGGCCTGAGCGCGAACGCCTCCCTGATGCCGGAGTTTGCCGCGCGCGTGCCCATGGTGGAGACACAGAAGAATGTGCCCGCGATGGTGGCAGAAGAAAAACGTGAGGACGCCGCGGCGCAGTCAGCGGGGCAACCCCTGCCGAAGCACCCATGGCACCCGAACCCCGGCTCCTGGCAGCCGACCGCGCTGTTCAACGGCATGGTGGCCCCGGCAACCGACTACACTATCAAAGGTGTGATCTGGTATCAGGGCGAAACAGACAGCTCAGCGATGCGGGCGCCATTGTACGAAGAAGCATTCACGACGATGATCACCGACTGGCGGACACGCTGGCAGCAAGGGCAGTTCCCTTTCCTTTTCGTGCAGATCTCGAGCTTTACTTCGGTACCGCAGGAGACCTGGGGCATTATCCGGGAGGCGCAGCGGCGCTCGCTGAAGCTTGCCGGCACGGCAATGGTCGTGTCGCTCGATAAGGGACTGGCCGACAATGTACATCCGCCCGACAAGCAAACCATCGGCATGCGACTCGCTTTGGCAGCGCGCGCCGTCGCCTATGGCGAGCCGATTGAGTTCAGCGGGCCGCTGTACCGGGAAGCGACGCCGGAAGGCAGTAGCATGCGCGTGTACTTCACGCACGGCGAGGGACTCACGGCGAAGGGTGGCGTGCTGAACGGATTTGAAGTTGCCGGAGAGAATCTGCAGTTTCATCCTGCCTCCGCCAAGGTAGAAGGCGAGACTGTGGTGGCGCATGCGGAGGGAGTCGATCACCCGGAATACGTCCGCTACGCGTGGCCCAACTCCTCGCTCGACGCCAACCTGTATAACAGCGCAGACCTGCCGGCCTCAACCTTTACCTCGCAGCAGCACATCCCTGCCCCGTGTATGCAGGACTGTCTATAACAGGCCTGGCGCATTCGACCGCCGAAGGGATGGAAGGCACCCGGCTTCCGCGCGAGCGGCAGGCAAAGAGCGAGCCAAAGCGGCTGGCGAGGGATGAAATGCGTTAGCATGGCTGCCATGTCATTCCCGACCTCATCTGCTCAGCTGTTTCGGCCGTGCCGCGCTCTTTGCGCGGCTTTCCTGTGTTTGCTCTCCGCCTTTTCTTTGACAACCGCGCGCGCAGCACAGGCGCCCCCGCTCCAGGTGGCAATCGTGGGCCTTGTGCATGGCCACGTGCAGGGTTGGTTTCAGCAGCTCTCTTCTCATCCTGACGTGCAGTTAGTAGGCGTAGCCGAGCCGGACGCCGCGCTGCGCGCACACTATGCGGCCAAGTTTCACCTGCCGGACACGATGTTCTACCCGACAGAATCGGAGATGCTGGCGCATACCCATCCCCAGGCTGTTCTGGTCTACACCTCCATCCTTGGTCATCGCGCCGCAATCGAAGAGGCAGCACGCCACCATATCGGCTCGATGGTCGAGAAACCGCTCAGCACCACGCTGACCGATGCGCTCGCGATCCAGGCGCTCTCCAGGCAGTACCATGTACCGGTGCTGGTGAACTACGAGACGACCTGGTACGCCTCCAACACAGCCGCGGCAAAGCTGCTATGGAGCGGCAAAATCGGCGACCTGCGCAAACTGGTCGTGCATGACGGCCACTCCGGTCCTGCCGAGATCGGCGTCGGTCCGGAGTTCCTGCAGTGGCTCACTGATCCGGTTCAGAACGGCGCAGGCGCGCTGTTCGACTTCGGCTGCTATGGCGTTGATCTGGCCACCTGGCTGATGCATGGCGAGGCGCCGCTGACCGTCACGGCCGTCACCCAGCAGATCAAGCCGAAGGAGTATCCGCACGTCGATGATGAAGGCACGATCATCCTTACCTATCCGCACGCCCAGGCGATTATTCAGGGCTCATGGAACTGGCCGTTCGCCCGTAAGGACATGGAAGTGTACGGCGCGACGGGCTATGTCGACACGGTCGCGCTGAATGGGCTGCGCATTCGTCTGCAGGGCGAGAAAGCTGAGCACTCCGAGACCGCGCCCCCGCTTGTGCCGCCTCAGGACAGCTCACTGCACTATCTGGCAGCTGTGCTGCGCGGCGAGATCAAGCCTGAAGGTGACCTCAATTCGCTCGACACAAATGTGACGGTCATGCGCATTCTCGATGCCGCACGGACCTCGGCGAAGACAGGCCGGACAATTCACCTCAACGCCACAGCGAAGTAGGGCGCACAAGAAGAAAAGGGCAGCTACGCGACAGCTGCCCGCTCGGTTCCTGGCTCAATGCGTTCTTTAAAACGAGAAGCGCGCCTGGAGTTCAATCGTGCGAGAACCAAGCGCATTCTGCGCCTGCCCAAAGCTTGGATTGCTGATGTTGTTCCCCGACGCGTCGGTCGTGCTGATGATGGTGTTGACGTTGGTAAGGTTGAGCCGGTTGTAAATGTTATACGCATCGGCCCGCACCTCCACCGCTGAGCCCTCACCCAGGATTCTGTTGTTGGGTAAACCGAACGACTTTGAAAGCGTCATGTCGGCATCGATGTAGTTAGGCCCGTTCTGCGTGTTGCGCTCAATGCCCGGTGGAGGCGGGAGCACGATGCCGTCTCCAAACTGAGGGCCGGGGACAAACGCAGGAGCCGGGAAGTAGTTCAAGGCACCCTGCGGATAGTTCGAATTGTAGGTGCTTGCCGTTGCCGAACTGTACCCAGGACCGGAGATAAATGCCTTGTTGCTGGTGTTATGCCCGGCGCCGCCCAGGTATGCCGCCGGGCGCAGGCTGCCGTAGGTTGAGCCCTGGTAGTAGACATTGCCGCCTGTATTGTTAAACTCCGGTGTCCACGGGAAGCCGCTGTGAATGTTGAGGATGCCGCTGATCGACCAGCCCCCAATCAACTTTTCTGCCCAGCTATCATTGCTGCCACGGAAGAAGATTGGCTGGTACATGCCGAAGAACTTGAAAGCGTCGGTCACGTTGTAGTCCGACCGTCCATAGGCCAGCCGGTTGTCGTATGGGTAAGGGTCTTCATAAAAAGGTTGTGATCCCTCGTCCATGCTTTTGCTCCAAGTGTACTGGGCTTCTGCCTGGAACTGTTGAGAGAACCGGTGTGTCAGGGTGGTCAACAGCGCGTTGTAATTGGAATTACTGTCATTGCCGTAAAAGTTGACCGTCTGCAGGCGCGGATTGAGCGCCAAACCCTCGGCGCCCGCCACCACGTTCTCGTTGTACTCCCGGATGAGGTGGCGGGCTACGCTGCCCTGGTAGCCGACGGTGGCCACTATATTTTTCGCGAGCTCATACTGGGTGTCGAACGAGTAGTGATAGACGTAGTTGGTGGGCAGATTGGAAGGATAACCATAGGCCGTAACCGGGCCGCCTGAGATCGGAATGTTGGCCGTATTGAAGGTCGAAATCGTGTTGGGATTGCTGGGATAGCCGGTCAGTGCAGTCGGGGAGCTGGAGGTCGCGTACAGGATATCCGGGTTGAGAGCCGCGGCCGTGCTGCAGCAGAAGCTGACATTGGCACTTTCCGGCGGATTGTTTGCACCGTTGCTGGCAATGGCAATCTCTTCCTGGTTGAAGTTCAACCCAAAGCCGCCACGGAAGACCAGCCTGCTCTCCTGAGCTTCCGGACTCCAGGCAAAGCCGAGCTGGGGACCGAAATTCAGCTTTTGCGGGTCATACAGACTGCCGCCGACGCGAAAGGATGCGCCTGTCAAGGCCGCCGCTCCCGTCCCCAGTTTCAGGACGCTCAGGTTGTTCTCCTTCGACGCGATCGATCCGAAGTAGGTCCAGCGAATGCCGAGATTCACCGTCAGGTTGGGCTTCAGCTTGATGTCATCCTGTACAAAACCTGAGTAGATCTGTGAACGAATATCCTGCCGATTGGAGGTCGGGGTTCCCGTGATTGGATTGAAGCTGCCGGTTTCCTCGTAAGGCGCGTCGTTGAGGAAGTCCCACGGGTTGCGAAAGCTGTAGGTCGGTATCTCCGTGGCCACCTGATTGTTCAGGTAGTACAGCCGGGTGGCCCCGCCGCCTATCTTGACCTGGCTCTTCCCGAACACCTTTGTGAGTGTGTCTTCATAGCCGTATGTCCACTGATCGAGATCGCTGGGGCTGGCCGCGCCGAAGTAATGATCCGAGATCGAAGTAGAACTTGTCATCGAGCCAAGACTGTCGAAGATCGCCTCGGGAAGGCCGAATGGCGCCTGGGGGTTGGTTGCTACCTCGTTCCATCGGTAGCCCGCGGCGTTGACGCGAGCCTCGTTCAACAGGTTCGCGGAGAACGTGTGATCCCAGATGCCTGCGAAAGCATCGTTGACCGCGTCGTGGTGCCACAGGTTGGCTGCTCGCACCGGGCCGTTGTAGTATGTCTCGGTCTGCGGGACCCAGTAAATGCTGAACGTCACCAGATCCTTGCTCCCAGGGTTCACATCCATCCGTCCGCTGTACTGGTCTTCAACCACGTTGGTTGGATCGACTGTATTCAGGAAGGCGATGGTGGGCGTGTCCGTCAAACCGTCACCGACTCCTGGATTACTGCTGCCTCCGCCGTAGGTAGGGTCAAGCGTTCCAGGGATTGCGCCGGTTCGTGGCGAGCCGAGGTTCAGGGTTCCGTCGCTCAGCGTTCGGCAGTTTGTATCTTCCTGCAGGCCAAGGTCTCCGCAGGTTTGCGGGATGATCGCGCTATAGCTTGCACCTTCTCCCGGGTAGGTGAGGTACTGCGAAGCGATTGTGCCTTGCTGCGCCAGAGCAAGGAACTGCGGCGCTTCATACCAGCCGGTGCTGGTATTTGAAGTGTTGTTGCGCAGGCCCTCGTAAGAGAAAAAGGCGAAAATCCTGTTTTTCAGGATTGGTCCGCCGAGTGTGCCGCCGAACTGGTTGAAGCGGCTGTTGTCTCGCTGCACCCCGGGCCGGCCTGGCGCGAGCGAACCCGGACTATTATAGCGCTGGTACGCGTTCAGGCCGGGCCGGTCAGCTTTGAAAAATGCGCTGCCATGCACCTGGTTGGTGCCGTTCTTGGTAACGACCTGTACCTGCGCCGCGGAGAAGCGTCCGTTGGACGCGTCATAACCGTTCGACACAATATGAACATCCTTGACAGAGTCCTCGCTTGGCGTAATAACGGAAGCCCCACCCCATACCGCGCTGACGGTGCTGATGCCGTTGATCGAAATGCCGTTGGCCTCGTTCTGCCCGCCATCCCCGCTAATCTGCGGAGCGTTCTCCGTCGTGAAGATACCGTCACTGGCGGCGGAGCCGCTGCGGTTGGAGCTTGGCAGACTGGAGGTGCCGCCGCCGGCTGCTTGTGCGCCATCGCCGAAGGTTCCGGGCGCAAGCTGCGCCAGTTGAAAAACGTCGCGTCCGAAGGACGGGAGATGCTGAATCTGGTTGGAAGTAACCGTGCCGCTAATGGTGGCGGTCTCGGTGTCGAGCGCGGCGGCCTGGTTTCCAGACACTGTTACTGTCTGCGTTTCGGCGCCCGCTGAAAGTTGCACATTCACCGCGTTCGCCTGCTCAGGCGTGACTTGTACATGGTCGAGCCGCTTACTGACAAAACCCTTCGCGGTAACCGAGATGGAGTACAGACTGGGCGGCAGCTGGTTAAAGGTATACACGCCGGCCCCGGAGGTGGTGTGCGTGGTGACCTGGTTTGTTTCGGTATTGGTCAGCACGACCGTCGCCCCGGCAATGAGCGCACCCTGGGTATCGGTGACTGTGCCCTGAATTGACGCGTTGTACTGCGCATGGGCTGCCGGTGCAGCGAAGGCGGTTCCACCCAGCGCGAGCAGAACACCGGTGCGTCTTGATGCCTGCAGATATCTCTGAATTGCCATACTGCCCCCTAAATGGGTTGCGGTTGTGCCTCTCCGGGCTGTTCGTCGCGTACTGAAAAAACTTAGCTGCTCTGCGGCGACACTCTGCGCTCAACCCGGCGATCCTAATCCCGGGAGCCACCATCTATACAGGATGCACGCGCATGTCGAGCACTGCGTCGTTTTGCATGACGAACATGGATGATAATTCTCCGATCTACTGATTGCCGGCACTATCCTTTGCTCCCGCAGAAACCGTCGTCGCCTGATTGGGTAGGGACGCGGAAGTTCACTTTGGTGAAGGTCCTAGGTTCGGGGCTGCATGCTTACCCGGCAACCAGGCTTTTGCTTGACCTAAGTGCTGCTGCCATTTTTGCCTTGTTGTCTTTCTCATTCCATGCGCACTGTGAAACATCTTGGTTTACTCTGAAGGCTATGGCAAACAAAGACGTTCTTACCGCAATTGACCGAGAGATCGCTCGCCTGCAGCAAGCAAGGAATATCCTGGCTGTGGATGAGGAAGCATCAACGCGCGGCCGCAAAGCCGCTAAACCCGCCGCCGCCCCGGCAGCTAAAAAGCGCGTCGGTAGACCTGCAGGCACTAAGCGCGTGTTGAGTCCGGAAGCCCGCAAGCGGATCGCGGACGCGCAGAAGAAGCGGTGGGCCGCCCAGAAGGCCGGCAAGTAAGCGGTTTTTGCAAAGTCCAGGTCGGTGCGTGACGGTGCTGCATAACACCATGAGATCCTGTAACGCACTCTGGAATGACTTTGTCGAAAGAGCGAAGCAGGAAGGCTCATTCAAAAACCTTCGTGCAAGTTCCTGCACCGAGTTTGCTTTTGACCCGGATACAGCAAAGCCCCGGCAGCGCACCGGGGCTCTGCTTTTCCACAAGACTAGAGCTGTCGCACTCGTCCCCGGGTAATCAGGCGAAGCAGCAACGTCAAGATGACGGCGCCGAGAATAGCCACAAGAATCGAGTAGATCAGGCCGCCCGACCCCGCGAAGCCCAAGTGAACCATGATAAAGCCGCCGATGAGAGCGCCGATAATACCAATTACAATATCCATGATCGCACCGTAGCCGCCGCCGCTCATGATCTTGCCCGTCAGCCAGCCTGCGATCAGGCCGACGATTATCCACCAGATAATCCCGTGCATAAGTTCTCTCCCTTTTCCCCGTAAGCGCGATGAACAGCGCGACTAGTGTGAGTTGCGACAGGGTGAAAACGTTGCCTGCTCTGAGCAATCGTCGGTTGAGCAGATCATGATAACTTGCCGGGAAGCTGCCCGGTTCCTTTATCTCTGGTAAAGGCAAGACAGGACCGGGAAAACCGGTTTGCTCGCGCAGCCTCTTCGGTGCAGGTGTGCGCCGCTCACAACCTGCAAAGAGCCCCTGCCGACGCGGGTGCTACACTCGCGCCATGCTCCGGCAACTCTCTGCGATCCTGTGCCTGCTCCTCACATCTCCACTCCTCGCGCAAACGCCTGCCAGGCACCCGATCGGTCTCGACGACATTGCGAAGCTGCAGCAGCCAGGGCGGCCTGTCATTTCCCCGGACGGCAACTGGATCGCCTACACACTGCGGCATGTCGATACAGAAGCAGACAAGAATGTTTCCAACCTATGGATGGTCAGCTGGGATGGTGCTACCGACCTGCAGCTCACCTACGACACCGCGGGCGCGTCGAGCCCGCGGTGGAGTCCTGACGGTCGCTTTCTCGCCTTCCTTTCCAGCCGGCCGGGGCCCGCGAAAGGCTTGCAGGTGTGGGTGCTCGATCGCCGTGGCGGCGAGGCGCGCCAGCTTACCAATGTGAAAGAAGAGCTGAGCGATTACCGCTGGTCGCCCGACTCAAAGCAGCTTCTACTCACCCTGCAGGCAAAAGATGAGCCGGATGAGCCGAAAAACGGCAAGCCCGCTCCGCCGAAGCCTATCGTCATCGACCGTTACCAGTTCAAGCAGGATGTGCAGGGTTACTTGACCGACCAGCACGACCACCTCTACCTGTTCGATATCGCAACAAGCAAACTGACAAAGCTGATCAACGAAGAAGACGCGCACGAAGAGCACGAAGCGGAGTGGTCGCCGGACGGCAAGCAGATCGCGTTTACCAGCCGGCAGCAGGGGCCTGACCCGTTCCGCACCGCGAACTCCGACGTGTTTGTGGTGGATGCAAGACCGGGAAGCACTCCGCGCAAACTCACCACCTTTTCAGGTCCTGACTCCGGTCCGCTCGCCTGGAGCCCGGACAGCACACGTATCGCCTATCGCCAGGCCACATTCCCCGGCTATTCCATCTATAACCAGAACATCCTGGCCGTGATAGCTGCGGCAGGCGGCGCGCCGCGTTTACTTGCGCCTGCACTCGACAGGCCCGTGGGCGATCCATTCTTCACCCCGGACGGCTCCGCTTTACTTACCTCCGTGGTCGACGACCGCAATGTTTATGTCGAGCGCGTTCCGCTCGCAGGCTCCCCGGCTCGCGTGACCCAGGGCACCGGCGTGGTCAGCGTGCTCGACGAACATGCCGGACACAGCGCAGTCGTCTGGGCAGCCGATACCGACCTGCCGGAGCTCTATGCTGTCTCGGCAGATGGAACGCTGCGCAGGCTCACGCATCATAATGACGCTCTGCTGGCGACGCTTGCGCTCGCACCCGCGCAGGACATTTCCGCAAAGACGAAGGACGGCAACGAGGTACACGGACTGCTCACCATGCCGGCCGACTACAAGTCCGGCAGCAAAGTTCCCATGCTGCTCTATATCCACGGCGGCCCGGACTCGCAGGATGCGCATACCTTCGACCTGTCGCGCCAGTTATTCGCCGCGCATGGCTACGCTGTACTCAACGTCAACTATCGCGGCTCGAATGGCCGCGGCTTCGAGTACAGCCACACCATCAGTGCGGACTGGGGCGACAAGGAAGTCACCGATCTACTCGCTTCCGTCGATGCCGCGGTCGCGACCGGCACGATCGACGCCGGCAAGCTCGCAATCGGCGGCTGGAGTTACGGCGGCATCCTCACCGACTACACCATCGCCACCACGACGCGCTTCAAGGCCGCATCGAGCGGCGCGGGCATGGGCAATCTGCTTGGCCTTTACGGCGTCGACGAGTACATCCTGCAGTACGACAACGAGCTTGGGCCGCCGTGGAAGAATCCCGACCTGTACATCAAACTCTCTTATCCATTTCTTCACGCTGACCGCATCAAAACGCCGACTTTATTCATGGGCGGCGACCGCGACTTCAACGTCCCGGTGGAAGGCGGCGAGCAGATGTACGAAGCTCTGCGCAGCGCCGGCACGCCTGCAGAGCTGATTGTCTATCCCGGCCAGTTCCACGGCTTCACCCGCCCCAGCTTTATCCGCGACCGCTATGTCCGGTGGTTTGCGTGGTACGACAAGTACCTTGGACTGACACCGCCGGCAGCTACAGCTCAACCCGCAAAGTAAACAAAGCCTCTCATTGGAGCACCTGTGATGAAGCGCACCTTCTCGATTGCCGCTGCTCTGCTTACGCTCGGCTCGCTCAACGCGCCGGCCCAGGCGCCGGCGCCTGCGGTTCCTGCGGTCATGCAGCAGCAGTTCGCGCGCGACCCGCAGCAGCCCATCGACCAGGCCTACACAGCGGCGATCCGGAAATACACAACGGAGCCATACTTCAACTCGCCGCTCACCAATTACTTACCTGCATCCACCACGGTGCCCACGCCGCAAGCGGTGCTCGGCGACATCGCCGGCGCGCCCAATAAACTGCCCTACGCTGAAGATGTTTATAAGTATTTCCGGCTGCTCGAAGCACATAGCCCGCGCGTGCGCGTCTTCTCCATCGGCAAGTCCGAGGAGGGCCGCGAAATGATCGCTGCTGCCGTCGGCGATGAGTCTCTGCTGCAGCAGCTGGACGCGAACAACGCGCGGCTGGCGCAGCTTGCCGACCCGCGCACCCCCGGCATGTCGGACGAGAAAGCGGCAGCGCTCGTGCAGCAAAGCTTTCCGGTGTACTACATCACCGGAACCATCCACTCGACCGAGACCGGCGCGCCTACCGCGCTCATGGAGCTCGCGTATCGACTGGCCGTCGATAACTCGCCGTACATCCAGTTCATTCGCCGCCATATGGTCGTGCTGATTACACCGGTCGTCGAGGTCGACGGGCGTGACCGCATGGTCGATCTCTATAACTGGCATCTCGCCCATCCCGGCGAGACCTGGCCTCGCCTCATTTACTGGGGCCACTATGTCGCGCACGATAACAACCGCGATGCCATGGCCATGACACTGAACCTGACGCAGAACGTGCTTGATACTTTCCTCAAGTACCACGCGCAGGTGCTGCACGATCTGCACGAGTCTGTTCCCTTCCTGTATGACAACACCGTCGGCGACGGCCCGTACAACGCATGGATCGACCCCATGCTCGCCGATGAGTGGGCCGCGCTCGGCTGGAACAATGTCGCCCAGATGCAGAACTTCGGGATGCCGGGGGTCTTCACGCACGGTGAGTTCGACACCTGGAGCCCCGGCTATCTGATGTTTCTCGCCGGCATGCACAACGGCATCAGCCGCTTGTATGAAACCTTCGGCAACGGCGGCGCCGACACAGAGCGCCGCATCCTCAACCCCGATGAGTACGCGCGTACCTGGTACCGTCAGAACCCTCCCGATGCCAGCGTCCTGTGGTCGCAGCGCGATAACAACAATTATGAGCAGAGCGCGCTGCTTTCCACCCTCTCGTACTTCGCGCAGAACCGCGAGCACTTCCTCGACGACTACTACATCAAGGCAAAGCGCTCCATCGCCAAGCCAACTGAGGCCGGCCCCGCTGCTTATGTCTTCAGCGCCGACCCCGCATACCGCAACCGCCAGCTCGCCCTGCTGCGTACGCTGCTCAGGCAGCATGTCGAAGTCGCGCGCCTCGACGCGCCTATCGCGATAAATGTAACAGCCAGTGATCATGCCGCGGCCATGAACGAGAATGCCCCGCCGGCTGCTTCCGCATCACTCGCGGAAACGCACTCCGGAATCGTCGGCAGCTCCGGCGCTGCACCGGCAGCTCCGCCGGTCAGCGAAACCTTCCCGGCCGGCTCCTATATCATCCGCATGGATCAGCCGTACTCCCGCATCGCCGATGCGCTGCTCGACCGCCAGTACTGGGCGCCCGAAGACCAGCAGAAACAGCCCTACGATGACACCGGCTGGTGCTTCTCGCAGCTTTTTAACGCGAAGGTCACGCGCGTCGTCGACGCGGCCATTCTGCAGGCGAAGATGTCGCAGGTGCACGACCTGGGCGCGCCCGCTTCGGCATTACCCGCAGGCAATCTGTTCGCGATCAACAACACGGGCCAGATCGGCCTGCTGGCCATCGCGTATGCTGTCCCGGGCGCGACGATCAGCATTCTTGACGAGCCGGTGCAGGCCGACGGCCACTCGCTCTCAGCAGGCTCGCTCATCATTCGTACCAGCGACCGTGCCAGATTCGATACCGCCCTCCACAAGCTCGACCTCGAAGCCACCACCCTCACCAGCGCACCCTCGGCGAAAAGCCATCCCCTCGACCACCTGCCGCGTATCGCCTTCATGCACACCTGGCTTGCCACACAGACCGAAGGCTGGTGGCGCGAAGCCTTCGACGCACTCAACATTCCCTACGCCACCATCAGCACCCAGACGGCAAACAGCCAGCCGGAGCTGCGCGCGAAGTACGACGTCATCGTGTTCGCACCCGTCACCGGACACACCACCTCTGCCCAGATCATCCAGGGCCTGCCCATGTGGGGCAACGCGCAGCCCTGGCAGCAGACGACGCTCACGCCCAATCTCGGGCGCATCGACGCGACTGCCGACCTGCGCCCCGGGCTCGGCGAGTCCGGCGTCGCGCACCTGCGCAGCTTCGTCGAGCAGGGCGGCCTGCTCATCACGAGCGAAGACACCGCCCGCTTCGCCATCGACACCGGCCTTGCACCCGGCGTCTCGGTCGCTCCTGCCGGTACTCTCAAGCTGGTCGGCAGCATCCTCGGCGCAGTCCCGGTCGCAAGCGATGCGCCCGTCACCTATGGGTACAGCGGCACGCTTCCGGTCTACAGCGAAAGCGGGCTTGCCTTCAACGTAAGCGACACCGTCGGCGGCTCCACGCAACTGCCGACCCAGAGAAATACACACCGCGTCACCGGACGCGGCGGTCCCGACGACGAAGACCAGCCGGAAGACCGCACCCCGGAGGACCGGCCGGTGCTGCCCAACCCGCAGCCCTGGCAGGCGACCCCGCTCAACGAGGACCAGGCGCGCAACAACCCGTACTTGATTCCACCCCCGCTGCGGCCCGATGTGCTTCTGCGCTTCGCAGGCGCACAGCAGCTGCTGCTCTCCGGCCTGCTCGACAATCCCGCGCCCATCGCCGCGCACGCTGCCGTTGTCGACGCACACCTCGGCTCAGGCAATGTGCTGCTCTTCGCCATCAACCCGGTCTATCGCGGCGAAACCATCGGCTCCTACGGTCTCGTGTTCAACGCGATCCTGAACTACGATCGTCTGTCGCACACCCCGGCGGCGCAGTAACGCCGCTGGTCAGCCGCGGGCGTACGCGATACCCTCAAAGGCGATGCGCGCGTCTCCAACCATCCTCGTCGCAGGCAGCCTCAATCTCGACCAGCTCCTGCATGTCTCGCGGCTTCCTGTTGCCGGCGAAACACAGGCAGCCTCAACCTATACGCGCCTGCCCGGCGGAAAGGGCGCAAACCAGGCCGCCGCCGCCGCACGTCTCGGCACATGCACAACCATGCTCGGCTGCGTCGGCGAGGATGACGCCGGACGCATGCTGCTCGCGGCCCTCCGCGAAGCCGGCGTTGAGACCCGCTTTATCCTGCCGGGCAAGGAACCTACCGGCACGGCCACCATCCTGCTCACCCCTTCGGGCGACAACAGCATCGTGATCGCTCCCGGCGCTAACGCGCTGTTATCCCCCGCCTATGTGCAACAGTGTCGCGAACAGATCGCCACAGCCGGCATGGTGCTTACGCAGCTTGAAACCCCGACCGCGTCCCTCGAAGCGCTGCTCGAAGTTACCCAAGCTGCCGGGGTCCCGCTGATGCTCGACCCAGCCCCCGCCGCCAGGCTCTCTCCGCCGATACTTACAAAGCTCACCTGGTTTACCCCGAACGAAACAGAAGCCGCCTTCTATCTGAACGATTCCGCAGCCGCGGCGGAAACAGCGAACGCCGATCATTTGCGCGCAGTTTGCGAGCGCTTTCGACAGATAGGCCCGCGCAATATCCTGCTCAAGCTGGGCCGCCGGGGTGCCTGCGTGTTAACCGAATCAGGCGAATTCTTCCACGCTGCCGCCCCAAAGGTCGAAGCCGTGGATACGACCGGCGCCGGCGATACGTGCAATGCGGCGTTCGCCGTATCACTCCTGCGCGGCCACGCAATCGAGCATGCCTTGCGCTACGCAGTCGCGGCGGCATCACTTTCAGTCACGCGCGTTGGCGCCATGGCGGCATCGCCCACTGCTGCTGAGGTCGACCGGCTGCTGCGGCAGGCCCCTCGTTCGTAATTTTCTTAAGGATTTGGAGGCGCGGGCCGGGATCGAACCGGCGCATAAAGGTTTTGCAGACCTCTCCCTTACCACTTGGGTACCGCGCCACGGTAAGTGAACCAGCTGTGCCTGTACCGGCCGGGTGCGCTCCAGGAAGGGGAAGCGACTGGAGCGGGAGACGGGACTTGAACCCGCGACCCTCGCCTTGGCAAGGCGATGCTCTACCACTGAGCTACTCCCGCTTGGTACAGATCAAAGTCTAGCCGGATGGGGGACTCCGGGTCAACCTGGCCAGTTCCCGGCCGACTTTTTACTGCCCAGGTTGCAGGCCGGCATCTGTGCATCCGGGCGCCTTTTCCACCGGGTTGCAGCGCGCCAGTCTTCCCCCGGGGAACTCCACGACAAAGCCGCTCGCTGCCGCCTCGCCCTTTGGATAATCGGTTGACAGGATCTGCGCGCCGCTCGCCATTACCGCGTCCCGTCGCGTCGTGTCGTTCGTACGCGCCTGCACCGTATCCGCGTCCGTGCGGGTGCGCACCAGGTAGCCTTGCCTCACCAGCGCATCGATCGCCTCCGGACTCGCGTCGTTCGCCTCGGTGAAGGCTGCGTCCGGAGCGCCTGGAGTGCCGTTGGTAAACAGCACGCGGCCCTCAAGGCTGGGGTGCCCCTCCGTGTACACCGGCTCCATCGGCCGCTGATCCATCAGGAAGACCACCTTGCCGCGAGCATCCGCCAGCGTTGGCCACCGGCCTGCTTTCGCAGCTGCGCTCAACGTGGCATACCCGCCGCGCACCGCGTCCGGTGTGATCATCTCCTGCGCAGAAAAGACAGAGCGAATCTCCGCGTCCAATGCGTCAAACACAGCCGGCGTAAAAGGCTCCGGCGTCACCGTCGGAAAATTCACCTTCAGGGCGTCCTGCTTTGTTTCGATCAGCAGGAAGATCGGCAGATGGCCGGGGTGCGCCTCTGACCATGAGCGCACTTCCTTGAGACAAGCGGTAAACGGTTCGCAGACGCTGCGCTGGTCAATGTCCTGCACATGCATCACCTTGAAGCCCGGCTTGTCCATCACGCCATCCGGGTCATACGTCGGGTCGGCCGGCAGCCCGGCAGCAGCCACCATTTTCTCGATATACGGGTGCGCGTAAAGACCGCCTTTCGTATCGGCGAACACATCGATCTCCATCTGCCGTACGCCCTCGTCGAGTTGTGCCGATAGCGAAGGGTGCCGGTAATCGAGAGCCGCAAAGACTTTTGGATTCTTCTGCGCAAGCAGCTTGCCTGCACTCGGCGGTAGACCTGCATGGTAGCTGTTGTGCGTGCCGACAATCTGAATCTGATTGATTTTCACATTGCTATCCGGCGCCTGCGCAAACACAGGACTGGTAAACAGCAGGCATGCAGTCAGAACTTTAGCATCCATGCAAAGTAGCCCCTCCAATACATCGAAGTGGATTTCTCCTCAACTATCAATAGGTAAGCCACTGCAACGTCTCCGTTCGAGGGAGATACTGCACAGCGCCCGAGAAATCAGAGCCAGTCTACCCGCTCTCTGTCGCTTCTATGATTAAAATCAGTGCGGCCGTAAGCTGTGTCCGCCGCGGTTCACGAAGACGATTTCACGTTGAACCCCTCCACCGCAATCCGAGGCGTCTCGCCCCGCGTGTCCGCGTGCATAACTTCTGTCGTGAAGGTCTGCTGCTCTCCTGGTAAAAGCATGGTGTAGTTATCACTGTAGAACGCCGGCAGAATACGGTCGCCCGTCTGCGCGCGTACCGCTTTCAGCCGCACCATCAACGCGGGAGCGCTTGAAGAGTTTGAAAGCTGCGTCGTCAGCATCCAGCGGTCGCCCTGGCGCTCAGCATGCGTATCGGCCTGGACCGTAACCTGCGGCAGTTCCCGAATGGCGCGGTAATCGCCTTCCAGCAGCGCGCGGAGATAGGTGTTTGTCGAGACCACCTTTCCTCCATCGCTCAGTGTGAGCCGTAGAAAGTGCACCGGTGTAAGACCCGCCACGTCCTCGATCTGGAAGCACGCGGTGGTCGAGTCCTCTGCGCTATCCAGTACAAACGTCTTCGTCCACTTGTGCGTGCCATCCAGGTTCACAATGTCCGCTTTGGCACTCAGCCCCTTCCGGCTTCCGCCGCTGTAATTCACCACTTCTATTTCGTCCCGCGTGCGGTTCCACTGGATGTGCAGGGGCTCCGAACCCTTTTTGCAGCCAAAGTAAACTGAGGTTGGTTCAAGGTAGTAATCGTAGGTCTGCCATACAAACGACGGCCAGCACGGGTGACTCATCCACAGCAGCAATCCCATGCGGTAGCGGCTCTGCGCCTCAAACATAGCGCGGTAGGTTTCGTAGTTGACAAACTGTGCCAGCGCAACCCACTGCTCTGCGCTGTCTGCCCCGCCATAGCTGTCCTTAATAATTTCGCGGAACGTCGCGCCACCCTGCGCTCCCTCCAGGCAAAAGTCGTGCAGCCCCCACTCCAGGCCCTGCGGCCAGATCGCGCCTTCCGGCATCATCGCGCGCACACTTTCCATCGGAGGAATCGTCGGCGCGCCGATCTCGCTGTGCAGCTTGCGATCCGCAGTCTCGAAGTACGAAGTGGGCGGCAGCGCCATATACGGCCCATGGCCGCTCACCACATCGTCCGCCGAGCTCGGAATGTAGTGCAGGTCCGGGTGCAACCGGCCCAGCAATGCGCGCAACCCCTGCTCCAGCGGCTTCGGCGGATACCCCTCGTTGCGCCCGCAGTAGATCCCCATGGAAGGGTGGCTGCGGATTCGCCGAACCAGATCCTCCGCATTGTTGAGGAACATCGCGTTGTCGTTCGGAATCGGCCCATCGGACGGGTTCGCCAGCCAGAAATCCTGCCACACCATCACGCCGTACCGGTCGCACGCCTCGTAAAACGCTTCATCCCCGATCTGCCCGACCCAGTTGCGAATCATCGTGAAGTTCATCTCGCGGTGGTACCGCACGGCCGCGTCATACTCGCGAGCCCGGTAGCGCAGCATGGACTCGCTGAAGCCCCAGTTGCCGCCGCGCGCGATAAAGCGCCGCCCATTGATAAACATGCGCAGGCGTCCGCCGTCTTCGCTGTACGTCATCTGGCGAATCCCGGCTTTCATCGCCTTCTTGTCCGAAACCCGGTGATGCTTCGTCTCAAAGCTCAGCTCCAGGTCGTACAGGTGCGGCTCACCATAACCCGCAGGCCACCAAAGCTCCGGGCTGCTGATGCGCAGCCCCGGGGTGGTGCCAGGGTCGAGCTTGACCGTCGTGCGTGCACCAGCTTCGAGCGCGATCTTCTGCTCGAAGGCAACGGCCCCGAAAGTTCCGCGCAGCAGGCCCGCAACCGGCTTTGCCCGGTGATTCACCAGGTCGACCTCGATGGCGACATCCGCGCGCGAAGTATCCGGCAGCGGCAGCGTGCTCGAAACAAACGCGTTTCCGAGTGTTACCGCGCCGGTTACAGTTAAAAACACGTCTCCCCATATCCCGACGTTGCGGCCGCGAATCGTCGGTATCCAGTCCCACCCGATCGAGGAGTGATAGGTCGGGTTGTCGGCTCCCAGCGCTCCGCCGTTCTTGCCCGGGCTTTCCAGTGTCTTCTGCTTCGCGCTGCCCGGTGTCGCATTCTTTTCAATGCGCACGGCCAGCGCATTGGGTTGGCCGGCCCGGATCTTCCCGGTCACATCAAAACGTCCCCGAAGAAACCCGCCCTCAATCCTTCCGATCTTCTCGCCGTTCAGGAAGATATCGCCTTTCCAGTTCAGCCCGTCGAAGTTGAGCCATGCAATCTCATCCTGGCCGGTCGCAGGCGCATTGAACTCCGTGCGATACCAGAAGTCGGAATAAAAGAACGAGTCGGAGAGGTAGAGCTGGTTTTTCCCGAAGTTCGGGTCGGGGATCGCGCCCGCATTGAAGTACGAAGTCAGAACTGTGCCGGAAACGGTGGCAATTATCCATGCATCGTCTTTAAAGCCGGGCTTCGACAGCGACTCTCCCTCACCGCCCGCAAGCTCCGCCCGTTGCAGACGCCACGCACCGCCCGCCAGTCCCAGCCGCCCATCCGTGCGCGGCGCAGGCGTCGCAGGCGCCCGCACCGTCATCCCCCCGCGCCCGTATACCTCGAACTCACTCAGGATGTACCCGTCTTCCGAGGTTGGCCGGCTCATCAGCACCCGTACATACCGCGCCTGCGCCGGCGCCGGCAGGCGCAGGTCGTCTACCTGCGTCTGCGCCGCGGGCAACGGCAGGAGCTCGCGCCACTCCACCGCATCGTCCGAGGCCTGTATGACACCCTGCGCCGGCCGTGCGATCCAGTGCAGCGCCACGCGGTCAAACTGCGAGCGGGCGCCAAGGTCGACATATACCCACTCCTCGCCGCTGCCTGCGCTCATCCAGGCGCTCGTAAAGCTGTACGGGCCACCGACCTGCACGCGTGTCGCACCGTGATAAAACTCAACCTGGCCCATCTGCCACAGCACGTCCGATCCATCCGCAGTCGTGCCGGCGTACGAACACTGGACCTTGTAGAATCGGCTGCGGCCTACCTGCTGCAGCGGAATAGACGGAAAGAACAGCTGGGCGTGCTCCGTCAATCCCGGGGGATAATTCTCCGGCGACTCCGGCGTCGGCCCCTGTGCTGTCCCAACCGCTTTCCATACCCGCCCGTCGTCCGAAACAGAAACGGTAAACGCCAGCGACGCGGCAGCCATCTGCTCTGTTACAACGACAAAGACCGCGACCCGGTCCACCTCCGGCAGAGCATCACCGCCAAGCTCAATCTGCACTTCGGGCGAGCCGCCCTTCAGCTCAAACACATTTGTCGGGAAGTGGTCGACGAACACCTCGCGCTCATTGATCGGCAGCGTCCCCTGTCCGTTCACCGAGACGGCGATCCAGCTGGGGCGCTTCGTATCGACAATCCCGTCGGTCACCAGCTGCGCCGTCAGATTGTAGTCGTAACTGCTGGAGTGGTACGCGGGCCGCAGCAGCGCGAGGTTGCGGTACGCGCCGCTCGTATCAGGCACAACGACCGGGCCAAAGTCCTCCGCCGGATCGCCTGGATAAATCCCGATTCCGCGCGTGTACTCGGTCTGCGCCGTCGCAGCCTGCGGCACAATCGCCGGCTCTGCCTGCAACGCGGCGCTCTGGCTGCTCCGCGTAGCAGCAGCCGCACCCGCGCCTGCAATGACAGTTCTCTTCAGGAAATCGCGCCTTGTCGTCGACATGCTTTACCTTTTGTCCTTCCAGCCCTCAACCGCTTGCCCTGGCCTCTTCGCATTCACAATAGCTGATCAAAACCGCGAAACGCGGCCGGCACCTGCTCCGAGCGAAAGTAGAGCGGCGACGCAATTCCGATCGCGTCCAGGTCTGTGCGAGCCGGCAGCTCGCGGTACTCTTTCGCCGCGCAGGTTGTGCCCATGCCGGCTGGCTGAAGGAAAAAGCTGCTGCGCACCTGTGGAAGTGGTCACCTCGCAGGCGGAAGCCATTCTCCTTTGCGGCCGGAACGCAAACGACTGCAGGCGCAACCCGCGGGCATGGCAACGCCATGCCCGCTGCCGCCGTCAGCCGATTCCTCATCCGGAGTGCGAGTACCCCATTCCAGACAACACCCCGCGCATGTACGCGAAGCTCGCGATCACGCCCGGCATCGGGTCGTCCGCATGCACTTCGTACTCCAGGTCGACAAAGCCTTTGTAATTCGTGGCGATCAACGTCTCGAATATCTCCCGCACCGGCATGAGCCCGTCGCCCACGGCAACCTGGCTCTCCTTGCTCTCGAAATTCGTCAGGTCCTTCATGTGCATGTTGAAGAGCCGCGGCCCAACCGCGTGGATCGCCTCGACTACATCGGTGCCCGCGCGCACACAATGCCCCACGTCGATGCAGCAGCCCATGCGCGGGTCCATCGTCTTCACCGCCCGCAGAACATCGAGCGGCGAATGCCATATCTTATCTTCCGGCCCATGATTGTGAATCGCGAAGCAAATGTCGTACTCCTTCACGAACTTCTCAATTCTCGGCAGCGTCTCCGGAGCGGGATCGCCCGCAACGATGACCGACACTCCGGCGCGCTTCGCATACTCAAACTTAGCGCGGATATCATCATCCTCATCTTTCGGGAAGTAGACGGCGCCCACGGCGTGCAGCGTTATGCTTGCCGCTGCATAGTCTTTCAGCGCTTCAGCCTCGCCCTGCGGGTCCATCGGCAGGTGATCCTTGACATCCTTCGCATTCAGCGCCGACACATTCAACTGCTTCATATCGCTGATGAGCTGCGCACGGGAGAAGTCGCGAAACGTATAGCTGGCCAGCCCCAGTCGGATAGGGGAAGGTTTGCCCGTCGCCTCCCTGGGCTGCGCGTGTAACAGCGCCGGTTGTGGTAGCGCGGCCGCCGCCGCGGCCAATGCGCTGGAGTGGAGAAAGCTGCGGCGCGACACCAAAGTATCCATAATCACTCTTTCGACTCGCATGTTCAGGACAGCAGTAGATAAGACCTTACGGAGCAGCAGCGTCAGATATGCGGGGCCCAGCCTTTTTCATACTCGCGACCCCAGCCCTTCATCGCCTCCGGATCGTTCTGTATCTTGCCGTTGCTGGTGTCGAGCGTGAGCTCGCGATTGACTTCCCACGCGATATTCGACAGCTGCAGCATGGTCACCGCCACATTCCCCACAGCCACAGGCGCATTCAGCCTGGCGCCGGTCCGAATCGCCGCGATGAAGTTGGCAAAATGCGCATCTGTCATCGAGTCGGCACCGGTCAGGTCCGCGGAGGAAGTTTTACCGCCTGTCTTGAACTCGCTCGTTTTCACGCCCTTCAGGTCGTAGATTTCATACCCGTCCCGATCGACAAGCACTGAGCCGGTCGTCCCCATAATTACCGAGCCGCGATCACGGTTGTACAGCTTCATGCCATTGCAGCACTTGCCTTCCCAGGAAATCATCTTGTCTTCGTAGTTAAAGTCCGTCACCAGCGTGTCGTAGAATTGCCAGTCGTCTTTGAACGCATATCTTCCGCCGGCCGAGGTCACATGCTGCGGAAAATCAACGCCCAGCGCCCAGCGGCACACATCCACCTCGTGCGTTCCGTTGTTCAGCGCCTCGCCTGTTCCCCAGGTGCGGAACCAGTGCCAGTTATACGGCTGCACGTTATCCTTATACTGCTGGCGCGGCGCCGGACCCTGCCATAAGTCCCAGTTCAGCTGCTCAGGTACGGGCACAACCTTGCCAAAACCGATCGACTTTCTCGTGTTGCTATACCAGGCCTTGGCATAGTATGCCCGGCCGATCGCGCCGTTGTGGATCTTCTCAACCACCTCGATCGTGTGCGGCGATGAGCGCTGCTGCGTTCCCATCTGCACCGGCTTGTTATACTTGCGCTGCGCCTCGACCAACAGCGCTCCCTCAGCCGGGTTATGGCTGCAGGGCTTCTCCACATACACATTCTTGCCTGCCTGCAGGCCCAGGATCGCCATCGGCGTGTGCCAGTGGTCCGGCGTCGCGATCGTAATCGCGTCGACTTCCTTCATCGCCAGGATCTTCCGGAAGTCTCCCTCGGTTGCAGGAGCTTCCCCCATCGCCTGCTGTGTGGCCCCGGCAAACTTCTGCATCGTCACGCTGTCCACATCGCAGACATGCGATATCCTCGCCTGCGCCTTGTTCGCCCTCAGGGCGGAGAGGTGCGCATACGCGCGGCCGTTCAAGCCGATCACCGCGAAATTCAGCCGGTCGTTCGAGCCCATGATCTGCGCATAGCTCTTTGCCGTCGAACTCACTGCAAGCCCTGCTGCGCTTACCGCCAGCACATCAAGAAACTCCCGCCTCGTTACCATCTCCGCTCCTGTCAACGGCACTTCGACCGCTGCTTTGATTTGTCACCGCACGCGCGACATCTGTCCTAACAGTGGATCCCTGCCTCGCCCAGAACCTTTTTCAACCCCGCCATGCTGATGCGCGTCGAAGCCTCCGGCGTGCCCGCGCCGCGCCAGTGCGTCTCCAGGCTCAGACCGTAGTGGAAGCCCTGCTGCTTGAGCGCCTTCAGCTGCCCCACCCAATCCACCACGCCCGCGCCTACCGGCGCCCAGTCATACTTGCCGCCCGGCTTCCGAACCACATCCTTGCAGTGGCAGTGTCCGATGCGCTCCTTCGGTAGCAGGTCGTACCCGTTCGGGTAAGGTGTGCTGCCCAGCGCCGCCGCATTCCCCGGATCCCAGTTCAGCATGAAGTTCTTGTTGGGAATCGCCTTCAAGGTCGCCGCCGCTTCCTCGCCCGTTGCCGTGTTGCACGACATTTCATTCTCCAGCAGCAGAATCAGGTTCTCTTTCGCGCAACGTTCCGCGGCCTGCCGCAGCTTCTCGTTAATCGCAGCGCGATACGGCTTCTGATCGTCCAGCCGCCAGAAGTCAAAGCAGCGAATCCGGTCCGTGCCGAACGCCTTCGCCAGCTCGATGCAGCGCTCCAGCACCGCGCCCTGCTGCTTATAATCCTCGTCTGCATGGAACTGGTCGCGCCGCTCGCTATTCTTCGAGCGCGGCGCTCCCGGCCAGTCCACCTTGAACAGCGGACTCGCTATATCTGTCACCCGCAGCTTGTACTTCGCAAGGATTTTCTTACTCTCCTGCACCTCCTGGTCGTTCAGCGTGGAAATGTTCTTATTCCACATCGCGCGCAGCTCAATCCAGTGCAGCCCGAAGTCCACCGCCGCCACATGGCACGCATGGTCAAAATCCTGCGAGATCTCGTCGTTGATCACCGCGAGCCGGAACGGACAGCTGCCGCCCATATTCGGGTCAGGCGCCATCGCGGCAGAAGCCCGCCTCACACTCGACGGCACAGTCGCCGCCAGCCCCGCCAGACCCATCCCCGCAAGAATGCTGCGTCGCGTTCTCTCCATCGTTGTTCTCCTGCTTCGTACCGACCTTTGTGAACGCTCTCATTCTGCACCGAACGCGACGCAATCGTCACTTCTCTCCTCAAGAAAAAAGTCTTTCCGGAAACAGAAAGCCCACTGCATCGCGAAATGCAGTGGGCTTTGCGGTAAGCGCGGATCTTAGTGAGGGCCGCCGTTCATCATGTGCCGGACACCGGCGGCATACCCGCGGCGAAATCCCATCCGGTAATCATGCCTTAGCGGAGGCGGCACATTCGGGTGCCTGTACTCATCCCGGTTGTTCACATTCGGTGGCCGGTGATTCTCGTAATCCTTTCGCGCGCCTTCCAGTCCGTCGTGGAAGCCGCGCCGCTCAACGTCATTCATCTCCTGCGGCGGCGCATCCCACCCCCCCTGTCCATAGCCCGGCGGCGGCGGTCCCGGCGGCGGTCCATACTGCGCGTGCACCGCAGCCCAGGGGCATACCAGCGATAGGGCAAGCCCGGCATTTGTCAAAACACGTGCGATCTTCATGGTCGTTCCCTTTCCTCCCGAGCGTGCTCTCACACCCCGGAAAGTGCTTCCGAAGAGATGCGTGGTTCCTGACTGCTGTTGTCGCCGCTCTCTGCCCTCAGCAGTTACACAAACCTGCGCGCGCGCAAAAAGTCGCGTGTCTCTGCGCAACAGCTATCGAATCCACGCGCCCGGCTCGACGCGCTCCAGTGGCTCTTTCCGAGGGAGGGACCGCGCGCAGATTGCCATTGAGTGAAAATGCTACAGGGAGCATCGGCAGCGGCGCCGCGCCTTCTCCCGTGAAAGAGGCCTCTCATGTTTCGACCGCTTGCATCTCTCGCCATCGTCTCCCTTCTCGCACTGCCCACGCTGCCGCAAACCGCGCAGCCTGCGCCACTCTCCTACAACTGCCTGCGCACCGGCTCTCCCATCCACATCGACGGCAAACTCGATGATCCAGCCTGGCAGAAAGCCGCGTGGACCAGTGACTTCGTCGATATTCAGGGTGCGGGCTTCCCGAAGCCGCGCTACCGTACACGGGTCAAAATGCTGTGGGACGATCATTACCTCTACATCGCCGCCCAACTCCAGGAACCGAACGTTACCGGCACCCTGCGCAAGCACGACTCCGTCATCTTCAAGGACAATGACTTCGAAGTCTTCATCAAGCCTCTGCCCGCCACCGAGAGCTATTACGAGTTCGAGATGAACGCGCTCAACACCGGCTGGGATCTTTTCCTGCCCAAGCCTTACAGCGAGAACGGAAAACCCGACAACAGCTGGGACATCCAGGGACTCAAAACCGCCGTCGCCATCCAGGGCACACTCAACCATCCCCAGGATCGCGACCAAGGATGGACGCTCGAAATCGCCTATCCGCTCACCGCGTTTAACTCCCGCCAGGCCGTACCGTTGCCGCATCCCGGCACCGTGTGGCGCATCAACTTCAGCCGTGTCGAGTGGAAACCCGGCAATCCCGTGGAAGATAATTGGGTCTGGTCGCCGCAGGGCGTCATCAACATGCACGTACCCGCGCGCTGGGGCTATCTCCGCTTTCGTTAAAGCTGTTTTCTTCCAGGCGGATTCCCATATGCTCACATCATGGATTGCATTTTCTGCAAAATCGCATCAGGCGAGCTGGCCGTACCGGCTCTCTACCAGGACGATCAGGTCATCGCGTTTCGCGATATCGCGCCGCAGGCGCCCGTGCATTTTCTGGTCATTCCGCGTATCCATCTGCAATCGCTCGCCCACGCCGCTCAGCAGCACACACCGCTGCTGGGCCATATGCTCGCCCTCGCCAGTGAGATCGCCGCGAAAGAAGGCTTGGCCCAGGGCTTTCGCGCGGTCATCAACTCCGGCGAACACGGCGGCCAAACCGTGGATCATCTCCACATCCACATCCTGGGCGGACGTCATATGACCTGGCCTCCTGGATAAGCCCACAGCAAAAAACAAGGCACCCGCTCAAGCAGGTGCCTTGCCGTTTCCAACAATGGAGCGCTACACCTCCATCATCTCTTCCTCTTCTGCAAACCCATGCCTGCGAAGTAAATTCGGCAGGTTCTGCGAGAAGGCGGACCGCGGCATCACCGAATCACATCCGGCCTCCGTCGCCTTTAACTTCAGATCGCCCTGGATGTGCTGCAGGAAGCCGATAATGGAGGTGCTGCGCTTCAGCTTCGCCTTTAGTTTCGGGATCAGCGTCAGCGGCTTCGCGGCCGCATTGTTCAGGTCGAACACGATCAGCGACGGCCGCTCTCCTTCAGGCGCATCCGTAATAGCTGCAATCGCCTCTTTTTCGGCCTTCGCGAACTGTACCTTTACGCCCAGCTTCCGCGCAGTCTCCTGCATCTTCGCCACGACAAATAAGTCCTCGATAAAGCAGACGATCCGCGTCGGCGCGTCCTCCCGCAGCAGCGCCACCGGCTCATAGTCCGCCATGTCGTTGCGGCCATGCACATTGCCGTTCGTATTTCCGTTGGCATTGCGGTAATCCATCGTCGAAGGCGGTCCGTCCGCAATGTTGCCGTTCACCATGCGATAAGAGTGGTCCATCGGACCGACAAAGCTGCGCGGGCCGCCGCCATTGCGGCCAAACTTACCCTTGCGCCGCATCCCGTTGCTGTTGCCGATGTTGTCGTTGAACGCTTCGCTGCCGAATCCGCCGCGTGCGCCTTCCCGGTTCCCATCGGGGCCTTCATTGTTGCGTGCCTTCCAGCCGCCGTTGGGGCGGTTTTGCCGGCTGCGACCCTGGCCATTGCCGTTCTGCCCGGTATGCGCCGCGCCCCCGTTGTTCGCAGCAAAGCCGTTCGCCCCGCCGTTGCCCGGGGTTCCATTGTTTGCCGCACCGCCTCCCGCGCCATGCGCCCGCTTGCGGTTCTTACGCTTGCCGCCGCCCTGGCCCGGGTTTTGTCCCTGGCTATGGGCTTGGCCTTGGCCCTGCGCCGCGCTGAAGCCGTTTCCTGCGCCTGGCTGCGCAGCGCCGCCGGCCGGGGTTGCCGGCGCAGCACCGCCCGGGGGTTGCGTCTGAAACTGAGGCTGGGGCGAGGCCGTGCTGTCTTCATCCCCGGCTCCTTGCGCAACTGCCGCAACGGGCCCTTTGCCCTTGCGGCGGCGCCGTCGACGGCGCCCGCCGGTACTGCTGCTGTTTGCTGGTGCCTGGCTGCCGCCTGCCTCTGCTACCTGTGCCGGAGCAGCAATGCTGCCGGCGCCATGCCCATCGTCCCCATACTGGGCGACAGACTCAGTCTGCTCTGTGCTCATGCGTGCACGTCCCTCGTGCGTACCCTGCGTTCCCCTGAGAAGGGAGCCGCGTCTTTCGTTCGTTCTTCTGGATC
This sequence comes from uncultured Acidobacteriaceae bacterium, assembly GCA_964245565.1. Classification (GTDB taxonomy): domain Bacteria; phylum Acidobacteriota; class Terriglobia; order Terriglobales; family Acidobacteriaceae; genus EB88. Next base: position 13,390 of record CAXTMY010000027.1, on the reverse strand, counting down.
CGCTGCTTCCGCGCCATAGCGCGGTGGCCGGTTCTCAGACGATGCTGTACCGAATGTCTGGAGAATCAGACGACTGCCTTATAGAAAACTTCCGGTCGAAACTCTTCCCAATCGAAAGCAAGCATGGGATGAAAGCAGCCGGTTGTTCGAGCTCGTGAGCCATGGAGACCCGCTACACACTGCCCTGCTTTTCATTGCTCGATTGCACCGAATCGGCGAAACCCTACCACCGCCGGGCATCGATCCGTACCAGCCTATCCTTCGCGAGCAACTTTGCATCAGCTGAGGATAGAAGGTCAAGCCAAATAATACCCTGAGTGCGCACGGGCGTGCAAGCACGATCCTCTCCGCGCAGCTCGCACGGCAGCTTTGCCGGTACGCGAAGCACAGAAAGGCCACTCCATAGAGATACTGCCGGGAGTAGCCTTCCTGCAATGGCCAGTCACGGCCTCCTGAAAAACCCGGTCGGTTTGCGCTGATCGCATTCCAACAGGACTTGCATGTCGCCTGGATGCCGCTCACCGCCCTGCGCTCCAGAACTCCTGCCGTCCACGTGCGAACTCCCAGTCCGTGCCGGGATATCTGACTCCGTTGACATCTTCGTTATAAGCAATTCTTATGCCGCAAATACCGCTGAATGGAATCAGCAACTTGGCGCCCCGGCATGCGCGAACAATCCCGATTTCCATAATCAACAGGCAGCCGATGCCCCGATTTTCGTATGGACCCTCGGGGTGAAAGCCCCGGCTTCTCCGCTGCAGCGGCTTTTCCCGGCGCAAAAGCCACGCGCACCCTGCCGAGTCCCCGCCACAGGGTCGGGTGAGCATGCTTCAGCGCTGGCATCGCGGGCAGCTGTGTGTGCTCCGGCCCCCAATGACCGTCCGCCGGATCGGCGTACCGCACCCCAGGCACGGCAATCCCTTCCGCGCATAGACCCGGTGCTCCAGCTGGAAAAAACCGCGCACTCCATCCGCGTCGACATAGTCGGAGACCGAGGACCCGCCCAGTGCGATCGCGTTCCGCAGCACTGCCTGCAGCTCCGCGTGCAGCCTGCGCAGCCTGGGGCGCGATACCTTGCCTGCGGCCAGTGAGGGCCGAATCCCGGCGCGGTGCAGGCTCTCGTCGGCATAAATGTTGCCGACCCCGTGCAGCAGCGCCTGGTTCAGCAGCGCTGCCTTGATCGCCAGCTTCCTGCCTCGGAACAGCTCGGCGAACGCGTCAGCGCCGATCGTCAGCGGCTCCCGTCCAGGTCCGGTAAAGCGGTCACTTCGCTCCAGCATCCGCAGATCCAGCCGTCCAAACCGGCGCGCATCCACAAACCGCAGCTCCCGGCCGGACGACAGCTGCAGCTGGGCATGCGTGTGCGGCGGCAAAGCCACGCTCGCCTCCGACACCAGCAACCGTCCCGTCATGCCCAGGTGCACAATCCACTCAGCTTCCGGAACGCCCGCCGCATCCACGAGATCGACAACAATATGCTTGCCCACTCGATGCACCCGCTCGATGGTGCGCCCGGCCAGTGCATCCGCCATGACCGCTGGCGCCACCTTGAACGGCTCCGGCTTCGCGCTGAACCACGCCGAGACGATCCGCTCCCCCGCAACGCGGGCATGCACACCGTTCGCCACTGTTTCCACTTCAGGCAGTTCAGGCATATTTTGTTGGATTCAGGAGGCAGCGGTCGCGATCGAAAGCCCTCGCTCAGCTGGCGGCGTTCATCCAGTGCTCGAGCAACGGCCCATTCGCCCCATGCACCGGGTCGATGTGCGGAAACGGCAACGCGCGCATGCGCTCGCGCGCCGCTGCGTCCGGAGCAGCCCGGCAAATGTCCCAGTGCTGGTCCGGCGGATACGCGCCCACGACCGAAAAATCGTCAGTCCTGGAAATCTCGCAGTGCCCGGTGCCAGTCGGCAGCAGCAGAACATCTCCGGCCCCCACCATTACCGTCCGTCCACCCGGTCCGCCCAGCACCAGCTCCGCCGAGCCGGCAGCGAAGCCCAGCACCTCGTGCGCCGTCGAGTGATAGTGGTGAAAGGTGTACACGCCGTTGCGCCACTGCGGCGGCCATCCATTGCGCGTAAACAAGGCCTCAAAACGCGCCTCCGGCTCGCTCCCGTCCGTCGCAACGGCCCTTCGATACCACAGCACCGGCAGCGACGGATTGTTGGGGCACCAGTCGATCGCATTGAGCCGTATCGTCTCCGCAGCGTCACCCGGCATGGCTGAACCCCGCCCTGCCGGAAAACCGGCAACTCCGGCGGCAAGCAGCTGGCTGAAGCGGCGGCGGTTCAAATCGCCTTCCATCCGGATACCCTCACCTGTCGACTCATCGAGCCAGAAGCTGCTCCAGGCGCTCCACTTCCACCCGGCTGCCGACGATCAGGGAAGTGCGCTCGTGAATGGACTTCGGCTCAATTTCCAGAATGCGCCCCGTGCCGGAAAGAGCCCTACCGCCCGCCTGTTCTGCAATCCAGGCCAGCGGGTTCGCCTCATACAGCAGCCGCAGCTTGCCCGCCGGCTGCTTCTCCGTCGGCGGGTACAGGAACACCCCGCCTTTCAGCAGCGTCCGGTGAAAGTCCGCGACCAGCGACCCGATGTATCGCGAAGAATACGTCGTGCCCCGCAAACCGCCCGTCCGCAGCTCCGTCAGGTACTGCTTGTAGATGTCGGGAAACTGCTCGTAATTCGCCTCGTTCACCGAGTAGTACTGCCCCTGCTGCGGCATTTTCATGTTGTCGAACGAGAGCACATAGGCCCCGATCGCCGGGTCCAGCGTGAAGCCGTAGACCCCGTTGCCGGTGGTATACACAAACACGGTAGAGGGCCCGTACACCACGTAGCCCGCGGCCACCTGCTGCAAGCCCTGCTGCAGCAGCCCGTCTTCAAGCCTGCTCCCCGCCGGCCTTCTGAAAATCGAAAAAATCGTTCCGACATTGACGTTCACATCGATATTCGACGACCCGTCCAGCGGGTCGAACACGATGATGTACTTGCCGCGGTCACCGGAACGGTCGAACGTCACCGGCTCGTCATTCTCTTCGGAGATCATCGCCGCTACTGAGTCGCGCAGGCCCAGGCAGTGCAGCATCGCCTCGTTCGCAAACACGTCCAGCTTCTGCTGCGCCTCGCCCTGCACATTCGTCGCGCCGGCCGCGCCGTACACGTCGAGCAGGCCCGCCTTGCGAATCTCGGCCGCGATCATCTTGGTCGCCAGCGTAATGCCCGAAAGCATCCACGAAAACGTGCCGGACGCTTCACCGGCCTGCCGCTGCTGGTCGAGAATGTGGCTCTGGATAGTGGTGATAATCGGACTGGGCACATCCTAAGCATAGCAGCGGGTCGCTGTGCCTGCCGACCGTGAATCCTCGTGGACCCGGCTCCTGGCGCCCTGACGCCTGGACCGCGCGGCGCATCGTATCCTGCATGAGCAAAGAAGCGAACATTCAAGCCCAGACGAAGTTCGGCGAAGCGATCAACAGCGGCAATCTGGAAGCGATGCGGGAGCTGGTATCGCCCGGCGTTGTCGAACATGATCCCGGCCCGTCGCAGGGCCCTGGCGCACAGGGCTACATCGATCTTTTCTCGGAGATGCGCAGCGCCTTCCCGGACCTCAAGGCAGCGCCGGAACACATCACTGCCGATGAAGACACGGTCGCCCTGGCCTACACCATCACGGGCACACACCAGGGAGACTTCATGGGCATCGCGCCGACCGGCAAAAAGATCAAGGCCCGCGGCGTCCAGATCGCCCGCTTCGAGAACGGCAAAATGGTGGAGCGTTGGGGATCGTCCGACCAGCTTGGCATCCTGCAGCAGCTTGGCGCGGAGCCGAAGAAAAAAGAAGGCCTGCTCGAAAAACTCGGGGTCAGCTAAGCGTCTCTTCAACACGGAAGCGGGAGAGCCCGACACCGACCCGGACCCGGTTTAAAGTAGAAAAGGGAGAACAATTCCATGGCAACGTTGCTCGAACAGCTCCGCAAGATTACGACCGTCGTCGCCGACACCGGCGACATCCAGGCCATCGAGAAGGTGAAGCCGCAGGATGCGACCACCAATCCTTCGCTGATTACCACCGCGGCCGGCATGCCCGCGTATTCGCAGATCGTCGATGACGTTCTGCTCGAGGCCAAGAAGCGACTCGGCGACGGAGCCGACGACAAGGCAGTGGCAAATGACGCCTTCAAGCATCTGGCCGTAGCTTTCGGCAAGAAGATTCTTGCCATCATCCCGGGCCGCGTCTCGACCGAGGTCGATGCCCGCCTGAGCTACGACACCGAAAAGACGCTGACCCAGGCACACGAAATCATCAAGATGTACGAGGAAGCCGGCATCGGCCGCGAGCGCATCCTGATCAAGATCGCCTCCACCTGGCCCGGAATCAAGGCAGCGGAAAAGCTGGAGACCGAGGGCATTCACTGCAATCTCACCCTGCTGTTCGGCCTGCACCAGGCCGTGGCCTGTGCCGAGGCAAAAGTAACCCTGATCTCTCCCTTCGTCGGCCGCATCCTCGACTGGTACAAGAAAGACACGGGTAAGGAGTACGAAGGTGCCGACGACCCGGGCGTGCAGTCCGTCACGACGATCTACAACTACTACAAGAAGTTCGGCTACAAGACGCAGGTGATGGGCGCGAGCTTCCGCAACATTGGTGAAATTATTGAGCTGGCCGGCTGCGACCTGCTGACGATCTCGCCCAAGCTGCTCAACGAGCTCGACAGCAAGCAGGCCGATCTACCCCGCAAGCTCGACCCGAAAAATGCCGAGAATCTCGACATCAAGAAGATCGAGATGAACGAACAGGTATTCGAGGATATGCACGCGAAAGACCGCATGGCCCACGACAAGCTGAAAGAAGGGATCGAGGGCTTTTCTGAAGCACTCGAAAACCTGGAGCAGCTGTTGGCCAAGCGCCTCACCGAGCTCGGCGCCGACCAGGAAAAGACTGTGGGCGCGCACTGAGGCTTACGTTTGAAATGACTCTCCAGGGAAAGCGGCCCGCAGGCCGCTTTCCTGCATTCAGCTCCGAAATAATGGCGGTACGGCAAACCTTCGCCGGAAGCCTTGTGCGGTCCGGAATGAACAGCTAAAACATTTTCACTCCACACGTAGAGCGACCGGCAAAGGTCGGCGTGTAGTTCCCCCTCCCCACCCAGAGTGAAATGCTCTATACTGAGGGTTCGGTCGAGAGTGCCCGCTCCACTGCGGTTTTCATGTGCAGTGCCTCCATTGCGGGCTTGCCGAAACCGGACAATTTCTTCCGAGGGAATCTCGGGCTGGAGTAATATATGGCGCAGGTTTGTGCAATTTGCCACAAGGGACCGCAGTTCGGAAACAACATCTCGCACGCGCACAATGTCACGCGTCGCCGCTGGAACGTCAATCTTCGTCCGGTGCGGGCCCAGGTCAACGGCGGCTCGCAGAAGCTGCGCGTCTGCACGTCGTGCATCAAGAGCGGCAAGGTCGTCAAGGCATAAGGCATTTTACTCTACACATAGAGGATCAGCAATGTGCGTGTGGCTTTTCCGTCGGGAAAAGCCACTGGAGCGCAAACTCGGCCCCTACACCGAAAGTGAACATGCTATAGACACGTTCTGCTCCACTGAAAAGGCCCGCATCGCGGGCCTTTTCTCGTGTGCTACTTGTTTTCAAACTTCAGAGCCGCCGAATTGATGCAGTATCGCAGTCCTGTAGGCTCCGGTCCATCCGGGAAGACATGTCCCAGGTGCGCATCGCACCGGGCGCAGGTCACTTCCACCCGCCGCATACCGTAGGATCTGTCTTCATGCGTATGGACAGCATCGTCGCTGACCGGGAGCCAGAAAGACGGCCAGCCGCTGCCTGACTCGAACTTCTCATCGGAACGGAACAGCGGCGCATCACACGCGACGCAGTGATAGAAACCATCCGCGTGGTTCGCATAGAGCGCCCCGCTGAAGGCCGGCTCCGTGCCTTTCTGCCGCGTCACGTAAAACTGTTCCGGGGTCAGCAGCTCGCGCCACTCAGCCTCGGTCCGCTGCACCTTCTGCCCCTTCCCGCCTGCCTGCGTCGTTTCCATCGGTCCTGTCCTCCTCGCTGTTAGATGATCCTCTCCGGCAGCACGACGCTCTTACCCGCGATCGCAACGCTCTTAGACTGTCGCGATCGCCTCAATCTCTACCCGCGCATCCCGTGGCAGGCGCGCGACCTCGACAGTCGAGCGCGCCGGGGCGACAACCCCGTCCGGCGCGAGAAAGCTGCTGTACACCTCGTTCATAGCGGCAAAATCATTCATGTCCTGCAGGAACACGGTCGTCTTCACCACCGCCGCCATCGAGCTTCCCGCGGCCTGCAGCACGGCATCCAGGTTGCGCAGAACCTGTTCCGTCTGCTCGCGAACACCGCCCCCAACCAGCTGCCCGGTCGCAGCATCGAAGCCCACCTGTCCTGAGGTATACACAAAGCCTGAGACGCACACTGCCTGCGAGTAGGGGCCGATCGCGGCAGGAGCCTTCACCGTAGCAACACGCTGTTTTTTAAAATCGCTCATCGCTCTATTCTGCCCCACGTACCGCACGACTGGCACGCTCGAGCGGAAAGTGCCGTGTGCTTTCCGGCGATGGCTGATGCTCCCGCCCATGGAACCGGCTCAGCTGGAACCGCAAGTAGTAGAGGAACGCGGGCCGCCGCAGCCGGGCGCCATGAGAGAAAACGAAAAACGCGGGGTATGTTGAAGACGTCGAGCACAACCTTTCGCGACGCCATCGTTTCGGTCATCCCAATTCGTGCGGCCCCGGAAAGCTCTTCGCCGGCCGGCGTCCCATTCTGTTGGTGCAACTACTTACAAAAAGTATCGACAAACAGGCGCGATGAGCAGCTTTACAGTGATCTGAAAGGTCGTACTTATGGTTCCCGCCCTCCTGCTCTCTCTGCTTTTCGCCCTACAAACAGTGCCGTCCATGAGCGGCCTTATCGGGAGCTGGAAAACTTCCGACAACTCAATCATCCGTGTCTATGCATGCCAGGGCAGCAACCTGTGCGCGCGCCTGGTCACCGTCGGTCCTAAAGACGACCCCAAGGTAGACCTCAACAATCCCGATGCCGCTCTGCGCAGCCGGCCACTCTGCGGACTGACCATCGGGACAGGATTTGCTCCCGACGGCGCATCGTCGGCAAAGGATGGGAAAATCTATGATCCAGAATCAGGGAAAACCTACTCAGCACAGATGCAGGGGGACGGCGATGTATTGAAGCTGCACGGCTATGTCGGGATCAGCCTGCTCGGCCGGACGGAAACCTGGCATCGTGTCAGCGATACCGGGCAAGACTGCCATTGAACCATGCAGGCTGACCCCAGCCATCACCGCAATGCACGCGCTGTCGCCAGGAGCTATAACTTCGAAGACCGCTGCACATCCCGCACCCCGGGCAGGCGCCGCAGCCCGGCCTGTAAACGCTCCAGGTGGCGCAGGTCCTGCGCATCCAGCGTCAGGTCGACCAACGCGCTGTCGTTCGGGCCGGAGCGCGTGTCCATCGAGCGGATATTCGTGTCCTCCTCGCTCGCCGTGGCCGTAATTGCCTTCAGCATGCCGGGCTTGTCGTCACAAATCACCGTCAGCTTCACAGGATAGGTCGCAGGCTTCGACGTCTCCATCCCGCCGCCGTTTCTGCCCGCGTCCCGCGCCCACTCCACCGCGATCCGCCGGTCCGACTCGTACAGCAGGTTCTGGACGTTCGGGCACGATCGGCGATGCACCGCGACCCCCTTGCCGCGCGTGACATACCCGATAATCTCCTCCCCGCGGATCGGGTTGCAGCAGCGCGCGCGATACACCAGCAGCTCATTCGACCCCTCCACCTCAAGCGTATCCGCGGCCGCATTGGCATGCACCTGCAGCCGCTTCGCATCCTCCGCGCCCGTCGGCAGGCTCTGCTCCTCCGCCGTCGGCTGCTGCAGGATCCCCGGCGCCAGCCGGTTCAGCACCTGCCGGGCCGAGTACTTGCCGAACCCGATCGCCGCCATCATGTCACTCGCCGTCAGCAGCGAGTAGTCCGCGGCCAGCCGCGCGTAGTCCGACTCCTCAAACTTCGAGAGCGCGATCTTGTACTTGCGGGCTTCGCGATCCAGCAGCTTGCGGCCAATCTCGATCGCGCGCTCTCTCTGGTGCTCGTTGATCCAGTGCTTGATCTTGTTCCGCGCACGCGAGCTCTTGACGAACGTAAGCCAGTCGCGCGACGGCGTGTGCCCATTCTGCGTCACCACTTCCACAATGTCGCCGTTACGCAGCTTCGCCCGCAGCGGCACAATGCGCCCGTTCACCTTGGCCGAAACGCAGGAGTGCCCCACCTCCGTGTGCACCGCATACGCAAAGTCCAGCGGGCTTGCGTCCTTCGGCAGCACCACGACCTTACCCTTCGGCGTAAACGTGTACACCTCTTCCGGGTACAGGTCGATCTTCAGCGTCGAGATAAACTCGTTCGGGTCCGTCATCTCGCGCTGCCACTCGACCAGCTGCCGCACCCAGGCCAGCCGCTGCTCATCCCGCGCGGAAACCGGGCTCCCGCCGGCCTTGTACTTCCAGTGCGCCGCGATGCCTTCCTCGGCGATGCGGTGCATCTCCTCCGTGCGAATCTGCACCTCGAACTGGTGGCCGGCCTCGCCCATCACCGTTGTGTGCAGCGACTGATACAGATTCGGCCGCGGCATCGCGATAAAGTCTTTAATGCGGTTCGGCACCGGCCGGTACAACGAGTGGATCAGCCCCAGCACCGCGTAGCAGTCCCCCACCGAGCCGACAATCACCCGCAGCGCCAGCAGGTCATGCACCTGGTCCACACCGGCGCCACTCTCCACCAGCTTCTGGTGGATCGAATACAGCCGCTTGATGCGCCACTCCACCCGGGCTGCAATGTTGTTCTCCGCCAGCTTTTCCGTTAGCAGCGACTCAACGCTCAACAGAAACTTTTCGCCTTCCATCCGGCGCGCTTCAATCGCCGCGTGCAGGTCGTCGAAGGTCGGCTTGTCCACGTAACGGAACGCCAGGTCCTCCAGCTCGCCGCGCACCTTGCCCATGCCCAGCCGATGCGCCAGCGGCGCATAAATATCGAGCGTCTCGCGCGCAATCGCCGCCTGGCGCTCCGGCTTCAGGTGCTCCAGCGTGCGCATATTGTGCAGCCGGTCGGCCAGCTTGATCAGCACCACGCGCACATCCGTCACCATGGCCAGCAGCATCTTGCGCACGCTCTCGGCCTGGCGGTCCTCGCGGTTGGCAAACTGGATTTTGTCGAGCTTGGTGACGCCCTCGACAATATGCGAAACCTGCTCTCCGAACAGAGCCGTGATCTCAGGCGTCGTCACCGGCGTATCTTCAACCGCATCGTGCAGCAGCCCCGCCGCGATCGCCGTCGAGTCGAGCTTCATCTCCGCCAGCACGATCGCCGTCTCCAGCGGGTGCAGCACATACGGCTCGCCCGAGGCGCGCAGCTGGCCGCGGTGGTAGCGCAGGCAAAACTCCCAGGCCCTGCGGATAATCTCCGTGTCGTCGGTAGGCCGGTTGCGTCGCACCGTCTCGATCAGCAGGCCGTAGCGCGGCCTCGTGATCGCAGAGGTTTCCGCATCGTACCTGGCAAGCACTTCAGAAGAAAAAGCTGCGGACAGCGTCTTCTTCTTCTCCGGTCCGGCAGCTTTTCCCGGCGCAGCCAGCCTGTCTCCGAGCGGGATACGCTCCGGAATCTCAGGCTGCGCGGGAATCGCTTGCACGGGGTCCATAGCTGATTATAGGCCGCTTGTCGAATCGTATAAAAGCTCCGCGCCGCGGAACAGAAAGGCAGCAAGTGTATGCAGAACCAGCCGCCCGACCCATTCCATCTGGACCGCTTCACCGCCGCGCAGGCCGGCGTATACACGCGCGTGCTTGAGGAGCTGCGCGCCGGCGAAAAACGCAGCCACTGGATGTGGTTCATCTTTCCGCAGATCCGCGGCCTCGGCGCAAGCCCGACCTCCCAGCGCTACGCCATCGCGTCGCAGGCTGAAGCCCGCGCCTACTTTGCGCACCCGGTCCTCGGCGCGCGCCTGCTGGAGTGTACGGCCATTGTCAACAGCCTCGCACACCGCTCGGCCGCGGAGATTTTCGGCTGGCCTGACGAGCTGAAATTCGGCTCCTCGATGACACTCTTCTCCACCTTCTCCGATCCCGGCAGCATCTTCTCAGCTGCTCTCAATAAGTACTTCAGCGGCACCCCGGACCAGGCCACGCTCCGGCAGCTCGGGCAACTGTAAAACATGCCACCCGCTAGTAAACTGGCAGCTATGGAACGGTACCGCGCGCACGGAGCAATCGCTTGAGAGACCTGATGACCGCGCGGCTCGATCGCAAGCAGCTGCTCTCCCATGCCACCCAGTGTTTTCACCTGGAGTTCACCCTGCCCGGCCGCGACACGTTCGCGTTCACCCCCGGACAGTTCGTCTCCTGCGTCGCCACGGACCCCAGGGGCAAGCAGCAGACACGCGCCTACTCCATCGCCTCCGCGCCGCGCGGCAACAGCTTCGATCTTTGCGTCAACCGCGTCGAAGGCGGCTTTTTTTCAAATCTCCTCTGCGACCTCCAGCCCGGCGACTCCATCGAGCTGCACGGCCCCCACGGCATGTTCACCTTGCAGGAAAATGAGGCAAACGCCCTGTTCATCGCTGCCGATACCGGCATCGCACCCGTCCGCGCCTTTGTGCAGTCGCTGTTCCCCGTTCACCAGCCGCTCCTCAACGTTTCAGCGCAGTTCACCCTCCTCTGCGGTGCGGAAGAGGAAACGGGTCTTTACTACCGCGACGAATTCGAGCAACTCGCAGCGCAGCACACGAATTTCATCTACCTGCCGACGCTCGCCGCGCCCGGCAGCAGCTGGACGGGCGCGCGGGGCGCAGTCGAGCACCAGGCCGTGCCCCGGCTCCAGGCAGCCGCGGACCACGCGCAAACACCTCTCAGCGCTCACTCCACCTTCATCTACATCTGCGGACTCAACGCCATGGTCGCCCCCTGCCGCGAACAGCTGAAGAACGCCGGCATCCCCCGCCGGCAGATAGTCTTCGAGCGCTACGACTAGCCCTGTCCACAAGAGAAGCCCAGACGCTGTGGTCTAGCGCCGCCCCGACGGAATGCCGTAGCGCGCAAAAAACATTCCCGCAGCCAGAAACACCAAGGCGACCACGATCGCGCCCAGCGCATGATCGGGCGCATGCGCACGCAGCGCCAACGCGGCGACCAGCAGCCAAACGCCCGCGCCCACAAACCAGATCGCCTCTTTCCAGCCAGGCATAACTATTTTGATGCCGCGACGGGGGCAATGACGCGCTCACTCCGGCAAGTCAGAGGCTCAGCAGCAAGCGACAGCCGGGAGTGCGGTATACTTCGAGCAGCGGCAGCCCTGCCGCGCATACGCAGGCGCGTAGCTCAGTTGGTTAGAGCGCTACCTTGACACGGTAGAGGTCGCTGGTTCGAATCCAGTCGTGCCTACCATGCAGTAAATCGGTGCATGTCAATACGTGGGAACATCTGCTAAGCGAGTGGGAACATTCCCTGTCCCGCTGCACCCCATCGTTTCGTTCAACCGTCCCGTACGGTTTACCGGGAAGCGTTGCGTCGCTTTGGTATCCTCGGCCTATGCCGCCCAAGAGCGATAACCTGATTGCGCGTCAGGAGTTTATCCTCGAGCGCCTGCAGAAAGACGGCACCGTCTCTGTGGAGCACTTGTGCACAGCGCTGCATGCCTCGCTCGCCACCATCCGCCGCGACCTTGAAGATCTCGAGTCTCGCTCATTGCTCAAGCGCGTACGCGGAGGCGCCGTTCCCATCGGGCCGCTCTTCTACGAGCCTTTTCGCAACGACGCCTCCTTCCAGGACAAGGTCAGCAGCTTCGCCGAAGAAAAGCGCCGCATCGCGCGCGCTGCCGCGCAGATGGTCGTTCCAGGGCAGACCGTCGCGCTCTCCGGCGGCACCACCACTACCGAAGTGGTGCGCAGCCTCAAGGTGCTGAGCGGCATCACCATCATCACCAACACCGTCAACGTCGCCATGGAGCTCAGCAACCGCAAGGACATCGACGTGATCGTGACCGGCGGTCACCTGCGCGGCAACTGGTTCACGCTCGTCGGCCCGCTCGCCACCGATGCCGCGCAGAAGCTCTTCGCCGACATCATGTTTCTCGGCGTTGACGGCATCCATGCCGCACAGGGCCTCACCTGCACCAACTCGTCTGAAGCAGGTCTGCTGCGTACCCTGTCTGACCATTCCAAGCGCAGGGTCGCCGTCGCAGACCACAGCAAGCTCGGTCTTGTCAGCAAGTTTCTCCTTTGCCCCACCGCGGACATTCACGACCTCATCACCGACTCCAAGGCCACAGAGGAAGCTGTCAAGCCGTTCCGGGAGCTCGGCATCCACATCCTGCGAGTCTAACCACCCCCGGCCTCAGCTCGAACCGAAGCCCGCAAAATCGCAAGCGGCGCACCGGCCTCGCCAATCGGCCGCACGCTATAACGTCCCACCGCCGCCGGCACAATAAAGGTCTCCGCGTAGTGCACCTCGAAGGGCGCAAACGCGCCCTCCGGGCTTTCCACCAGCGCCGCGTCTCCCTCCACCAAGTTCAGCACATGCAGCGTGCCCGCGGTGTCCTGCTCCACGGCGCTGGTAAACCACGTGCGCCGCGTCTCGATAAACTCCAGCGCGTGCAGTCCTGTCCGCTCCTCGCGCCAGCCGTCGCCCGCGGCCAGCGTCTCCGCCCGGTCCAGCAGCTCGCGCTCGACCCAGGCCGTGTCGCGGTTCCATTGGACGTTCGCAAGGCCATGCTCCAGGTGAATCGGGCGCGGCCTGCCGTCCAGTCCCAGCCGGCCCCAGTCCCACAGCTTGAAGGTGAAAATGTACGGCGTCGCGCTGACCTCCAGCACCAGGTTCCCCGCGCCGGAGCAGTGCACCGTGCCTGCGGGAATCGCAAAGTGATCGTGCCTGCGCGTGGGCAGCACGTTTACATACTCCTCCGCCGGGAATGCGCGATCGTCGCGCTGCGCCGCCTCAAGATCGCTCCGCATTTTCTCCGGCGAAACACCGGTCTTGAGCCCCAGGTATAGCTCCGCTCCCGGCTCGCAGTCCAGGATGTAGTAGCTCTCATCCTGCGTGTAGGCCATGCCGAAGTGCTCGCGAATATACGCGGTGAGCGGGTGCACCTGCAGCGAAAGATTGCCGCCCTCGACCGTGTCCAGAAGGTCGAAGCGGATGGGAAACTCCGCGCCGAAACGGCTGAAGATCTCGGCGCCCAGCAGCTCCCGCGGGTGCTGCTGCACCAGCATCACGCTGGGCAGCCGAAAGCGCCGCGCGCCAAAGCCCAGCACCAGCGCATTCTCCTCCGGCACGCAGTCGAAACACCACGC
>CAXTMY010000026.1:18890-43414 GCA_964245565.1 uncultured Acidobacteriaceae bacterium | reverse complement strand
CTCATCGAGCGCATCGATGTACGCCTGCGGCACAATCCCCGGATACGTCGCCCGCCAGCTCGCCACATGCACCCGCGCAATCGCCCCAGCATCGCCCACCCTCGCCGCCCGTATCCCCATCGCTCCCCCTCGCAACGACGAAACAGAATCATCCTCGCGCAAACCCGGCACTTCGCGCGAATTAAAAAGCAGCATTCTTCGTCGTGCTCACCTAAAGCTCAATCGACAGGAACCGCAAAGGACACAGCAACAGAGCGCGATCATTTGACGGGCCGGCATTCCGCGGATACTCACCGCGCCGGTGGCCGGCACCAAAGTTTTCCGCTGCTCCCTGACTATCCCTCGCATTCCATCATTCCGGCGATATCATGCAAAAATGCAATTGCACGTCCCCATCCGATCCATGCGGCACCTGCTGCTCGCTTGTATCTTCACGCTTCCGGCGCTGCTCAGTCTCCCGCTCCACGCGCAGCAGGACGCTTTCGCCGACCAGGAGGCGTTCGCGCTTGCCCTGGCCAAGGCTCGCGCCCGCACTTACCTGCACTCCGTCGGCACACCACCGTCCCATGTCTCGGCTCAAGGAGAGTCCTATCTTGCACTCCGGGCCACCGGAAAGGTTTCCTTTGAGGAGGATTGGGTCGACGCAACGCACTGGCGCGACACGCTCCACTTCGCCGATTTCACCCGGTCTTCCGTACGGAATGACAACGGACCGTACTGGACCACAAAGTCCGAGAGTTTTATTCCCATCCGCGCAGCCGAGGCCTATACCTTCCTCCACTTTGAAGTCCCAAGCACCTCGCAGGCCTCCTCCTATCTGGTGAAGCAGTCCAGCGAAACTTCAGCGGAAGGCCTCGCCGTGACCTGCTTTGCAGGCAGCCTGCCGACTCTTTCAGACCGCTATCCGCGCAATTACAAGTGGTGCTTTGATACTGCGAATGGCCTGCTCCGCTCCGCGGACATTCCGCTGAACATTCACATCGTTTTCTCAAACTATCTGCCTTTCAACGGCAGGCAGGAGTACACCCACGTATCCGCAACAGCCGGTGCTCTGCGTATCTTCGACGCCGATCTCACCTACCGCTCCATCCCAGCCGATACGCTCGCGCAGCTGATACCCACCCCCGGCATGAAGCGACGCGACCCGCCTCGCGACCCGACCGAGCAAGCAACCATGCGGTATCAGCCGATGCTCCAGGCAGCCCGTGCCGCGCTGCCGGCAAACACTGCCGCGCACGATGCGCACGATGCTGTAACGCTGCGCTTTCTCATCGGCGCCGACGGCGCGCCGGTCGATGCAGGCGCCGAACAAGCTCCTGATGAAGCAATGGCGCAGGCCGCGCTCAATGTGGCGCATGACTTTCGCTTCCAGCCTCCGACGAGCGATATGCAGGTACCCACACGCATCCTCCATCAGGTGGAATTCGGCGCATCTGCTGATCCATCCATTGCCCTGGCGCCTCGCATGCGGCTGGATCAGGTGCGGGAAATCTTCAACACCCTTCAACTGCAGGAAGCGACCGAGCGGATGGCGAAGAAGGTAACCCTCCTGCAAAAGCAGAAGATGCCGCCCTGGTGGCCGGCATCGCTCTTCGCCCAGATGGAAGAAGCCGCAGCTCAGGTCGATCCTGCCCCGATCGACCTCCCCTTCTACCAGCAATGCTATTCGGAGCAGGATGGCCGCCTTCTTGTCGACATCTTCAACACCCCGGAAGGCAGGGCTTGGGGCCGCTATGCCATCGGCTTTTCCCTCGACGAGCAGGAGCAGGGTGTCGCCGCGCCGAACGCGGTCTCAGACGCGGCCAGAAATAAGCCGGTCTTTACCGGCGAACTGTTAAAACAGCTCAACGAGCAGGATCGCGAATACGCCCGCGAAGCCTTCAACCCGCAACGCGTGGCAGCGACAAGGGCATGCATGGCCGGCGTCTCGGAAAAAGCTATCGCCGCCGTGCAGGCCGTGCAGCTCGACGCAATGAGTAAGGTCATCGCCGCACACCAGCAGGAGATCGAGGCGGCCCAAGCAGAGTATCAGGCCCAGCAGAACGGGCACCGGTCCCAGCCCTAGAAAGTGGTGGCCTCTTGATCCGCGAAACCTCCGCTTCGGCAGCCGCCCGCCTGCAAGTCGTCAGGCCGACCGGCTCCAGGCCTGCCATGGCTATCTCCCTCTAACGCATACTTATCTACTTATCAGGCCGGAGCGGTCCTCACTTACATCTCAGACCCAGCCCGCCCTTCCGGCATCGTACAGCGTACGATCAAGCACACCCGCCCAAAACCCTGCGCCGCCTCCGGCCGCACCGTCGTACCCAGCCCCGTTACCTTCGCGTTCTCCGTGGAACACTCGAAAAACGAACCCCAAAGCCGCACAAAAGAAGCCGAAAATGCACCCAAAACGTCTTATTTTTACGCATTTTCTGCACAACAATCAGGGCAAAAGCCCGTCCTTCGACATCGAGTACGGCCGGTCCGAGTTACTAACTCCCCAACTCTTTTCCGGGGCCGCCTGCATCACGAACCGTAACTCCCCACCCCTGGTCAGCTCATCCTGGGTTATAAACGTTCGACTCAGCACCTTGCCGTTCAACAACACCTTCCCTACATACCGGTTCTGCTCCGACATATGCTCGGCGATAACATGGAAGCTCTTCCCATTCGGCAGGTGCAGCACCGCCGCATTCACAAACGCACGCCCCAGCACATACTCATTCGTCCCCGGCGTCACCGGGTAGAATCCCAGCGATGTCAGTAACAACCACGCCGACATCTGCCCCAGGTCGTCATTCCCCACCAATCCATCCGGTGCCGGCCTGTATTGCGATGTAACAATCTGCTCCAGCCTCTCCTGCGTCCGCCAGGGCTGCCCCGCATACACATACAAGTACGCAAGGTGATGACTCGGTTCGTTGCCATGCACATACTGCCCGATCAGCCCGGCCATATCCTCCACATCCGCATACTGCTTCGGGTCCACCTTCTGGTCGAACATCGCGTCCAGCTTCGCGACTAACTTCCCGTCGCCGCCCAGCATCGCAATCATCCCCGCCTCGTCCTGCGGTTCAAACCACGAGTACTGCCATGCATTCCCCGTAAATCCCGATCCCGCCCCAGCCCTGGCCGGGTCAAAGCCCGCACGGAATGAGCCATTCGCCAGCTTCGGCTCGACAAACCCGTCCTGCGCGTTAAAGACATTTCTCCAGTTACCGGCGCGCTTCCGAAACTCCTGCGCGATATCTTCCCGTCCTAGCCGGTGCGCCGTTTCCGCAATCGTCCAGTCGTCGAACGCATACTCGACCGTCTTTGAAACTGCCTCATCATCGGTATCTACCGGCACATATCCCAGCCGCATGTATTCGCCCAGGTTGCCGTACGGGGCATAGGTTGCGCTTGCCACCATGGCATCGAGCGCCGCGTTCCCATCAAACGCGCCCGCGCCGCCGGCATACCCCTTCATCACCGCATCGGCTATCTCCGGCACCGCGTGATAACCGATCATGCACCACGTCTCGATTCCCTGGAACTGCCATATCGGCAAGATGCCGAACGGGCTTTCCTGCTGGGAAGCCAGCATGGAACGCACCAGGTTCTCGGTCCGCTCCCGCGGCTCCAGGATCGTCATCAACGGCTGCTCTGCGCGAAACGTATCCCACAACGACAGGCTCGAGACAAAGTCGAACCCCTTCGCCACGTGCACCTGGTTATCCGGCCCGCGATAACTTCCATCCACATCCATCGACAGCGAAGGCGCCAGCAGCGCATGATAGAGCGCGGTGTAAAGATTCTCTCTAGTCGCTTTATCCGCTTCAATATCGATCACGCCCAGCGCTTTCTCCCACGCAGCCTGCGCCCGCGCCCGCGTTCCGTCAAAGTCCAGCTTCGGCTCGTCGGCATCAAGGTTTGCAATCGCATGCGCCTCGTCGGTCGGAGATATCGCCATTGCCACGGTAAGTGGCGTCTGCTGCGGCCCGAATGAGAAGACAGCTTCAAGGCCGCGGCCCTCCAGGCTTTGCGTATTCTCAGGCGTTGTGCCCGGACCTTTAAAGCCGCGGTACGGCACCGGCACCGGCTCGTTATCATACAAGGCATGCTCAACCATCGGTGCCGAAAAGCGCATCGCAAAATATAACTGGCGTCCCGGCGCCCAGCCCCGCGTTTCCCTCATCCCGGTAACTGTGCCGTCCTGCCGGATACGTACGCGCGACCACAACACCTTGCCGGGGTAGTTATAAATAGACGAGCGCATATCGAGCAGCACGTGGGCAGGCTTGCCGGCCGGATAAGTGAAGCGGCTGACACCGGTGCGCGCCGTGGCGGTTAGCTCGGCCCGGATACCGTAATCCTGCAGCGTCACGGCATAGTACCCCGGGTGCGCCTGCTCGGTTGCATGCGAAAAGCGCGAGCGATACCCGGACCCGGGCTGGTCTATCTCGCCCGGCTCCAGCCGGACGTCGCCGGAGATAGGCTGCAGCAGGAAGTCGCCCAGGTCTGAATGACCGGCTCCCGAAAAGTGGGTCGCCGAGAAGCCGAGAATCGTCGTATCTTCATACCGGTAACCTGCCGCCCACTTATAGCTCTGCTTGAACGGCCGGATCTGCGTATCGGGGCTTAACTGCACCATGCCGAAAGGCACCGTCGCGCCCGGAAAGGTATGTCCGTCGGCTCCGGTGCCTATCATGGGATCGACCGCGTCGTAGGCGCTGCTTTGCGCCAAACCGGGCAAACTGCAGGTGATAAGGAGTAAAAGGCCGAGAGCTGTCTTACAGGAAATGCGCATGTGCCATTATCCCGCGAAGCAGGAGACCGCGCTACCGACGATAGCAAAAGAGCGGCCGCTCCTCCAGGAGCGGCCGCGTGCTGCATTCCGTCCTGGCGAACTACATCGCTGGGAGCGGGCTTTTGCTCGGCGCCAGGATGTCATCCAGGCGGTCCGGCGTGCCATCCACGCGCTGCAGCGAAGGGTAGCGCATGCCGTCATAGTACGGGATAGAAAAAGTCATGTAAGTATCACCGCGCAGGAACTGGAGCTGCAGCGGCTGTTTGCTCTTCTCCGCATCGAGAATCGCAGTCGTCAGTACCTTTCCCGTGTAAGCCTGCCCGTTGACGGAGACGATTTCCATGTCAGGCGTTATGCCCGCCTTGAACGCAGGACTGTTCCAGGCCACTCCGCCCAAAGCTCCGGCCGACCCGCCCCCGCCGCGGCGCAAGCCTACTGAGAATCCCAGCGACGTCGTGAAGTCGGCATAACCATACGCTGCCTGTTCCTTCTGCACCCAGGCTACGGGCGTATCGGTGTACACCAGCTTGTAACCGCCGCGCGTAAAGCCGTCTTCCGGAACCGCCGGGTGTAAGTCGTAGACGTGCTGCTTCAGGAACCCGTCCCAGTCGTACGGCGCGACGGTGTTGAGCGCCTTCACAATATCTTCAAAATGGTACTGGTCGGTGATGTAACTGCCGTTGTAAACACCGAAGAAGAGCTTGGCGAAATCATCGAGCGACTTCTGTCCATTGGTAAGCTCGCGTATCCTGGTGTCGACATCAAGCCAGATCAGCTCACCCTCGGTGTAGTAGTCTTCCGGGCGCTCCCAGCTTACCCAGCTTACCGGCCGCCGCTGAGATATCGTGGGCTGGTTCGTCGTGTCGACCAGCGGACGCCAGTCACGCCCGGGGCTTGCCTCAAACCCTGCGGCAACATGGGCGAAAACATCCCGCGTTTCTTCAGGAGTGCGCATGCCTGCGCGCGCGGTCAGCACATTGCCGAAGTACTGCGTCAGGCCTTCGTAAACCCACAGCAGGTCGTCGCGCATCGGCACATTAAAGTTCGGAGTCCATAAGTCGGCAGGGCGGCGAAACTTGCCGTTCCAGGAGTGCGTGTACTCATGGCCCAGCAGGTCGCGGCCGCCAACGCCGCCGGCCCAGTCCGTAAAGTACTTCGGCCCCTGTCCGTCCTCGCTCGACTGGTGATGCTCCAGCCCAACTCCCCCGACCTTATCGCTCAGCAGCAGCAGAAAGTCATAATGGCCGTAGTGGTGGGAGCCGTAGAGTTTGTCGGCTTCCATGGTCAGCCGCTTATGTTTGTCAAGCTCATCCGGCGTGATATCCAGGTCGCCCGGCTCATCCGCGAACACATTCAGATGGACAATATCCGTTGCCGTCGGCGACAGGTCGATGCGCTTGTAATACTTCCCCCCGTACAGCGGAGAGTCAACCAGCGTGTTCAGCGTTGTCTGTTTAAACGTAGTGGTCTGGCCTGCAGTCGAGGCAGTCTCAAGCGCGGTGGCATACTTCCAGCCCTCGGGCAGCTTGAGCGTAGTATCGAACGGAATATCACGCGAGAAATAGCCGGCCGGATACATCAGCACTTCGTTCCAGGCCAGGTCAGCTATCTCGTTCGATATCTCGATGCGGCCTTCGGTGCGGCGTACGGGTGACAGGTAATCAAAAGTAAGCCCGACGGTTGTGGCACCGGGGGTAAGTGGTACATGAAACGCGTAAACATTCACGCGATCGCGCACCCACTGCACACGCGTTCCGTCGACCGTCGTCACAATGCCGCCAAGTGCCGAGATCGGCCCGGTCGGCGAGTGGTTACCCGGAATCCACTGCGGGTACAACAGCACAATTTCCTTCGCGCCTTTCTCAACCGGTATCTCCTCATGCACCACGGCGATTCGATCGGCATTGTTGCTCAGGTCGACACTTAGCCGCACCGGGCCGACATATGGTTTGTCGACCGGCGCGACGATCGGCGGTGGCATCGGGGTCGGCTCAGGCTGCGGCTGCGTGCCTTGCGCCAGCAGGCCGGTTGCAGCCAGGGCGAGTGGGGCCACGCAGAGCGAGCGGCCGGAGCGGGAAAGAAGAGTCCTCATAGATGCGCCTAGTGTATACGCGATTGGGTACACACGCTCCTTCTTTTCCACTGCGGAAACTCCATCGAACTGCAAAAGCCTGGCCTGCCCTCACAGCCGCGCTTACATGGACGGCTTCATCACGATGCTTTGCCGCAGCGGCAAAGACGCGGAAGACCCGCCCACAGCGAAGGTATAGTCTCCGGGCATAACCTTCATGTGTCCGTCGGTGTCGTCGTAGACCGAGAGAAAGAGCGGGTCGACCTGGATTGTGAGCTCGCGGCTCTCACCAGGCTGCAGCATAGTTTTATCGAAGCCGACGAGTCGCTTCGGCGGTTCACCGGTCGACGCCGGAAGCATCGCGTAAACCTCTGACACCTCAGAACCCGCGCGCTGCCCCGTGTTCTTGACGGTAAAGCTCACCGAGGGCTGCGCTCCTGGCGTAACCCGCAGGCCGGAGTAACTGAAGCTCGTATACGACAGGCCGAAGCCGAACGGAAACAGCACCGGCTTGTGCTCAGCGTCATACCACTTATACCCAACCTTCAGGCCCTCGTCATAAGTGACGCTGTAGCGCGAGCGCGCATCGCTGCCTGCGTTCACGGCGCTTGCTCCCTGACCTTTGTCCGAGGCCGGCAGCGGCGGAATCGACTGATGCGGCAAATCGGAGTCGCTCAGCGGAAAAGTGTTGGCCAGCTTGCCCGAAGGATTGACAGCGCCGGTAAGCACATTTGCCAGCGCGGTCGCGCCGCGCGAGCCGCCATACCATGCCTCGACGATTCCCTGCACCTTGTCAGCCCAGGGCATCAGTATGGGTGAGCCGTTCTCGAGCACCACAATTGTGTGCGGATTCGCGGCCGCGACTGCTTCAACAAGCGCGTCCTGATTGTCAGGCAGCGCGAGCGTAGGCAGGTCCATACCCTCACTCTCCCACTGCTGCACAAAGACGATGGCCACGTCAGACAATTTGGCCAGCGCGGCTGCGCCTATCGTGTCGTCACCGGAGTTGAACTGTATCTTCGCGGAGGGCATCGCTTTTTGTAACTGCCGCAGTGGCGAAGTCGGAAACCAGATATGCTCCTGCCAGTGCGTGGCCCCCTGGCCCGGCGGGGAGATAGCATTTCCCCCCGGAGGGTCGACCTGCGCCGAGCCGCCGCCCGAGAGCATGCCGACGTCGGCATGGGCGCCGATCACAGCGATGGAACGGACCCTGGCTCCTTCGAGCGGAAGGATATGTCGATCGTTCTTGAGCAGGACGATCGAGCCTTCCTCGATATGCTGCGCCACGTCGAGGTCGCGCTCGACGTCGACAACGCTCTTCTCTACCGGGTAGTCGACTATGCCGGCAGCAAAGTAGGAGCGCAGCATGCGGTGCGCATGGTCGTCGATCTCGGCCATCGATACCTGCTTGTCCTCAACAGCCTTCTTGAGTGCCGCGCCGAAGTACGTATCCATCGGCTCTTCGTTATCGAGGCCGGCATGCGAGGCTTTCACGGTGGAGTGCGTTCCGCCCCAGTCAGACAGCACAAAGCCGGGAAAGTGAAAGTCGGTCTTCAAGACGTCGTGAAGCAGGTAGTCGTTTTCGCAGGCGTAATCGCCGTTGACGCGATTGTAGGAGCACATCACAGCGGCAGGATGGGCGTCGCGAATCCCAATCTGAAAGGCCAGCAGGTCGCTCTCGCGCATGGAGCGCTTGGAGATAACCACGTTGACGATATTGCGTCCCGTCTCCTGGTCATTCATGGCGTAGTGCTTGATGTCGCCGATAACATGCTGCGCCTGCTCGCCGGTCATCAGCTGCCCCACCATGGTTCCGGCCAGCACGGGGTCTTCGCCGAGATACTCGAACGTGCGGCCGTTACGCGGTTCGCGCGTCAGGTCGACCCCTCCGCCCAGGGTCATGTTATAGCCCTGGGCGCGCAATTCGCGGCCAATCAGCGCGCCGTACTCGTAGGCGGCCTGCCGGTCCCAACTGGAGGCTGCGCCGACATCGGCGGGCAGTGCGGTGGAGTAGCGTCCGTTCTCGCCTGAGGAGCGAACGCCATATGCCGCATCGGACATATCGACCGCCGGAATGCCGAGGCGCTCAATCGGTGCGATGTAGCCTGCGCCGCCGTTCGACATCCGGGTAAGCGGCATCTGCCAGTTGCCCGCGTGGGCCATGCCGTTGCCGTGCAGCAGGCTGATCTTTTCATCCAGCGTCATCTGCTTCAGCACCAGGTCGGCGCGCTCATCGGGGCTCAGGCTGGTATTCATCCAAGGCAGCGCGGCGATATCGGCACGGGCGCGCGCCTGCTGCTCCTCAAGCTGGTGATGCTCAGCCACTGTTCTCTGCGCCTGTGCGTGGACTGTGCCTGCAAGTACCGCAGCGAGCGCGAGCGCACCCGTAAAGCCAAACCTGTTCTTCATTCCTGCCCCTTGAGAGATCCAGCTGGTAACGATGCCAAGTCTATGCAAAGTTTCGGGATTCCGCCAGCAGGCCGCGGGGGGATGCTGAACGCGCGAAGCATCCCCCGTTCATCACCGTGCCGGGCGACACGGCTCAGAAGCCGTTCGGTCGTTCGCCCGCAACACCCATCGCCTTTTCAACTGCAAGGCCGGCGTTCGCGACCGTGCCTTCGTCGAAAAGCTGTCCGATGAAAGTGACGCCGTGCGGTACGCGGCGCGGCGGGGAGAAGTGTGGCAGCGGGTGCGCGGGATCGGGCGCCCAGTCGCTGCGCGCTTCGCTTACCTCCACGAAACCGGCGCGGAGTGTAAGTGAAGGGTGACCGGTAAAGTTAGTAATGGTAAGGGTTTCATCGCGCAGAGAGGGCACCAGCAATACGTCTACCTCGCTGAAGATACGCGCCATCTCCTGCGCGACGAGGCGACGCATGCGGTCGGCCTGGACAAAGTCGACCGCGGAAAGAAACCGGGCCTGGCGGAACGAGTTAGGCCACGCGTCCGGAACCTGCATCTTCAGTTGGTCAACCTGGTGCGAAAGCGTGAGCTCCTCAAAGGAAGCCGCGGCCTCCGCAAAAAGGATCAGTTCGAGCGAGTCATAGGACCAGTCCGGCAGGCTCACGGCTACGGGCTTCATGCCGAGTGAGGGCAGCTTCGCGAGCACGGCGCGGTCCACCTCGGTTGCCGGCGGCTGCTGCATCCACTGCGGAAAGTAGCCGACGCGGAGACCTGCAACACCTTTGTCCGCGTCGAAGTTCAGCGTACTGGGCACGCTCGCAACATCGCCCGCATCAGGACCGGTGATCGCCTGCAGCACCAGCATCGTGTCCTCAACGCCGCGCGCCATGGGCCCGAGCTTATCGAGCGACCAGCACAGCGTCATCGCGCCGGTACGCGCCACCCGTCCGTACGTTGGCCGCAGGCCTTCAACACCGCACCGCATGCTGGGGCTCACGATACTGCCGCCCGTCTCGGAACCGATCGCAAAGCCGACCAGACCCGCGGCCACGGCGGCGCCCGGCCCCGCGCTTGATCCGGAAGAGCCTTCCTCCAGGTTCCAGGGATTCATCGTCTGGCCGCCGAACCAGACGTCGTTGAGCGCGAGCGCGCCGAGCGAAAGTTTGGCCACAAGCACCGCTCCGGCGTTCGCGAGCCGCTCCACCACAACAGCGTTTTTCTTCGGGACACGATCGCGGTACGGCTCGGCTCCGTAGGTGGTGCGGATGCCCGCGGTATCGAGCAGGTCCTTGGCGCCCCAGGGAATGCCGTGCAGCGGCCCCCGGTCGTGACCTGCCGCCCGCTCGGCGTCGGCGCGGCGCGCCTGCTCCAGCGCCAGCTCCGGCGTGAGCGTGATGACGCAGCGAAGCTGCGGGTTATAGCGCTCGAGCCGCGCGAGATAAATCCCGGTCAGGCGCTCGGAAGTCAGCTGCCTCGAACGCAGCCACGCGCCAAGCTGCGGCACACTGGCAAAAGCAATATTCTCGTCGCTTGCCGGCAGCGGACGTTCCGCAACAGCCGCAGGTACAAATACACTGCCCTGCGCTGCGGACACCAGGTGCTGACCGGGAAGCAGCGGGTGCCACACTGTGGCCGGTGCGACCGCCTCCGGCAGAGGAACGATGCGCGGCCCCACACGGCGCTCATAAAGTGGCGCCATTGCCTGCCGCCAGTTGCCTGCCGCTTCCGCACGGTCCTTCTCAGAGAACTCGACCTCGACAAGCTTCTGCGCCTCGGCGAACGTTTCGGCCGTGACCTGAGGGCCCGCGGCCGGGGCAGTGCCGAACGCAGGCGGCGCGCCCGGGGGCAGTGTGGGATTGGTCGCGTTGCTACTGCTTTGCGCGCAAGCCCGGTGGCTGGCGACAATCCCGAGCGCGGTTACGGCGCCCTGCGCGAGAAAGCGGCGGCGCGTCGGGTTGTCGGTCGTGGTTGCGGTAAGTGCCTGCTGCTGCTCCGATTCGTGGCTCACCCGGTCTCGATTCTCGTTGAGGTTGACTGCCTGTTCCAGGCGACGAGTGTATCGCACTCCGGTTGCCGGCTCCCAGGCGCCCGTGCGGCCTTCAGTTGTGTGCGGGCGCAACAGTCTTTCACCAGGAACGACAGCACCGCTGCATCGACACCGCTCTTCGCAGCATCCTTAAGAGACACCGCAAACGTGCAGCCGCCCTACACTTCCGCTCGACCAGAGGACCATCTCCTATGCAGCATCAGCAGCTTTTCCAGCCCTATCAACTTGGCCCATTCCGCCTGAAGAACCGCATCGTCATGGCTCCCCTCACCCGCTCGCGATCGAGTGACGAAGGCATCGTGCCGGTTTATGCGGCGAAGTACTACGCGCAGCGGGCTGATGCGGGGCTGATCGTCTCGGAAGCGACCAACATCTCTCCCCGGGCGCGCGGTTACGCGCTCACGCCTGGCATCTGGAGCGATGCGCAGGTGGCAGCGTGGCGTCCCGTCGTGGAGGCCGTACACGCAGCAGGCGGCCTGTTCTTCCTGCAGTTGTGGCACACCGGGCGCATCTCGCACCCGAGCCTGCAGCCCGGGGGCGCGCTGCCCATTGCGCCTTCCGCGGTCAAGCCGGAAGGCCAGGCATTTACCAACGACGGCCTGCAGGACCATGTCACGCCCCGGGCGCTGGAGATTTCGGAATTGCCCGCCATTCTCGAAGAATTTCGCCACGCAGCCGAGAACGCGCGCAAAGCCGGCTTCGACGGCGTGGAAATTCATTCGGCCAACAGTTACTTCCTTGACCAGTGGCTGCGCGACACCACCAATCTGCGCACCGACGAGTATGGCGGTTCGGTTGAGAACCGTCTCCGGTTCCCGCTTGCCGCGGTGCGCGCTGTTATCGAGGGTTTCGGCGACGCCGGCAAGGTGGGCATTCGCATCACGCCGGGCGGCGTGCAGCCCGGGGGCACAAAGCTCGACAGCAACCCGAATGAAGTCTACGGCCGCTACGCCGACGAGCTGAGAAAGCTCGGCCTCCTGTACCTGCACGTAATTGAAGGCACGCCGATGCTGACACGCAGTGTGCCCGACAATGCGGTGGACTTCGACGCGCTGCGCCATCGCTTCGGCGGCACATACATGGCCAACAACGAATACTCACTGGCACTTGCTGAGGAAGCTTTCAGCAAAGACAAGGCTGACCTGATTGCGTTTGGCCGCGCGTATCTTGCGAACCCGGACCTGGTGGAGCGCCTGAAGAGCGGCGCGCCGCTGGCCGACGCGCCGAAAGAATACTGGTACGGCGGCGATGAACGCGGTTATACCGACTGGCCGCTGGCCGCGCATGCGCACGAGTTGCAGAACGCCTGAACGATGCTCCGGCACGGGAGCCGCCCACGTTCATCGCTTCAACGGCCGTCGCGCAGGCGGGAAGCCAGCCGGTCCGGCAGGCCGGCGTCCACAATGCTTTGCTGCGCCGTGCGCAGGTCGTACGGCACGCGACAGAACAGCACGGACGACCGCTCTGTGTCATACACGGCGAAGGCCGCGCGCCAGTTGCCGTCGCGCGGCTGGCCCACCGAGCCCGGATTGATCAGGTAGCGGGCACCGCTTGAGATCTGCAACTTCCAGCTTTCCGCTGCATCGCGCGTGTCGTAGTCAGGCGTTAGTCGATACCACCGGTCGCCGTCGGTGGCAAAGCCGCCCTGCAGATGCGTGTGGCCGAAAAAGTTCATCGCGGGGCCGGGTGGGCTGAGTGAGTGCATGGCATCGCGCGCGTTCAGGATGTACTCGTCTTCATCGAGCAGCGAGCCATGCACGCAGCGCACCGTGCCGGACTCCATCCCGTCCTGCGCAGGGCCTTGTACAGGCCCCTGCGGCAGATGGCGCAGCCACGCAATGTGCTCCGCCGAAAGGACACACTGGGTCCAGCGCGCGGCGCGAGCGGCGACCGGATTAAAGCCGTCGATGTCGGTCAGCCCGCAACAGGCCCGGTCGTGATTGCCGCGCACAAACGTGCTCCCAAGCGAACGCACCCGCTCGATCACCTCGTTGGGATTCGCCCCGTAGCCGACAATGTCCCCGAGGTTCCACACGGCATCATGCGCAGGCGCGTGCCTCAGCACCGCGTCGAGCGCCTGGAGGTTCGCGTGAATGTCAGAAAGCAGCAGCGCACGCATAGGGTGTCTGCTTAGGGTACTCCGGTTTGGACTTCCTGCTTCACGTCAAAAGGCGCGCACCCAGTGTCCCGCGGAACGCTCGTGCAGGGCGCCGTTGCGCCAGCCGGGCTCCGCCGCAACGGTCGCGAGCGGTAGTTCAAGAGGTGTAGCCATGGTGGGGATCGCGCGCAGCAGCGCCTGTGTGTACGGGTGAACGGGCTCGTGGAAGATCGTGTGTACCGGCGCTTCTTCAAGCAGAACGCCCTGCCGCATCACGGCAACGCGGTCCGCAACCTGCGACACCACCGCGAGGTCATGCGAGATGAAGAGCATCGCCAGGCCATACTCTTCGCGCAGGCGCTGCAGCAGTTCGAGGATCTGCGCCTGCACCGTAACGTCGAGCGCCGTCGTGGGCTCGTCGGCGATCAGCAGGCGCGGCCGGTTGATGATCGCCATGGCAATCAGGATGCGCTGGCGCTGGCCGCCCGAGAACTGGTGCGGATAGTCGCGCGCGCGGCGCACCGGGTCCGGCAGCGCGACGGTTTCCATGGCCGCGTGTACCGCATCGCGAACCGCCGAGCGGTTCATCCCGGCGCGGCCCTTCCCGGCCTGGTGCGCCTGCAGCGCCTCGGCGATCTGCGCGCCCACCGGCATCACCGGGTTCAGCGCGGTCATCGGCTCCTGGAAGATCATCGCAATCTCCCGCCCGCGCAGCGAGCGCATCGCCTCCGGCGCGAGTGTCAGCAGGTTCTGCTCAGCAGCTCCCGCGTTGAAGCGAATCGATCCCGCGACCTGCGCGGAAGCCTCGGGCAGCAGGCGCAGAATGGCCAGCGCGGTCACCGACTTGCCCGAGCCCGATTCGCCGACCAGCCCGAGCGACTCACCCGGCGCGATCGACAAAGAAAGCGCGTCGACCGCCGGCTGCGTTGCCTGGCGGAAACGGATCGAAAGCGTATCGACCGTGAGGAGCGGCGGGCTGGCAGCGAAGGGCATCTGCCCTGATCCTAAAACAGAATCGCGACAGCCTGGCCGAACTCGAACGAACGGCAGCGCCACGCCGGTCCGGGTGCCGCTCATTCTGCTCTTGAACGAAATGAGCGGTCGTGAGGAGAACGTCGTAGTTCGCCGCGGCAGCAATCGAGAACCCTTGCGCCTGGGTAGAAATAAACCCCGGTTATGCCGCCCACAACTCTTACTTATTTTGCGCTTTCTCGCTTGTGACAGCGTTTTGCGGGAGCTAGGCTGGGATTGCGCTTACCGCTTTTCAGGAGTTTGCTCGATGCTGCCTTCCGTCTCGCGCCGCACGTTTCTCCGCTCGGCCGCACTTACTTCGGCAGCCGCGGCCGCTTTGCCGATCCTCACCGAGCCGCAGCTGGCGCACGCGCAGCGCCGCATGCCGCACAAAGCTATCCCCGCAGGCGCGGTACGCATCGACGCAAATGAGAATCCTCTCGGCCCATGCGCCGGCGCGTGTACCGCGATCTCCGCGCTCATCCCGGAAGGCGGCCGCTATGACAGCGACCTGACCGATAAACTCGCGGCGACCTTTGCCGCGCAGGAAGGGCTCAAGCCTGAGTACGTCTCGGTCTACGCGGGCTCGAGCGAGCCGCTGCACTACTCGGTGCTGGCCTTTACCTCTCCCACGCGCCCGTACGTCACGGGCGACCCCGGCTACGAAGCCGGCATGCGCGCGGCAACGCTCAACCAGGCGCAGATCATCAAGGTTCCGCTCACCGCTACACACGCGCATGATGTCAAGGCAATGCTTGCCGCCGCGCCGCAGGGCGGCGTGTTCTACATCTGCAACCCCAACAACCCGACCGGCACCACCACCCCGCGCGAGCAGATCGAGTACGCTCTGGCGAACAAGCCGGCCGGCTCCATCCTGCTGATCGACGAGGCCTACATTCACTTCTCCGATGCGGCTCCTTCGCTCGACCTGGTCAAGGCGGATAAAGACGTAATCGTGCTGAGGACGTTCTCGAAGATCTACGGCATGGCGGGGATACGGTGCGGACTCGCCATTGGACGCCCTGATCTCCTGGCGAAGATCGGCTACTACGGGATGAACCCGATGCCGATCATGGCCGTGGCCGCGGCGACCACGAGCCTCAACGAGCCTGACCTGGTTGCGAAGCGCAGAGCCATCAACACCGCCATCCGCACCCAGACGTTCGAGTGGCTTACCGCGAACAATTACAAATTCACGCCGTCCGAGAGTAACTGCTTTATGATCGACACCGGCCGGCCTGGTCACCAGGTGATGGCAGCCATGGCGGAGCGGAATGTTTACATCGGCCGCGTCTGGCCCATCCTGCCGACTTCCGTACGCATCACGGTCGGCACTGCCAGCGACATGCAGGCGTTTCAAACAGCGTTCAGGCAGGTGATGGATACGCCCGCGGTCGCGGCCGTTGAGCTGCCCAGCGCGATACGCAACAACCGCAGTAGCATACTGTCATGAGGCCTGCCTCAGACAGGGAATAAAAGGCCCGCGCAAACGCTGCGCGGGCCTTTTACTTTTGCCGGATTCAGCTACTTGGACCGCACAGCTATCACTTCAATCTCCAGCAGCGCCCACGGTGCTGCCAGCGCCGCTACCTGCACCGCGCTCCGGGCAGGTTTATTCGGCTGCTCCGCAGTACCGAAGAACTGCGTGTAACTGGCCTGCAACCCGGCAAAATCAAGCTTGCCGCCCTTCGCAGGGTCGCCGGCCAGAAAGACGGTCATCTTGACCACGTCTTTCATGTCCAGCCCCTGCTCTTTCAGCAGCGCCTGTATTTTCGTCAGCGCCGACATCGCCTGCATCTGGGTATCTCCATACACAGCCGGCGTTCCCTTCGCCGGGTCCGCCGGCGTAACGGGCGACGCAAGCTGACCGCTGAGGTAAAGCGTATCGCCCGCCCAGACCCCATTTGCAATGGGGCTCTTCTCATTTGGCTGCAGGTGTTTCACCGTTACCTGCGCCTGCATCTGCGCTGAAGAGACGCAGCATGCAGCCAATGCTGCTAATAACAATTTCTTATGCTGCACTGGACCCTCCCTGTACCGCCGCGCCGATCTGCCGCATACATCGCAACGCGGAGAGCGCCGCGCCTTCCTGCCAGCCGACTATCTCGCTCGTATGATCGCCGGCGAAGTACACGCGGCGGTCCGGCTCGATGATGCGCTCGTAACCGGCCATATGGCCATCGTGCCCGGTACTCACCCAGGACCCGAGATTGAACGGTATCTGCCCCCAGTTCACATACACTGGCTTTTCAAGCTCTTTGCCGTGGCCTGGGTGCAGCGTTTCTATTGCGGCACGGGAGGCGTCCAGCTTGGCCTGCATACTCGGCAGCTTGCCGAACGCCGTGTTGTTCTCGACCGAGTAGCCGCCGAGCACGATGCCTTTCGGCGAAAAGCAGCCGGCGCTTGGATACCAGACGATATCGACCGTGCCTTTGACATAAGAAAGTCCGCCGTAAATCTGGTAATCCTGCTCCCAAAAACGGCGCGATTGCCAGCCCACCTTGTAAGCGTGCGCATAAGTCGCAGCGTCGATCACAGATTTCACATCCGGCGCGAAGTCCGCATCCATGCCTTTTACAATGGTAAGCGGCAGCGCGCAGATGCAGTAGTCCGCCGTGATGGTGTGGAGCTGCTTTGTCGCACGGTCCATGTACGTTACGGTCACGCCTTTGCCGTCCTGGCGAATGGTCTTGACCTCGGCGCCGAAGCGGACCGTCTTACCCAAAGCCTTTTCAAATGCAGCCGGAATGCGATCCATGCCACCCACCGGCTGGAACATCGTCGGCTGCCAGTCAATGACTTCGCTGGCCAGCATGTCGCGCCACAGGTCGGCGGCGAGCATTTCACGCATGGTAAGCGGCGGCTCCACGACCGGCATCGCCGCGGATGCGCCAGGGTAACGCGTGTAACCGGAGCGCGCGCTGCCTTCATACTTATAATCCGGCTTCAAGTCGCCGTATGTCTGTAGAAACTCAAGCATGTGCGCTTTGTCATCGGCCGTGACTTCGGCATCGAGCGCGCCGTTGTTGACGCACTTCGCCAGCAGTTCTGAGACATGCCCGCGCGCGTCGTTCACCATCCGCCGCTGCTGGATCGGCACGCCCCCGTTCATCTGCGGCGCCTGCATCAGCGCGCAGCGGGAGTCGTTAATCTCCACCTCGAGCGGCACAGCGAGCTCTCGACAGTAGCCAAGCATGGTGGTGTGGATCGAAGGCAGACGCGCCGGGCCCGCGTTCATATATAGCCCTGGCTCAAACGCGCAGGTCTGCTCCGTGCCGTCTTCAAAGTTCACCTTCGCCCCGTCGCGCACGCTCCAGTTGCGTCCGCCCGCGCGCGTGCGCGCTTCCAGTACGGTGCAGTGGTAGCCGGCTTTGCCTAACTCCCACGCCGAGACAAGCCCCGCAATGCCGCCGCCGAGGATCACGACCCGCGTGCCGTTGCCGGCCACCGGCGAAGCAGCGCGCTCCTGCGCCGCCGCGCCGGGCACCGGCATAAGCCCGAGCTGCTGTGCCATGGTAAACGCCACACCGTAGCCGCTTACGGTGCCGACGCGTGTCAGAAACTGCCGCCTGCTGATGCCCATTGTTTCTCCTGCCAGGTAAGTTGCTGCTGCGTAAAGCAAGCAGGCGGCGAGCGCTGCTCGCTGCTTCCTGCATAAGTTGCCGGTTAGAACAGAATCTTCAGCGCGAACTGCGTGTTGAATGGTTCACCCGGCCCAATGCCGGGCGCGCCGTTGTAATTGCCGATGGTTGTGGTGACATTGCCGAAGCCCGAATCGCTGTAAGTCGAGTCAGGCGGCGCCAGGTTGGTATGATTGAGAAGGTTGAACATCTCGACACGGAACTGCGCGGCGATGCGCTCGGTGATGTGGCCATCCTTAAAAACCGAGAAGTCGACGTCCTCGTACCCGGGTCCGAAAAGCTGATTGCGGCGCATGGTGCCGAAAGCGTAAGTTGGGCTGCCAGGAGTAGTTGCCGGAATATTAAAGGTAGAATTATTGGTGTTGGTAAACCAGCTCAGGCTGCCGCTGTGGTCGACGATCTTCCGGCTGCCCTTGACGAGCGCGCCTACCTGGTTGACCCGATCTTCGCCCTCGCCGGTGCCGCTGGTGTCAGTACCGGTATACACCGTATACGGCTCGCCGCCATGCAGGGTGATGAGGCTGTTGAGCTGCCAGCCATGGGTGAGCCA
Organism: uncultured Acidobacteriaceae bacterium; assembly: GCA_964245565.1. Lineage (GTDB taxonomy): Bacteria > Acidobacteriota > Terriglobia > Terriglobales > Acidobacteriaceae > EB88. Next base: position 24,825 of record CAXTMY010000026.1, on the reverse strand, counting down.
GTGCGGGCCCGGCACGTTGCCGGGAAACGCATAGTTCAGGTACGTCACAAAGGTGTTGCGGATGTCGTAATCCATGTTGCCGTAATCGGCTTTCAGGTCGAAGCTGTTCTGCGGTGACTGGTCGCGGTACTGCGTCAGCTCGTCCAGGCCATGCGACCAGGTATAGGCAAACTGCGAGGTGAGCCCATGCAGGTTCGTGGTGCGAACCGTCGCCTGCAGCGAGTTGTAGTTGGAAGTTCCGGCGCTGTCGATCTGGTTGATCACGCCGTAGTATGGAAATTCAGCGCCGTAGGGGCGTGTCGCATCCTGCGCGAAAGTGCCGAGCGGGGTAGAGCCGACCGCGGCCTGGTTGATGTCACGGATGATTAACTCCTTACGCCCCTGCGAGCCGACGTAGCCGATCGTCGCAAGCATATTGGGTCCGAGTTTCTTCTCAATGTTCAGGTTGTAATTGTCATTGTAAGCGCTGCGGAAGTTAGGGCTGATAGAAAACAGGTTGTATGGATTGGTAAGTGTGCCGGAGCTAAGCGGAGCACCGCTTGCGGAAAAACCATATGGAGCGAAAACTCCGGTCGTTGGGAACAGCAGGGTGCCGTTACTCGGAATCACCTGGTTTTCAAAGCTGTAGTTCGAGACAGGGGTCGTGCCGGCAGGCATCGTCTCGGCGCCGGAAGCGCCATTGTTCGGCGGCCGGTTATCAAGAAAAGGATTCAGGTTCGGCTCATCGAAGAAGATCCCGAAGCCTCCGCGCACGACGATGTCAGGTGTGCTTGCCGGATTATAGGAGAAGCCGATACGGGGTGACACATCGTTGTGCGCAGCCTCATACAGGTTAGCAACCTGCTGGCCCTGGACAGCAATACCGGGGACAGTCTCACCACTAACGCCAGGGTCAAAGATCGATAAATCGTCACCGCCATCGTGCAGCGGACCAAGATAGTCGTAGCGCAATCCGTAGTTCAGGTTCAGGTGCGAAGTAAGCTGCCAGGCGTCCTCGAAATAAAGGCTGTACGTGTTGACGTAGACCTGGCGAACGGTGTCGCCAACAGTAATACCGTCCTGCAGCGCGCATCCGGCAAGATAGTCGGCCAGCGCCTGCGTCGGGCCATCGGTGGTAATGGGCGCCTGGGTCAGGCTCTTGGTCGCCAGGCTGTCGCAGCTGCCGGCGCCCATGGTTCCACCCGTTGAAGACCAGGGCCCCTGCGAGCCGTCATAGTCGAACAACCCGCGCTCCTTGCGCCGGTACAGCTCATGCACCCGGGCATTCCGATACTCGCCGCCGAAGCGAAGCTCGTGCTTGCCGATCGAATACGCCGCGGTGTCCGTGATCAGACCCGTGATATCGATGCGTCCCGAGGGGGGCGTTGCATTCGCAAGATTGTCAAAGCCGCTGATGGTGAGCGCCGGCGCGCCGGAAAGCGCTGGTCCCACGCCGGTGTTCAGCCCCAGCGCGGCGAGGTCAAAGCTGTGGTTCTGGTCGAAAAATACCTGGTTGAAAACGTTCACCCCGGCCAGCACCTGGTTGGTCAGGCGCGGCGAGAGCACGGTGTTCAGAACGGCCGAGTAGTTATAGACATGGATCGGTCCTTCTTCAAAGTAATACGGCAGCTGTACGCCGACCGGCGCGATCTGGCTGCCTTGGCCGCCGTAGGCGCGTCCCGACAGCCGATTGTTCTCGTTGATCTGCCAGTCCATCTTGCCCACACCGTTATAGCTGTAACCCGTGATCGGGCTGGCATTGGAGTAGTTATCCGCGGCCGCCGGCCCGGTGAGGGCGTAGGCCGGGAACAAGGTATTGAGCACGTTCAGCTGGACCGGGTTTACGGGGATGCCGTACTCGGCAAGCAAAGCCTCGGCGTTAGCTTGGTACGCCGTAGAGGGCTCCGTTGCTGATGCAGGACTTTCAATGATGAACTGCTGCTTTTCGTAATTGGCGAAGTAGAAGAGCTTATCCCGTACAATCGGGCCGCCCACCGATGCGCCGTACTGCTGATTTCTTAACTCATTCTTCTGTATCTGCCCATTCGCGTCAGGTGTCGCGAACGGCGAGTTCGCCGCGAACAGCTCGTTCCGATTGAAATAATAAATAGATCCGTGGATCGTATTGGTTCCCGATTTAGTCACGACATTGACAGTCGCGCCCGGGTTGCGGCCGGCCTCGGCGTTGGACTGCGTCTGCTCCGAGAACTGCTCGATTGAATCAAGCGGCAGCGTAACACCCGCGATCCCCGCAACGCCGCTCTGGTTCACCGCGGGGATGTTATGCCACAGGTCGTTATTATCCGCGCCGTCAATCTGCCAGTTATTCTGGTTTTCCCGTGTCCCGTTCACCGATCCAATGCCGCCGGCCGAGTAGCCCGCGAACCCCGGCGAGACAGCAATAAGCTGTGTAAAATCACGGCCGTTCATCGGCGTGTTCTGCACGGTAGTCGTCGGCAGCACCGTCGTCTGCGTTGTTGAGGTCGTATCGAGCGACAGGCCGGCAGCCGACACTTCAACCGTCTCCGCAGCCTGCGCGACGCCCAGCTTTACCGGCAGCGTGTACACCACCCCGGCCGAGACCGGCACCTTGTCTACCTTGCTCGTGGCAAAGCCGGAAGCGCTCACCGTAACCGTATAGGCCCCGAGCGGAAGGTCTGCGAAGCTGAACTCGCCCGAGCCTGTGGACATCATCTTGTGTTCGGCGCCGGTCGCGGTTTCTACAGCCACCACCTGCGCCCCCGGAACCGCGGCGCCGGTTGAATCCGTGACTGTGCCGGCAATGCTTCCGCGGAAGGTCTGCGCCTGCAGCAGCGCGGCCGGCAACCCCAGCAGCGCCATGGCCGCTGTGTTTCGCAGCCGCGTCGCAGCGCGAAGACGAGGCGATGCGAACGGGCGTAGAAGCAGCGAGGAGGCAAAAATGGAAAGGGCGCGCTCGGTTGTCGTTCGAGTGTCCATGCGCCACCGTAGGGGGACTTTGGTTCCACGGCAAGCTAAAAATGCAATGCTGTATTTTTCGTGATAGCCAAGATAAATCACGTTTATTCAGGAGCTTGAGCTAGGTATGCTTTCGTATTTGCGGAGATAAAAGCTGCTTATACCATCCGGCCGCCAGGCCCGGCTTTGCTCAGCCTGACGCCCGTTTTGACGACGATCCATGGCCTGCGTATCGTGGATTGGTCAGACCATGAAATCGCCTGCAAACGAGGACTCCTTGTCCACTCCTGCTCTGCAGCTCCCACAGTTCTCCATCGGTGTCGGTGACCGCTTCGCGCACCAGGCGGCCGCCCAGCTCGCCGCCTGCTTTCGCGCGAAACAGGCCGGCGTAACGGTTGCACCCGTGTGGAACAAGAGCAATCGCGAACACACCATCATTCACTCAGACCCGGCGGCCACACGTGCGGCCGCCGATGCCGCGGTACGCTCGCTCGGCTGGCGCGACCCCTACTTCTGCGACGCGGACCACATCAACACCGCCACGGTCGACCGCTTCCTGGCGTCATGCGACTTCTTCACGCTCGACGTGGCCGACCGCATCGGCCAACCCGCCCCGGCGGAGTCGCTTAAAGCTTTCGCAGGCCGTCATCCGGAGCTGATCGGCAGCCTCGAGCTGCCCGGCGTCGATGCCATCGCGATCACTGAAGAGTTCTTCAACGCAACCGCGACAAAGTACCTTGCGGCGATACAGGCCGCGGCAGTGACGTACGCGAAAATTGAAGCGGCCAAGGGCAAAGGGAGCTTCGTTACGGAGGTCTCGATGGACGAGACCGACTCTCCGCAAACCCCGGCTGAACTGCTCATCATTCTTGTCGCCATAGCCGACCACGGGATTCCAATCCAGACGATCGCGCCGAAGTTTACCGGCCGCTTCAATAAGGGGGTCGACTATGTCGGCGACCTGGAGCAGTTCGCGCGTGAGTTCTCAAACGACATCGCTGCCATCGCCTACGCGATCCGCCAGTACGGCCTGCCCGCCAATCTCAAGCTCAGCGTTCACTCAGGTTCTGACAAGTTTTCAATCTACAAGCCGATCCGTGAAGCGCTGGAGCGCTCAGGCGCAGGCGTGCACATCAAGACGGCGGGCACGACATGGCTCGAAGAACTGATCGGCCTGGCTGAGTCAGGCGGCGCCGGGCTGGCCCTGGCAAAGGAAATCTACGCGGAAGCCTATGCCCATCGCGAAGAGCTCTGCGCACCCTACGCCGCCGTGATCGATATCGACCCGGCGAAGCTGCCGTCGCCGCAGGCGGTCGCAGGCTGGAGCTCCGACCAGTACACCGGCGCCTTGCGCCACGATCAGAAATCCGCGGCTTACAATCCCGGCTTCCGGCAGCTGCTCCACGTCGCCTTCAAGGTGGCCGCGAAAATGGGCGAGCGCTACCTCGGCCTTTTGGAAGCCAACGAGGCTGTGATTGCGAAAAATGTAACTGAGAATCTATACGACCGGCATATCGCGCCGCTCTTCCTGGGCCGGTAGTTGTGGTCCTATTGCAACGAAAGGATGGCACTGTTGAACATCGTGGAACAGCTTAGTCTCGCCGGCCGCACGGCGGTCGTCCTCGGCGGCACCTCCGGCATCGGCCTGGCGCTATCCATCGGTCTGGCCCAGGCCGGCGCCGATGTCGTAGCCTCGGCGCGCCGTCCCGAGCAGGTTCATGAAACAGCAGACAAGATCGAGGCGCTGGGCCGCCGCACCCTGCGTATGCCTTCCGACGTTTCAAACCGCGCCACCCTTGAGCAGCTGTGCACGCAAGTCCTCAAGACCCTCGGCAAAGTGGACATCCTGGTGAACTGCGCGGGCAAAATCAAGCGCGCTCCCACGCTCACCTTGCCCGAGGAGCAGTGGCAGGACATTCTGGACACGAATCTCACCGGCACGTTGCGCGCCTGCCAGATCTTCGGCCGGCCGATGCTCGAGCGCGGCTACGGACGCATCATCAATATCGCTTCGCTCAATACATTTGTGTCGCTCAATGAGGTCGCCGCCTATGCCGCGAGCAAGGCCGGCGTCGCCGCCCTTACGCGTTCGCTCGCGGTCGAGTGGTCGAAGCATGGCGTGGTCGTCAACGCGATTGCGCCCGGCGTCTTTCGCACCGCGCTCAATGCTGAGCTGCTCGACAGCACGCCGCGCGGCAAGGAGCTGCTGATGCGGACCCCGATGGGCCGCTTCGGCAAAACGGAAGAGGTGGTCGGCGCGGCCGTCTACCTGGCGTCCGAAGCTGCATCGTTCGTCAGCGGGCAGACACTCGCGATCGACGGCGGTTTTCTTGCGAGCGGCGTCAACCAGTAAGCTAGGACTCCACTGTTTTTCACGAGGAATGGCATGGCTCTGCTGCACCCGGACCGTCTTTTTCCTGCCGATCAGAACACCCGCGCCATTGCCCGGCGTCTCTATGCCGAGATCGCGCATCTTCCCATCCTCAGCCCCCACGGGCATACGCAGGCGCGCTGGTTTGCCGAAAACAAGCCATTCCCTGATCCGGCGACCCTGTTCATCCTGCCCGATCACTATGTCTACCGCATGCTTTACAGCCAGGGCGACGTATCGCTCGAGCAGCTCGGCATCGATACCGGCACCGGCGGCGAGCCGCTGAAGCATCCGCGCGCGATCTGGCGCCTCTTCGCGGAGCATTATTTTCTTTTCCGCGGCACGCCGACCCGCCTCTGGCTCGACTACGTTTTCGAAGAGCTGTTCGGGCTTGAAGAGCGGCTTTCGGCTGCAACCGCCAATCTCTACTACGACACCATCGCTGCGAAACTCGCGACCCCGGCCTTTCTGCCGCGGGCGCTCTACGAGAGCGCAAACATTGAGGTGCTGGCAACGACCGATCCGGCTACCGACTCCCTCGCCGCGCACATCGCGCTGCGCGCATCCGGATGGAAGGGCCGCGTGCTGCCGACCTTTCGACCGGACGCCTGCGTCGATCCCGAGTTCACCGGCTTTCGCGAGAACGTG
>CAXTMY010000026.1:0-18880 GCA_964245565.1 uncultured Acidobacteriaceae bacterium | reverse complement strand
GTGGCGAAGCTCGGCGCGTCCTACGGAGAAGACACCGCGCAGTGGTCCGGATATCTGAACGCGCTGCGCGCTGCGCGCGCGTTCTTCAAGCAACAAGGCGCGACGGCAACCGACCACGGCCATCCGACCCCCCGCACCGCCGCGCTTGCACCCCATGAGGCGGAAGCTCTGTTCGCGCGTGTGCTCTCGCCGGAAGTCAGCCCGACAGATGCGGAACTGTTTCGCGCACAAATGCTGACCGAGATGGCCCGCATGAGCCTTGACGACGGGCTCGTCATGCAAGTCCACCCCGGCTCGGTGCGCAACCACAATCGCAAGGTGCATGAAAGGTTCGGCCGCGACACCGGGACCGACATCCCGCAGCAGACTGAATATGTTCACGCGCTCAAGCCGCTGCTCGACCAGTTCGGCAATGAGGCCGCGCTCACCATCATCCTGTTCACCCTCGATGAAACCACCTACAGCCGCGAGCTCGCGCCGCTCGCCGGCCATTACCCCTGCCTGCGCCTGGGTCCGCCCTGGTGGTTCCACGACAGCCCCGAAGGCATGATGCGCTTCCGCGAGCAGGCGACCGAGACCGCCGGCTTTTACAACACCGTCGGCTTCAACGACGACACCCGCGCTTTCCTTTCCATTCCGGCGCGGCACGACGTGGCCCGCCGCGTCGATTGCGCCTTCCTCGCCCGCATGGTCGCCGAGCACCGGCTCGACGAAGACGAAGCGCTTTCGGTCGCACACGAACTCACGAATGGGCTCGTGCGGCGCGCCTACAAGCTTTAAGCTGGGACACCGGGAGACTGCCAACGTGTCAAGCATTCCGAGCCCGCCCGTTTCGCTTCCCGCCGAGCAAACGTCCAGACCGCAGCGCACCGGCCATATCCGCTGGACCGTCTGCGCCATGCTGTTCTTCGCCACATCCATCAACTACATGGACCGCCAGGTCCTCGGCATCCTGGCGCCGGTGCTGCAGCACAGCATCGGCTGGACCGAGCAGCAGTACAGCTACATCGTCATGGCGTTCCAGTTCTCCTACGCCATCGGCCTTGTCCTCGCCGGCCGCATGATTGACCGCATCGGCACCCGCTTCGGCTATGCCATCATCATGGGCGTCTGGAGCATCTCGGCGATGGCGCATTCGCTCGCCACCACCGCGCTCGGCTTCGGCATCGCCCGCCTGTTCCTCGGCCTGGGCGAAAGCGGTAACTTTCCCGCCGCCATCAAGACCACGGCTGAATGGTTCCCGCAGCGCGAGCGTTCCCTCGCCACCGGCATCTTCAACTCCGGCGCCAACCTCGGCGCTATGATCGCCCCCGCCGTCGTCCCGATCGTGACCCTCCGCTACGGCTGGCAGACTGCGTTCCTCATCACCGGCGCTTTCTCCGCCATGTGGATCGTCTGGTGGCTGCTGCGCTACCGCACCCCGGCCGAGCACAAGCGTCTTTCCCCGGCCGAGTACGCGCACATCCACGCCGACCTGCCGGAAGCCCTCGCAAAAATCCCCTGGTCGCGCCTGCTTGGTTACCGGCAAACCTGGGCCTTCGCCATCGGCAAGTTTCTCACCGACCCCATCTGGTGGTTCTATCTCTACTGGCTGCCCAAGTTTCTCGATGGCCGCTTCCACCTCGGCCTCATGCACCTCGGCCTGCCGCTCATCATCGTCTACAACATGTCGGCCGTCGGCTCCATCGGCGGCGGCAGCATTCCTCTGTTCCTCGCGCGGCGCGGCGTCTCGATGGGCGCGGCTCGTTACATCGCCATGCTGGCCATGGCGCTGCTGGTCGTGCCGGTCTATTTTCTCGGCGGCGTTACGCACGAGTGGCTCGCGGTCGCCCTGCTCAGCATCGCCGCTGCCGCGCACCAGGGCTGGTCGGCCAACCTCTACACCACGGTCTCTGACATGTTCCCGCGCGAAGCCGTCGGCGCGGTCACCGGCTTCGGCGGCATGGCCGGCGCGGTCGGCGGCCTGCTGTTCTCCTTCGGCGTCGGCTGGGTGCTCACCCGCTATCACCACTACTCCATCCTGTTTGTCATCGCCTCCACGGTCTACCTGCTTGCGCTCATCATTCTTCGTCTGCTCGTACCGCGTTTCGGCAAAATACCCATCGCGCAGCTGCTGCCCGCCGGGCAGGCATAAACTGGAGCTACAGCGTTCCGCGACCCATCCGCCACGTTGAGGATTCCGCCCGTGCCCTGGTTCTCCGTTACCGCCGATCACGTCACCGACGAACAGATCGCCGCATGCTGCACCCGCCTCATCGCCGAAGCCTGCACCCGGCTCGGCCGCGAGCTCAAGCGCGTCCTGCTGCTGCCGCCCGACCTCACCCGCGCCCACTCCGGCGCCGGCCGCATCACCGAGCTGCTCTACAAAGGCTTGCCGGACGCCCACGTCGAGCTCATCCCCACCCTCGGCCAGCACATCCCGCACACGCCTGAGGAGAACAGGTGGATGTTCGGCTCCATCCCCGAGGAGCGCATCTTCGCGCACGACTGGCGCAACGGCTGCACCCGCGTCGCCACCATCCCCGGCTCCATCGTCGCCGAAACCACCGAGGGCATCGCCGACTGGGATATCCCCATTGACCTCAACTCAAAACTCATGGACGAGCCATGGGATCTCATCATCAATATCGGCCATGTCGTGCCGCATGAGGTGCTCGGCTTCGCCAACCACAACAAGAATTACTACATCGGCCTCGGCGGCAAGGACACCATCTGCGCCTCGCACATCGCCGCCGCCGTCTACGGTATTGAGAACAACCTCGGCTGCCTCATCACCCCGCTGCGCGCCTGCTACAACTGGTCCGAGGAGCACCACCTCGCGCACCTGCCCGATGTCTATCTCCAGATCGTCATGCACCGCGACCACGCCGGCGCGCTTGTTCCGAGCGGCATCTTCGTCGGCGACGACCTCGAAACCTACCTCGAAGCCGCCCGCCTCAGCCGCGCCCAGAACATCACCACCTTCAAGGAGCCGGTCAAGAAGATCGTCGCCGTCATGCAGCCCGACGAGTTCCGGTCCACCTGGGTCGGCAACAAAGCCGTCTACCGCACCCGCATGGCCATCGCCGACGGCGGCGAGCTGCTCATCCTCGCGCCCGGCATCGAGCGCTTCGGCGAGCAGCCCGAGGTCGACGCCCTCATCCGCAAGTACGGCTACACCGGAACCGAGCGCATCCTGCGCCTGTATCGCACCGAACCCGATATGCAGGAGATTCCGCACGGCGTTGCGCATCTCATTCATGGATCGAGTGAAGGCCGGTTCACCATCCGCTACGCGCCCGGCCATCTCACCCGCGAGGAGATTGAACAGGTGGGTTACGCCTACGCCGATGTCAACGAAATGCTCAAGCGCTACGACCCCGCCGTTATGAAGGAAGGCTGGAACACCATGCCGGACGGCGAACAGGTCTTCTACATCAGCACGCCCTCTGCCGGCCTGTGGTCGACAGAAGCGAAACTCAACGACCCCGCGCGCCGCGACCTCACCGGCTACGTGCCCTCCGGAGCAGCAGAAAGCGGCGCCCATGCTGGCTGAGACACCGCTTACCACGTTGCGCGATGCCCTGCGCGTCAACCTCGCGCAACACACCCGGCTGCTCGTCGCCTACTCCGGCGGAGTCGACTCCGCGTATCTCGCGTGGGAAGCCTTCCAGATTCTGGGCGCGAAGATGACGGCCGTGCTCGCCGACTCGCCCTCCCTGCCGCGCACCCATCTCCAGTTCGCCACCGCGTTTGCGCGCGACCACTCCATCCCTCTGCACGTGCTTGAGACCGCCGAGATGCAGAGCGAAGCCTACACGCGCAACGACAGCAGCCGCTGCTTCCACTGCAAGGACGAGCTCTTTGCCGCGATGGAGCAGTTCCGCTCCGCCACCGCGCCCGGCGCCGCGCTGGCCTACGGGCGCAACCTCGACGACACCGGCGATTTTCGCCCCGGCCAGCATGCCGCCGCGCTGCACCATGCCGTCGCGCCGCTCGCCGAAGCGGGTCTCGGCAAGCAGGCCATTCGCGCCCTCGCACAGTCTGCAGGCCTCGCCGTCTGGGATCGCCCAGCCTCGGCCTGCCTTTCCTCACGCATCGAGTACGGCCGTCCCGTCACCGCCGAAGCCCTCCGCGCCGTCGAGCAGGCCGAGGAAGCCCTGCACGCGCTCGGCTTCGCCCAGTTGCGCGTCCGCCACCACGGCGAGCTCGCCCGCGTGGAGATCGAGCGCGACGAGCTGCCCCGCGCGCTTTCGCTCCCCATGCTCGCCCGCATCACCGCAGCCGTTCGCGCCGCAGGCTTCACCTACGTCACCCTCGATACCGAAGGCTATCGCTCCGGCTCCATGAATGCGCTGCTGCCGGCATCCGCGATTGCGAGCGCCGCGCATGCGTCGTGAGGCATTGCTGGCCCTTCTGCAGGCCTACAAAAACGGCGAGACGACAGACGAAGCACTCGCGGACCGGCTAGCTACCCTTCCGTTTGAAGATCTCGGCTTCGCCAAGATTGACCATCACCGCACCCTGCGCTCCGGCATGCCGGAAGTCGTGTACGCCGAAGGCAAAACACCCGAGCAGGTTGCCGCCATCTTCGCGCGGCTCGCCGCGTCCGGCGTGCCCGCGCTCGCCACCCGCGCCAACGCCGAGCATGCCGCGGCCGTGCAGTCCGCCACGCCAAATGCGATCTGGCACCCGCTCGCCCGCTGCCTCACCCTCCCGTCTGCCGACCCTGCCCCCGAGGCAACAATGCCCGGCCACATTCTCGTCGTCTGCGCCGGCACCAGCGATCTCCCCGTCGCCGAAGAAGCCGCGCTCACCGCCGAGCTCTTCGGCGCAAAGGTCACGCGCATCACCGATGTCGGCGTCGCCGGCCTTCACCGCCTGCTCGCGCAGCTGCCCGTTTTGCGGGCTGCCAAAGTCATCGTCGCCTGCGCCGGCATGGAAGGCGCGCTGCCCACCGCCATCGGCGGCCTGGTCGCGGTGCCGGTGATCGCCGTGCCCACCAGCGTCGGCTACGGCGCCAGCCTCGGCGGCATCGCCGCGCTGCTCGGCATGCTCAACAGCTGCTCGCCCAACATCGCCGTCGTCAACATCGATAACGGCTTCGGCGCCGGTTACCTCGCGTGCCTCATCGCCCGGCAGCTTGCGTAACGGCGAAAGTGGCAAAAAAGAAAGGGACCCTTGCGGGTCCCTTTCCTGTGAGTGGGAACAGCTTGCGTCTCAGAAGAGGAACTTGACCGCAAGCTGCAGTTCCCGATTGTTGGATGCTTCACCGGTAATCTGCCCGAACTTGGTGCCGTCGTTGACGCCGGTATCCGGGGCGGAGAAGTTCGGATGGTTGAGCGCGTTGAATGCCTCCAGGCGGAACTGAATGTTGTAGCGTTCTCCCGATCCAAGGAAGTTGTTCTTGAACAGGGACAAGTCCGCATCCGTGTAGCCGGGGTTGCGTGCATTCGGGAGAGCCCGGGGAGCATTGCCGATCGTGAACTTTGCGGGTTGCACGAAGATCGCCGTGTTGAAGTAGTGGTTAAGTGTCTTGTTGGAGATGTTCGGATCGCCAGGCAGTTCAGTCGGCCGCTGCCCAAGCGTGAGCAATCCGGTATTGTCCTGCGCCCCGCTCAGGACAATCGGTGTACCGGTATCCGACTGGATGAGGCCGTTGGTCTGCCACCCGCCGATCAGGTGATCGACCCACCCGTTCTCATGTGCCAGGAACTGCTGACCGCGGCCGAAGGGTAGCTCGTACACGTATCCAATCGACAGGAGCCGGGAGACATCCTGCGTTGAGAGTCCGAACTCTGCTTTCGGGTTGAACTGGTTGGCGTAGGTGCCGCTGGAGGGTCCGAGATAGCTCACCGCGGAGGCAGCATTATCCATCATCTTGGAGCCGGTATACGACACCAGCAGCGAGAGGCCGTGCGACATGCGTTTATCGAGTTTAAGGGTAATGGCGTTGTAATGGGAGCCCGAGTCTGCCTTGCGATAGCTATAGACGCTGGTGTACTGCGGGAAGGCCTTCAGCAGGTAGTCAAGCGGCACCGTTGGCGAAGCCAGGATCGACCCAGGCGTCGTGATCTTGCCGTAGAAGGGGTTGGGTACGCTGTTGAGCAGTGCCTGGCCCAGGGGCAGGTAGGAGGGGTTGACCTGGGAGTACGGAACGCCCGGGTCGCCGTCGATCAGGAAATTTCCGCGGTTGTAGAGGTACCCGACTTCGAGAACGGTCTGGAGCGGTAGCGCGCGCTGGACGTTCAGGTTTCCCTGGATGGTGTAGGGATTGCGCACGGAGTTGAAGAAAGTATCCGAGATCGATTGCCCGATAAAGGTTGAGGGACCGCCTGCAGCACCCAGCGGCTCGTTCAGTCCGTTGGGGATAGGATTGTCGAACGTCGTATTGATGGTCTGCTCGCTGGTGTTGGTGAAGTCCAGGCTCGTGCTGCTGGTGAAGCCGTCCGTGCCTGCGCCACCGCTGGTGCCTGCCGCCTGTAGAGCGGAGGCCTGGTAGACGAGGCCGTAGCCGCCACGAACCACGGTCTTGTCATCCGCGCTCCAGGCAAAACCAACGCGCGGCGCGAAATCTTTCCACTGCGTCGGCGCCTGATGACGGCCGTACTTGGCCCCCGGCGTGCCGACGAACACCATCTGCCCCACCAGGTTGGCGCAGGTAGCACAGGCACTTGCCGGGATGACACCGGCCAGCGGCGACGGCAGCGTCGGGTCCCAGTAGTCGAGCTTGTTGTGGCGCTCGGTACGCGGAATATCGACATCCCAGCGCAGTCCGATGTTGAAGGTAAGACTCGGCGCAGCCTGGTAGTCGTCCTGAACGTACAGCGCGTCATAGGTGCTGGACGTAGCCAGCGTGGTGTCGGTGGAGACTTCCCCTCCGTCGGCCAGGCCCAGCAGCATGGTGGCCGCGGCGTTGCCGCTGCCATCGGTGTTGTTGAGTTCGTCTTCTGTCCAGTCTGAGCTGATAGAACCGAAGTCCCCGGTGGGGTAGCCGTACTGGTAGAAGTTCAGGAACAGCTTGCGGTACTCCCCGCCGAAGGTGATGGAGTTGCCGTGCAGGACTTTGACAAAGCTCGGATCAACATCGATGGCCGAGGGGTTCTCCTGGTAATTGACATAGTTGCCGGAACCCAGGCTGGAAAAACCGTTGGTAGTCAGGTCGAAATAGGGGAAGTCGGAGGCGTTCTTCTGGCCGTTCGCCACGATGGCCGGCGGCAGACCGATGGACGCCACATTGAATGGCGTGTCGAAAGTGGTCCTGGTTTCAGCCTGCCGACTGAAACCGGCGCGCAGATCCATCACCAGGGTAGGAGAAAGCGTGATGGCGTTATCGAAGGAGGCGCTGTAGGCCGTCGTGATGCTGGGGCCATTGCCCGTTGGGTCGGCGGCGTTGCCGTAAGTGTCGTAAGGAAGGTTCGGGTTGTTGAGATGGGAGAAGCGCACGAAGCTATGCCACTTCGGACCGAAGTCATGATCGAGGCGCAGGTCGAAATGATAGTAGTTGTTTGTGGTTGATCCCGTAGTGTTGTAATTGTTGGTCAGCGCGCCGGCGCCGGCATTGGGCAGGGGGAAATACCCTATCGCGGCAGAAGCGACTTTGCTGATGCTGCCTCCGGGTGCGCCGGTAGCAGGAATCATGTTGTTGGCGAAGGGCGTACGGCAGTAAACCGTCTGGCCTGTGGTGGGATCGACAGCCGTCCGCGCCGTGGTGGGATCGAAGATCTGCCCGCTCAGCACATTCTGCCCCGTGCATGGGTTCACGTAGGGCATACCGGTCGTGGGATTGATGAGAGGACCGCCGAGAATGCCGGAGAAGTCGCCGGTGCGCTCAGCCGCGGTGGGCACCGTGTCAATGTAGGTTGCCTCGGAGGCCTGCCTAGAGTCCTCGAACGCGAAGAAGAAGAAGCTCTTATCGTGCCCGCTGTACAAGTGCGGAATCGTGATCGGCCCACCGATGGTGCCGCCGGACTGGTACAGGTGCGAAGGCGCATTCGGTCCGGTCTGGAAGTAGCCCTTGGCGTAAAAAGCCTGGGTCTGCGTAAAGTCGAAAGCTGTGCCGTGGAACTTGTTGGTGCCGGACTTGGTAACCAGCGAGATAACGCCGCCGGAGAAGCGGCCGTACTGGGCGGGCAGTACGCTGGTCTGGACGTTAAACTCCTGGACGGAGTCCACGATCGGCGTGTACGCGGTTTCGTTGTTGCCGACATTGTTCTCAGGCAGGATGTTCGTCATGCCGTCGATCTGCTCTTCGTTGTTGCCGTTCCGCGATCCGGCGATATGCGGTGTCGATGCGCCGCCGACCGTGCTGACGCCCGGAACCAGCACTTCGAGCGAAGTCGGGTTGCGCCCGTTGAGCGGCAGGTCGACAATCTGCTGCGCGGTGATAACTGTGTTCACGCTCGAGGTACTGGCTTCAAGCGCCGGTGTCGTTGACGTCACCTGGACGTTCTGCGCGACGTTCGCGACGGGCAGCTTGAAGTCCACCGGAACGCCGACCGAGACCTGGACAATGATGTTGTTCTGCTTCTGGGTCTCAAAACCGGGAGCCGTGGCAGTCGCCGTGTAGGTGGCCGGCTGCACGAAGTTAATGATGTACCGGCCTTCGTTATCGCTCTTGGCGGTCTTGACCTCATTGGTTTGCGTGTTGGTGATCGTGATGGTCGCATTTGGAACCACCGCGCCTGAGCTGTCGAGAATGGTGCCGCGAATGGTCCCGGTCGGACTCTGCGCCATACAGGTCATGGCCAGCATCGCCGGAACGGCCATGAACAGGAGGGAGCGCGTGTTTGCCCGGGAGCGGCTGGCTCGTAAACTGCCGGAGATCAGCAGCGAGCGGAAGAAGTTCTGGTGCATCTGCATATTTCGCCTCGCAAAAAAACGATCAGTGTTGCTTTTTGTTGTGCCGGCGCTTTACTCTTGCGCCGTCTTGGTAGCGATCCCATTTCCGTGAATGAAATCTCATCTCAACGGGGCGGATTATGTTGTTCCTGTTCATCGGTTGTCAACAGAGTTTTTCGCCGCAGCGGCAAATCCCGGAACTATAGATTCGTCGACTATCAAACAAATCTGTTGATTCACGTGTTTGCCAAGGGTCGCTCCCCGCACCTGTATCGCCGGTAAATGAGCATTCGGAGGGCTTTTCCATGCGTTTCGCGTCTGCCTTGTTTCTGCTTACTCTCGCTGCTGCGCCTGCCGCCCAGGCACAAAATGCTGCGCCGCGCATCCTTGTCTTCGCGCAGCCCGGCTTTCCATCCATCGCCACAGAGCCGGTTCCGCAAGCGTCCCTGACGAGCGCGCTCGGCAATCCAAGCTTCGTCACCATCGATGAGCTCACCTCCGGCACCGCGCTCCAGGGCGCGTCGCTGCTGGTGCTGCCCTACGGCTCGGCCGTGCCCGCAGCCGCGTGGCCGCAGATTGAGCAGTACCTGCACAGCGGCGGCAACCTGCTCGTGCTCGGCGGCCAGCCCCTGCGCGTTCCCGTTCTGGGCGACAAGGACGGCAGCTTCACCCAGCAGGCGCCGCAGGACAGCTACAGCCGGCTGATCGACTTCCGCCACAGCTACCCCGTACCCATGGGCGATGCGCCGGCGCACTTTGCCTGGCGCGACGGCTACGGCTTTCTGCCGAAGCTCGAGGTGCATGCCCAGCAGGTCTTCGCGGAAGAAGGCCGCCTGAACGGTCTCGGCTACCTGGACGCGGCTGACGGAACCCGCCTCGCCGCGCCTGTGATCGTGGCCGACCATGACGGCTCGCGCATCGTGGCGCTGCCGTTTACCCCGGCATCCGGCTACTGGGCCTCGGCTGACGGCGTCAGCCTCATCCGTGCCGCCGCCCGATACGCCGCCGCCGGCGCAACCGCGTTCTCCGTCGAGACGCAGTACGCAACCCTGCGCCCGGGCGAAATGCCGGAGCTTACCCTACACCTGCGCCAGCCCACCGGCCGGTCCATCGCCGGCGAGGCAAACGTGGAACTTCTCGATGGCGCCAGGGTCATCGACACCGCAAAAGTTCCGCTCGGGAGCGCAACTCCCGATGCTCCGGTACCGTTCCGCAAGCCGCTCGGCCAAGGCCTGTACACCATCCACGCCACCTGGACCCCCGCGGGCGCCAGTGAGCCGCAGGAGTTCGCCGACAACGGCCTGCTGGTCGAAGCCCTCAGCGCGCTTGAAACCGGCAACGCGCTCGGCACCCACGGCGACTTCCTCTCGCTCGGCGGCAAGCCGTTCTTCCCCGTCGGCACCAACTACTTCACCACCGAGGAAAACGGCTGGGACTTCTCCGGCCCGCGCAACGCCGCCGTCTGGGAACATGACTTCGCCGACATGCAACGCCATGGTGTCAACTTCGTCCGCACCGGCGTGTGGATGTCGAATGCCAAATTCGTCGAGCCCAGCACCGGCGAAGCCAACGAGCGCTTCCTGCGCAACCTCGAGGCCTTCCTCGCCGCCGCTCATCGGCACAACATCGCCATCAACTTCACCTGCTTTGCCTTTTCGCCGCGCGTCGGCGAGCAGCGCCGCCGGCCCGACCAGCCCGGCGCCACCGAACCGCCGCCGCCCAACCCCTACCTGGACAAAGCTGCCGTGCAGGCCGAGCACGACTACGTGCTCTCCGTGGTTCGCCGCTTCGAGCACGTTCCCTGGCTCAGCTACGACCTCATCAACGAGCCCTCGTTCTCGAACCCGCGCCTCATCTTCCACGGCAACGTGCCGAACAACGACCCTGCCGAAGTGAGCGCCTGGCAGAAATGGCTCCAGACCCGCTACACCAGCCTGGAAGCGCTTGCCGAAGCCTGGCGCGTCACCCCGGGGCAGCTCGGCGACTGGAAAAACATCCCCTTACCCAAGCAGACCGACCTCACCTACGACCGCTACGGCAACCCCGATGAAGTCCGCGCGTTTGACTACAACCTCTTCGCGCAGGACATGTTCTCGGGCTGGGTGCGCGGCATGGTCTCCGCCATCCGCGGCGCAGGCAGCGCGCAGCTCATCAACATCGGCCAGGATGAAGGCGGCGTTACCAACCGCGTGCTCAATCAGTTTTATGCCACTGCCGGTGTTTCCTTTACCACCGACCACACCTACTGGCAGGACGACGCGCTGCTGTGGGATTCGGTCGCGGCCAAACGCCCGGGGCTCCCGAACATCACCGGCGAAACCGGCTACCAGCCTGCCTGGAACCCCGACGGCACCTGGCGCTACGACGAGCTGACCGGCACCGCGATCGAAGAGCGCAAGTGGGCACTCGGCTTTGCCGCCGGCTCCTCCGGTGCCATGCAGTGGGACTGGGCGCGTGAGCCCGACTTCGGCATTGAGCGCTCTGACGGCTCGGCCAAGGTGTGGGAAAACATGATGCGCGACCTCGGCCGTTTCGCCACCCAGGCCGCGCCCTACGCGACCGGCTTCACGCTGCCGCAGGTGGCCATCGTGCTGCCGCAATCGCTGCAGCTCTCGGTCTACAACACTGAGGCGCTGGCAGCGCAGCAGGCTGCGGTCCGCGCGCTCTATTACTACGACCGCACCGAAGCCTACGCGGTGGGCGAGTACCAGACCGATACGCTCGGCACGCCGAAACTCATCATCCTGCCTTCCGCCATGGGACTTTCCGACAAAGCCTGGGCCGACATTGAAGCGCGGGTGCGCGCCGGCGCCGTCCTGCTCATCTCCGGTCCGTTCAGCGCCGACCCGCACCTCCACTCCACCGACCGCGCGGAAAAAATCGGTCTTCCCGCCATGCTTGCCCCGCTCCAGCTCCGCGATGACACGATCCAGTCGCCCGCGGGCAGCGATCCCCTCATCTACGGCGGACTGAAAACCACAACGCTCAATCGCGACGTGCTGCCCGACGGCAAGACCTGGACGGAGCTGCCCTTGGGCCAGGGCAAGGTTCTCTTTTCAGCCTTTCCGCTGGAGTTGAACGACACCCTGCAAACCGTCGCCGACGTGTACGCCTACGCGATCAAAACAGCCGGCATCATCCCAACCTACACAACCGACGTCAAAAATCCCGGCATCCTGATCTGCCCCACAAAGCTGCCGAATGCAACGCTCTACGTCCTCACTTCGGAAACAGCCACCACTCCGGTTACATTTCACGATGAACGCAGCGGCAAGAGCTTTTCCGGCACGCTTGACGCCGGCCACGCTGCGCTGCTGCTCGTCAGCGACAAGGGCGAGCTGCTCACCAGCTACGACTGGAACAGCGGCAAATAGCTCCAGGGGAAGGGCGTCCACCGGGCGCTCTTGCCTGCCCGCAATGCTAAAAGACACAAGAAGGTTGCCCCATCTGCCACGCTGGCCCGCGACGAGCGCCTGCGGCGATTCCTGTACCTTGGTGGACAGATAGAGTTGGCTGCCCGGCATCCGAGTGAGTGAAACGTTTTGACTGCGTAGTTTTGACTGCGTAGACGGATACACTCCAAACTATGCTTGCCACCAATGTCGTGGTGGCTGAAAGTGGATACGTAGGGAGAGTGGCATTTTGGGTTCGAGCGTCTCGGAGTTGACCGCTGATCCGGTCTTTGATCGCAGCTGGTGGATTTATTCGCTCTGCCGGGAGCGCCTGTTTGCCGACCACACTGAGACCATCGCAACCGCTCTTCTCCCGCTTCTCCAGTCCCGATGTCCTATCCGCCTGCTCGAAGTCGGCTGCGGCCCCGGCTTCTACTCGCGCCGCCTCGCCGCACGCTTTCCCTGGCTGCACACCACGGGCATTGATACTTCGGAACGCCTGCTGACCCACGCCCGCCAGCAGGCGCATCGCGCTCACCTCGACAACTGCAGCTTCCTGCGCGCCGACGCGCACAACCTGCCCAAGGCTCTCGCCGTCGCCGACGCCGCCATCGCTTCCCGTTTCTTTCTCATCGTGCCGCAGCGCCATCGCATGCTCAGCTCCATCTTTCACACCATCCGCCCCGGCGGCATCTTCTTCGTGGCAGAGCCTATTTCTCCACTTCGTACCGCGGTACCTCTCTGGCTCATGCGCGCCTTCGACCTTTTCCGGAGGCGCGGCGCGCAGGTCTCCACCGTACACTGCCACGTGCTCAGCCAGCACCAGTTCCAGGACCTCATCGGCAGCCAGCCCTGGAGCAAGGTCCGCATCTGGCAGGACAAGCGCTATCGCTACGCCCTCTGCGAGAAGGCCGGCGCATGAGCCATGCGTTCCGCATCCTCGATCCCGCTGCAGCCTCCAGTGAGTTCACCGGCCGCTGCGCCTTCACCGTCATGGCAAAAGCCCCCGTTCCGGGCAAGGTCAAAACCCGCCTCAGTCCGCCGCTCACCCCGCATCAGGCCGCCGCGCTCAACGCCGACTTCCTCCGCGATACCCTCGCCAACCTCGACGCAGCCGCCGCGCACTGCTTCGCCGACTGCGTCGTCTCCTACACGCCCATCGGGCAGGAAGACGCCTTCACCGGCATCCTGCCGCCGAACACCCTGTTACTTCCGCAACGCGGCGACGGCTTCGGCGAGCGCCTGCTCGCCACCGCAGCCGACCTGTTCGCCTGCGGCTACTCCGCCGTCTGCCTCATCGACTCCGACAGCCCCACCGTTCCAACCGCCGAGTTCATCCACGCCGCACGTACCTTGCTGCTTACCCCTGGGGAGCAGCGCGTCGTCTTAGGCCGCTCCGACGACGGCGGTTATTACCTCATCGGCCTCACCTCACCCGAGCCGCGCCTCTTCGCCGAGATCACCTGGAGCACCGCCGCGGTTGCCGACGAAACCGAAACCCGTGCCGCCCAGATCGGCCTGCCCGTCACCCTGCTCCGCACCTGGTACGACGTCGATGACGCCGCATCGCTAAGCCGCCTGCAGAAGGAAGCCTCCGGTGATCCGTCCGTCCCGGCCGGCTATCCCGCGCCCTGTACCCGCGCGTTCCTCCTCGCGCTGGCAGCCTCTCCGAGCCCGAGTATGCATGGCGCTCGCTGACCGGCTGCGAGCCGCGATCCCGGCCGCCTTCTTCTCCGACCGCGCATGGCTCACCAATCTCGTCCTGCTGCTCTTCGGCCTTCTCTTCATCGATTTCACCCGCACCGGCGCCGGCGAGTTCCACCATTACGTCCACGGCTTCTCCGCAGACATCTTTGCGCAGTTCATCCTCTATCTCGGGGCCATCGCGCTCATCGAGCGCTCCGCCACCGACCGCTGGACCCTCCCCATCCTCCTTGCCGTCGCGCTCGCCGCCCGGCTCGTCGCTATCGCCCACTCTCCGTTTCTTTCCACCGACATCTACCGATACGTCTGGGACGGCAAAGTCCAGCTCGCCGGAATCAATCCCTTCCGCTACATCCCCGCCGACCCGCACCTCGCCTTCCTTCGCGATCCGCGCATCTACCCCCACATCAACCGGCGCACCTACGCCCACACCATCTACCCGCCCGGCGCGCAGGCCCTGTTCCTGCTCATCGCGCGCATCCAGGCCAGCGTCGTCTACATGCGGCTGGCGTTCCTCGCGTTTGAGGCCGTCACCTGCTGGGCACTCATCCGCTGCCTGCGCCTGCTGGCCCTTCCCGCCGAGCGCGTCCTGCTGTACGCCTGGCACCCCGTCTGCATCTGGGAGATCGCCAGCAGCGGCCATGTCGACGCCCCCGCGCTCACCTTCATCGCGCTCGCGCTCTACGCCGCGCTGCTCAATCGCCCGCTCCGCGCCACCGGATGGCTCGCCGCCGCCACCCTCATCAAGCTCTACCCCGCCGCGCTGCTGCCGGCGCTCGTGCGCCGCCGCATTATCGCGCCCCTGCTGCTGTTTCTGGGCATCGTCGTCGCCGGCTACCTGCCCTATCTTTCGGTGGGCAAAGGCGTACTCGGCTTTTTGCCCACCTATGCGAAAGAAGAAGGCCTTGAAACCGGCGTCCGCTACTTCCCGCTCGCGCTGGTTGACCGCACCTTCCATGTCTCCATGGCCCCGGCAGCCTACCTGCTTACCTGCGCTGTGCTGCTCGCCGGCCTCGCCTGGTGGGCCTGGCAGCGCAGCGCGCAGCCCGCCGCCTGCATCCGCTCCGGCCTGGTGCTGGCCACCGCGCTCAATCTCTGCTTCTCGCCCCACTATCCGTGGTATTTCTTGTGGCTGCTGCCCTTTCTGGCACTCTGGCCGTGGCGGCCGGCGTTTTATACAGTGGTTGCTGCCACCTATCTGCTGGCCACGCGCTTCGGCGCCAACAGCGCCGGCATCTACGGTATGAATGTCCGGCTCTACGGAGGCTTCTTTCTCCTGCTCGCTTTTGACCTGCTTCAAAACGCATGGCTGCGCCGCCGCGCCATCCGTTCCGCCGCAGATCGCCACCGCCAACTGCTTGACCAAGCGAGGGACGCATGACCACCCAACCCGTTGCCCATCCCGTACCCATGCGGCGCTACTTCGAGAAGCCCGAGGACGAGCTCTCCATCTTCGCCGAGCAGGAACCCGTCTGCCTCTACCTTGAAGTCACCAACCGCTGCAACCTGCTCTGCACCACCTGCCCGCGCACCTTTGAGGAGCTGGAACCCGAAGCCGACATGAGCTGGGACCTGTTTACGAAAATCGTCGACCAGACCCCCAACATCAAGCGCGTCGTGCTCCACGGTGTCGGCGAGCCCATGCTCGTCAAGGACCTCCCGCGCATGGTCCAGTATCTCAAGCAGCGCGGCGTCTACGTTCTGTTCAACACCAACGGCACCCTGCTTACCGAGCGCAACGGCCAGGCCCTCATCGATGCCGGCCTCGACGAGCTGCGCGTTTCGCTCGACGCCGCCGACGCCGGCATCTTCCAGATGGTGCGCGGCAAGGATATGTTCGATCGCATCGTCACCAACGTGCGCCGCTTCCGCGAAATGCAGGCCGCGCAGTCCTGCGAGCTGCCCCGCGTCTCGCTCTGGCTTACCGGCCTGCGCGAAACCCTCGACCAGCTCGAAGCCTTCGTTCGCATCGCCGACTCCGTCAAAGTCCGCGAAGTCTATCTCCAGCGCCTCGTCTTTTTCACCGGCGAAACCAAGGGTCTTGCCCGGCCCGAAAGCGCGCTGTTTGAGAAAACCACCACCGGCGAGGAAGCCGTCATCGCCCGCGCCGCCGCGCTCGCCGCCACTCTTGGCATCGCCTTCAGCGCCTCCGGTGCCACCGAGCCCGAAACCAGCATCAAGAAGAGCCGGGAAGACAGCCCCTGGTCGCTATGCCGCCGCCCCTGGGCGCTCATGTACTTCACCGCTACCGGCCGCGCCATCCCCTGCTGCATCGCGCCCTTTTCCATGCACGGCTACGGCAGCTTCACCCTCGGCGACGCCACCCAGCAAACCCTGCGCGAGATCTGGAACGGCGAAGCCTACCAGCAGTTCCGCAGCCAGCTGCTCAGCGACAAACCGCCCTCTGCCTGCGCCAACTGCGGTCTCCGATGGAGTCTGTAAGCTACGCCGGAATGAACCGGCGCGTCAGCGTCATCATTCCCGCGCTCAATGAAGAAGCCGCCATCCCCGCCCTCGTCGCCGAAGTGCTCGCCCAGAAGGTGCATGCGTGCATCGTTGTCGACAACGGCAGCACCGACGCAACCGCCGAGCGCGCCCGATCCGCCGGTGCTGCTGTCGTGCATGAGCCGCGCCGCGGCTACGGCCAGGCCTGCCACACCGGCGCCCTCCACGCCTCGTCCGGCGTCCTCGTCTTCATGGACGGCGACGGCAGCGACGTCCCCGCCGAGCTTCATCTCCTCGCCGGCCCGGTGCTCGCCGGCGACTACGACTTCGCCATCGCCTCCCGCATTAACCCACGCCGCGAGCCCGGCAGCCTGCTCGCCTCGCAGATCTTCGCCGGCTGGCTCGCCGGCACCGCCATGCGCCTGCTCTACGGCGTCCGCTACTCCGATATGGGGCCCATGCGCGCCATCACCCGCAGCGCCCTCACCAGCCTCGGCATGGCTGAAATGACCTACGGCTGGAACCTTGAAATGCAGATGAAAGCCGCCCGCGCCGGCCTCCGCATCCTTGAAGTCCCCACCACCTGCCGCGTCCGCCGCGGCGGCGTCTCCAAAGTCGCGGGCTCGCTCAGCGGCTCCGTCAAAGCCGCGTACCGCATTCTCTTCGTGCTCGTTCGTATCGCCCTCACCAGCAAGTAGAGCCTCGTTCCTGCATCCAAAAGCACGACACAGCCTCGCAATGCACGGAAGGAACACACCGCCATGAGCACAACAGCAGCCTTCGGACTCCAGCCCCATCCAGAGAAGCGCCATCTCTCCAACACAGTCGGCATCCTGCTCATCATCGCGGGCCTATTCTGCATCATCCTGCCGCTTGTGGCAGGTGTCGCCATCACCGCCATCATCGGCTGGCTGCTGCTGCTCGCAGGCGCGGCCCACCTGCTGTTCGCCTGGCACTCCCGCCGCGCCGGCGCGGTTGCATGGCAGGTGCTTATCGGGCTGGTTTACCTGTTTGTCGGCCTGTACATGATCTTCCATCCGGGCCGCGGCCTGCTTACGCTCACCTTTCTGCTCGCCATCTGGTTTGTGGTAGAGGGCATTGCCGAGCTCGTCATGTATTTCCGCCTGCGCCGCCAGCACCGTCCCGGCCTGTTTCTCTGGAACGGCATCGTCACGCTCATCCTCGGCATTCTCATCTGGTCGCGCTGGCCCGTCAGCTCCGTCTGGGCCATCGGCACCATCGTCGGCATCAGCCTGCTGTTCAGCGGCATCGCCCGGCTCACCTTCCGCACCGGCAGGCCCACGTCGCCCATCCTTGGGCCCGCCTGAAACTACAAAGGCAAAACCGCCTACGCGGCTTGCGGCCACTGCGTGGCGGCGGGACGCCCTTCAGGCAAAAAGATAGAGACGCCCCGGTACTTCTGGGGCGTCTCTATCTTTTCAGCGCCGCAGGCCGAGTACACGTCTCGAAGAGACCGCCAGCCGAATAGGGCTATGCCCCAGCGTAGGCGGTTTTGCCTTTCCGCGTTTACTCCGCATCGGCACTCGCCTCCGACGCGATCCCTTCTTCAGCAACCTGCAAGTGCCGCTCCATCAACCGGCGCGCCTCTGCTCCCTTGCGTCGGCGCAGCGCCTCATAAATCTCCCGGTGCATCGCGGTCGTTGCTTGCAGGTCGCGCGTGCGCCCAACCGTCACCCGCCGCGCGTCGTAAAACGACGCGCTGATGGTCTCCATCAGCGCGCCCAGGATCGGATTGCCCGAAGCCTCGCCGATCATCCGGTGGAACCGCACATCGTGTATCAGGTACGCCTGCGGATCACCGATCGTGGCGTCCATATCCGTGAGCTCTTCGCCCATTGCCACGAAATGCGCTTCGCTCCCACGCTCGGCCGCCAGCTCCACCAGGTTCCCCTCAAGGATCAGGCGCGCCTCAAACATCTGGTGCGGCGTAAAGCCGTGCAGCGAATACAGCATCTCAAACCACGCCGCGCTGAGCGCCGGCGGCCCGTCGGCAACAAAATTACCCACCCCATGCCGCACCTTCAGCACGCCCATCGCCGCCAAATAGCCGACGCCGGCGCGCAGGCTCGCCCGGCTGATCTTCAGCTCTTTCGCAAACTCCCGCTCCGGCGGCAGCCGCTCTCCGCGCCGCAGCTTGCCCTGCTCGATCAGCCCGCGGATGTGCCGCACCACCTGCATCGCGACCTGGTTTTCCGCCGCAGTCCCCACGCGTGGCTCCATGTGCCCACCCTCATTCGGTTTGAGCATTTTCACTCCACGCGCCGAGGAGCCCGCAAATGTGAGCGTGAAAGTTCCCCTCTATACCGGGAGTGAAAATGCTTAGAGCGAGCCTATAGCAATTCTCCTGGAACTGTAGAGGTCTCACCGCGCAACACAATAGAGAGATCAGTGCGTCGCCCCAAACCCATGCGCCAGCACGTTCTTGTAGACGAACTGCCCGCCCAGCACCAGCAGCCAAAGCCACAGCGCGAACCGCAGCGGCCTGCGCGGGATATACC
>CAXTMY010000025.1:39745-43533 GCA_964245565.1 uncultured Acidobacteriaceae bacterium | reverse complement strand
CCCCCACGCTATCCCTCCATCAGGAGACCCCCCCCACGTGATCCGCGCCTACCACGGCCACACCCCCACCATCCCTTCCAGCTGCTACATCGACCCCTCCGCGCAAGTCATCGGCGACGTCGTCCTCGGCGAGCACGCCAGCGTCTGGATGAACGCCGTCATCCGCGGCGACGTCCACTCCATCCGCATCGGCCCCCGCTCCAACGTGCAGGACTGCGCCGTGCTCCACGGCATGCGCCACCTCTACCCCGTTCACGTCGGCCAGGGCGTCTCCATCGGCCACAACGCCACCGTCCACGGCTGCATCGTCGAGGACGACTGCCTCATCGGCATCGGCGCCCGCGTGCTCAACAACGCCCGCATCGGCGCAGGCTCCATCATCGCCGCCGGCGCCGTCATCCCCGAGGGCCTCGTCATCCCCCCGCGCTCCCTCGTCGCCGGCGTCCCCGGCCGCATCCGCCGCACCACCACCGACGCCGACCTCGCCCTCCTCCGCATGTACGCCCGCAACTACCTCGACTACTCCGCCCAATACCAGCGCGAAGCAACCTGAACAGGGCAAAAGCAAGACCCCCTGCGCGGGAGGCGGTCCCTTCGGGACGTGTAGACGTCGCTTCGCGAGAAATGCAAGAGCAGGAGCCCTGAAACACCGGCCTCCTGCTCTTGCACCACGCCGAAGGCGTAATTACCCCCCACGAAGTGGGCGCCTCCCGCGCAGGGGGTCTTGCCTTTGACTTACTGGTTCGCGCGATGCGCTGCCCACACGCCCCAGATAATCGAGATGGGGTGCAGGAACGCGATCCCGATCCCCGCCGTCAGGATCCCCACCACCACGTACAGCACCGCCATCACGATCGCGCCGAGAATCGTGCTGTACAGCATCCCGATCGGCCCGAGAAAAATCGTGAGAACCAGTGCGAGAACGACACTCTTGCGCTGTGGCATCGATGGCGCGCCTCCTGGCGGCTGCCTTTCAAGATGAGCCGGAACGCACCCGGGGTTGCCGGGTAGTGGTGCAGTTTGAATTTCCATAGGGGTAGCGGCGGCGCTTAGGGCGGGGTAGCCTTTTCCCATGCCGACGAAACCAAAGCTGGTCAAAATCAGTGAATCCGAGTACGGCTGCTCTTTAGGAGACTTCAAGATTGAGGCGGTAAAGCCCGCTGCCCTAACCGGCGCGGAGTGGCAACGTCGCAGAGAGAAGCATTCGCGCAGCATGTAATGGAACGACACCCGCGCGAAGACCTGAATTAGGCCACCGCGCGGATCATTCGTGAAGCTACGGAACGGGACTAGAGTCTATTCTCGTTGGTGATTGGTAGCATCAGTTGCACAAGCCTCTTACCGTTCAGCTCGGCCATCTTGCGGCGAAGCTCGAGCATCGTTTCGCACGTTTTTGCTACCCCGATGAGTACCCAGATGTGCTCTACGAGTTTTTTGAGGCCGTACTGACCTGAAAGCCACTGATGGTAGTTCTGGCCGTGCTTCGGGTCAGGAGCATGCTCTTTCAGCCATTTCGCTACATCTTTGTCTAGATATTCGTAGACAAGTTCGATTACGAGCTTCCCCCAGTATTTGGGCCTTTGCGTAACGGTTCCATGCCAATTGGTCAGACGGGCGAACTCAATCCATAGTTCGTCTGGAAACGTCTTTTCCCATCGACGCATCTCTTCCCCGAGGTAAGCCTTCAATTTCACCTGGAGGGCATCGGCTGCCCGATCATATTGAGCCCCGGTGGCCTCGTCAATAAGGGCATCTAAACCGACCTTGGCACAAGCCGCCATGAGCATGCTTGCTTTCATCCCCATCTGAATTTGCCGGTTCGTAAGGCGAATTTCCTTATTGCCGAGACTCTGCTCCATCGCAGATACGAAACCACGCCAGATGTCGATAGCAAGATCCGCCGGGAGACCCTTGACGGCACGCTCCAATCCCTCCACCTCCGGCAAAGAAAAAGCCACCATTCCCTCGAGCACTAAATTCATGTTCATAAAGGGCCTTAGGGAGGAAACACTAAGATATTTCTCGAGGTCCCCGCCGCCCTTGATCCCGGTCAGAGATTCCGTGAAAGCCGTTCTCCCGATTACGCGCTGCCCGGTGTTCAGTACGTAGCAAGGGATCTCCTCTCCGCCAAGCGCCAAAGCGCCCTTGTAGGCCGCTACGGGAAGACCAGCTTGCTTCGGCAAGACCTTGATACTTGACCTGTTCTTCCACCGCGCGCTCGCTGCTTTCGCTGCACGTTGCTTACGCTGCTCTGGCGTCATCGAGTCCGCAAGCTTTTTTGCCCCGATGGCGCGACCTTCAAGAACCAGCTCGTCCATGTCAGCCTCCATAAAAATAATAGCATATGCTTGCATTTTTGCTTGCATAGTTTGCAAGCAATGCTAATTCCATCCATGAACCGCCTGAGCACAGCAAAGGGCGTACAGGTTGCAGCCGCTCAAGTCGAGGGAAGCAGCATCAACAGCATCGCCCGCATGACGAGCGTGGCGAAGCATACGGTGCTCAAGCTGATCGAAGACATGGGTTGCGCTTGCGCCGCCTACCACCACCGGAACGTCCGCAATCTTAAGGTGCGCCGTCTCCAGTGCGAAGAAATTTGGACGTTCGTCGGAGCGAAGGCTAAAAATGTCAGCCTCGAAAAGAAGCAAGAGGGATGGGGCGATGCACAACCCGCCGCCCGCAATCCCCTGCTAAACTGACCGATACCCTATATGAGCACCCTCAAAGCAGTCCGCGGCACCCGCGACCTGCTCCCCCCCGAAACCGCGCTCTGGAACCACGTCGAAGCCACCGCGCGCCGCGTCTTCGCGCGCTACAACTTCGGCGAAATCCGCACCCCCGTCTTTGAGGACACCCAGCTCTTCGCCCGCGGCATCGGCGAGGAAACCGACGTCGTCTCGAAAGAGATGTACACGTGGGAAGACCGCGCCCGCGCCGCGTCTGAAAAAGCCCAGTCCCTCACCCTCCGGCCTGAAAACACCGCCGGCGTCGTCCGCGCCTACATCGAGCACCAGCTCGGCGAAACCGGCCTCCTCCACAAGCTCTACTACATCGGCCCCCAGTTCCGCCGCGAGCGCCCCCAGAAAGGCCGCTACCGCCAGTTCTTCCAGATCGGCGCCGAGGTCATCGGCCCTCCCTCCGCCGGGTCCGAGAGCCCCCTGCGCGACGCCGAAGTGCTCGAAATGCTCGCGACCCTCCTCCGCGAGCTCGGCATCCAGCCAGCTGGCGCGGAGACTACGGGATGGCGGCTCGCCATCAACTCCGTCGGCTCCTCCGCCGACCGCCCCCGCTACGTCGCCGCCCTGCGCGCCGCGCTCCAGTCCGTCGCGCCTTCTCTGTGCGACGACTGCCGCCGCCGCGCCGACACCAACCCCCTCCGCGTCCTCGACTGCAAGGTTCCCGAGGACCAGCCCAGAATCGACGCCCTGCCCAAAATCGCCGACTTCCTCGACGACGCCTCCACCGCCCACTTCGCCCAGGTCCGCGCCGCGCTCGACGCCTGCGCCGTCCCCTACCACGTCAACCCCCGCCTGGTGCGCGGCCTCGACTACTACACCCGCACCACCTTCGAGTTCACCCACGACGCCGGCCTCGGCACCCAGAACGCCCTGCTCGGCGGCGGCCGCTACGACGGCCTCTCCGAGATGCTCGGCGGCCCGCGCGCCCCCGGCATCGGCTTCGCCATCGGCGCCGACCGCCTCGTCCTCACCCTCCAGTCGCAACCCGGCCACGCCTCCGTCCCGCAAAAAGCCGACCTCTTCATCGCCCCCATCGGCGAAGCCCAGAAC
>CAXTMY010000025.1:0-39735 GCA_964245565.1 uncultured Acidobacteriaceae bacterium | reverse complement strand
GCCGCCCTCAGGCTCGCGCAGGAGCTCCGCGCCCAGGGCCTCCGCGTCGAGCTCGGCGACGGCAGCTCCCGCGTCAAAAAATCCTTCGAGCTCGCCGACAAGCTCGCAAACAAAATCCTCCTCCTCGGCGAAGACGAAGTAGCCACCGGCCTGCTCACCGTAAAAACCTTCGCCACCGGCGAGCAAACAAAAATCCCGCGCGCCGCCCTGGCATCGATCCCGTGACAACACCGCTGCCTGCACAATGCTTCTAAATGCCGCATCTTTGCAGTAAAATTGCAGTGGAGATCATGCCATGCAGCGGTTCACAATCGACATTGACGACCAGTTCAGCAAAACCCTCAGCAATCTGGCCAACGGTGGGAGCAAGGCCGAGGTCATACGCAAGGCTGTCGCAACGTACAACTACTTGAAGAGCGAAGTGCCCAATCACACGTCGGAAAAGCGTGTCTCGATTACCGACGCCGCGGGAAAAGTTCAGAAGGACGTGATTGTCCCCTGATGGAGCGCGACGTAATTTCAGAGGAAGCAGTAGGAAACGCCTTTGATATTCCTCCGTCCTATTTAGAGAGATGGGGCGTTGTTTTTCTCGCCTGCACCGGTGGCTGGGTTCTGGTGGTCTGTCTCGTTCTCCTTGCCTACTACTTATGGAAACTGGCCGCCCTTCCCGGCACAATTGGGCTTACGTCCGACCAGATCCGCGAGTCGCTGCTCGCGCACCGGCAGATTGGGGACGAACTGCGGGATGAGTTAGCATCTGTCTTCGATCTGCTCGTCACCAAAACTGTTCTTCCTATCCTCACCCTGCTCCTGGGCTATCTCTTCGGAAAAGCGAAGTCAAACGGGTGATCGCGAAACCGCAATCCTCTCTAGCCTGAACTGATAACAATCATGGATCGCGATAAGTTGAAATCCCTTCTTGGCCCTGTCCCGGTCAAATTGCGGGAGTGTAAACTACAAACGATCTTTTAACACCAGAAGTAAAAAATACTCTAAACAGCACCCTGCCGCATCTCCTCCGCCAGGTGCTCTGCCGCGCGCATCGCGAGCGCCGAGATCGTCATCGTCGGGTTCTGCCAGCCCGAGCTCACGAAGCTGCTGCCGTCGACCACCACCAGGTTATCGATGTCATGACTCTGGCCCCACTTATTCAGCACACTGGTCTTCGGATCATTCCCCATGCGGCAGGTTCCCAGCTCATGGATACTGTAGCCCGGCGGGTTCGGCTCGTAGTTCTTCGACAGCACCTCGAATCCCGCAGACTCGGCCAGCGCGATGCTCGTATCCACCGCATCCCGCGCCATGTTGAACTCGTTGTCCGTGTACTTCGTATCAATGTGCAACACCGGAATGCCCCATGCATCCACAACATTCCTGTCGATACTTACCTGGTTCTCATATCTCGACAGCACCTCGCCCATAATCCCCGCCGAGACCCCGCTGCCATGATAGCTTTCAAGCTTCTGCTGCAGGTCAACCCCATAGGTCGCGAAGTTACGCGGATCCATCGGGTGCGTGCTGCTGTACACGTTCAGCGCATAGCCCCGAAGAAAGCCCTTCGCCGGCGTATCCAGGTTGCGGAAGCGCGGAATCAGCGCTCCTCCCTCCATCAGCGCAGCCGTCGACCGCCCGTTCCGCGCCTCGGGAACAGAACACACGATGCCCGCCCCGTATATCTGGTCCACCAGGTAGTGGCCCATCACCCCGCTTGAGTTCGCAAGGTTCGAGTTCAGCAGCAGCCGCGTGCTTTCAAGCGTCCCGGCCGCCTGGACGGCTGGGCAGACGATAGCCGGGGTGGTGCAGTGTCTGCACCACGGCCAGAAGGCCGGCCGGGAGACACCGGCCGGCAGTTCGCTACTCTACGTTGACTACCTTCCCGGAGGTGAAATAGACCTTCACATCGGCATACACGTAGATCTGCTTGGCGCCGAGATTGACGATCTGCTTTGGCCTACCTTTTGCGGCGATCACCTGTGCCGTCGTTTGCCCCAAGGCAAGAGTGACAGGACCTATGCTGACGGGCGCAGCAGGGGTGGAGTCACTCGCGGCAGCAGATTGGCCCGATGCTGCAGCAGCAGGCCCAGCGGCCGTTGCAGCGGATGCTTCGTTGATGACCTGTTGATCAGCCTGGTCGCCCTCCTGCGCGACCCTGGCAAGTTCCGCTGCGGCGTTAGGATCTGCAGGCGGGGCGGCTGCAGCGTAAGGCATTGTTGTGGTGGCCTGCGAGCCTGCAGGAGCAGCAGGGATTCCACTCTGACCAGCTTTCTTCTGCAGGTCGCCTAAGCCTGCATCCACGTTGGCCATGAGGCTATTGTGCATCTCCTGAAGGTTCTCAAGTGAGACGGTGACGGTCGAGTCCTTCTGGCACCCCCCCGTCTTGGCGGCCAGCACCTGCAACTGGCCAGAGTCGGCGGTGCCAACTGGAGCGCTGTTCATCTGCAGAACGTCACCGGCAGTAAGGGCGCACTCCTGCCCAGCAGCAGACTGCACGCTGATTGGATCAGAGGCTACAAACACGTGTGGCTTGCCATCCGCGAGCAGCGTATCTAATCCATGGGCTGCGCCGTCTGCGGCTCCAGGTTGCGCGGCTTGCGCCTTCTCCTCGTCCAGTGTGAGCGAGACCTCGTTAGCGATAGCCTGCTTGATTTCCGGCGTCATGGCTACCCCTGCGCCAGGAGCCGCTGAGGGCTCATAACCTGGTCTCGATGGCGAGTAGGATGCCATGACAAGATGCGGACCGTTGTTGCGAATGTTAGTCGAACGAGCGTCGCCAACCGCGCCGCTGGCGCCATCCTGCACACCCGCGGCATAGGCTGACTGGAGACTTTGTGCTATAAGATAATCCGTCAGCCAGAGTGAAGCCGTAACATACACCGGCGCAGGCGCGAAGTAAGGACCGTAGTAGCCGTACCAAGGTGCAGCGTTCCAGCCCCAGCTGTAATAGACGGGCTGAACCCATGGGTTATACGCCCACCCATAAAACGCTGGAGCATAGTAGACCGCTGGGTAATACCCGTTCAGATAAACACCATGATAGTAGTACGAGCGATATATCTCAGTTCGAACAACGCCGTTGCGGTAGTAAGTACGATTCTGGTAAGCGTGACCGTTATACATGTAGGATTTCTGAACATAGCCCTGGCCGCGGCCATTGCTGACATATCTGGTATGGTTTGGGCCTTCAGCAACAATCTGCTTTGCACCTGCCGGTCCATGGGTGATGGTCGTGTTCCCGGCATGAACTTCCTTGACGTGCCCGGCTGAATCGAATTTAGCAGTACTGCCATTAGCCGCCTTGAAGCTCTCGGGCCGACCGCTGGCATTCTTGGTGAGCTCGCCTCCGCCTCCTGTCCGCGTCACCGAGCCGCCTCCGGGGCGAGTGCTTGCTGTGCTGCCGCGGGTCGCTGCAGTGGTTGTCGGCTTGTTTCCGGCACCGGGCCGACTCGCAGTGGTGCTGCCCGTCCGGCTGACGGCTGCTGTGCCAGCTGGCCTGGCCGGTGCTGCTGCTTTCTGCGGCGCGGCCGGCTTTGGCGCTGGAGCCGACTTCTTCTGCGCGTACAGCATAGGTGACATGCTCACCAATCCTGCGAGGAATAAAGCAACAGCGACTTTTCTCGTCCGCACTGTGAATACTGAATTCTTCATGATCCGCTCCCTGTTTGCTAAGTGGACTTACTGAACATCGGTGACCTTGTTGTTTACGAAAAGTATTTTGAGATCTTTGTACTTATAGGTTTTTTTGGAGCCGAGATCGATAACCTGGAGAGGCAATCCCATGGCTGCAATCACCTGCTCGGTTGTTTGCCCGATGGCGATGGTGGCCGTCGGCGCAGCTGGTGGGGGTGGTGCGGGTGCCGGTGCTGCAGAGGCGGCACTCTGCTGATTTCCCGATTCCTGGCCATCGTCTTTCGAAGGAGCAATCACCTGCTCAATCGTGTGTTCCAGCTCATCTGGCGAAGACTGCGCCATCGCATCCTTTGGGAAGCGGAAGGACAGGCCGGCCGAGTAGCGTCGCTGCCCATCTTCTCCAGCCACGTCGATCTTGTCGCAGGTAAGAATCACCATGCGCAGGGTGTCTCCCTTAACTTCGATCTTGGTGACATACACCTTTTCGCCAGGCTCGAGAATGTGCAGATTCTTCATGCCGGCTCCCAGCATGCGCAGCCCGCTGATGGCGGAAGAACGCTGCTGCACTTTGCCGTCTACTATCGGGTTGTCAAATGTCAGCAGGCCGCCCCAGGGTTGAGCATTGATACCGTGCGCTTCCACTTCCATCACGATTCCCGGATCGGCGATCTGATCACGATCAAGCGTGGTCTGCGTAATCGGGTATTTCTTCTGGAGCGCCGCGAGTGGACCCTCCTGCGAGAAGCTCATGCGAGGGACGAGCAGTGCGCCCAGGCAGAGCAAGGTTGCTGCGATCTGCGAGGTAGTCAGGCGGAAGAGAAGCGTTCGGTTCCTCGCGGTCATTCCTTCTCGAGCAGAAACGCCAGCATGGGACCCACTGAACCAAGCGGCTCTGCGAGAGCCACGACTGAGAACGAAACTGGCTACCCTGGATATTGTGGCGAAAAGATTTCTCCTTCGCAGGCCTGTCATAAGAGCGAGAGTTGCTGTAACGCTGCCCATGG
Organism: uncultured Acidobacteriaceae bacterium; assembly: GCA_964245565.1. Lineage (GTDB taxonomy): Bacteria > Acidobacteriota > Terriglobia > Terriglobales > Acidobacteriaceae > EB88. The sequence goes on along the minus strand of CAXTMY010000025.1, from coordinate 35,104 downwards.
AATCTCCTTTGTTAATTAAAGTGCAAACAAGTAAAAAGCGAAGCTCATTAGTTCAAAGCTATGCGTCATTGAGCCTGTGTCACGGTGCTCGTTCGAGGGGTAGAACCCAACATTGCTGTCATTAGGGGCAAAATGCGACGCCAGACGGGGTTGTCGTGGTCTAGGGAGCGGCTAGGAAGGCGAGCATGCGGCCTTCCCAGGCCTGTGCTTCCTCATAGTTAGCTTTGCCGCCGCTAACGCTGCGGCTAAAGTGCGCATTAAACGGAATCGTCCATACGGGCTTGCCAATATCTCGTGTACGCACGATTAAACGGCAGTGGAGATGGACGGTGCGAGGACCGATGTTGGTCTGGTGATTGCTGGAGTCACTCTGGGCCTGCACTCCGATGACGTCTGCCTTTTTGATCACAGCCGTTCCACGATCCCTGAGCCACACCGTGCCCGCCGTGTTGTCAATCGCTATGTTTTTGTGGGCGTAAGTGGCCTGGAAGCCGGGAGGGTAGTTCTGGTTCTTAGCCGAAGGAAGCCCAAAGGGGATATCGCTAAGGCTCTTCCCTCGCGCCAGTTGGAGACCGACATAGAAGATCACCAAACCAACCAGCGTTCCGACCGAGAAGAGCGAGTAGATACCATAGCGAAGGTGAGTTAGAACAATGACTGCTCCGACGATTGTTAGCACTGCGCCTGCGAAACGAAGCATACTTGTTTCCTTTCAAGATTGTGACAGCAATGTAGGTTTATCCCTTCGTTGCTGCCGGTTTGGTCAGGTCCTCGATCGCGACTGTCGGCTCCGTACAAGAGCTCGGACAAGGGTCAGTTGCGTGATCTGGCGATGCGCTTGGCAAAGTAAAGAGCGCAGATAAGTAACAGGTAGGCACCCACGTTGACGGAGACAATCCCCACGCCCTGGTTGCCGAGTTGATTCGTGGTAGCCCCGCCCAAGAGCCCCTGCACGTTTTGGCCGGCGAGCGGACTGTCTCGCTCAAAACGCATGTAGAGGGTGACACTGGCGAGGACCGCAAACCCAAGCGGAGCTGCGTACAGCCAACGGGACCAGCTGAATTTCAGAAGGGGCACAACGAGCGGCGCGAGCAGGCATGGGATTGCGAGCAGACCAAGAACACCCGGGTCCCTGGTGCCTGGCGTAGCCACGTGCAGACTGACAGCCTCCCACCCGCTGATTGCTCGCGTGCCGACGGCCTTGCCAATCAGCAGGCTGGGAAGAAAGAAGAAGCTCAAGAGAAGGAGCAGTTGCGCAAGCAGAGCAGGGACACCAAAGCCAGCGACGCTACTCTCTGGGCGGCAGAGTTTGTCGGGAGGCACGGTCGCCTGAGCCTGTTCCCGCCCGACTTCCCGTTCGACTTGCCCGTCCGAGACGGCATATACCGTGGCCGGCGCGCCCTCACTATCGAAATGCACGTCGACAAGCATGCCGAGGCGAGGCGGCACCTCGGAGCGCCACATGCCTTCGAGCACGAAGGAGTACTGCTTGCCTTCTGCTGTCAACAAACCCGGCCCAGCATTCGTATCCCTGAGCACTCTGCCGCGCTTCCTCATTGCCTTTCCTCCTCATCGCTTAGCCGGGGGCATGGGTCGCTCATTCTGACTGCCCCCTTTATCTGGCCGGCGCGCTGTGGCAGAATGTTTCTGCTCCAGCGACGGCATGCAGAGGATGGCTCCTATACACGGGTGGGGTCTTGACGGCGGTTCACCGATTCTGAAGAAAAGCGAAGGACGCTATGTCTGTCGAAAATGGGCACGCGCAGGGCCGGAGAGAAGGGCGCCGCTGGCAGTTCGGCTGGTGCGAGTTTGTGGAGATTCGACGGCAGCTCCTGGTTCATGGGGAGCCGGTCAAGATAGAGGCCAAGCCTGCTGACGTGCTCGTGCAGCTGCTCGAGCATCCGACCACTGCCCTCACGAAAGATGAACTTATCGGCGCCGTATGGAGCAACGCACCGAACGGGGCCAGCGATCAATCCCTGACTACGGCGGTTCGCAAGCTGCGCCAGGCCTTTGGAGGCGAGCGGGAAGATCTTATTCTCAGCGTCTCGGGCATTGGCTACCGCATGGCAGTGCCAGTCACGGAGATAATGGCAGACGAACCCGCGCCTGCGCCTTTCAAGCTTTTGCCAGGGGACGCTATCCCGTTGCGACCCCATTGGAAAGCGGTGCGTCCCTTGGCGAACGGGCGACCAGATACGGTGTGGCTGGGCGAGCATGTCAAAACGCGGGAAGTGCGCGTCTTCAAGTTCGCAGTCGATGGCGTACGGCTGCGAACGTTGCAGCGTGAAGTGACCTTGTCGCGACTGCTCCAGAAGTCCTTAACGGACACCCGGGGTTTTGTGAGGGTCATTGATTGGGAGCTTGAAGAATCACCGTTCTTTATAGAGAGCGAGTATGGCGGCCTCAACCTGCTCGAGTGGTCTCAGACGGAACATTTTCAGCGCCTGCCCCTGGACGGCCGCGTGGCTCTGGCGGCTGAGCTGGCCGAGTCGGTCGCAGCCTCTCACCTGCTTGGCATTCTGCACAACGACCTGAAACCTACCAATGTTCTTGTGGCAGATTCCTCGCAGGATTCTGCCACTGCCGTCGACCTGGACGCCAATAAAACGCTGCCGGCGAGCGCCTGGCGGTTGAAAGTAGCCGACTTCGGCGTAGCCTCGCTGACTGGGCCGGAGCGGCTGCGACAGATGGAGATCACGCAGCTCGGCTTCCCGAGCGATACAGCCTACGCGGCAAACGGCAATACTCCTGTTGGCTCCGCCATGTACTGCGCACCCGAGACCCTGACCGGAGCCACGCCCAGTGTACTCACCGATGTATATGCGCTCGGCGTCATGCTCTATCAGATCGCCTGCGGCGACTTCCTCGAACCCCCTTCCCCCGGATGGGAGCGCCGTATTGATGATCCGATCCTCCGGGAGGATATAGCCAAGGCTGCAAACATCGACCCCGATGCCCGCATCTCGAGTGCCGCGGAGCTGGTCAAGCGCTTACGCTCGCTCGCTAGCCGAAGAGCGGAAAAGCAGGAGCTTGAGCGGGCGCTGGCCGCCTCCCATCATGCGCAGCAGGCGCTGGCCGAAGCGCGTCTGCGCAGACCGTGGGTCATCCTTGCCATGGTGGCGCTCTGTCTGGGTCTGGGAGCCAGCCTCTGGTTCGCGCAGCGGGCTGCCCACGCACGCGATCTGGTGGAGAAGCGTAATGCGACCTTGACCGCGATGAATGGTTTTCTCGCCAACGATCTTCTGGGACAAACAAACCCCCTCGCTGGACCGGCACAATCCGGGCAGGTAGAGCGCGAGACCCTGGTCGAAGCCATCGACCGCGTGCTGCCATCGATAGACACCCGCTTCCGAGATGCGCCAGAGATTGCCGGGCAATTGCATATGGCTGTGGCGGCGGCTCTCGACGCGCGTACCGAGTACATGCAGGCGGCAAAGGAATTTGCTAACGCCAGCGAGCGCTTTCGGCAGGCTGAAGGACCTTTGTCGCAGAATGGCATCATTGCCGCCCTGCGACGGGATAACGCCGAGATGCGGACCAGCATCCCCAGCATCATCGTACAAGCCAAGGCGAATCTTGTTACACAGCAGAAGTTGATCGCGCAGGTGCCGGATGTTTCACCTGAGCTTCAGACTTGGTACGCAATGGCTCAGAGCGGCAATCTTATCTATAGCAGCCACCCTGCAGGTGCGCTTCCCCTTTTACGCACGGCGATCCAGAGAGCGAAAGCCACCGCCGGCTTTAATCCCAGGCTTCTCTCGGCACTTGAGATTCGTATAGGTTCCGTCTACCTGCCCATGAATGATGGAGCGCACGCGGAACAGGCGGAGCGTGACGCGATCGCTGAACTAGAATCTGCCGGGACTCAAAGCCTGGCGCTCGCGATACCCAGACTTTTCCTTGAAGAAGCTTTGGTCCTCGAAGGCAAGTTCAAAGAGGCGATCGCCGTAGGTAATTCAAACTACAGGCAAGTTAGGGAAAGGCTGGGACCACAGAATCAGCTCATCATGGCTATTCTGACCAACACGGCACAGGCAGAAGGCGCTCTCGAGGACTATGACGATGCAATCCGCGATGAACTGGCCCTGAATGAAGTTGCGAAGACCATCCCCTCAGCCAGATACCTGCAGGAAGACACCTTGACAGATGTAGCCCTCGCCGAGTGTCGCAGCGGTCGCTTCAGCTCCGGTATGAAGCATGCGCAGCAGGTCATCAAAGAAAGCAGCGGAGGCGCAACGGCTCTGCCAGTGTTTGTCAACGTGTCTAGATTCACACTGGCCGAGTGCCTCATTGCGCAGCAGGAGGGATTGGGAAGGGCTGCCCCCATGCATGCTCTTGATCAGGCTGGCGTCCTCCTGCAAGAGCTCAACATCCCACTGGTGCAGCAGACCGCGGGCGACGCTGGATTTGAAGGCGCTTGCGACGTCGAGGAGGCTCGGCTTGCCTTGCTGCGCGGGCAGACCGCGCTGGCCAAAGACGAGGCGGACAAGGCCGCTCCATTCATGCTGAGGAGCGACGCGGATGCTTACGAACGAAGAGTATTGACACGCGTCCGAGCTGCGCTCGTATCCGGCAAGCCTGCAAGTTCCTGATCCTGGAATTTGATGACGAGGCCAGAGCCGTTCATCCAGAGCGGTTATGGAACCGGAAGCGCACTTGCATCCTCATCTGAAGCGGCTGATTATCGCAACTACCTTCGTACCCGTGAAGAGAATGAAAACGACCCGAGGTAAGAAGCATTCTGCTGACGACGCACTCACCGAATGTGGCAATTGTTGCGCCTTTGTCCAATATCGTGCTGTTGCGCGCCGTTTCCGAGGAAGGCCACACCATCGGCCGCCCTAGCGGGGCGCTAAGCTCGATAAGGCCGAGTGTGAGGACCTTGAGCGCTATCTTGAGCGCTATATCGATGTAACCCGCGGAGAGCTCTTCTTTTCGAAGGGCGTGATCCTCGTGGAAGGCGACTCGGAGCGCTTCCTGCTGCCGCGCTCGGAAGCTCTACGATCCAGACATGGATTCGACGCGTTGGGTATCGAGCGTAAGCCACAGCGGGTTGAGAGCATCGAAGAGCAGCTGCTACCAATACTCACCGCAATGACGATCCCGGTAAAACTGCTGCCGAGTGATCCCTAGCTATATAGTCCCGGCATTTGATGGATTGGGTTGAGAGTAAATCTGTCCGGGGTTTGGGTCCAGAGTTTGCAGAGGTATTCATAAGGACTAAGGCCCTGAGGGTCTTGAGTCTTCGGGCGAAATTGTAGGTTCTGAGGAAGTCGGTCAAGTGCGCTTTGAGTTGATTATGGGTGTCGTAGAAGTATCGCTTGACGGTGGCGTCCTTGATACTCCGGTTCATGCGTTCGACTTGGCCGTTGGTCCAGGGATGGTTGGGCGTCGTCAACCGGTGTTCGATCTCGAGCAGGAGACAGAGCCGGTCGAAGGGATGGCCGCGGAAGTGTGCGGTTGGGCCCTGACGGTTCTTCGACAGGTCCGCGAACTGGATGCCGTTATCGGTGAGCACCTTGTGATGCGGTACGGAACAGTTTCAACGAGCGCTTCGAGGAAGGCGGCAGCGGCCCGCATATCTGCTTTTTCCATGAGTTCGACCACAGCGAACTTCGATGTGCGGTCAATAGCGACGAACAGATAGAGCTTGCCTTCGGCGGTCCTCACTTCAGCCAGGTCGATGTGGAAGAAGCCGATCGGATACGTGTCGAATTTCCTCCGGCGAGATTGGTCACCCTCGACCTCCGGCAGGCGGCTGATGCCGTGACGCTCCAGGCACCGGTGAAGCGAAGAGCGGGTGAACTGAGGGATCGTTGGCCTGAAGAGCATAGAGGCAGTCCAGGATGATTATGGGAACGGCAAAAGCGTAGGCCTGCGAAATGCCACGATTATGGCTTCTTGTTCGACCGACAGAACCGTCGATCTGGGAACGGCTGGGCCGGTGCGGCGATCCTCCATAGAGTCGCGCTTCCTCCACTTGGCGACCGTCTTCGGGTTGATGCTGTAGCGTCATGAAAGCGCTCTTAGCGCTCCCTTGACTATGCTGTATCGCTCGACGGACCGCCTCTGTCGTTGTGGCGCTTCGGTGTAGAACCTGGCCCATAGTGCCTCCTTCTCAAGCTCAGAAAAGTATATGCACCATCAAATGCCGGGACTATACAGCTAGGAGCCGGCGGCAGCCAGATCTTTGCTCCCCGGGTCAGCCTGACCAACATTCCCCCGAAACAACAAGGGCCACCGGAATCGGTGGCCCTTCGCGTCGCCATGATCGCATCCTTCAGATCTGCATAATCTCGGCTTCTTTTTTCTTACTCAGCTCATCCAGCCGCTTGATCTCTTCATCCGTCATCTTCTGCACTTCGTCGAGCGAGCGCTTCTCTTCATCGGCAGAGATTTTCTTCTCCTTGCTCGCTGCCTTGATCTGCTCATTGCCGTCGCGACGGATATTGCGCGCGGCCGTCTTGTGCTCTTCGAGCACCCGGCTCAGCTGCTTCACCACATCGCGCCGCCGCTCCTCTGTCATCGGCGGCACCGGCACCCGGACAACCTTGCCGTCATTCTGCGGATTGAACCCATAATCTGAGGTCCGGATCGCTTTTTCAATTTCCCCGATCATTCCGGTATTCCAGGGCTGAATCACGATCGAGTTGGCATCCGGGGTGGTCAGCTGCGCCACCGCGCTCAAAGGCGAAGGCGTGCCGTAGTTATCCACGCGCACAGAGTCAAGCATCTGCACACTCGCGCGCCCCGTGCGAATCCCCTGCAGACTATGCTGAAAATCGTTCACTGACTTCTCGAGCCGAGCCTTGATCTGATGATAGTGATCCTTGAGGGCCGGAATCGTGGCCATGGCAGATGGCGGCATGTGTGCATCCTGTCCTTACTGAAAATCGTGTGCGGAACGGGTTCCAACACCGACAATTGTACCCGCCGGCCGCAGTGCAGTCGCTCGGCAGTTTGGCGGGTTCATCTCGCATCCTCAGGGAACCGTGATGACGACCTTGCCGATCTGCTGGTTCGACGCGAGATACTGGTAGGCCTCGCGCGCCTGGGCCAGCGGAAAGCTCTTCGCGATTTTCGGTTTGAAGCGCCCGTCCTCCAGGCGCTCCACGACATACCGCTTCGCCTTCGCCAGCTTCTCCGGGTCGCGCGACACCTGCGACAGCGAAGACCCGCGCACCCCGATCGCCTTCCCGATCGCATCCATCAGCGGGAACGGCGTCGGTTCCATCGAGAGCGCGCCGTACTCGAAGATCGTGCCTTCCCGCGCCGTCACCTTCGCCAGCTTCTCAAGGAACGATCCGGCGACCGGATCAAATACGGTCCGCACCAGTTTGCCGCCGGTGATCTGCTCCACGCGCTCCACCAGGTCTTCTTCCTCGGTCGCAATCACGTGGTCCGCGCCCTCGGCCAGCAACGCATCCCGCTTGTTTCCGCGCCGCGTCGTCGCGATGGCCAGCCCGCCTTCGGCTTTCACAATCTGGATTGCGGCCAGGCCCACGCTGCTTGAGGCTGCCGTGATCAGCACCGCATCGCCCTTGCGCACGCCGCCGTCGAGCACCAGTGCCGCATACGCCGTCACATACTGCATCCAGACCGCCGCGCCCTCAGCCGCCGACAGCTTTGCCGGGTACTCCGCCAGTGCGCTTGCCGGCACAATCGCTTCCTCGCCCAGCACGCCGTTCCTGTTCATCGAGTAACCCGGCACCGTTGCGACGCGTTTGCCCACCCAGCTCGCGTCCACGCCAGGTCCAACCGCCTCCACCACGCCCGCTGCCTCGTACCCGATACGCGAGGGCAACGCCGGCTGCTCGAAGTAGTAGCCGCCCATATACATCAGCTCGGCCCGGTTCAGCCCGACGGCTTCGACCCGCAGCTTCGCTTCGCCCTGCTCCGGTGCGCGTGTCGCAACTTCTTCAAACTCTAGATTCTCCGGTCCGCCAATCGCCCGCAGCAATACTGTCTTCGGCATGTTCGCTCCTATGTGCCCCACTCTGCTGTTTGGATGTAAGCGGCAGACGAGAAGACGCAGTCTTGTCGCAACCAGCTTCCCAGCCTGCGCCGTTTGCCGCTCCTCTGTATCGTGGTACACACGCCCATGCACACGCTCAGCGAAAACGACATCCTGCTCTCGCTGCTCGCGCTCGCCGTGCTGCTGCTCTCCACCCGCGGCATTGCCGAGCTGGCACGGCGCTTCGGCCAGCCGGAGGTCCTCGGAGAGCTGCTCGGCGGCTTCGTCATCGGCCCGTCCGTATTGGGCGGCCTGTTCCCGCAAACTTTTCACGCGCTCTTCGGCAACGTCGTCATCGCGCAGGGCATGTCGCTCTTGTCCTGGATCGGGGCCATCCTCCTGCTGCTCATCGCCGGGCTTGAGGCAGACCTGCTCATCCTGCGGCAGAAGGTCGTTCCCGGCCTGCTCGCCGCAGCCGGAGCCATCGGCAGCTCGCTGGTCGTCGTAACCTGGGTCACGGTCAGGCTGCTCCATCAGGATGCGGCGAACAGCTTCTTCCTCGGCGTCGCCTACTCCGTTACCGCGGTCAGCGTCGTGGCCAAGCTGCTCATTGAACGCGATGCGCTGCGGCGCGACTACGCGCAGGTCATGCTCGCCGCCGGTATCGCCAGTGAAGTGCTCGTCTGGCCGCTCATCGCTGTGCTCTCCTCGCTCCACGGCGGCCGCAACCCATGGCTGGCCGGCGCCCGGTCGGCATTGCTGGCCGCAGGTTTCTTCGCCATCATGCTTACCGCCGGCCGGCGGTTCACCTTCTGGGCCATGCGCCGTGTGGCCGACTCCACCGCCATCGTCAACGGCGAGCTCTCGCTCATCCTGCTTCTGGTCAGCGTCTCGGCCAGCCTCACCGCAGCCATCGGGCTGCACCCGCTGCTGGGCGCGTTTGTCTTCGGTGTGCTGCTCAGCCGCGCTCCCCGCGCCACCCTCGCGCTTAAGGAGCGCATCCAGGCGCTCACCGTTTCCTTTTTCGCGCCCATCTTCTTCGGCCTTGCCGGCATGCGGATCAACCTGTTTGAGCTCCACGGCATGCGCTCCGTCAAAGGCATCCTGCTGCTCATGTTCGCCGTCGGCCTGGTCAAAATCCTCCTCGGCTTTGCGGGCGCGAGGCTCGGCAGGCTGCCGCTGTGGGAAGCGCTCGCCGTCGGCGTCGGGCTCAATCTCAAGGGCGGGTCTGACGTTGTGGTGGCCATCCTGGGCACGGAGCTCGGCCTGCTCTCCCCGCACCTCTACACCATGTACGCCGTCGTCGCGATCCTCACCGTGGTCATCACCCCGCGCATCCTTGCGGCGCTTGCCGCGCGCGCCCAGCCGGGTCGCGTCGAGGTCGAACGGCTGAACCACGAAGAAGCCCGCCGCCGCGCCTACTTCGCCGACATGGAACGCGTGCTGGTGCCCATGGTTGCCGGCCTCCGCCCCGAGCTCGCCGCCAGCCTCGTCGAGCTGGTCGCCGCCGCCAAGAACCAGCAGCTCGAAATCTTCGACATCACCGAGCTCAGCACCGTCCCCGAGACTTCCCTCACCCGCGAAAACACCACCAGCGAGCTCGTCGAGGCCTCGCACCGGCTCGCCCGCGCCGGCGAGCACGAGCATGTCGAGCTCCGCCACGCCCTGCTCGGCGAAGACACCGCCGCCTCCGTGCTCGACGCCTCCCGTTCCCAGCAGATCATCTTCATGGGCGCCGACTCCGCCCTTGTCGAAAGCTCCAGCCTCAGCTTCGGCCCCCAGCACGACCGGCTGCTCAAGGACGCGGCCTGCGACATCCTCCTCGCCGTCACGCCCGCTGCCACCCTGCCTGCGCCCACGCGCATTCTCGTGCCGGTCAACGGGCTCGAGCACTCGCTCGCCGCGGCCGACCTGGCAGCCTACATCGCCCGCGCCAGCCGGTCAGAGGTCGTGCTGTTCAACGTGGCGCACGCCCGGCTCGACATGATGTTCTGGAAAGAGAGTGAGCACCAGGACCTGCTCCAGGCCGGCTACACCGTCGTGCGCGAAGCGGAGTTCCGCATCGCCCGCCTCAAGGTCAGCCAGTCCAGCATGGTCCGGCTCGGGGCCGACCCGGCCTACACCATCCTGGAAGAGCTCGAAACCGGCAGCTACGACATGCTGGTGCTAGGCTCGGTCAGCCGCAGCAGCGACGGCGGCCTCGCGCTCGGCAGCACCGTCGAGCACCTGCTGCGCCACGCCACCCTGCCGCGCCTGCTGCTGATCTCGCACGGCACCGACAGCGGGGTGTGAAGGAAGATTTCTGGCAGAATGCCGGGATTGCTGAAGAAAGATGTATTTCACATGAAGTTATACTATCGGCTAGGTCAAGGTGAGCCGCAAAGCGCAGCTTTTCAATAGTGATTGAATCAGGTCAGGATCTTCAGAGAGACGCACATCCGTAGCAATCCCTGGTCCATCAAGCTGACAAAAGATGCAGAATGAGCTGCCGTTATCCCTCTTGAATTGAATCACTTTGTCATAGACAACGCTCTCGCCAGTGTCCTCCAAATCAGGAACCGAGAGTGTGTAAATCTGGATGCTCGTGACTGCCGAAGAACCATTCTCATAGAAGGAGATTGAACATGGCGATAACATGGCGTTCTCTGCACTGACACTGATCCCTTCGGGAGCTTGGTCATCAGATACTTGCAGCTCCCAGTAATCATTCAGGAAGCGAGGAGTTTCAGACCACACTGCATTGAAATTCAGGAAGCGGTGTGTCCAAGCATCGGCGACACAATCTGAGACAACGATTGAGTAGCTAGGTGAGGCGAAATGAGCTCCCGAGACATCAAGGCACGGTGCATACACGCGGTGGACTTGATGGCCAAGCAGGATACTCAAAGACGAAATAGTGGTTTGCGAGACTTGGGCTACGTGCGCTGCCATGATCGTCATTGTAGGGCTTGGTATTACCGAACTACCTGGACCTGCTGGAGACATCCTCGCTTAGTTCCCGACAAGCCGCCTTGTGTTTACTGCCCCTTCACGAGCGAACTCAAAACACCCACAAGGATCAGCCAGCCACCGCAGCCGCGCCCGCCTGCTCATGCGCGTGATAGCTCGAGCGCACCAGCGGTCCGCTCTCCACATGCCGAAAGCCCATCCCGAGCGCCTCTTCCTTCATGTACGCGAACTCTTCCGGCGTGTAATACCGCGTCATCGGCAGGTGGTCCCGCGAAGGCCGCAGGTACTGCCCGATCGTCAGCACATTTGTCCCCACCGCCGCCAGGTCGCGGTACACCGCCAGCAGTTCGTGCATCTCCTCGCCGAGACCCACCATCACGCCGGACTTCGTCACCATCTCCGGCGCCAACTCCTTCGCGAACGCGAGCAGCCGCAGCGTCCGCTCATACCGCGCGCCCGAGCGAACCGCGCGGTACAGCCGCGGCACCGACTCGGTGTTGTGGTTCAGGATCTCCGGCCGCGCCTCCACAACCGTCCGGATCGCAGCCTCGTTGCCCTGAAAGTCCGGGATCAACACTTCCACCTGGCAGCCCGGCGCCTGCTCGCGAATCAGCCGGATTACCTCGGCAAACATGCGCGCGCCGCCCAGCACATCGTCATCGCGGTTCACGCTGGTAATCACGGCAAACTTCAGCCCCAGCTGCGCGACCGCCTCGGCTACGCGCCGCGGCTCGTCCAGGTCGATTGGCTCCGGCCGGCCCTTGGGAACCGCGCAAAATCCGCAGCGCCGCGTACAGAGATTGCCCAGCATCATGAAGGTCGCGGTCCGGTGGTTCCAGCACTCGCCGATGTTCGGGCAGTGCGCCGACTCGCAGACGGTATGCAGGTTGAGCGAACGCGCAAGCTTTTTGAGCTCGTGAAAATTATCGCCGACCGGCGCCCGCGCCTTCAGCCACTCCGGCTTCGCCGCCGGCTTCCTCGGCGAAACATCGATCTGGACCAGCCCCGCACTCTCCGCAATCGTCGCCATCACGTTCCAGTGTAATCGGTTGATCTACGATCCATCGAAACGATGCATGACATCTGGTGAGCCCGGCACTCGTCAGGATAAACATTTACCAGCCATAAAGAACACTTGCACCCGTTCGCAATCGTGCAGGCTCGTTGTTCCACTAACCTCAGTGCGCCGGCCACGACACTCGCACGCACTCAATCAGGAGAGCTCCCAAGTGCTCCCTGCAGGTCTGGTATCGATCGGCATCCGCGCTGTAAGTAATTTGCAGATGAGTATCGTCTAGCCAACGCATATGCATCGTTTTCATATAGCTCGGTCCCGCGTACTCGAAAACAGTCTGTCGGCGGCAGCAATCCTTCGTCTTGATCGTAGCCGCTGAAAAGTCCCGGCCAAGGAAGCCTCCCTGATACATGAGCCGAGCCTCGTATGTACCTTTGGGAGAGGTCAACGTCTGGTACTGCGGCGCAGGATCACCGGTTGCCAGCATGGAGCCGAAGATGAGCATCGGCAAACCCATGACCGCGTAGCACGCTGCAAGCATGCCGCCGACAAAACGGATTGTGTTGCGCAGCCATAAGCGCGAAATCCCTGGAGCCCATAGCAAAAAGCCGGCAAGTAGAGGAGGCACGATGATCCATCCCCAGAACTGCCAGGGAAAATGGACGATTGACTCCCGCACATCAGCCCAGCATGGCGTCATGTTAGTGAACCGGTTACTCCTCATTGCCTCGCGAGCTCACCCCACCTGCACCAGCAGGCACGTCACGTTATCCCCGCCGCCTGCCCGCAGCGCCGCATCCAGCAGCGCCGCTACCCTCTCCTCCAGCGACCCGGCCCGCCCCAGCACCACCCTGATCGCCGCATCCGGCAGCTCCCGCGTCAGCCCGTCCGAGCACAGCAGAAACACATCCCCGGCCTCGACCGCCAGTTCCCGCACCTCCGGCACCACCGACCGCTTCGTGCCCACGGCCCGCGTAATCACGTTCCGCATCGGCGACTCGGCCGCCTGCTCCTCGGTCAGCACGCCCATCCGCATCTGCTCGGCAATCAGCGAGTGGTCCTCGGTACACCGCAGCAGGCCGCCACGACGCCACCGGTAACACCGGCTATCCCCCACATGCACGATCGACACGGCATGATCCCCACGCGCCACCAGCCCCACCAGCGTGGTGCCCATGCCCTGCAGTCCTGCGTCAAGCGCCGCCCGCGCATGCACCCGCTTGTTCGCCGAGCACACTGCCTGCGTAATCGCCTTCACGGTCCGCTGCGCTTCAGCAATGACGCTCATGTGCTCCACGAACGCCTCTACCGCCGCCTGGCTCGCAACCTCCCCACCGGCCGCGCCGCCCATTCCGTCGCACACCACAAACAGGCCCGCTTCGAGCGAGTAGCTCCACGCGTCCTGGTTTGTCCGGCGCACGTTGCCCACATGCGTTCCGGCAGCCGCCACGGTATGGAGTGCGACACTCACCGACCTACTCTACAACCGTGCCCGGATGCCCGTCTCGCTTCTTCCATGCCATGGACGTACCGCAGTGCCGGAATGGGAAAATCCCGCTAAGAGCGGGATGATAAGACCGCCTGCGCGGCTTGCGGCCACTTCGTGGCGGGTTCTCGTTTTCAGTGACCTTCCCGATGGTCGGACGCCGACCATCGGGAGGGTCACACGGGCCATCAAAGACACGCCACGAAGTGGCCGCAAGCCGCGCAGGCGGTCCTGTATTTTAGTCTTGGGGCAAACAGGGGCTACTGCCCCTGCTTGCCCAGCTTTGCCTCGGCCTCCACCACCACCAGCCGCGCCGCGTCGTACTTCACCGGATCCTGCCCGGCTTCCTGCACCTGCTTCTGCCCATCCTGCAGCAGCTTTTCGGCGGCAGCCTTGTCCACCGCTTCCGGCTTCTCCGCGTACTCGACCAGGACGGTCACCCGATCCGGCAATACCTCGGCAAAGCCGCGCGCGACGATGAACTTCTGTTCAGCGCCTTGCCCGGCCCCGTCTGAGCCGCCGCGAACAACCAGCTCCCCCGCGCCGATCGCGGTCAGCAGCGGCGCAGCCCCCGGCATCGCCTCCAGCACGCCGGACTGCCCCGGCAGAGTGATGGAAGCCGCATCCGTGTCCACGAGGACGTGCTCGGGGGTCACCACCCGCACCTTGAGCTTGTTCTGTTCAAACTGCGCTGTGTTCGTCTCGGCCATCGTCTACTTCTGCGCCTTCAGCTTTTCAGCCGCTTCCAGAACATCTTCAATCGTGCCCTTGAGATAGAAGGCCTGCTCCGGCACATCGTCGTGCTTGCCTTCAATGACTTCCTTGAAGCTCCGCACTGTATCCGCAACCTTGCAGTACTGCCCCGGAATCCCGGTAAACTGCTCCGCCACATGGAACGGCTGCGAGAGGAACTTCTGCACCTTGCGCGCCCGGCTCACGATCAGCCGGTCTTCCTCGCTCAGCTCGTCGATCCCCAGGATGGCGATAATGTCCTGCAAATCCTTGTACCGCTGCAGAATCCGCTTCACGCCCTGCGCGACATCGTAATGCTCCTGGCCCACGATCCGCGGGTTCAGGATGCGCGAGCTCGAGGCCAGCGGATCGACCGCCGGGTAGATCCCCAGCTCTGAGAGCGGCCGCGAGAGCGAAGTCGTCGCATCCAAGTGAGCAAACGTCGTCGCCGGCGCCGGATCGGTAAAGTCATCGGCCGGCACGTAGACGGCCTGCACCGAGGTGACCGAACCCTTCTTCGTCGAGGTAATCCGCTCCTGCAGCTCGCCCATTTCCGTCGCCAGGTTCGGCTGGTAGCCGACCGCCGAAGGCATGCGCCCCAGCAGCGTCGACACCTCAGAGCCCGCCTGCGTGAACCGGAAGATGTTGTCGATGAACAACAGCGTATCCGCGCCCTCTTCATCGCGGAAGTTCTCGGCGATCGTCAGCGCCGAAAGCGCCACGCGCAAACGCGCCCCGGGCGGCTCGGTCATCTGCCCGTAAATCAGCGCGGCCTTTGACTTCTTCAGGTCCTTCAGGTCGATCACGCCTGCTTCCTGGAACTCCAGCCACAGGTCGTTGCCTTCGCGCGTCCGCTCGCCGACGCCGGCAAACACCGAGAAGCCGCCATGCTTGGTCGCGACGTTGTTGATCAACTCCTGGATAATGACCGTCTTGCCCACGCCCGCGCCGCCGAACAGCCCGATCTTGCCGCCCTTCAAAAACGGCTGGATCAGGTCGATCACCTTCACGCCCGTCTCGAACATCTCCTCCGAGGTCGCCTGCTCCTCAAATAGCGGCGCCGCACGGTGAATCGGCATGTGCTTCTTCGCGTTCACCGGGCCCAGCTCGTCCACCGGCTGGCCGATCACGTTCATGATCCGCCCCAGGGTCTCGCGGCCGACCGGCATCATGATCGGCGCGCCCGTGTCGATCACCTTCATGCCGCGCACCATGCCTTCGGTCGCTTCCATCGCGACACAACGCACCCGCCCGTCCCCGATATGCTGCTGCACCTCCAGCACCACATCTACCGGGTTCGGCACGTCGAAGCCCTCGCTCGTCACCTTCAACGCCTGGAAGATCGACGGCATCTTCGCCTCTTCAAACTGCACGTCGACCGCGGGGCCGGAAATCTGCACCACGCGCCCGACATTATCCTTGCCGCGCTCCAGGTTCTCCGCCGTGATCTGGTCCTGCACTGCTGTGTCTGCCATACACTTCCTTTGTCTCTTCCCAACAATCGTATTTGCAACGACTACGGTGTCTGAAGCGCTTACGGGATCATCCCAATCACCGGGGCGTGGCGAGTCAGCGCCGCCGCCCGCAGAAACCTAAACCGCCGCCGCCCCGCTCACAATCTCGATAATCTCTTTCGTAATCGCCGCCTGCCGTACCCGGTTCATCGTGAGCGTCAGTGCATCGATCATCTCCGAGGCATTCGTCGTCGCCGCATCCATCGCCGTCATGCGTGCGGCATGCTCGCTCGCCACTGACTCCAGCATCGCGTAGTACAACATCGCCGCGACAAAACGCGGCAGCATCGCCCGGTACACATCCTCGGCCGGCTGATCGTAGGTGTAGTCCACCTCCGCGGTGCCGAACCGCTTCGACTCATCTTCATACTGCGCGCGAATCGCTTCCTGCTCTTCATCGCGCAGCGTCAGCCCGGCCGACAATGCCGCTTCCGCGGCCTTCTGCTTTTCCTCTTCGGTCGGCTCCGCGCTGGCCGCAACTGCCGGCTCCTGCACGTCACCTTCTTTCGTCGTGGTCAGCGGCAGCACCCGCTCCACCACCACGCGCTGCGCGATGACCGACTTGAACTGGTTGTAGCAGAGATATACCGCGTCGATCTCGGCCGCCGCATACCGCGCCACAATCTCCTCGCTGACCTTCCGCACATCCTCAAACCGCATCCTGTCCAGCACGATCCCGGCCGCAGACTCGTCCGCGAGAAATTCCACATCTTCCTTGCGCGTCCGCTCCGGCCTGCCCGCTGCCCGGTCCTGCGGGTTCTGCGGAACTGCCGGCTGGTCGGGCTGGCCCTTCAGCTCACGCGTCTCGGAGAACTGCGCCGTCCGATACCGCCTGCGGAAGAAATCCCGGCCCTTGCGCCCGACCGCTTCCACGTCGATCCGCTTGTTCCGGTCTCCCGCGATCGCCTCGTCGATAAACCTGGTCGAGGTCCGCACAATATTCGTAGAGAACGCTCCCGCAAACCCCTTATCGCCCGAGACCACCACCAGCAGGATGTTTTTCTCGTCCCGCAGCTCCAGCAGCGGGCTACGCGACCGGGTGTTCGTCGGGTCCATCGCATCCATGCGCCGCCGCAGCGATGCGATCACCGAGGCCAGCGCCACCGCATACGGCCGCGCCTGCGTCATGCGCTCCTGCGCCCGCCGCAGCTTCGCCGCTGCCACCATCTTCATGGCCTTGGTGATCTGGCGCGTGTTCTTCACGCTGCGAATGCGCCGCCGTAAGTCGAGAACGTTGGCCACTTACTTTGCCGCCTCCTGCTTTTCGGCAGCCGCCTTTGTATCCCCGGCACCCTGGCTCTGCTCCGCGCCCTTTTCGCTCGCCTGCGCTTGCCCGGCACCGCCGCCCGCCGTCGTCGCCGCACCCGGCTGCGAGCCGGCCGGCGTCTTCTCGGCAGCCTGCTTCTTCTCGTCCTCGCTCAGCTCCACCACGGCGTCGGCGCCTTTGGCCTGCTCATGCTCAGCCAGGAAGTCCTTCTTATAGCTCTCAATCGCTGCTTTCAGCTTGCCGCGCAGATCGTCGTCCAGCGCCTTTTTCTCAGCGATATCTTTCAGCAGCGTCTGCTGCTGTGCGTCCAGGTACTCGTGAAACCCCTTCTCGAACAGCCGGATATCCTCGACCTTCACGTCATCCAGTAGGCCCTGCGTTCCCGCGAACAGGATCGCCACCATGTGCTCCGAGGTCAGCGGCTGGAACTGATCCTGCTTCAGCAGCTCGGTCAGCCGCTTGCCGCGGTTCAGCTGGTTTTGCGTCACCTTGTCCAAGTCTGAGCCGAACTGCGCAAACGCCGCCAGCTCGCGGTACTGCGCCAGGTCCAGCTTGAGCGTCGAACCGACCTGCTTGATCGCCTTGATCGCCGCCGAGAAACCGACACGCGAGACCGACAGCCCTACGTTCACCGCCGGGCGAATCCCTGAGTTGAACAGGTCCGTCTCGAGGAAGATCTGCCCATCCGTAATCGAGATCACGTTCGTCGGGATGTATGCGGACACGTCGGCGGCCTGCGTTTCGATAATCGGCAGCGCCGTCAGCGAGCCCGAGCCCTTTTCCTTGCTCATCTTCGCCGAGCGCTCCAGCAGTCGCGAGTGCAGGTAGAACACATCGCCCGGATACGCCTCGCGGCCCGGCGGCCGGCGCAGCAGCAGGCTCAGCTCGCGGTAGGCCACGGCGTGCTTCGACAGGTCGTCATAGATCACGAGCGCGTGCCTGCCGTTGTCGCGGTAAAACTCGCCCATGGCCGTCGCCGCGAACGGCGCCAGGTACAAGAGCGGCGCCGGCTCCGACGCCGAAGCCGACACGATGATCGTGTAATCCATCGCGCCGTTCTCGGACAGCGTCTGCACCACCTGCGCGATCGACGAACGCTTCTGGCCGATTGCGCAGTAGATGCAGATCAGGTTGTTCTTCGCGTTGTTGATGATCGTGTCGATCACCACCGCGGTCTTGCCCGTCTGCCGGTCACCGATGATCAGCTCGCGCTGTCCGCGGCCGATCGGGATCATGGCATCGATCGCCTTGATCCCCGTTGCCATCGGCTCCTTCACCGGCTGGCGGTCAATCACGCCCGGCGCCAGCCGCTCCACCGGCAGGGTCTCCGTCGTTTCCACCGGGCCCTTGTCATCAATCGGCTCGCCCAGCGAGTTCACCACGCGGCCCACCAGTGCATCGCCCACAGGCACGCTCATGATCCTGCCCGTGCGCTTCACCTGGTTGCCTTCGCGAATCTCCGAGCTTTCGCCCATCAGCACCACGCCGACCTGCTCTTCTTCGAGCGAGAGCGCCAGGCCCATGATCCCGTGCGGAAACTCCACCAGCTCGCCGGCCATGACCTTGTCCAGCCCATGCACCCGCGCAATGCCGTCGCCGACCGAGATCACGGTCCCGACCTCATCCACCTGCATCCGGCTGTCGTAGTTCTGGATCTCCTCCCGAAGGAGGCTTGTAATCTCGTCTGCGTTGATCTTCGCCATCGTTTGTCTGCAATCCCTTGTCGTACTGAAAACTCGTTGCTGATGAAACTGCTTTCGTAAACAGACTTCTCTCGCCCGACCCGATTTGATCGTGGCGCCGATCCGCTCAGTTCAGGCATGTCGATCGCTTCCGGAGCAAAACAGAACGTCTGCCTTAGCCCTTCATTCTTCGCCGCGTACCGCCGCCAACCCAGCCCGGCATCGACGGGCGAAGAGTCCCGGCTTACCCCGCATCCGCGCCGACCTGCGCGACGCGCCGCGACGCCCGAACGGCTAGTTCGCCAGCTTCTCCCGCATGCCGTCCAACCGTCCCCGCACGCTCCCGTCGTAAATCGTCGACCCGATCCGCAGCTGCGCTCCGCCCAGCAGCGAGCTGTTCTCGCGGAACGTCGCTTCCACCCGCTTCCCCGTCAACTCCGAGACCCTGGCCTCGACCGCCCGCCGCTCGTCCTCGTTCAGCGCCCGCGCACTTGTCCACTCTACCTTGTCGACTCCCAGGTCCGCCCGCACCATCCGTCGAAACTCCTCGAGAATAGCCTCGAACCCTTCCATCCGCTCATGGTTTGCAATCACGGCCAGCAGGTTCCGCACCGGCTTCGACATCTCCAGCCGCGCATTCAGCCTGTCCAGAATTGCGACCTTTTTCGCCGCCGGGATTGAAGGATCGAGAAACACATGGCGCAGTCCGGCGCTCTCCACCCACGCCGCCTCGAACGCGCCCATCTCCCGCTCCGCCGCCTCGATATCCGCCTGGTTCGATCTCAAAACGTCCAGCAGCGCCTGCGCATACCGTACCGCATAGCCGGCCGCCATCAGTTCTGTCCCCGCTTGCCGATCGCCCCGGCCAGGTCCTGCAGGAACCCATCCACCAGCATGCGGTCGCCCTCCTCGGTCAGCCGCACCCGCTCCGCCGCGCGGTCCACGGCCAGGTCGGAGGCGTAGCGCCTCAACCCGCGCTCCGCGGCCGCCTGCGCCGCATGGATGTCGGCCTGCGCCGAGCGCACGATCCGCTGGCGCTCTTCTTCAAGCGAGGCATGCACCCGTTCCTCTTCGTGCCTGTTGTTCTCAAGCGCCTGGTTCCGCAGCGCCTCTACCTCGCCATGCAGCCCGGCCAGCCGCAGTTCCACCGCGCGCAGCCGCTCCTCGGCATCCGCCGTCGCCCGCCGCGCCTCAATCAGGTCGTGCTCGATCGTCCTGCGCTGCGCCCGGAATATTCCCGGCACCCTCCTGAAGAGGAAAAACAGGATCACCGCAATCAGCACGCCGGAGTTGAAATCTTCAAACAGCCGCGAAGCCTCGCTGGTCGGCATCCCCAGGTGCCGCGCCAGCGCCTGCACCACTTTCGAGTGCGTATACTGCTCCAGCTCGCTGTTCTTCTCGGGCGCATCCATGCTGGTGGTTTTGGTGCCGGTTGTGATCGGCAACGACTTGTGCTGCGGCTGCGCCTGCTGCGCGGTCTGCTGCCCGGCTGGCTGCTGCGTACCTCCTGACACTGGCGAGGCCTGCGCCATCCCCGGCGCCGCAATCACGCCGGCGCACAGCACAAACAGCAGCATCAACCCGGAAACGTGCAGCGCGCGCTTCAAAACCGGCTCTCCCCGGCCGCGGCGCGCACGTCCGCCGGCAACACTGCGTTCAGAATCTGCTCCGCCAGGCCGTCTATCGCGCCTTCCATCCCCTTGCGCAGCTGCTCGGCCTCGGCCGCAATCCCCTGCCGCGCCTGCCGCACCTGCGCGCCGGCAACCTCGCGCGCCTCAGCCAGCGCCCGGTCCCGCGCCGCGTTCCACCCGGCAATCTGCTTCTCCCGCGCCTGCTGAATCTCTACCCGCGCCGCGCGCAGCCGCGCCTCATACTCCTGCGACTTCGCCTCGGCCAGCGCGACTGCCGTATGCGCCTTGTCCACCGCACCCGCCGTCCGCTCGCGCCGCTCCGCCAGCGTGCGCTTGAGCGGCCGGTGCATCAGGAAGACGTAGCAGGGGATCAGCAACAGGAAAATGATCATCGTTGGCAGAGAGCCAACAAACAACCCGGCGAGTTGATGCAGAATGAGGTTCATAAATGAGTGTAGGGAAACCGTAGTGCAGAGGAACGAAGAGCAACCTGAGCGGCGCAACCGTCATCCGCCAGGCCGCAGGCACGCTCCCTTATAGAGATACCACAGCAGCCCACAGCAAGGCGACCCGCGCGAGCCGCCGGCCGCCTATACCTTCGGGCGATCAAGCCCAATGCTGCCCCGCCGATCTGGGCAACCGGGAAGGAGTGAACCTGACCGGTCAAACTCATCCTGATTCCCGAGCCCGATTCATCCTCAGCATTCCCGAGACCGATTTACCCTGAGCGAGGTCTGTTGCCCTCGGCACTCTCTCACCCGGGCACCGGCGCAATCCGCCCACCCATCTCCCGCGCTTTTCCCTCCGCCGCTGCGCCCCGCGCGCGCATCGCCTGCATCGCCTCCCAGTACGCGTCCAGCGCCAGGCGCCCCTTTTCAAGCAGCGCCGCCGTTGTCAGCTTCCGCTTCCGCACAATGGTCTTCTCAATCTCGATCAGCCCCGCCTCTTCAAGCCGCGTCAGCTGCACCGACAGGTTCCCGCGCGTCAGCCCGGTCGCACGCTCCAGAAACAGAAAATCCGCCCGCTCGCAGGCCGAGAGCACGGTCAGAATCGCCAGCCGCGCCGGCTCATGCACCATGCGGTCGAACTCCGGCAGCACCGCCCGCTCACTCACTCGCCGCCTCCCGCCCATGCCAGCCGCCGCGCAGCACTGTATCCAGCAGCCAGTGATCGTACAGCGCGAGCACCAGTAGCGAAACGACCAGGCTTTGCAGCGTCATCCACTTGACTGGATGCCCGAACCAATCCCAGATGCTCACGGTTAACACCACCAGCAAGGCAGCGGCATACAGTACACGGCGCGTGACCAGCACTCCGCTTGCCGGCACCGGCTCAAAGCACCGGGGAGACAACAGAACCCATGCTGGCACTACCGCACCCCAAGCTCCCGGTGCCTGAGGGCGGAGGATAAAACCTGTGATCGCAAGACCCGCCGCAACCAGGTACAGAAGCAGGAACAGACGCGTCCGCCACGGGGATCTTTTCGTAAAAGCTGCCGCGGGCCTGACCACAAACCCGTAACGGCTTTGAAACCAGCGATTCATTCCAAAAAAGGAAGCGAGAAACACCGCCACGCCCCCCACCATGACAAGATCGTTCGCCCTGCTCGAAAAGTGTGCGCTCTTTATCAGAGGCAAACTCATCAGGTACAGCAACAAGGGCGCTAATCGCAGCCCTTGCAAATCATCAAAATGCTGCGTTACATACCGCAACTCCTCACCGCGGCGTCCAGACCCCAGCATGACGTGTTCCCGCATCGCGCATCCTCCGGCACAGGAGACCACCGTGATTCAGTTTACGTCATAAACTCACTCCGCGCGCTTTGTCCTCAAGGTAGCTCTTCACCGGCGCATCACGTCGTAAACAAGCTCCCCCAGGATGCATCGAGCGGGCGCCACCGCTGGGTGCTGCACCAGCTCGTCGGGTGCTCCGGGATGTACAGCATCCCGTGACCGCTCGCACACAGCAGCTCCGTCCCATGCCAGGCCAGGAAGCTGCGCGATGGGTGACCCACATGCGCCGCGCCGGTCAGCAGCCGCAGGCACGTTGGGCAGCGCCGGCGCTGGTCCCGGAGCGTCCACCGCAGCACAAACAGCAGCCCGCACACCGCCAGCAGCAGCTGGGTGTATTCCGCGCCCGGCGAACCCATCGGCAGACCCGAATACGCCAACGTGAGCGACAGGCAGTACACCGTGCCCACCCCAAGCGCGAGCTTGCTTCCCAGCAGCGCCCACCGACGCGCCCGACGCGACACGCGGGGCGAACAACCCTCCGGCGGGTAGTCTCCCAGGGGCAGCGGAGTCGTCGCCGGCAGCGCCAGCGCCGCCAGCACCAGCGCGAACAGAAACAGCTCTGACGGCCGTGGTCGTCGCTCGGCCAGTGTGCCGCATTCGTACCGGGTCACGCCGCCACTGGCCCCGGCCGACAACAGGTACGGATGCCCCGGGTCGTCCCGGCGCAAAGCCGGTCCTATGCCCGGCGCCAGCAAAAATCCAGGCTCCCCGGGCAAAGACCGCACCAGCGCCGCATCGCTTTCGAGCACCACCGCATCCATCCCTCCCGGAAGATTTCCCATCTCCGGCGCTATCCCGAGCACCGCAAACTTCTGCCCCTCGATCTGGATCGCTCCGCCTCGGTCGCTGGCCGCCGCTGGCTCTGATGCTGCCCCTGACAGCAGCACTCCGACTTGCTCCCGGCCGTCCGGCAGCGCCTTCCCAACCGCCGGCGCCAGTACTCCGAGCATGCTCCGGCTCGCATAGCCCACCCGGAGCCGCGCAACCTGCCCATCCCTCTCGCGGACCCGCTGCCATGCCGTGCGGTAGAACACAAGCTTCTTCGCAAACGGGTAAGGGTTCGCCTTCCACGCCCGATACAGCGCGAAGCCGATCGTCGGCTTCGCCTCGCCCTGGTACCGCTCCTGCGTCACCAGCACCAGGTTGTCCGTTGCGCTTGCAGGGCCAGGCCGGAAGGCGGCGCGCACCCCCGTCCGGCACAACGCGCACCCCAGGCTCACCAGGAACAAGCCTGCCAGCAAAATCAGGCAACGCGAAGCCGTTCCCGGCTCCAGCCATCTATCTGTTCTCCCCCGCCAGCTCTCCAACCGCAGCAGACCCGCATCCTGAAAGGCCCCGAGACAGAACGACGTAATCCTTCGCCGCCCATGCACGGCACGTTCAGGCGGCGCGCCGCAGGCCCGCCCCACATGCCACAGCTCGCCTCGCCACTCCGCCAGCCATTCGGTCCGGATCCGGCGGGGCGCCAACAACGCCGCCACCCTGAGCAGCCCGGCGGCCACGCTCCACGAGTGCACCAGGCGCCCGATCATCCTCACTTCCGCCCCTTTAGCTCTTCCGGAACATTTTCCGGCACCAACCGCTGCAGCAAAGGATATTTCCGCTGCATCGCTTCGATCCCGGCCGTTCCCGCCCGCGTCAGCAGATAGTACTTCCGCGGCGGCCGCTGCTCCTTTTCGGCAACCCCGGGCTGCTCCCATGCCGACTCGATCAGCCCATCCCGCTCCAGCCGCCGCAGCGCCGGGTACACCGTCCCGCTCGGCAGCCCGGTCTGCTCCATCACGCTGAACCCATACCGGTAGCCCACATGCACCGCCTGCAGAATCATCGCCGCCGTGTGGGAAAGCTTTGCTGCGGATGCCATGCGCCGGATTTTACCTATGTAGCGCACTACTTGACCAGACCTCGTGATCTACATTAGAGTAGCTTGCTACATAGGGGTACCGCGATGGACGCAAACGCGCCGATGCTCGAGCTCCAGAACATCACGAAACTTTACCGCGGCCTGCCCGCCGTCCAGAACATCTCCTTCACCGTGCATCCCGGCGAAATCGTCGGCTATCTCGGCCCCAACGGCTCCGGCAAATCCACCACCGTCAAAATCCTCACCGGCATGCTCCAGCCCAGCGACGGGCGCGTCCTTTTCCGTGGCCGCAACATACTCGACGACCTTCCGCGCTTTCGCGCCGCCCTCGGCTATGTACCGGAAGAAGCGCATGTCTATACCCATCTCTCCGGGCTCGAATACCTGCAGCTGATCGGCAGTCTGCGCGGCCTCCCTGAGCCGCGGCTGGACCGCAAGGCCAACCGCCTGCTCGAGCTCTTTGCCCTCCAGTCCTGGCGGCACTCCCCGCTCTCGGCCTACTCCAAAGGCATGAAGCAGCGCGTGCTCATCGCCGCCGCGCTGCTGCACGACCCCGGCCTGCTGGTCTTCGACGAGCCGCTCTCCGGGCTCGATGTCGTCACCGCCCGCCTCTTTAAAGACCTGCTGCTTGAACTCTCCGCGCGCGGCAAAGCCGTTCTCTACATCTCGCATGTGCTCGAAGTCGTCGAGCAGGTCTGCCACCGCGTCATCGTGCTTGCCGAAGGCAACATCCGCGCCGACTCCACTCCCTCCGAGCTCAAGCGCCTGCTCGAGCTGCCCGACCTTGAAAGCGTCTTCGCCGAGCTCGTCCAGCAGCACGACACCCGTTCGCTCGCCCGGCAGCTCGTCGAAACTATGGATACTCTCCATGGTTAGCTCCCGGCGCAAGCTAACTGCCCGAAATGAGCCGGTCGTGCTCTCGCTCATGGTGCAGGCACAGCTGCCTCCAGACCCGCCCGAGCGCGGGCCTTTCGTCCTGCTGGTGCGCCACCTCTTCGATCGCCTCCTCCACAGTGACTCGCTCGGTCTCGGCGAAGAGTCCGCCTCGCGTGTCCTGGCTCTGGCCTACGCTGTCGCGCTGCCCGGCCTGCTGTACGCGCTTTACCTCTACCCTGCCTACCATTCCCCGCTCGGCAAGCCTCCGTTCTGGACCCAGGCGCGCGACCACTTCTTCTACACCACTTACGGCTTCACGGTCATGGGTCTCGCCACGGTGCTGCAGTGGGATCTCCTGTTTCCCGATCTCCTCGACACGCTCGTCTTGGGCAGCCTTCCTTTGCCGCCGCGACGGCTGCTGCTCGCGCGCATCGCTGCCCTGTCGCTCTTTTTCGGCGGCATTCTCATCGGCACCAGCTTGCTCGGCATCCTCTTTCTTCCGCTTATCTCCGAGCTGCCGGGGCTCGCCTTCCGACAGCTTTGCGCCCACGCAGCCGCTGCGCTGCTGGCCGGGCTCTGCGCCGCGTGCTCGCTCATCGCGCTGCAGGGTGTTCTCGTCTGCACGCTGGGCCAATCCGCATCACGTCGCCTTTCCCCTTTGGTGCAGGCCGCCTGCGTACTGCTCCTGCTTACCTCTCTCTTTCTCTTCCCGTTGTTCGCGCATCTGCTTCCGCAACTGCTGCAGGCACATTTGCCCGTGGCGCGCTGGTATCCGCCGTTCTGGTTCCTCGGCGTGTATGAGGTGCTGTTGCACGGCGCCGCGACGCCCGTGCCGTTTGCCGGGCTCGCCCGTTGCGGCGTCATGGCGACCGCCATCGCCGCGAGCCTGGCGCTCATCACGTACCCGCTTGCCTGCGCGCGCCGCATCCGCCAGTCGGTGGAGGGCACAGGACTCAGGCTCCGCCACGGCAGCATCAACCCGCTCGCGGGCCTGCTCCCACGCCTGCTGCTCCCCAATCCGCAATCCCGCGCAGTCCAATCCTGGATCGGCCAAACTCTTTTGCGAACTCAGTCCACCCGCCTCACCCTCGCTGTCTTCGGCGGCCTCGCATTTGCCACTACGACTGCTGCAATTTTTGCGCTTCATCCAGGCAACGCCGTTCACGGGCAGTTCAGCCTTACACTTTCCCCGTCAGCAGTCGGCATCGCTTTGTCCATGTCCGCCTTCTGGACCGTCGCCGCCCTGCGCACGGCCCTGCGCATCCCGGTCTCGCCCGGCGCCGCGTGGGCCTTCCGTGTCATCCACGGCCGTGCAAAATCCCCTCACCTGCTCGGTGCGCAACTCCAGGTCGCGTCCTGTGCTCTTGTCGTGGCGGCAATCACGCTCGCCGCCCTGCTCACCTTCGCGCCAGGCACCGCACCCACGGGAGCCACGGCGGTCGTAGCCCTTCTGCTCCTGGCCTTCGCCGTTCCCGTTCTGCTCACACAGGCGTTTTTCCTCGCGGAAGCCGCCATCCCGTTCACCCAGGCCCCGGCCTACTCTGTGAATGAACTGTCCTGGCTTGTCCTCATCTGGTTCGCGGCTTTTCCGCTCTTCTGCTACGCCGTCGCTGCTTTTTTGCCCTGGGCCGGGAGCAGCCTGCTCCACCTGCTGCTCGCCGGAGCGCTGCTGCTCCTGATGCATTTCATCCTGCGCCTCGCGCAGCGCCGACTCGCCCGTCACAACCAGGAACAGCTCGACATCGAAGACGATATCGGCCTGCTGCCCGGCGAGATGGGCCTGCGCTGATGCTGCTTTGTTGCCACGCCGCGGCGACGAAGCGCGGCCGCAACTTTTCGGTCCCCAGCCGACACCTCGCGCTTGCGGTACTCATCTACATCGATCGTGATCGACTGCGCCATCCTCAGTGCGCTGCATTCCGAATAAGTTCAGCTATCGAAGGGATGTAAACGGGAAACGGCATATAGTCATGCCAACCGAACGACAATGAAAAGAGCACATGGATCGCCGGCGCACTAAGCCACGCCAGAGGAAGATACTGAGCTGTTTCGCCGCGACGCATACGCAGCCAAAACGGGGGCAACACGACCGTTGTTATGGCAGGAACGCCGTAGTATACCTCCCATGGCAGACGCGGGAACGCGAGGTGAGAATACCGCGCGAAGAGCATACCGAGCACAACCACGACGAAACCGATGGCGATTGTGGTCCCGACCGCCGGTTTCGCTGTCCTTCCACGAACAATCCATCTGAGAAGAACAACAAAGAGCAAAAACGCAGCCGCCATGAAAACCATGAATCGCGCAGAGTCAGGCATTCATCCTCCTTCCATATACCTCACGAGCACTTAGGGCCGACCCCAAGAGAACAACGTAGGACAGCCAGATCCACGGCAATTGATCGTGGAAGAAGTTATAACTTGGTGGAACATGGCTGACCGTTGGGACGATCAGGATATACGTGATTGCGTCGAGGGTAAATGAGAGTAGGATCCAGACCGCAGTCACGATCAGGCTTTCGCGAAGACTTGCTTCGCAGCCAATTTTCACCCGGGTCAGGTAGAGATAGATCAGCAGCCCGCTAACGAATGGCATGAGAGTAAATACACACACCCACATCAACCGGGGACCTAGGAGCAGATAGGTAAGAAATCTTAAGCTCGTACCGATGACGTACGTCGCAAGAAATGTTCCAACCATCCAGGTAGCTCTGGCCACTTGCAGCTCCTTGAAAGACGAACTGCATCAAACTACGGAGAATTGAGCGGCTTTGTTCCCTGAAGAGTTCCCGTTCAGTCGACTTCAGCTTGAAGAGCATTCCTCGGACCGCCAACGGTCTTCTCAAGCCTGACGATCCATGTCATTAATTTAACGACGGTCCCATCGCATGCCCGTTCGTCTTTCCGGGCCGCGTCGGCTGCCTCGCGCCACGGGGTGTAAGCGACAGGAAGAATATCCCGGAAGGGCTCGCCAGGCAACGCATCGGCTGCATGCCTCGCAACCGACCGATTTGCAATGCGACGCCGGCCTTCGCCTACGCCCCACCCACCGCGAACCGGCGCCACTTGCCCACCAGCGAGCGCGGCGCCCGCACCCGCAGCCACACCCCGTCCACCACGCCGCGCTCTTCAATCGCGCGAGCCTCAAACCGCCGCTCCAGCACCGTCCCGCCGCTCTCGAGCGCTGCCAGTGCCTCGCCGGCGCTCTGCGGCACCCACAGCTCCGCCTCTTCCAGCGGGTCGGCGACCAGTGCTTCGTCCATTGCCGCCAGCAGCCGCTCCACACCGGTCCCCGCCAGCGCTGAAACCGCAACCGCGCCCCCGGCGAGCCCGGCCGCCAGCAGCTCCGCGCGCTCCCGCTCCGGCAGCAGGTCCAGCTTGTTCAGCACCTCGATGCGCGGCTTCCGCAGCACATCGAGCTCGCCCAGCACTTTCTCCACCTCGGACTTGTGCTCCTCGCTCAACGGATCGGCCGCATCCCGCACATGCAGCAGCAGTTCTGCTTTTTCCACTTCCTCCAGCGTCGCGCGAAACGCATTCACCAGCGTGTGCGGCAGGTTGCGGATAAAACCCACCGTATCGGACAGCACCACCGTTCGCCGCGAGGGCAGCGCAACGGCCCGCAGCTTCGGGTCCAGTGTCGCGAACATTCGCGCGGACTCGAGCACGCCGGCGCCCGTCAACAGGTTGAACAGTGTGCTCTTGCCCGCATTCGTATACCCGACCAGCGCTACCGTCGGCACCGGCGCCGATTCGCGACGCGATCGCTGCTGCCGCCGCACCCCGCGCACCCGCTCCAGCTGCCGGCGAAGGATCACCAGCCGCTTGCCGATCCGCCTGCGGTCCGTCTCGAGCTGCGTTTCTCCCGGCCCGCGCGTACCGATGCCGCCGCCCAGCTGGCTCATCGCCCGCCCACGCCCGGTGAGCCGCGGCAGCATGTATTCCAGCTGCGCCAGTTCCACCTGCAGCTGGCCTTCCCGCGTCCGCGCATGCCTGGCGAAAATGTCCAGAATCAGCTGGGTCCGGTCGATCACCGGGCACGGCAGCTTGTCTTCCAGATTTCGCAGCTGCGTCGGTGACAGTTCGTAGTCGACGAGAATAATCCCGGCCTGGGCCGCCGCAGCCGCCCCCGCCAGCTCCTCCACTTTGCCTGAGCCGATCAGCGTCGCCGGATCCGGCCGTGCGCGCCGCTGCTCGAGCGCGCCCGCGATCCAGGCGCCCGCGCTCTCCGCCAGCTCGCGAAACTCCGCCGTCGCGTCTTCCGCATTCAGACGGCCCGCGCCGGTTCCAGGCGCAGGTCCATCTTCGCCGCCGCGCAGCAGCGCAGCTCCGCGGGCCAGCGTCGCCGTCCGGCTCAGCGCGGGCTGCAACCCGCTGAACCGCGGAAACAAGAGAAACGCCCGTTCCACGCCCTTCGGCGCTGCCTGCTGCGCTTCCCCCGGCGCAGCGCTGAACGCAGACACAGCCCCGCGCTTGCCCGCGTCCGACACTTCGGGCCGCCCGTGACTTGCCAGTCCTTTGTTCCGCGCCGTGCTTCTCGCCGTAGCCCGGCTCCCTTACGCGCCCTGCGCGTGCTCCGCGGCTATTGGTCCGCTTCCCACTGCATGCGCTGGCCGATGCTCGCCGTGCAGCACTGACCGCGTACTCACCACTGTTGAAATCGCATGCTTGAAGATCAGCTGCTCCTGGCTGTTGTTCTCCAGCAGCACCGAATATTTGTCAAACGAACGGATTTTCCCCGTGAGCTTGACACCGCTTACCAGGTAAATCGTGATTGGGGTTTTATCTTTACGGACCGTGTTCAAAAACGTGTCCTGGATGTTCTGTGCCGGCTTGTTCTCCATGTGCCGATCTCCTTGCGTTCGGCCTCTCCGGTCCGTAACGCCCATTTTTCAAGTTTCCACGCCATTCATTGCGGGGAGCAGACCAAGCGGCGCCGCATCCGTATCCAGAGGCAAGTCAGCCGCGCAACGCAGATTTCATTGCTGAAACCTGTCCGCATTGAGCAAAACTCAGGGCAGACTTCTCCCTAGCATGCCAAACTTTTGTAACTTGGGGTAGCGAAAACTTGGCGAGTTGAGATCCGCGCGCAAATCAACGCATTTCGCCCCTCGCGAACGCGGTAAGAGAGACGCAACACCCCAGCGCTCAGCGCGCGTGCCGTCTTGCACGCCGCACGATCCGCGGCTTCGGCTTTTTGACCGGCTTCACAGCCGCTGCCTCGCCCGGCTTCAGCGGCACCGGCGTGTCCCGGCGCACAATCCCGCCCTCCAGACGATACTGCGTCACCTGCACGGTCTTCGGGTGGAAACTCCCGGTCTCATCCTGCGTCACCACCCCGTCCGGCGTCGTGCGAATCACAAACGTCGGCTCCTCGCCCATCTTCTCCACCTGCTCCCTGCCCGTCACCACCGGCAGGTAGCCCTGCTGCTCGCGCAGCCGGTACGCCGTCTCATACCGGTGCTTGGCGCGGTTCCAGATGAATACCCGCACCTGGTCCCAGTCGTACGGCAGACCATCCTTGAACTCGCTGGTCACCGTTACATACTGGCCCACGGCATGCGGAACCGGCGCCGGAGGGGGCGGCTCCGCAGCTTTCGCCGCAGCCGCAGCCGCAGCCAGCTTCGGGTGCAGCCGCAGGCGCTCCGCCCGCTCCTCGTCCCGCTTCTGCTCCTCCGGACCAATATGTTTTGCCGGCGGCTCGCCGTTATCCATCACCGTATTGAGCAGGTAAGCACCCACAATCCGGCGCCCCTCGGAGTACTGCGCCACCTCGTCCGGCACATCGATATCGAACCCGCGCCCCAGCACCCAGCCCACTTTGCCCGCCTGGTCGCGCACCAGCCACCAGTCCTCCATCGGCTGCTGCATCCACGGCGCATTCGGGTCCAGGTCCGGCGCCGTGTACTTGTCCGGATGGGGCGGCGCCGCGGCCCATATCGTGGAGCCGCCCTGCTCCTTCTTGACCACTGCCGGCCGCACCGGTCTGGCTGCTCTGGGCTTCAGCGACTTCGGCGTCAGCAGTGCCTGCGGCGGCAGCGGCTTCGGCACCGAAGCCCGCACCAGCAGCTGCAGCTTGTCATTCTCCGGCAGCAGGTACAGGTGTTCGGTCTTGCGCCCCGGCGTCAGGTGCAGAAAGATGACGTCGCGCAGCACCGCCGTCGCGACCACCGGATCCCTGGTATGCGCCTTGTCAAGCGCCACGAACTTGTCGTACTCGCCCTGCTCGATCACCGAGTGCTCTTCGAGCCACCCGACTTTCCCATCCGGCGTCCGCACTTTGTAAAAGCGCCCGTCGTGCTCCACCACGGCCAGCCGCTCGCCGTTCGTGATGTTCTCGACGTGGTTTGCCACCGGCGCCAGCCGCTCGCGGATGTAGGTCCCTTTCGAGACCACGTACACATACGCCTGCCCGCTGCCCGGGTGCAACCGTCCACAGCCGGCCGCCAACACCGCAGCGGCAAAAAGAAAAGAATGACAAATCAAACGAAGCGATCGAGTATTAGCCACGGTCTGCCAAAGAATAGCACCGGGAGAAAACCGCAAGCGCTGGGGCGCAGCTCGCACCTCTCGTTAAGGCGTCGTCACCACGCTGATTGCCCCGGCCGGCGAGACGCTGCCGGTATCGATCGAGGAAGCCGAGGTCAGCGCGCCCGGCGTCGTGCCGGTCGTCGGGGTAATCGTAAACACCTGCAGATCCGGCGTTCCCCCGGCATTAGCTGAGAGCAGGTACGTCCCCGAGCTGTCTTCGGCCAGCGAGTACGGGCTCGATCCCGTGGTGAACGGCGAACCGGCGACCGGCGTCAGCGCCCCGGTCGACGCCAGGGTGAAGGCGCTGATCGAGTTCGACGTCTCGTTGCCTACATAGACAAACGAGTTCGTCTTATCGACGAGGATCGACGTCGCGCCATAGCCCGTAATGTAAGGCGAACCCGCGATCGAGGTCAGCGCTCCGTTCGAACCGATCGCGAGCACACGCACCCCGAGCACACCGGTCTCGGCGACAAACAGATACTGGCTCGCCATATCGACGGCCAGCGCCTGGTCCGCGTAACTCGATCCCAGCGGTTCCAGCAGCGCGTTATACTTCGCCAGCACCCCGGTGCTCGGCGTAAACGACATGGTGTCCACGCCGCCGGTTCCCAGCGAGGCAAAGACCTCGGTCCCGTTCGGGGCGAACGCAATCTGCGAGGGGCTGCCGATATCGAGCGAGAGCGGAGAACCTGTCTGCGTCAGCGTTCCATTTGAAGCATCAATCTGATACACGTACACCTGCGGCGCCGAGCCGGTACCGTTGTCCGACAAAAGCAGCAGCCACTGCCCCGTAGGATCCACCGTCATAGACGCGACGCTGATTTCTACCGGAAGGGCCTGGCCGCTGTTTCCCAGCGTCAGCGATCCGTCTGAGTTAATGACGTAAACGTACATTTCGCCATACTCGCTGCCAACCCAGAGAAGTGTCCCCGCCGGGTTAATCGCCATCGCGGACGGGATGTATCCGAGCGCCGACGGAGAGACGCCCAGCCCGGTCAGCGTCCCCGCGGAAAGCGAGTACGCCGTCACCGATTGAAGCGCGGTATTCGCCACGTAAACGTTGTTCCCGGACGCGCTGCCGCTGCCGGAGCCACTACCGGAACCCGAGCCGGACCCGCTGCTGCTCGGGTTGAAAAAACCGCTCTTGCACCCAGGCAGCCACGCCACCAGCGCAAGCACTCCAGCCAAAACCGCCAGCCGCGCCACAAACGAACGCTTCACTCGCAATGCCTCGCCCTGCCTGCTTCCAACAGACGCACCCGCACCGAAAAAGTCACGTCTCCCTACGAAAGCGGTGCGGCGCAACACGCGCCGCGCCGACCGCCCTGCGGACAGGACCCTAGCCCTGTTCTCCCAGTGTCACCGGGTGGATCGCCTGCTCGTAGAGAGACGCATCGCGCGCCACCACCGTCAGCCCTGACTCCGTCACAAAGTAGTTCCTGCGGTCCTCCTCCGGGTCATAGCCGATCACCGTACCTTCCGGCAGGTTCACATCCCGGTCGATAATCGCCCGCCGAATCCGGCAGTTCCGCCCGATATTGACGTGCGAGAACACAACGCTCGAGTCGATATTCGAGTACGAATTCACGCGCACATCCTGCGAAAACAAGGAGTTCGACACGCATGCGCCCGAAATGATGCACCCTGCCGAGACCACCGAGTTCACCGCCGAGCCGTCATGCCCGGCGCGCCCATACACAAACTTCGCCGGCGGATACTGCCGCACCCGCGTCCGCATCGGCCAGTTATGGTCGTATAGGTTGAACACCGGGTTTGCGGCAGCCACATCCATATTGGCGTCGTAGTATGCGTCCAGCGTGCCGACATCCCGCCAGTACAGTTCCTTACGGTTCTCATCGACAAAGTTGTACGCCGTAATCTTGTACTTGCCCAGGATGTCCGGCAAAATATTGTGCCCGAAGTCATGCTGCGAATCTTCCTTTTCCGCATCGCACATCAGCGCCGGCAGCAGAACATCCGTATTGAAGATGTAGATCCCCATCGAGGCATCCACCATCTGCGGGTTCCACGGCGAGCGCAGCGTCGTCGTCTTCGGCTTCTCCAGGAAACCCGTCACGTCTCCTGTCCTGCTTACCTCCACCACCCCGAACCGCGACACCTCGTCCGGCGGGATCGGCAGGGTGGCCAGTGTCACGTCCGCACCCGCATCCTTATGCTGCTGCAGCATCTTGCCGTAGTCCATCTTGTATATATGATCGCCGCTCAGGATGATGATGTGCCGCGGCCGCTCCGCGCCGATCGAATAAATATTCTGGTACACCGCGTCGGCGGTGCCCTGGTACCAGTTCTTGCCCACCCGCTGCATCGGCGGCAGTATCTCGATAAACTCGCCCAGGTCCTGCGCCACCGCGCCCGACCAGCCCTCGCGGATATGCCGGTTGAGCGAGAGCGCCTTGTACTGCGTCAGGATGTACACCCGCCGCAGGTCGGAGTTGATGCAGTTGGAAAGCGTGATGTCGATGATCCGGTAATGGCCGCCGAACGGCACCGCCGGCTTGGCCCGGTCGCGTGTCAAGGGAAAAAGCCGCTCGCCGGCACCGCCAGCCAGCAATACACCCAGTGTGTCTCTCATGGACTTCGGATTCCCTTCCACTCACCGGCAGACGCCGGGCTTTGACGGGAGAAAATCGCCCGCGCCTTCCTATGTACGCTAATACTCCTGCGCCTGACAAAAAAAGACGGTCGCCGCATCCGGCAACAAGGCGCGTTACGGGCCGGGATCTTCCCGCGGCCCCTCGCGCCCGTCGATCTCCTCGCCCTCAACCGCAATCCGCAGCGAGCGCAGGAAGCTCACATCCTGCGGCGTAAATCCATCCCCGCCCGCTTCGGCGCCGGACGCCGAGGCAGGCGGCTCCACCACTTCATTGAGCCCGATCGTCGCTTCGAGCATCAGCAGCACATCGAAACCCTGCTTGCGGATGGCCTGCACCACCCCGGCAATCTGCTCCGACTCCGACACACTTTCGTGAATCGCCTCTCCCAGCTGCTCGACCAGCTTCCGCAATTTATGACTCAAATCCCTCACCCCATGCTTTCCCGGGAGCCGCGCGCGCCCCCGGCACTGGCCATTCTTGTTCCCTACCTTACGTTTGATGACTCAGCACAGCAAGAAGCACCGCTCTCGTCCGTAACTCTTTGCCCGTAAAACTTTCTCGAGCAACCTCGGCCTGTCCGTCGATGGCTGCATCTCGCAGCCCGCTCCAGAACGCACTAAAATACGGGGATGGAGATCAAGCGCATCGGCTCGCAGCCCTCGGGCAGGGGTCCGGCAGACTGGTTTACCGGCACTGTCCGGATTGACCCTCTTTTTCAGGCACCCGACCCCGCGCTCGTCGCCGGCGCCAGCGTCACCTTCGAGCCGGGAGCGCGTACCGCATGGCACACCCACCCCCTCGGCCAGACCCTGATCGTGACGTCCGGCTGCGGATGGGCGCAGCGGGAAAGCGACCCGATCGAGGAGATTCATCCCGGAGACGTGGTCTGGTTCGCGCCGGGAGAGAAACACTGGCACGGCGCGACGCCCACCACCGCCATGAGTCACATCGCGATTCAGGAGCGCCGGAACGGCAAGGCCGTCGACTGGATGGAGCACGTGAGCGACGAACAGTACAGGCGGTGAAATCCGGAACCGGACTGACACTCCCCCACCCAGGGCAACAACACGCCGCGAAGCGGCTGGCGAACCACGACCGCGAAGCGGGCGTGGCGATACACTCACTGCATGCGACCCGGCACACTCGGGCGCGCGCTCGGCATTGGCGCGCGTCTCGCCGCCAGACAGATC
>CAXTMY010000024.1:0-46890 GCA_964245565.1 uncultured Acidobacteriaceae bacterium | reverse complement strand
GGACGGGAGCGGCAGGGGCTGCACTCGCCGCGCCGGCCGGAACCGGGGAAACGGGCGCGGCGCCTGCCGCAGGCGCACCGGGCCGCGCAGCAGCAGCCGAGGCACCAGCAGCGGCAGGAGCCGGGGCAGCAACACCGGGAGCGGCACCGGGCCGCGCGGCGCTGGCCGGGGCAGCAGCGGCGGGAGTGGGAGCAGCAGCGCTGACCGGGGCAGCACCCGCAGGCGAAGCCTTTACCGGCGGCGTGGCCGCGACCGGCGCGGCTGGCGGGTGTGCGGCGGTAACCGCGGGACGGGGCGGCGGCGCGGCCGCGACGACCGGACGAGCGGCAGCCGTCCCGCTGCCTGCGGCGGAGTGCCGCTCCTGAATGGCGCGCAACACATCTCCCGGCTTCGAGACACGGGAGAGATCGATGCTGGGCCGGTTCTCCGGCTCGCGTTCGCGGCGCCCGGAGTTGCCTCCGCGATTGCCGCCGCGTGTCAATGCGGCGCGCACCCGCTCCGCCTCATCCAGTTCCAGAGAGCTGGAGTGGGTTTTCTTTTCGGTCACTCCGACCGCGGTCAGCACATCCAGAATAGCCCTGCTTTTTACTTCCAGTTCACGCGCCAGATCGTTGATTCGAACCTTACTCATTCGCCCCTTTGTGTTTCATCCAGACCGCTTACATGCTCATTGCAACCTCGGCACAGCGGGAGTTAACGCATTGACCATTATTACGCGAAACCGCGCATTCTGCTGGACACTCTTCTATCCGGCCAAAACTCACCGCCGCGCAGCGCGTGAAACCAGGACCGAAGGAACGGCAGCACCCTGGTTCGCGACGCCGGGAGCAGCCGCCGCGGCGCCGCATCATGCGCCGCCCTCGTCCACCTTGCTGTCGACTTTCCGCTCGTCGCGCGTCTCGTCGAGGTTGCCTTCAACTACGGCTTCCGAGCGGGCGACCTCCGTGTTGGGATGGTGCTCGCGGATCACGGCGCTGGTGTCGTCGCGGCCCGGGGTGAGCGCTTCCGCGCCTTCCTCGTCGAGCATCGGGCCGGTCTCGGTCACCTCGGCCAGGCGCTCTTCCGCGGTGTCGTCGATGATTTTGCCCGAGCCGTCGCGCGCATCCGGAATATCGTCTTCCTGCGCCAGGTTTACCTTAAGCGCGTCGATCTCTTCGTCCAGTCCTGCGTTCAACTTATCGATTTCCTCGTCGACCGGGCTGTCATAGGTGGCCGGTTCGTCTTCAATGTCCGCGCCGCCGGTCAGCGTTTCCAGCTGGTTCAACGTCGACTCGGTTGCGATGTCCGTGTTGCCGCGCGCCGGCTCGGCTTCGTCCTTGCCGTAGACCGAGCTCTCGCTCAGGTCCACTTCCGTGTGTCCGCTCTCATTTGCCACGTCGCCCTCTTTCCTGTCCTGATCCACAGCCGCGGCAGGCTTCTCCTGATCCGCCGCAGGCGCTGCCTCGCCCTCCTCATACTGGCCGAAGTAGTGCCGCACCGCCGCCGAGATCTTTTCGAGCGTCCGGTCGCCGATCCCCGGAACCTCTTCGAGCTGCTCGGGGGTCATGTCGGCCAGCGCTTCTACTGTTGTGATGCCGGCCGCGACCAGTTTTTCAATAATCTGCTCGCCGAGCTCGGTCACCTGCTCGATGGCGGTCGAGCCGCTGCCGGAGAAGGCGGACATCTGCTGCTCGACCTCCTGGCGCTTTTCTTCCTCGCTCTTGATGTCGATTTTCCAGCCCAGCAGCTTCGCGGCCAGGCGCACGTTCTGGCCTTTTTTGCCGATCGCGAGCGAGAGCTGCGTGTCATCGACGATGACCTCGAGCTGCTTGTCGGTGAGGTCGGCGATGGTGACCCGGCTCACCTTCGCGGGCTGCAGCGCCTTCTCGGCGAAAGTCGTGATCTCTTCGGAGAACTCGATGATGTCGATCTTTTCGCCGCGCAGTTCGCGGATGATGGACTGCACGCGCATGCCTTTCATGCCGACGCATGCGCCGACCGGGTCGACATCCTTGTCGCGCGACTGGACGGCAATCTTGGTGCGCTCGCCGGCCTCGCGGGCGATGGCGCGGATCGAGACGGTGCCGTCGTAAATCTCGGGAACTTCGCTCTGGAACAGGTTCTGCACCAGCTCCGGCGCGGCGCGGCTCACGATGACCTGCGGCCCCTTGGCCGCGCGGTCGACCCGCAGCAGCACCACGCGCACCCGCTCGCCGACCGCGAACTGCTCCAGGCGCGACTGCTCGCGCCGCGGCATCCGCGCCTCGGTTTTGCCCAGCTCGAAGATGACGTCCTGCGGCTCCAGCCGCTTCACGGTGACGTTGATAATCTCGTTGACCCGGTTCCCGTACTCGAGGAACACGGTGTCGCGCTCAGCCTCGCGCACCTTCTGGAAGATGACCTGCTTGGCCATCTGCGCGGCGATGCGGCCCAGCACCTCGGTCGGCTTGTAGTAGCGGATCTCGCCGCCGACCTCGACTTCCGGCGCGAGCGAGCGCGCGTCTTCGAGCGTGATCTGGTTGACGTCGTCTTCCACCTCATCGTCGGTCTCGACGACGGTCTTGTAGGCATAGGCGCGAATCTCGCCGGTTTCCTTGTCCAGCTCCGCGCGCATGTTCTCGAGCGTTTTGTAGTACTTGCGGGTCGCGAGCGCGATCGCGTCTTCGACGGCGGCGACCACAATCTCCGGCTGGATGCCCTTGTCGCGGCTCAATATCTCGATGCTCTGGTACAGCTGGCTGGCCATGCTTGGTTCCGTATCCTTCCCTGCCGCCCGGACGTGCGGCGGCGGCTTGTCCGTTCAACGTTGGAGCTTAAAACTCAGGGACGAGCTGCGCTTTTTCGATGTTGCTGAGCGCGATCTCGACCGTACCGGCGGCATCGTCGCCGCTTTTCTTCTTTTTCTTCATCTTCGGCGCGACCGGCACCAGGGTGACGCTCTCCCCGTTCAACGGACCGAGGTGCCCCTGCCAGTGCCGGCTGCCGGCGACTGGGGTAAAGGTCTGCACCTTGCACAGCTGCCCCTCAAACCGCGCAAACTCCTCCGCCTTGCTCAGCTTGCGGTCGAGGCCGGGCGAGCTTGCCTCGAGCACATACTCGGCGCCCGGCACCAGGTCTTCGACGTCGAGGGCTGTGCCGAAATCCCGGGAAAACCGCTCGCAGTCGCCGTGCGTGATGCCGGAAAGCTGCTCGACAGGCACGCCCTCGGGCAGCTCCCGCAGGTAGCCGAGCTCGTCTTCTTCCGGGCTGAGCCCGGCGGCTTCGCCCGCGTCGACCAGGTCCAGCACGATCGAGCCGTCGGGTTCGCTAGGTTCGCCTGAGCCGGCCGGCCGGTCTGCCGCGGCAACCGGCTCCTGATCTTGCTGCTCGCGCAGGCGCTTCAATCGCTGCTCCAGCACGGCCCGGCCTGCGGCATCGCGCTCGAGAAAGATGCGCAGCGTGCGGTGCCTGCCGCCGCCGCCCTGGAACTCGAGGTCCACGACCTCGAGGCCGTGCGAGGCGGCCACCCGTTCCGCCAGGGCGCGTATCTGTTGATTGTTCAAGCTCATTGCCCTGACCGTGACCCGAGAAACGGATGCATGCTGCACCCAAAGAAAAAGTGGGCTTTCGCCCACTGCCGCATGGCCGCCCGGGACGAGTCGCCGGGAATGCCCAAAAGATTACGACTGAATCCAGCATACGCCCGGTCGCTGTCGCCGGGCAAGCGCGCTGCGGGTTCGGGTCGTCGGGCAGTTGAATTCACAGGCTCAAGGCCCATGACGCGACAATCGACGAAGGCTTGGGTACAGGTCTAGCGCTCCGCTATTACCATTTCTCTGTGGGGGATATCGAACGTTACCACGCGGTTCGTCCAGAAATCGATCCCCACATTGCAGTCGTAGATGATGTCTTCGAACAAGAGTGAGGGCTTGTCTTCCGTACCGATCTGCGTATCGTCGAGCCGAAGCGAAGACGCCGATGCGCGGTATCGCACCTCATGCTTCCCCATAATGCTCGTATGGTCCGACCCCTCTACGCCGCTGCTGTGCGCGGTCAGCCCCAGCATGCTCATGTACCGGGATGCAAATATATAGCCCGAGCTGCCCGTATCCACCTCGCATTGCGCTACGTGGCCATCCACTTGAAACGGCGCAAACAAATCAATGCTGATGCCTCGCATGTCATCCATCTGCACTCGAACGATGCTGCCGTGCTTTTGCCGCGCGGCGAGCCCGGCGGCCGTCTCAACCACAAGCTGATGACTCCGGAAATCCAGGGTAAAAGGGTGATCGCGGAAAAAGTCGAGCGAGATCATCCCGGCGAGATGATATTGATCCAGCCCATCCCATCCTGCCACCAGGACGTTCCTCTGCCGCACCGGTCCTACCCGCAGCTCAGGAATGGTGAAGAGCCGCAAATCGAGGCGCTCCCCCGTAAGCCGGAAACCGGTAAACTGTCCAGTCGCCTTGCCGCCAAGCTTGTCTACCAGACTCTGCGAAAGTACGCTGACACCCGCACCCGTATCCAGCACAAACGGAGTCGTCTGATCCCCGCCCACGGAAACGGGAATCATCAGCAGATCGGTGTCTGAAGAAACTGTAAACGGAATCGAGCGAAAGCTTGTCTGCGCATGTGTAGACACAGAGGGCAACAGCCCAGCCAAAATAAAACCGTAAAACCATCTCTTCATCAAAACAACCTTGGTATGGATTGAAAGCGTATGTTTTGAAGAAAACACTCCGCGCGAGCAAATGTCGAATGCGCTCTCACTGCAAAATGATTCCATGGCATGCGTCGCGCGGGAAAGATTCGTCGCTTGCAGCTAACTACGACAACCGGCGGACTTGCTTCTGGAATATTGTGGCTCCAACTGACTGGCCTTTGCCTGTTCGCATCCATTGCCGGACTGCGGCATCGAAAGAAGCATAAACGGAGTCATAACATGGAAATCGGCATGGACAGTTTCGCCGCCGCGATGCCCGACCCGGTGACCGGCGCGGTGCAGAGCGGGGCTGAGCGGCTGGCCAATCTGCTCGAAGAGATCGAGCTGGCGGATCAGGCTGGGCTGGACGCGGTTGGGATTGGGGAGCACCACCGGCCCGAGTACCTGGATTCAGCGCCGGCAGTCATTCTTGCGGCTGCGGCCTCGCGCACCCGGAGGATTCGGCTGACCAGCGCGGTGACGGTGCTGAGCGCCGCGGACCCGGTGCGCGTGTTCCAGGAGTTTGCCACGCTCGACCTGCTCTCCGGAGGCCGCGCGGAGATCGTCGCCGGGCGTGGATCATTTATTGAGTCGTTCCCGCTGTTCGGGCTCGACACCGCCGAGTACGACTCGCTGTTTGCGGAAAAGCTCGAGCTGCTGCTGAAGCTGAGGGGCTCTGAAACGATCCACTGGACGGGCAGGCACCGGCCTGCGCTGACCGGGCAGGGGGTGTATCCGCGGCCGCTGCAGAACCCTCTGCCCGTGTGGCTGGGCGTGGGGGGAACGCCGCAGTCGTTTGCGCGCGCCGGCACGCTGGGGCTGCCGCTGATGATTGCGATTATCGGCGGCGAGCCGCACCGCTTCCGCCCGCTGGTGGACCTGTACCGCGAAGCCGGGCGACGCGCCGGGCATCCCGCGTCTTTGCTCAAGGTCGGCATCCATGCGCTCGGCTACGTGGCCGATAGCCAGGAGCAGGCCGAGGACGATTTCTTCCCCGGCTACGCGCAGGCCTTTACCAAGATCGGCAAGGAGCGCGGCTGGCCGCCGGTGACGCGTCCGCACTTCGACGCGCTGCTGACCCCGACCGGCGCGCTGGCGGTCGGCAGTCCGGAAGCCGCGGTCGAGAAGA
The DNA here is from genome assembly GCA_964245565.1 of uncultured Acidobacteriaceae bacterium. Taxonomy (GTDB): domain Bacteria; phylum Acidobacteriota; class Terriglobia; order Terriglobales; family Acidobacteriaceae; genus EB88. The sequence continues at coordinate 41,101 of CAXTMY010000024.1, read as the reverse complement.
TCCTGCACTACAACGAAGTGCTGGGCGGGATCAGCCGGTTCAACTTCCAGATGAGCGTGGCCTCGCTCCGGCACGGAAAGCTGCTACGGGCAATCGAGCTGATCGGGATGAAGGTCGCGCCGGCGGTCCGGGCGCAGCTGGGGTAACGGCTCGCGCTATGCGGCCAGGACGGTTCAGGACGGTTCGGCCGGAGGGGTTGCCGCGGCCGAGGCGTTGCGGAAGATCTCGCCGAGCGCATGGATGGACTCGGCGGAGCGCCGCAGGGAAAAGCGCTGATGGAAGACGTCTTCGGCAGCCGCGGCCATGGCCGCGCGCTCGGAGGCGGGCAGCTCCAGCCAGCGGCGCAGCAGCCGTGCCGTGCCTTCGAGCGTGTCCGGCTCGACCAGCCCGACCCCGCTCTCGAGAATCTCCCGCCAGATGTTGACCTGGTCAGAGATCAGCACGGGGGTGCCGCAGGCGAGCGCCTCCGCGACGACGATGCCGAAGTTTTCCTGGTGCGAGGGCAGCACGAAGGCTTCGGCCGCGCGAAACGCTCCATATTTCGCCGAGCCCTGCAGCATGCCGGGCCAGTAGATGCGGTTGCCCACGCCCGAGCGGGCAGCCTGCGCCTGCAGCTTTGCCTGCAGCTGCTGCTGGTCGGGCCCGGCAATGACCAGGTCGACCTCCGGATAGGCGGCGGCGAGCTGCGCGAAGGCCTCGACCAGCAGGTCGCAGCCCTTTTTCTCGTGGATGCGTGAGAGGAACAGCAGGAACCGGCGCCCGCGCAGGGCGGGAACAGCGGCGAAGAAGGCCTCGCGCTGGATCTCCGGGTCGCCCTCCGGACGGTTGGTGCCGTAGGGCAGCACGACGCTGGTCCACTGGTTGGGCCGGAAGCTCGCAAGCGCGAGCTCCCGCTCGAGTTCGCTGGTAAAGAGCACGGCCGAGGCCTTGCGCAGGATCTGGTACTGCAGCGGCCAGTAGAGCAGCTTCTTCATGTGCTTGAGCGGGTAACGCTTTTTGAAGAAGACATCGAGCGCGCCATGGGTGAAGACCGCGTAGGGCACCCTGGCGCCGGTCGCCGCGAGCCATGCGGCGACCGAGGGAAACAGCCAGACATTGTTGATCACGATGAGATCGAAGCGCAGCGCGTTGGCGCGCAGCCAGCGCAGCAGCGTGCGCGAGAGCCCGTATTTCGAGCGACCCGGCCCCAGCGCATGCACGGGAAAGGAGCAGTTCTGCAGGTACGGCGCCGCCGGGTCGTCGAGCGTAGCCACTTCGAGGGTGTCGCCGATGGCCAGGTAGTTGGCAGCCAGCTGGCGCAGCATTTCGGGCGGTCCGCCGTCGGCCGGCGAGAGCCCGGCGATGACATGCAGCACGTGGAGGGGGCGGCGGGGGACCGCCTGGGCCGATGGTTCGGGCGCGGCGAGATGCCGAAGCAGCGCTTGCTGCAGAAACTCAGGCGCCACTGTCAAGCGCCGCGAACGGGTTTGGCTGTGAGCTTTACCTCGTCGCACTCCGGTTCCTCCAGCGCTGTTACCGGGATGTTCACGCGCAGGTTACCCGGGAGATCCGGCCGCAGTGTGAAGAACTTAAATCTAAGACCCGGTTGCCCCGCAATGCAAGAAAGAAGCAAGCCTGGCCGCGGTTTGTTTGAAGAGCCCTCAAATCGCAACTTCGGCGCGCGGCAGGTAACTTCAGGAACCGCAAGGCTACCTGCTGTGCCCTGCCGAACGTACCGGGCCAGCTCAGGGCACCATCTCTGTCGCGGTCGCGTAGCTCAGCTGGTGAATCGCGAGCCAGGTGGCGGCATAGGCTTGCAGCGCATCGGAGGTCGTCGAGCGCGAGTCGCGTAGCGCATCGAGGTAGTCGATCAGCGCCAGGCCGCCATGGTCGTAGGCGAACTGCGCGATCGAGAGCACATCGCCGGCTTCGTCGAGATAATGCGAGGTGTAGCGGTCGGAGAGCTCCTTCGACTGCGTGTAGCCGATCCAGGCCTGGTCCACGTCGGAGTACACTTGGTTTTTGGCGGCCACGACGGTGAACTGGGCACTTTGGGCTGAAAACTCGCTGGTCTTCTTATTGCCCTGGTTGCGGTCGAAGATGCGCAGCGGGATATTGATATTGAACCCAGCGGAGTTGTAGGTTGCGGCGCGGTCATACTCGCCTTCCAGCGTTGGATCAGCGGTGCCGTTGGCGTAGGCGAGTTTCACGTTGCCATTGGCGACCGCGACGCCGGCGATGGCGGCCTGATAGTCAGGCCGCGCGGCCAGCGCTTTCGCTTCGAGCGCCGTGAGGTCGAGCGGAATCACGGGCGGAACGATGTCGCCGGTGATATCGAAGTCAACGCTCGGATTTTCCTTGCCGATCAGCGTCTGGAGCTGATCGCTCGACTGGCGGAGGTTGATGACCGCGGCGGACTGGTCGCTTTCAAACTGCGCCAGCTGCAGGTCGAGCCGCTCGATGTCGAGCTTGCCGATGTCGCCCGCGGTGTAGCGATCGTAGTTGATGGTGACCTCACGGCGGAAGTCCGCGAGGTTCGCGTTCGAGAGGGCAAGTGAGGCCTTGGCGATCAGCATGGCGACGAAGGCCTGCTTGACCGCGAGATCGGTGGCGCGCTCCTGGTCGCGGAGCTGCGCATCCGTCTGCCGGGTCGTGGCGCGGGCGATATCCAGCCGCCAGCGCCGCTTCTGCCCGCGCTCAAACAGGCGCGACACCTGCGCGCTGTAAGCATAAGGGCTGGCGGGGTTTGTCGCAGCCAGGGTCACATCCGTGCCGACAATCCCCAGGTTCGGGTTCTGGCGGACGCCGGCCTGGATCTCCTGCGCGCGCACGGAGTCAAGATTGCGTCGCGCGGCGATGAGCGTGGGATTGTCGCTGCGCGCGAGCGTCAGCACCTGGTCGAGCGTCAGCGCGCCCGGCTTCACCGGCGGGTTTTTGCGCGGATCGGGCGGCGGCGGCGGCGGCGCGATCTGCTTCATCGTAGCCGCGTTCTGGGTACCCGGGTGCGCGGCGGGGTTGGAAAGCGGCGCGCCGTTCTGCTCGGGAACGCCGGGCGGCACGGCCAGCGGCGCGGTCGGCACGGTGTCGGGCGCTGCCGGCAGGGGCGCGGTCTGCTGGGCCTGGGCGAGCGCGAGCATGGGAAGGCTCAGCAAAGCAGCCGCCATCGAGAGGGTCCGTGTTTTTTCGAGCAGGCGCATCAGACCTCCACTCCGTGCGGGGCTTCCGGCAGCTTGTCGCTGTCGCGCGCGATCCATACATAAAGCGTCGGCAGCAGGAAGACGCTCAGCAGCAGAGCGCCGATCAGACCGCCCACGATGACGATGGCGAATGGCCTCTGCGAATCCGAGCCGATACCGTGCGAGGTCGCTGCCGGCAGCAGGCCGAGCGTCGCCACCACCATGGTCATCATGATCGGCCGCAGCCGCTGCACCGCGCCCTCTACCGCCGCCTCGGCCACGCTCATTCCCATCCCGCGAAGCTGGTTGATGTACTCGAGCATAATGACGCCGGTCTGCACCGAGACCCCGAAGAGGGCGAGAAAACCCACCCCGGAACTCACGGAGAAGTGCGTGCCTGTAATCAGCAGCGCGAGCATGCCCCCGAACGGCGCCATCGCCACGTTGGCCAAAATCAGCAGCGCCCATTTAAACGAACCGAACATGAGGTACAGGATCAGAAAGATCACGAACAGGGCAAGCGGCACCACCAGAGCCAGGCGTTTGTCTGCGCGTTGCTGGCTCTGATACTCGCCCGCCCAGTCCATGTGATAGCCCTGCGGCAGCTTTACCTCCCTGTTCACCCGGGCCATCGCTTCTTGCACCGTCGAACCCAGCGCGCGGCCCCGTACGCTGTACTTCACGGCCACAAACCGCTTGCCTCCCTCGCGGTAAATCTCCTCGGCGCCGTCCTCGGTCTTCACCGTCGTCAACTGCACCAGCGGCACCCGCTCGCCGTTCTGCGCGGTCAGCAGGATCTTGTTGAGCGCGTCCGGCGTATCCCGGTACTTTGCGTGGTAGCGCAGCGTCAGGTCATAGCGCGCCTCGCCACGCAGCACCTGCGTAATCGGCGCAGCGCCTACCGCGGTCTGGATCGCGTCCTGTACGTCGCTTACATTGATGCCGTAGCGCGCCGCAGCCTCGCGGTTCACCGTGTAGTTCAGGTTCGGCTGCCCGATCACGCGGAACAGGCCCAGATCAGCAATCCCCGGCACCGTGCTCATCGCCTGCACGATCCGATCGCCCAGGCCTTCAAGCGTGTGCAGATCGTCGCCGAAAATTTTCACCACAAGCTCACCTTTGACGCCGCTCACCGCCTCCTCGACGTTGTCCGAGATGGGCTGCGAAAAGCTCCACATCGCCCCGGGGACCTTCTCCAGCTGCCTGTCCATCGCTGCGATCAGCTCGTCTTTATTTTCGTCAAAGACCGGCCGCCACTTGTCCTTCGGCTTCAAATCGACAAAGTACTCCGTGTTGTAAAAGCCCGTTGTGTCGGTGCCGTCGTCCGGCCGCCCCGTCTGGCTCACCACCTGTGTGACCTCGGGGAAGCTTGCCAGGATCAGCCGCGCCCGGTTGGTGACGTCGACACTCACATCCGGCCCGGTGGAAGGTGCGAGCGTTCCCCGTACCCAGATCGAGCCTTCATCCAAGTGCGGCAGAAACTCCGACCCGATGACCCCGCTCACGCCCAGGCCGATCGCGATGGCCAGCGCCAGCGCCGCCACCGTCACGGTCACGCCTCGCCGGCGAATCGCCCAGTTCAATGATTGTCTGTAGTAGCGCAATAGCCACACGAGTAACGGGTTTTCCCACTCCGTGGTCCCGCGCGGAAACAGAAAGCTAGAGAGCACCGGCGCCACGAACATGGAAAAGATCAATGCGCCCAACAGTGCAAACGCTACCGTCCACGCCATCGGCCGAAACAGCCTGCCTTCGACGGCTTGCAGCGTGAAGATGGGCAGGTAGGCAACGATGATGATGCCGATTGGGTAAAACACCGGCCGCTGCACCTCGTGCGCTGCCTGGCGAATCACCTGCGATGGATTTGCCTCCGCGCCCTCGTCGTGGCTCAGCCGCCGCACAATGTTCTCCACCATCACCACCGCGCCGTCCACCACCATGCCGAAGTCGAGTGCTCCCAGCGAAAGCAGATTGGCGGGAATGTGTGCCTGGCCAAGGCAGATCGAGGCGAATAGCAAAGAGAACGGAATGGTCAGCGAGACGATCAGCGCGCCGCGCACATTGCCCAGAAACAGGAACAGGATCACCATCACCAGCACAATGCCTTCGGTGAGGTTGTGCAGCACCGTGTGCGTGGTAAAAGCCAGCAGGTTGGAGCGATCGAGAAAGGGCACGATGCGCACGCCTTTCGGCAGGACGTGCTCGTTCAGGTCGGTGACCTCCTTATGAATGCCGGCCAGCGTCGTGTCGGAGTCGTCGCCCTTCTGCAGCAGCAGCACGCCCTCTACCGTGTCCGGGTTGTCCACCAGCACGCCGTTGCCGCGCGGCGTCGTCCTTCCGATCTGGCCGAGACGAATCTTAGGGCCCTCCTCGACCGTAGCGACGTCCCGAACAAAGATCGGTGTGCCGTTTGCCGTTTTCAGCAGCGTGTTTTCAATATCCTGGACATCGGTGTAAAGACCGACCGCGCGGACATTGATCTGCTGCGAGCCCTCCTGGATAAACGAGCCGCCCGCATTGATGTTGTTGTTCTGGAGCGCCTGCTCCACCTGCGCCAGCGTGAGCCCGTAGGCGATCAGCTTGTTGGGGTCCAGACGCACCTGGTACTCGCGCGTCTGCCCGCCGAAGCTCGACACATCCACCACGCCCGGAACCGTCTTAAAGTCCTTTTCGAGCGTCCAGTCCTCGATGGACTTGAGATCCATGTTGTCGTAGGCCGGGTTCGTGCTCTCAAGCGTGTACCAGTAGATCTGCCCGACGGGACTCCAGTCCGTGCCGATCTGCGGCTGCAGACCATTGGGGAGCGTAACCTGCTGCAGGCGCTCGAGCACCTTCTCGCGATTCCAGTCGTTCACCGACGAGTCATCGAAGACCATGTTGAGCGCCGAGAGCCCGGCCAGCGAGGTCGAGCGCAGCGCCTGCATATGGGGGATGCCCGCCATCGCGATCTCGAGCGGCACCGTCACCTGCTGCTCCACCTCCTCGGCGGCGCGGCCCGGCCACTGCGTGATTACAGTGACGTAATTGTTGGCCACGTCCGGATAGGCTTCCACCGGCAGGCTGTGGAACGACACGATGCCCCATGCGAACAGCAGGATCGCCACGATCAGCACGATGAAGCGATTGTTGAGCGCGAAGTCGACGAGACCGCGGATCATAGATACCACCGCCGGAAATGCTGGGCCTCAGGCATGGGCGCGAGACCCGGATTTTGAGCGAGCGCCTGCGTTGCGAGACTCCGGGTCACTGGGCCGCCGTATTCTGCAGCTCAAGCGCATTGCGAACCACCTGCTGCCCCGGGGTAATCCCGCTCAACACCTGCTGCATGCCGCCGTCCAGCATATTGCCGCCGACCACACCCACGCGGCGGAACTGGTCTTGGCCGCTACCGGGGCCGGCCGGTTCGTAGACCCAGTCGCGGTCGTGCAGGTGCAGGATCGAGGTTGCCGGCACCGAGGCGTATTCATGGTCGGTCCGGCTGTGGAACGTAGCCGTCGCAAACATGCCGACGCGCATAAAGAAGCCGGGGTTCGGCACCTGCACGCGCACGATGCCGGTACGCAGCGTCGGGTCGAGGATGGCGCCGATATCGCCGATCGTGCCGGTGATCAGCCGGCCGGGATAGCCGGTGAGGCGGATATCCGCGGTCTGGCCCAGGTGTACTTTGGCCAGGTCGTTTTCATAGACATTGCAGAGGATCCAGACATGCGAGAGGTCGGCGATGACAAAGGCATTGGGCGAGCCGGCGATGCCGTTGCCCGCGCTCGAGGCTTCCGTAATGTTCTGCTGGATGATGAAGCCGGAGGCGGGCGCCAGCACCTTCACCGTCTCGCCAGGGTGGTTCTTGTCGACCCCGAGGAAGCGCAACTGCTGCTCGGCCGCGCGCAGGTCCGCCGCGGCGTCGTCTTCGGCGTCCTGCGCAGTCTCCTGCTGGCTCTTCGGGATCGCCCCCTTGGCGTACAGCAGGTTGTCGCGGTCGAGCTGCACGCGCGCCAGCCGTTCATCGTTCACAGCTTTCAGGTACTGGGCGAAGGCATTGCTCACGTCGGTGCTCTGCACCTCAAACACCAGCTGGCCCTTGTGCACGTAGTCGCCCAGGCGCACATGGATGGCGACCACGCGGCCGTTCGCGATCGAGATCACCGGGATCTCGCGCGAAACATCCGGCGTCACCTGCCCGGTCACGTTCAGGCTTTCGACCGCGTGGTAACTCTGGGCAGCGACGGTCGGGAACAGCTCCGGGTGATCCAGGTGAACCAGCGCCGCGTCGCCCGCGGGCACCACGGCCTTGACCGGCGGCGGCGCTTCGGCGCCCGGGTCGGGCTGCCTGCTTCCACAGCCGGCGAGAAACAGCAGCGCCCCCGTGGCCGCGATGGCCGCGCGTCTGCTGCAGAAGCCTGTCTGATGTCGGTGCAATGGAACTCCTTACGTAATTCACTTCCGGCTGAGCCTGTTCGCTTCCGCCTGCGATCTTCAACCCCTGCCCGGCTGTCAGCTCCAAGGCAAGCTACGGGTGCAGCGGCATGGCTATAGTTTATGGGCGCGCCTGCTCAGCCCAGTCTATCTTTCGGTTAACACTGCGGCCCTTGCAGTTTCGCTAAAGCGGAATCAGGGCTGCCCCGCTCCTTTGCGAGCGGCAGCGTGAACGGATGGGACTCCGGGCACAGCTGTCCCGGTTTGCTCTAACCGGGGGCTACACCGGGGAGTCGAAACAAAGCAGTGAGGAACCAGGCGTGAAACCGGCCCACAAAGAAGGGACGGCGGCGCGGCGCGAAAGGCTCAGGCCGGAGTGCTATCTTTCGGCCACACCCCGGGCGCGGCACGCACACAGCCCGATACTGGAAGCGTCACGATCCGTCCCGCGGCATCGTTTTCTGTTCCCGCGCCTATGATGCAAGCCGCCGCTGCCATTTCGCCTGTTGAATCGAGACCGAGCCCGCGCCGGTTCGCCATCGTGCTGCTGCAGGCCGCGGCCCTGCTGGCCGCAGCCGCGCTGCTGGACTGGCTGGTCAGCGACGCGGTACCGCTCGGCTGGCTGTACCTGCTGCCCATGGCGCTCGCGGCCACGGTGCTGCCGCGCATGCCCCTTCTGCTGCTGGCCTGCCTGTGCACGGCGTTCGCCGAGGCATTCGACGGCTATCCGTGGGACTGGGTTTCCGGCGTTCCGCGCGAGCTGCTTTACTTCAGCGCCTTTGCCGGCTCCGGTCTCTTCGTCCACGGCGTGGTGCGGGGCCGCCGCGCGGCCGCCGGGCACCTGCGCGTGCTGCAGGAGGAGATGGCCGCGCGCCGGGACGCGGAAGAGCAGCTGCGCGTGATGGTCGAAAACAGCCCCGTCGCCGTGTTTACCGCCGATGCCGCGGGCACTGTCCTGCTCGCCAACGAGGCCGCCGGCCAGCTTTTCGCGCTCGACCGCGCTGCCCTGTCCGGGCAGTCCGTCGCGCGCTTTCTGCCCCCGCTCTTCGACCTGCCGGTGCTGCGCAGCCCGGTGCCGGGCGACTCCGCGTTCCACACCGCGATGCAGTGCCGCGGGCACCGGGCCAACGGCGAAATCTTCCAGGCGGATGTCTGGTTTTCGACCTACGGCACCAGCACGGGCCCGCGGCTGGCCGTCTTTGTCGCCGACAGTTCGGACGATCTGCGCGACCGCGAGGAAGCGAGCCTGCACCAGCTGCTCACCGGCTCCCGCATCGTTGCCGGCGCCATCTCGCACGAGGTCCGGAACGTGTGCGCCGCGATCGCGGTGGTGCATGAGAACCTGCGCCGCTCCGGCTCGCTGGCCGGCTCGAAGGATTTTGAAGCGCTCGGCACCCTGGTGCTCGCGCTGGAGCGTATCGCGTCGGTGGAGCTGCGCGAGGCCGCCGACCAGTTCGCCGCGATTGACCTTCACTCCCTGCTCGAAGAGGTGCAGATCGTAATCTCGCCCGCGCTGCGCGAGGAAGAGGTCGCGCTGGACTGGCAGGTGCCGCGTACCTTGCCGCCGGTGTGGGCGGACCGCCAGAGCCTGCTCCAGGTGCTGCTGAACCTGATCAAGAACAGCCGGAACGCGCTTGAAGAGCAGCCCGAGGGGGCGCCGCGCCGCATCGGGGTACGCGTCGCAGTCGAGGGTGTGCGCCTCACCATCCTCGTCTCCGACTCCGGCCCCGGCGTGCGCCATCCCGAGTTCCTCTTCAAACCCTTCCAGCAGCAGGCCCGCGCCTCCGGCCTGGGGCTCTATATTTCGCGCGCGCTCATGCGGTCCTTCTCGGGCGATCTGCACCACCTGTCGCAGACGCCGGGCGCGGGCGCGACGTTCGCGGTCGAGCTGCAGGCCGCGCCATGAAGCCCTTTCGCGTGCTCCTGGTCGACGACCACGTCCTGTTCCGCGAGGGGCTGAGCCGCCTGCTGGCCGAGGAGCCGGACCTGCTGATCGCCGGGCAGTGCTCCTCGGCGGCCGAAGCGCTGGGCGCGCTCGGCGAGGGCGCCGCGCCCGAGCTCATCCTGCTCGACTTCGACCTCGGCGAGACGACCGGGTTCCAGTTTCTGGAGGCTGCACGCGGCGCCGGGTTCACGGGCAAAGTCCTGATGGTGACCGCGGGCATGAGCCCCGGTGACACGGTGCGCGCGCTGGAGGCCGGCGCTTCCGGCCTGTTTCTCAAGCACTCGCCGCCGACCGAGCTGGTGACGGCGATCCGCAAAGTCATGAACGGCGAAGCGCTGCTTTCCGCCGGCGGACTGTCGCGCCTGCTGGAAGCGGCGCGCCAGGAGGAGGCGCGCCGCGCACCGCGCCTGCTGCTCTCCGACCGGGAGCGCGCGGTGCTCCGCGGCGTATTCGGGGGGCTGGCCAACAAGGAGATTGCCGCGAGGCTCGGCATCTCCGAGGGCTACGTGAAGGCCGTGCTGCAGCAGCTGTTCGGCAAGACCGGCGTGCGCACCCGCGCCCAGCTGGTTCGCATCGCCCTCGAGCATCATTTTGAAACGAAGGACGATGCGGCAGGCATGTAAGCCCGCGCTCTGCCGCGGGCCTGCCCGGCCGGCGGCATGCTTTTCGTGAAAGAAAGCAACACCAGGTTATTTCCGCGGCTCCCACAAGTGGGAGAATTGCGGAAACGCCACTTCAAGGTAGAATCGGGGTTTGTCATCTCAGGGGCGGCCCTTGGGGCACGTTCCCGTTTGAACACCAGCACCTGCAAGGCCAATTGAGGACTATGCCCGAGTCGATCCAGGAACGCGTACTTCGTGTTATTGCCACCACCAAGCGTGTGCCGCTGGAAAGCGTGAAGCCGGACAGCAGTTTTGAGTCACTGGGCATCGACTCCCTGGACCGGCTCAACATTCTTTTCGACCTCGAAAGCGAGTTCGATGTCGAGATCGACGATGAAGACGCGAAGCAGGTCAGCAGCATTCCGCAGATGGTGGAAGGCGTAACGCTGTTGGTGGCAGCCAAGGAAGCCGGACTGCCTGCGCCCCATTTTGTCCGGACGGCAGAGGCTGCCGCGCCTCTGGACCAGGACGCCAGCCCCGCATCTGCCAAGAGCACCCCGGAAAAGGATCAATAGCTTGGCCGCTCCGCATCGCGTGGTCGTGACCGGACTCGGCGTCATCAGCGCTCTCGGTCTCGATTCCGACTGTTTCCGGCAGGCGCTTACGGCTGGCCGGAGCGGCATCGGTCCGCTCAAGGCCGGGCTGAACCGCCTCGAGGCATCTCCGCCTCGTTTTGCCAATGTCGCCGAGGTCAGCGGGTACAATCCGGAAGATTTTTTTGAGCCGAAAGAGCTTTCGTTCATGGACCGGTTCGCGCAGTTCGCGGTAGTCGCCGCCCGCGAAGCCATCCGGCACGCCGGCATCGCGTTTTCTCCGGAGATTGCCGAGCGCACGGCGGTGGTGACCGGCTCCTGCATGGGAGGCCGCGGCGCCGAGGAGTCAGGCTACTGGGAGCTGTTCCACAACGGCCGCACCCGGGTCCATCCCCTGACCATCCCGCTCGGCATGAGCAATGCCGGGACCAGCCATATCTCGATGCAGTGGGGATTGCAGGGACCGGCCTATACCGTTTCGACCGCCTGCGCTTCGTCGGCGCACGCGATCGGGCAGGCATTCCACTTGGTCCGCGCGGGTGTCGTCGCGGCGGCGGTGACCGGGGGCAGCGAGGCGCCGCTGTTCCTCGGCGGGCTGAAGGCCTGGGAGGCCATGCGCGTGGTCAGCAAGGACACCTGCCGGCCGTTTTCCGCCGACCGCTCGGGGCTGATCGTAGGCGAAGGCGGCGCCATTCTCATCCTGGAGCCGCTCGAAGCAGCGCTGGCGCGAGGCGCGACACCCCTGGCCGAACTCGTCGGTTTCGGCTCGACGGCCGACGCCGGCCACATCACGCAGCCCACCGCTGCGGGCCCGGCCCGCGCCATGCGGCAGGCGCTTGAGGACGGCGGACTCAACCGGGAAAACATCGGGTACATCAACGCGCACGGCACCGGAACCGAGGCCAACGACCGCATCGAGACCGAGGCGATCCGCACGGTCTTCGGCGCTCACGCGGACCGTCTGCCGATCAGCTCATCGAAGTCGATGCACGGGCACACGCTCGGGGCCGCGGGCGCGCTCGAAGCCGTGGCGACGATTCTCGCGCTGCAGAGCGGGGTGCTACCGCCGACGGCCAACTTCACCCGTGAAGATCCCTGCTGCAACCTGGACGTGATTCCGAACGAAGCCCGCGAGCAAAGGGTCGAGGCTGCGCTGTCGAACTCCTTCGCCTTCGGCGGGCTGAACGCGGTGCTGGCGTTCAAGGCGTGGCGGTAGGGCCTGTTTATTTCCCCCGGACCGCGATGGCAGCTCGTCGGTCGACGACGTATTTCCTGTAATCAGCAGCCGGAAGGGCGAGCGTAGCTTTCGTGCGCTTCGGCAGGTTGTCGAAGGTCCGGCGGTGCGCCTGGTTGAGCAGCTCCTTCAGTTCCGCCCCGGAGAGCGCGTCCCATCGCTCGAGCGCGACCCAGTGGATGCGGGCCATGTACGGCGCGGGCACAATTCCTTCCTGCTCCAGCAGCTCGTGGTAGCGCTCCGGGCCGGCGCTCAGGCTTACCACCAGCGCGTGGCGATTGTGCCGGCCGTCGTCGTCAAGGTTGAGCAGCGCGAACATCTTGCCGCCAATGGCCTTGTCGCCCACCCAGAAGACCAGGTTGTCGCCCCACTGGCGTGTTTCCTCGACGTGCGGGAGGGCCAGGGCGAGTGAGCGGAATCGTTCGGCGTCCATGGTTTCCCCTCTCCTGCCATTTACCCGTGCCAGCTTACCGCACTCCGGCGACGGATCGCGCAATCCCCTCCTGCAACCCGACCTGCGGAGCCCACCCGAGCTGCTCGCGGGCCCTGGCCGTGCTGTACTCCTGGTCGCGTGCGAGCAGGTACACGGCGTGGCGGGTGAGCAGCGGGCGGCCCGGAATACCCAGCCGGTGCGGCACCTCGCTCGCAGAGGCCAGCGCCATCGCCGCCCGGAACGGCAGCGAGAGCCACGGCGCCGGCAGCCCCAGCGCTGCGGCGAGCGCGTGCGTGTAGGTACGCCAGTTCGTGTGATCGATGCTGCTCACGTTGTAGGCCTCGCCTGCGGCGTGTGGGGCAGTCGCGGCCAGTAGCATCGCGCGGCACACGTCGTCGACATAGACGAAGCCGCCCGGCGCGCGGCCGCCGTCGACCAGCAGCATGAGCCGCTGCTTGAGTAATGCAACAATGTCGGTGACGAATGCCTTGCCGCCCGGGCCGTAGATGCTGGCCGGGCGCACCACCGTCACTGGAAAGCCGGCAGACGCGGCCTGCCACACCAGCTCTTCGCCGCGCAGCTTGGTGCTGTTATACGGGAGCCCGACATCTTTGCGCGGCATCGACTCGTCGCCCGCGACGGCCGGGTAGCCGTACATATCGGTGGTGCTGACGTGGAGGAAGCGCTCCAGACGCTCAGTGTAATTCTTGGCGAACATCAGCATCGTTCCGGTTAGGTCGACATTCCCACTCTTGTAGGCAACGAACGAAGCCCAATCCGTAGAGCATCCTGCGCAGTGAAAAACATGCGTCTGTTTTCGAAAGATTTGACGAGGGGCTTGCACCATCTCGGCACGGCACACGTGTACGCTCCCCCGCGGCCACTCGGGGAGCATCGAGCCAGGACGCGCCAGCACCGTCACTTCGGCACCGTCGGCCAGCAGCATCGCTACCAGGCGGCCGCCGAGAAAGCCGCTCGCGCCCGTCACGAGCGCCTGCACTCAGGCGTCCTTCAGCGATGCGAAGACATCGAGCGCGTACTTGAGCTGCGCTTCGGTGTGCGCAGCCGTAACGCAGAGCCGCAAACGCGACGAGCCCTGCGCCACCGCCGGGAACATGACCGGGGAGGTGAGCACGCCGCGATTGCGGAGCTCGCGCGCAAACAGCGCGGTGCGCGTGTCGTCATACAGCATCAGCGGGATCACCGCTGTCTGGCTCAGTCCAGTATCGAAGCCCAGCGCCTGCAGGCCGCCGCGCAGCAGCTCCGCATTTGCGCGGATGCGGTCCACGCGCTCCGGTTCCGCCTGCACGATGCGGATGGCCGCCTTGACGGCCGCAGCCGAGGGCGCAGGCATGGCGCCCGAGAAAATGAACGGCGCCGAGGCATGCTGCAGGAAGATCATGAGCTCACGCGAGCCGGCGACAAAGCCTCCGCCGGATGGAATGGCCTTCGCGAGCGAGCCGGTCCAGATGTCCACCTCGCTCGCGTCGATGCCGAAGTGCTCATCGGTGCCGCGACCGGTTTTGCCCAGAACCCCGGTCGCATGCGATTCATCCATCAGCAGGTAGCAGCCGAACTCCTTCTTGAGCGCGACCAGGTCCGGCAGGCAGCAGATATCGCCGTCCATCGAGAAGACGCCGTCGGAGACGATCAGGGTGCGGTTTGCCTGCGGCCCGTTCATGAGCTCGCGCCGCAGCGAGTCCGGATCGTTGTGCTCGAAACGCTGCACCTGCATGCCTGCCAGCCGGCAGGCGTCCATGAGGCTGCGGTGCGAGAAGGTATCGGCGATGACGCGGTCCGCCGGCCCGAACAGCGACGAGATCACGGCCAGGTTCGCCACGTAGCCTGAGGTAAACGTCAGCGCCGCTTCCGTACCCTTGAACTCCGCAATGGCTTGCTCGGTCTCGCGGTGCAGCTCGAGGGTGCCGGTCAGCAGCCGCACGCCGCCCGTACCGGTGCCATAGCGCCGGATGGCCTCGATGGCGGCGGCGTCCACGCGCGGGTCGCCGATCAGCCCGAGGTAGTCGTAACTCGAAAGCATGAGCATTTCGTGCCCGTCGGTCAGCACACACGGGCCGGTCTTGGCCGCGAGCGGCGCCTGGAACGGGTACGCGTCTACCGAGCAGGCCAGGGCCGCGGACTCAAAGAGCCGCCGCGCCCGGGCATCGAGCAGGTCGTGCTTTTTGAAGCTCCAGGTGCGGCCCTCGCTGAAGTAGCCCTCGAAGATCTCCCCGGACGAGGAGCGGAAGTGCCTGGTGGCGAAGGTGCGGTCGGCAGGGGCGGAAACCGGCTCGGGGAGTGTTTTCATCGGAAGACTCGAAATGGTGCAGGAATAGGGCGAGTCTAGTGCAGAATGACACGGCTGTCATGTGCTGAGGCCGGGAAAGTGCGGCTTTTGGTAATGGAAAAGCAACGTCTGGATTGCCGGCGACCTTCCATTGTAAATTCCTCTTCAGCGGACGAAAAAAGCGCGCATGGAAAAGCCGGGATCAGCAGCAGCGGGTTGTGCCTCCATGCTCCGACGCTGGGCTCCGGCTCTGGGCTCCGGCACCGCCGCATGCAGCGAGCTCCGCTAACGCTCAAGATGGACCCAGCCGGCGCTGCATTCCTCCTGAAACCACCGTGCGAGGGAGGGCAGTGTCTGGTTTTCTGCCGGCCTGACGGCTCCCTTGACGGCAAAGATGATCCTGTTGTCCCCGTCGGCAGGAGTGGCGATCAGGACGCGGCCGGCAAAGCTTCGGCGAATCCTTTGGATCAGGTCGGGCCGGTTGCCGGTGACATTCACGACGAGCACTCCGTTCTCGCCGAGCGTGCGGAAGCAGTTGTCGTAAAAAGCCTGCGTGCCGGTCTGCCGCGGGAAGAGGCCCTTAAAATCAAAACCGTCAATAAGCAGCACATCCGGGCGATCCGACGTACGCGCGACATACTTCGCTCCATCCCCGAGCAGTATCTGCAGACGATCGTCGTCCGCGGGAATGTGGAACAACGACCGCAGTTCGATGACATCCGGGCTGATCTCGATCACGCGCAGACGGGCATCCGGAAGAGACTCGTAGCACCACTTGGCGAGCGAGCCGCCGCCCAGTCCGATCATGACGATGCTGCGCGGATGCGGACAGAAAAGGCGGAACGCCGTCATCACCCGCGTATACGTGAGCACTAAATGCGAAGGGTTCGATAGCAACATCTCGCTTTGCAGCGTGCCGCTGAACCGAAGCGTCAGCATATCGCTTTCCCGGGTCACACGCAGCGCGGCGTTGGGCCGTGTTCCGGGCCGCCGCCTGATGCCGTGCAGTATCTGCGCCGCTGCTTTCTGCCCGCCAGGCAGCAGAGAGCGGAGCGGCATGAAGGCGGAGGCAAGCCGCGACCGCAACGTGTGCGAACCGTTCCCGCCGCGGCCGCACCTGTCGTCCGGCGCTCTCTCGATCGCGCGAGTTCCCGGGGCATCGCGATCGGTAACGTGTGGACCTGGGTGTGGCAAACAGCCTCCGGCGACGGCTGAGAAGAAGCCGACTGCACTGAACATATTCCACTCACCGGCGCCGATGTTGATCGATCGTTGCTGCGGTCAACAACGGCTTACGGCGGAGGATCGCGCAGCCGGGAGACCGGGCAGTTTCTCCCGGCTGCGCTTTGGGGGATGGTGCATCGATTACACTACGGACTCGTACGCCTGCGAGGGCATCGCCTCTGCCCTCGCTGCGCCAGTCTTCGCCAGCGGGTATGTTTATGGATCGCCGTTCGTTCCTCAAGTCGCTCAGCGCCGCGACCGCTGCATCCACGGTCCACGCGGCTGTCCCCCGGGATGCCCAGGAACCTCGCCAGGTGGTCATGATCCTCGGAGAGTCGGTGCGCTACGACATGCTCAACTGCAACCGGAGCACGGGCCTGCGCACGCCGAACCTGGACCGGCTTGCTGCCGAAGGCGTTCGTTTCGAGCAGGCCTACTGCTGCCAGCCGGTGTGCGCGCCGTCGCGCTCCGCGATCTGGACCGGGCTGTACCCGCACACCAACGCCGTGTGGGGCAACAGCATGCCGCTGGGCGACACCGTGCACACCATCGGACAGCGGCTGCACGACCAGGGGATTTACACGGCGCTTGTGGGCAAATGGCACCTCGACGGTTTCGATTACTTCGGCACCGGCCGCGCAGCTCCGGGCTGGGACCCCGCGGAGTGGTATGACATGCGGGACTACCTGAACGAGCTATCGCCCGAGCAGCGCGTGCGCTCGCGCAATCCCGCGACCGGCAAAGATCCCGCCTGGACCGCGGAGGACTGCTTCGCCCATCGCTGCACCAATCGCTTTGTCGATCTGCTGCAGAAGCAGAAGGGCAAGGAATTTTTTGCGGCGGTCTGCTACGACGAGCCGCACGACCCCTCGCTCTGCCCGATTGAGTATCGCCGCATGTACGAGGACTACACGTTCCCGTCCAACCCGAACCTGGCCGATCCGCTTCAAGACAAGCCCGAGGAGCAGCGCATCTGGGCCGACGGCCGCCTGCACCAGCCGGTGAAGCCAATCGTCGATGCGCAGTTCTTCGGCTCGCACACGTTTGTGGACGCCGAGATCGGGCGCGTGCTCGACGCGATTGACCGGTACGCGCCGAACGCGCTGGTGATCTATACCAGCGATCACGGAGTGTTCCTGAATTCGCACCGGCTGCTCGACAAGGGCCCGGCGATGTATGACGAGATCACGCGCGTCCCGTTCCTCGTGCGCTGGCCCAACCATGCGCCCAGGGGGGCGACATGCCCGCACCTGGTCTCGCACATCGACCTCAACGGCACGCTGATGGAGTTCTTCGGCTTCGACGTGCCGAAGACGCTTGAGGGCGGCAGCATGCTGCCGATCTTCAGCAAGCCGCACGAGCCGGTCCGCGAGGAAGTGTTCATCGAGTGGGGCCGCTACGAGGTGGATCACGATGGCTTCGGGGCGCTGCAGCCCATTCGCTGCGTGTATGACGGGCGCTACAAGCTTTCTATCCATGTGCTGACGACCGATGAGCTCTACGACCTTAAGACCGATCCGGACGAGATGCACAACCTGATCGACTCACCCGCGCATGCGGAGCTGCGCAATGCGCTGCATGACAGGCTGCTGGATCACATGAACACCTCGCGCGACCCGTTCCGCGGCTATTACTGGGGCAACCGCGCCTGGCGCCGGCAGTTCCCGGAAACGTGGCAGAACGCAGGCATGACACGGCAGCGGGAGTCTGACGGCTACCTGCCGCGGGAGCTCGACTACTCCACAGGACTGCCGATGAAGTCCGCCACGCGCCCGAAGCTTGAGGTCGGCTGAGTCCTGAGCGGCCCTGCGTTCCGGCGACGCCAGGCTGCGCCGGGCGAAAACAGCTTTACCGCGAGCCTGCGTCGGCCCGGGTAAACCGCAGCATCGTGACGCTCTCGTGCGGCAGCGTCACCACGGGAGGCGTACCGTCCTGTATCGCGAACGACGAGCTCCGAGGCACAACGTGCTCGGGCTCCACCGCGCTGTTACCCTCGTAGCGGTCGGCCGCGCTGATCTGCGTGGCCGTCATCGTCGCTGCCGGGCGAAAGCCTTTGAGCGCGATGCGCGAGGGAAGATCCTGGCTGAGGCTGCGGTTGACACAGAACAGCGTCAGCGTGCGTCCGTCCCAGCTGCGTACGGCGGTTACATCCACGTAGGGCACGCCCGTCAGCGTGGGCAGCGGCGGGATGCCGTTCTCTACCGCGTAGGTGCCGGAATCCGTGGTGACCGGCACGGCGCTGCCGCCCTTGCTGCCTGCATACATCTGGAAAACGTAATAGGCGGGGCTCGCGTAGACCTGTCCCTGCTTTTCCCAGATGCCGGCGAACTCCATCAGGCCGGTCATATCGGCAATCCTCACCTGGTCGCCATGGCGCAGCAGCGTGTTGAAAAAGCCCGCCGCCATGACCGCGCCGCCCTCGTTCACCCAGCTGGGGCTCTCGTCGGTAAAGTTCCGCTCGCCGTAGCCCTTGCTGTTAAACAACCATTCGGTTACGGCGAAGTGGACCTTGCCGGCCCAGCCCGGCAGCGCGTCTACCTGCGCCTGCATCCGGTCAAACGCGTGGCCCACGGCATAGGACGTCGCGTAGGCGGCGGCCGCCAGGAAGTCCGGCGTGGCCTGCATGCTGCCGGCGTGATTGGTGCCCTCGATGAAGTGCACCGACAGGTTGTCGAACGTTCCCGGCGGGTCGGTGAGCTGGGCGCCGTTCCAGGTTGCAAAATCCACCGGGCCTTTGCCGGTGGCGATCAGCACGGCATCGGGGTCGACGGCGCGCACTGCCCTGCTGAACGCGAGGGTCCGCGCGGCCAGCTGGCCGAGGGTCGGGAAGCCGACCTGCCATTTGCCGTACAGCTCATTGCCGAGCTCAAACAGGACCGGGCCCTGGTAATGGGCGCGGATATAACGCACCCAGTCCGCCGCCTCCTCCGCCGTGCCGCTGCCCATGTTCAGGTCAAACTGCGGCTCCGCGTGGATGAGGCGGCACAGCTCGAGAAACTCATCCGTGCCGAAGTCGTTGTACTCGGGAATGCCCCAGGCGATATTCTTCATCGTCACCCGCTTGTCGAGAGGGCCGATGCCTTCGCGCCAATGATAGTAGGAGCTGAAGTTGCCGCCGAAGCGCAGCTCCGTCAGGTGCATGGCCCTGGCCATCGCGACCGCATCGGGATCGAGCGTTCCAATGGCGTCGTCGGGCAGCAGCGAAATCTGGTCGAGGTCCACGCGCTCATCGCCGGTGACCGCGACGGCAAAGTTCACCGCCTCCAGGCGCCGCACCTGACCGGGCTGTAAGTGCAGGGTAGTTGTGTACTTTGCCCATCCCGGCGCGGGCGCGTCCACGGTCGCTTCCGCCAGTACTCTGTTCTCGTCGCGCGAGCGAAGCGAGACCGTAATGGCGGCAGGTCCGCCGAGGTGCTTCGCGTAAAAGGAAACCTTGTAGCCGAGGGTACGCTGCACCGGCAGGTACACCTTCTGCCGGATCCCCGTCGGCGCATCCGGGTCTCCCATGACTTCGAGCGACTGCCAGCTGTTGGCCGCGTCGCCCACATGCAGCTCGAACCGGTTGCCTGCCTGGGCGTCGAGCGGCTGCCAGGGCAGAGGAATGCCCGTTTCATCGCTGGAGACGATCAGCTCCGGCTGTTCCCGGTACAGGTTCTCAAGGTTGACATGGTTCCACAGGCCGCCCTCGAGGCTGCCGTTCACCAGGATCTGGGCGTCGATGCCGTTGTTGATGGAGTTGCCGATGGGCTCCAGAAAGCTGCCGAACAAGGTGTCGGGAACCGCCGTGCCGGCAGCGGCGCCGTCCACGGTGAAGGTCAGCGTGGAGGGGTTGGGCGTGACCTGCATAACCTGGGCGGAAAGAGCCGTCGCGGTAAGACAGGCGAGAAGCGGCAGCGCAGAGATGGCCGATGCGAATCTATTCTCCAGGTAACACCCCGATAATTCCGTGCGTGGAATCGTTACGGAAGCAGGAAGCAAAGCTATAGCATTTTCACTCCTGGTGTACAGGGCCGACTTCACGCTCCAGTGGCTTTTCCCGAAGGAAAGCCATGCGCACATTTGCCGATCCATCTGCGTGTGGAGTGAAAATGCTCTGGCGGCTGCCCCGGGGCGATGTCAATCCCCGCAGATCTGCGACCGCCCGGGTGCCGAGAGTTACTCTCGTGCCTTGACCATCCCCTCCCTCGCGCAAATCCATGGGGAAGCAAATTGTAAACCCATGATAGAGTGTGGCTCAACTTTCCGCGGATGCGTAAGGTGCTCGAGGAGACGCGATGAAGTTCGGCAATCGACTGGCCGTGGCAAGCGCTGCCCTGCTGCTTGCATTCAGCCCATGCACGGGGCGGGGACAGAGCGGCAGCTCGTCGGTGCTGGGTTCGGTGGTGGATCCTTCCGGAGCCGTGATTCAGGGCGCGCAGGTGGTCCTGACCAATACTGCAACCAACGTGGTGCTCAATGCTGTCTCGGACGACTCCGGCAGCTACTCGTTCCCTGCCGTGCCTCCGGGCATCTACTCGCTCGAAGTCTCGAAAAGCGGCTTCGCGTCGTACAAGCTCGCGAGCTTCAAGATCGTGGTCGGGCAGAGCGCGACCGAGAAGGCGACGCTCAGTGCGGCTTCGGCATCGACCACCGTGGTCGTGAATGCGAGCGGCCTCGCCAACCTGCTCGATGAGAGCTCGAACGATCTCGGCACGGTCATCGGTCCGCAGAGTGTCAAGCAGCTGCCGCTCAACGGGCGCAATTTCCTCCAGCTCGGCTTGCTCTCGGGCGCCGCGCAGTCCAATGCCGGTGCCTCCGACGGTTCTGTCTCGCAGACCGGTCACCCATCACTCTCGATCAATATCGCCGGCAGCGAGCCGGACTTCACCATGTACGTCGTCAACGGCCTGCAGACGCTGGGCAGCCGTGCCGGCAACACTTCGCTGAATCTCTCGACCGGCGCCATCGACCAGTTCGAGGTCCACTACGGTTTCTTCCTGCCGGACCTGGGGCCCAATCCCGGCATCGTGGACGTGGTGACCAAAAGCGGCACGAACCACATCCACGGCGATGTGTACGAGTTTGTCCGCACCAACCAGATGGAGGCGCGGAACTACTTCTCGCTCACCGGCGCCGGCGTGCCCATCCCGCCGGGGCCGTATCACCAGAACCAGTTCGGCTTTGACGTGGGCGGACCCATTCTCAGGAGCCGGATCTTCTACTTCGCCAACTACGAAGGCTATCGCCAGAGCCAGTCGGCGATCGTGACCGCGTACACCCCGACCACGGCCATGTTCGGCGGGGACTTCTCCTCGACCGGCACCACGATCTACGATCCGGCAACGTTCAATGCCGCGACGGGACAGCGCACCCCGTTCCCGGGCAATGTCATCCCTGCGAACCGCATCGACGCTGCGTCGAAAGCTCTGCTGGCCTACTATCTGCCGGGCTCAAGCCTGGCCGATACCCCGAATAATCTAAGCGGCATTCCGAGAACGACGCTCAATTCAGACCAGTTCATGGGACGCATCGATTTCAACGTCAATCCCGACAACCAGCTGTTCGCCCAAGGGAACTGGCTCAACTCGCCCGCGGATGATCCGGGCCTGTTCCCAAGCCAGGGAGTGTCCTACCCCCTGGACACGGAACTCGTGAATCTAGGATGGAACCGGACGCTGAACTCGAGCATGGTGAATGAGCTGCGCCTGGGCGTCATCCGCGACTCGGTGTACGACGAAGGCGTGCCGGTAAACGGACTCGCCAACCAGCTCAACATCACCGGAACCTCGGACCCCAACGGCGTCCCGGGCATCGATATCGCCGGCTTCTCCGACTTCGGCACCTCCACCGGGCTGATCGGAAACCTCGACAATATCTATCAGATCAACGACGGTTTCAATTGGCTGCGCGGCAATCACCAGATCAAGATCGGCATGGACCTCGCGTACACGCGCAGCATCCAGTCGAGCGCCAACGCGAATGCGCGCGGCGTGTTCAACTTCAACGACACGTTTACCGCGCAGTTGGCTGCAAACGGCAGCGGCGGCTACTCCGCGGTCGCCGGCACCGGCAACGCCTTCGCGGATTTCCTGCTCGGCGACCTGACCACCGGCCAGTCCATCGGCATGCCGCGCACCCACGTGCGCTGGACCACCTTCTACCCCTACGTGCAGGACACCTGGAAGGTGCAGCCGCACGTCACGCTGAACATGGCGCTGGCCTGGTTCGGCAACACCACCCCCGATCCCAGCGGGACCGACCGGAACCTCTTCCACAGCTTTAACTTCACCACCGGTGTGCCGACCTTCGTTGCGCTGGGCCAGGTCAACCCGGAGGTGTACCCGATGACCCAGACAGATTTTGCCCCGCGGTTCGGCGTGAACTATCAACCGCCCTGGCTGCCGAACACCACGGTACGCACCGGCTACGGCATCTACTACACCACGCAGCAGGCGGTGAATCTCCAGTACGCTGTCGTGTCGCAGATCATCACCGTGAACAATGCGGTTTCGAACGTCGAGCCGAACCCGATGTACGTGCTGGGGCAGAATGCCCTGCCCGCGGTCACTGTCGGGCAGATTACACAGGCCCAGGCGAATGCCATCACCGGGCCCATCCAGTACCTGAGCTCGAACATACGTTCGCCCTATGTCCAGCAGTGGACCATGGACATCCAGCATACCTTCGCCTCGAAGTACCTTGTCGATGCGGCCTACATCGGCAACGTCTCGCATCATCTCGCGCTCAACTGGAACCCGTTCGACTGCTCGGCGCCGGGTTCGAACCTCTGCGAAGATGCCAACAACCCGTACAACGGCAAGTACACCTACATGCAGGAGGTGGACAGCATCGGCTACGGCAATTACAACTCCCTCCTGCTCAAGTTCCAGCGGCAGTTTTCGAACGGCCTGAGCATCCTGGCCAACTACAACTACTCGAAGGCGCTCTCGGCTTCGCAGGAGGGCAGCAACGGAACGCTGAACCAGCGCCGCAGCTGCCTGATCGCGTGCGACTACGGGCCGACCACCTACGACGTGCCGCAGTCTTTCGTGCTCAGCGCGGTGTGGGAGCTGCCCTTTGGAGCAGACCGGCGGTTCGGCAGCCATCTCAATCCCGCGCTCAACGGGCTTGCCGGCGGCTGGGACCTGGATGTCATCACCACGATGCAGAAGGGAAACCCCTACACCGTAACTGCGCCCAACAACACGGCCTGGTCGCCGGCCGTAATCCGCGCGAACACCTACTGCAACGGACGCGCGGAGCTGACCAACAAGAACCTGCGGACCAACGGCCAGTACTGGCTGCGCCAGCAGACCCCCGGCGACACGGAGGCGCAGGGCAGCTGCTACGTTGACCCTTCGCTGGACCCGGTGAACCGGACCGGCCCCAACGGAACGCTGCCGGCCGGCGCGCGCGCCGCATTCGGCACCTCCGGCTTTGACAGCCTGTACGGCCCGGGGCTGGACGACTGGGATATCGGCCTCCACAAGAGCTTTCCCGTCTATCGCGCCACCCTCTTCACCCTGCGCGGAGAGTTCTTCAACGCGTGGAACCATGCGCAGTTTGCGAACCCCGTTTCGGCGGTCGCCGACAACAACTTCGGCCAGGTAACCAGCACGCAGCACGATGCGCGGGAGATCCAGATCGGCGGCAACTTCGACTTCTAAGGCATCTTCACGCCCGGGTCGAAGCTCACGCGTTGCTATCGCTCCGGGCGCTCTGCGGGACAGGCGGCCCCATGGCCGGCCCATCGCTGGACGTCTGCCAGGAAGCGTGTCTCCGAATACGGGATCGGCGTCCGGCCCTCGCCCGGATGCCAGCCCCACAGCACCAGAGGGGTATGCATATGTTGCACGATCTGTGCGACCGTACGATGCCCGTTCTGCCGCGGGTCCTTGAGCAGGAGGCAGAGCCCGCGATCGCTCAGCCCCTGCCAGATCATCGGCATCGCCGGCGAAGGCAGTCCCCAGTCCGGCGCGCCGGGAGGCATGTGCATTCCGGGCAGGTTATGGTCCTGGTGGCACGTGCTGCACTTCACCCCGTTGACGCCGTGTCCGTCCGGTCCGCGCCGCACGTCCATGATGTGCGGGTGCGAGTCGTCTCCCTGCCGCGGAAAGTCGCCGATCATGTGGCAGTTCATGCAGCGCGGGTGGTGCAGTACGGGGACCATCGCCTCGAACGCGGATACGGAAATATCGCTGTCGTTGACGGCAGAGCTGGCCTGGGCTGCCGCCGCTGCGTCCGTGTTCGACGTGCGCAGCAGAAGCCCGGCGCATGCCGCCGCGGCGCCGAGCAGGACGAGGGAGTAAGCGCGGTTCATGCCCCGGCTCCTTTGCCGTGAGCATGCACGGCTTCGAGCGCCGGCTTCACCCGTGCCGGCGTAAACGGGATCTCGCGCAGGCGCGCCCCGGTCGCGGCAAACACCGCGTTGCCGATGGCCGCCGGCGTGACGGTGATGGCGGTTTCGCCCGCCCCGGTCGCCTCCGCGCTGTCCGTCGTCGCGAAAACCGTCTCGATGACCGGGATCTCATAATCGAGCCTCAGGCTGATGTAGGTTTCCCAGTCCGTCGAGGTCACGTGCCGCTCGTCCCAGGTGATTTCCTCCACAAGCGACCGGCTCATGCCCTGCAGGATGCCGCCTTCCACCTGGTTTCTCAGCCCGTCCGGGTTGGAAATGGGGCCGCAGTCGATCGCGAGCACGAACCGCCGCGGATGCACGACGCCGGAAACGACATCCACCTCCACGTCGGCAACCAGCGCCGCATAGCCGTTCTCGCCTTCGTAGGCGACGCAGGCCACGCCCCGGCCTCGCGCAATGGAGCCGGCGGACCTGCGCCGCGTCGAACCCGGCTCCCACTTGGCGGCCCTGGCCGCGGCTTGCAGCACGCCGATCAGCCGCGGCTCCTGCAGGTGCCTGAGGCGGAACGCCACCGGGTCCGCGCCTGCCCGGGCGGCGAGCTCGTCCATAAAGCATTCATTCGCAAACGTGTTCTGGATGCGCAGCGGCGAGCGCAGCGGACCGGTAAAAAACGGGGAGCGCACCGTGTGCGTCAGCACGCGCGCGCTCTGCACCACGCCGTTGCCTTCGCACTTGCCGCCCGTACAGGCGGCCATATAGCCGGGAACGGTGTTGCTCCCGTTGCGCCGCTCCCCGGCAGGCTCGGCCGCGCCTCCCGGCTTCAACGGCTGCGCTTCGTAGCCAAGCAGCATGCCGGAGATCACGTTGCCCGGCCGGTCATATCCCGGCCGGCTGCCCAGCGACGGAATCCAGCTTTCGCGGTCCCACGCGGTGATCCGGCCCGCATCGTCGAGCCCTGCGCGGTGCTCGACCAGGCATGCGCTCCCGTAGTTCTCCGACGTCATCTCGTCCTGCCGCGAGAACTGCAGCCGTACCGGCCGCCCCACCGCCTGCGACAGCACCGCAGCGTCAAAGCTGACCGCGTCCGCGCCGTTCAGGCCGTAGCACCCGGAGTTCCGCGTATAAATCACGCGCACGTTCTCCGGCTCCATGCCCAGCAGCATCGCCACGCAGCTGCGCGTGGGATAGACGGACTGCGTGGCCGACCACACGGTTGCCGAGCCCGTTTTCACGTCGGCGACGGCACACGAGGCGCCGAGCGAGCCATGCGACTGGAATGGATAGGTGTAGCGCGCCCGCAGGACATGCTTCGCGGCGGCAAGACTCGCGGCCACATCCTTTGCGTCCACTTCCAGCGCGTCATGGGAGGGTTGGCTCTTCAGATGTTCGAAGAACGTCGCCTGCAGCGGCAGCTTCGGCCCGGGCTCCCACTGCACCTTGAGCAGCCGCGCCGCCTCAACCGCGCCGTACTGCGTTTCCGCAACCACGCCGACGAAATCCCTCCGCACCACGACCTGCACCAGACCCGGGATGTGTTCGACCGAGTGCCGGTCGACGCTGACCAGCGTAGCCCCGAGCCCCGGCGGCCTCACCACACGGCCATGCAGCATTCCGGGCATACGGACGTGATGCAGAAACTCGAACTGCCCGGTCATCAGCGCCGCGCGGTCGAGCGAGGGCACAGGCTTGCCCAGAACCGTCCACTGCTGTTGCGGCCGGCGCCTGGCTGCCGGATCGAGCGCCAGGTTGAAGTGTCTGTCGCCGATCAGCACTTCATAGCGCACGCGCTTGCCGGACGCGGACGAGACCACGCCGTCGGCCGCACGCAGGGATTCCACCGGTTCGCGCAGCTGCTCCGCCGCGAGCCTCAGCAGCGCTTCCCGGGCGGTGGCCGCCGCGAGCGCGAGGTTCCGGTTGTTGAAGTTCGTCGGCGTCGACTGGCTGCCCGAAGTGCTTCCCTGGTCCGGAGTAAGCGCCGTATCGCACTGCACCAGCCTGACGCGCTCCAGCGCGACACAAAGCTCCTCGGCCACCAGCTGCGTCTGCGCGGTGTACATGCCCTGCCCCAGCTCGCACTTGCCCGTAAAGGCCGTGACGCTGCCGTCGGCGTGGATCGCCAGCCACGAGTCCAACGCCCCGGCATCGAGATGCGAAGCATGCGTGCCGAACTGACCCTGCCCTTGCGCAAAAAGCGGCGCACTGCTGAAGCTCACCACCAGGGCTCCCGCGCCCTTGAGGAAGTCACGCCGGGTGGGATGCATGAGGCCTCGCATCGGCATACTTGCTCCTCGCATCGGCATACTTCCGGATGGCCCGGAGCATGCGGGTGTGCGTAAAGCATCGGCAGAGCACGCCGCCCAGGGCGTCGCGCAGCTCCTGGTCGGTTGCCGCGGGGTTCACGTCCAGCGCAGTCTTCGCCGTCAGGATGACGCCGCTCAGGCAGAATCCGCACTGCGCAGCGCCTTCCTCGATGAAGGCCTGCTGGATGGGATGAGGGTTTTCCGGGGTGCCGAGGCCTTCGAGCGTCGTGATCTCCATATTCTGAACCGCGCCCACGGGTTTCACGCAGGAGCGAATCACCTGGTCCCCAAGGATCACGGTACATGCCCCGCACTGCGCCATGCCGCAGCCGAAGCGCGGCCCGCGCAGGCCCAGCTCATCGTTCAGCACGAAAAGCAGCGGCGTCTCGGGATCGACGGTGACGGCATGCGCGCCTCCATTCACCTTAAGGGTGATCGGCTCCATAGAGAGAGTGTGAACCCTTTCCGGCGAGCCGCCAAGTTGCCGTATCTCAGCGGATGAGCACCAGCGCAATGCCGTCCCAGGTTGATTTGCCCACGCCGGGGGGGGGCGTGTCCGCCATCGGCATGACCGCCACCATGTTCGGCTGCAGGCTGTAGCGTTTTTCAATGTAGCGTTCAACGGCCGCGGCCCGCTGCCTGGCGCGCACAAACCGTTCGCCGGGCGCGCCCTGCACCGCGTAGCCTTCGACGACCACCGGGCTGTTGGGCAGGTAGGGGACCAGCGCGCTCATGGCGCTGTCGACCTGGGCCTGCCCTGCGGCGGTCAAGACTTCCCGGCCTTGAGGCCCGGCGGAAAACAGGGCGCCCGCCTGCAGCCAGACGCGATCTGCGGCGTTTCCTTTCACAAACCTGCTCGAACGGTACTGAGCCGGCGTCATGTGCTGCAGGTTGTAATACCCGCGCCGCTTAAAGAATCCCCGCAGAAAGAAGTTGTGCTTCAGCGCCTCGGTATCGGCCGCCATATTGTCCATGGCTTGCCGCGAACTGGCGATGGTGTCGCGCAGATTGGCAGCCGAGCTCTGGTCGCCGGCCGGGCTGTTCGTGAAGCTTGCAATCGCCTGGTTGAGCTGCTCGGTCACCTGCCGGGTGTTGTCGAGGATGGCCTGCGCGCGGGCCAGCAGCTCCCGCTTCTGGAACTCGGTCATCGCGTTCTCGGCCTGGGCGGAAGCCTGGTTCAGGTGCTCACTCGAGCGGCGTGCATTGTCAATCGTCTGATGGACGGAGCCGGCAAGCTGCTGATCGGTGAGAAGCTCGCCCACTGTCCCCTGCCCCGCACTGACTTGCGCCACCAGCTGCCGGATGTCCGCCGAGGTCTTCTGCGTGGAAGCCAGGATGGCCTGCAGTTCGGGGCGGACCGCGACGACGGTCCGGTCGGTGTGCTGCGCAGCCGAGTTGATGGACTGGAGCGTACCGTCGGCCCGGGATTGCAGCTCGGTGATGCTGGTCTGCGCGGTCCTGAGCACAACGCTGCCCTGCTGCATCAGGGCACCCAGGTCAAAAGGCTCCCTGCTCGGGAGGGTCGCCCCGCTGGGTGCTTCCGGCGCGCGCCGGCTGCCCTTGGCGATGTCGAGAAAGGGGCTTCCCCCCAGGCCCATGGTCTGGATGGTCGCGACCGAGTCGGTTCGCACCAGCGCGTGCACGTTCTGCCCCAGGCGTATCTCGAGCCGAAACCGTCCATCGGGCTCGCTCGGGATCTCGGTCTCCAGCACCTCGCCCGCGTCCATCCCCGATACGCTGACCTTTGCTCCTTTTTGCAGGCTGTTCAGGCGGTCGAACTCCGCGTACACCTCGAAGTTGCGATTGAACAGCTTCTGCCGGTTGCTGATAAAGAACAGGCCGAGACCGAAGAGGATCAATCCTCCGATCACGAAGACGCGAGTGCCGAGGCTGTGCGCGGAGCGCATCAGGTGTCCTCCTGCGAAAGGAACTGCCTGACCGTAGGATGTTCCAGGCGCGCGAGCTCGCCCGGCGTGCCGTGCGCGATCACCCGCCCCCCATCGAGGATCGCGAGCCGGTCGGCGATGTGCCGCCCTTCCGTCATCCTGTTCTCGGCCACCAGGAGCGTGGTTTGGCGCTGCTTGAGCCCAAGCAGCAGCTTGCGGATGTGGACCGCCGAAATGGCATCGACGCCGTTCCAGGGGTCGTCAAGCAGCAGCAGGCCGGGATTGCCGGCAAGCGCGCGGGCAAAGCTGAGCAGCTTGCGCATCCCCACGGAAAGCTCGGTCGGCATCTTGTCGCCGTCTCGCTCCAGCCCTACTTCGAGAAGCTGCCGGCAAACCTTCTCCTGGATCTCGCTCTCCGGCGCGCGGCTGTTGTGCCGCAAGGGAAAGGCGATATTTTCCGCGACCGGCATGGAGTCGAACACGGCTGCATTCTGAAACACGAAACCGGTCGATTGCCGAATCCGCAGGAGGCCCGCGGTGTCGAGCGCCGTGATCTCTTCCCCGTTGATGAAGATCCGGCCTTCATCCGGCCGCAGCAGCCCGATGGACAGTTTCAGAGCGATGGTCTTGCCGGTTCCACGGCATCCGAGAATCGAGAATGCGGAGCCGCGCGGAACCTCGAAGCTCACATCCTCGAGGATGCGTGTCGCGCCGATCGACTTCGATACCCGTTCAAACCGGACCGCGCTCTCCACCGCGCCGTTCATTGCCCACCTGCCGGGAACCAGAGCGACATCGCCTCGTTGAGAAGACCGTTCAAGGCGATGACGAACAGGGAGGAGACCACGACGCTGTTCATCGCCGCACGCCGCACCCCGGCTGCATTCTCCTCGACCGTGTACCCCAGGTAGCAGGCGATGGTGCCGATCGCGAACCCGACGACAGCGGTCGTCAACGTAGGCAGAAGATAGTCAGCCCATCCGGTCCTGTCGAACACCCGGCTGACATAGAGCCGGAGCGTCATCTCCGAGTTGACCGCTTCCCACAGGAAGCCGCCCGCGATCTCGGCAAAGCTCATCAGCGTTGTGAGAATCGGCAGTGCGATCATGCACGCGATCACGCGGGGGATGACCAGGTGCCGGAACGAGTGGATGGCAAGCGATTCGAGCGCGTCGATCTGCTCGGTGATGCGCAGAACGGCAAGTTCCGCCCCAATGGCCGCGCCCACGCGCCCGGAGATCAAAAGGCCGGTCATCAATGGTCCCATCTGCCGGAACATGGTGCGCGACAGCTCGGCCGGAATCACTGTGTCGACCGCGCCGAAGTTCACCAGCGAGATCCAGATCAGCTCCGTAACAAAGATGCCCACGACCACCCCGGCAACCACGATGAGCGGCACGGAATGCCAGCCGATTTCATTGAGCTGACGGGAGGTCTCGTCGGGATTCCACGGCGGATGGACGAGCTCGCACAGTGTTCGGCAGGCAAACCGGACAAGGCCGGTCGACGCTGCCCACCATCCGACGGCGTCGGAGGAGCGCGGCAATACCTGGCTGTCGACTGCGGTGCCGGAACCGCGCAGCATGCAAGTCCCCCCTCACTTTCTGGAATGCCACGGCACGCACGCCGGGGTCACGGGCCATTTGCGGCATCTCGGGACAATACGACTTGGATGCCGGGCATGCATGCAGAACGACCCGGGCCAGGTGAAACCAGCCGTTAAACCGACAGCGGTCCCGCCGGCAGAAGGACCGATACCGTAGTCCCCCGGAGCGCCCCGGTCCGGCAGGAGCGGACCTGGATCAAACCGCCATGCTTTTCAACGATCTGCTTGCTGACCCAGAGACCCAGGCCGTTTCCTACGGAGCCTTTCGTGGTGAAAAAGGGCGTGAACAGTTTGGCCATCACCTCAGGAGTCATGCCTTGCCCGTTGTCTGCAACCGTGATTCTGATAGCACGGCGACCGTCGCGGAAGCCGGGGGATGCGGCCGCCCGCAATCTGACTCTGCCACCGTCCGCAACCGCATCCAGGCTATTCAGCAGAAAGTTTGAGAGGACCTGGCGCAATTCCCCGTGGAAGGCGCGGATCTGGAGATTGCCGTCACACTGTTTCTCAACGATGGCATGCCTGGACGCCACCTTGGCTTTCATCAGGTCACATACGGAATCGAGCAAGGGCGCGATAGCAGCGGTTGTCGCGGAGGAAGACTCCCGGTAGAAGCCCAGGGTCTGCCGGGTGATGTGGGCGATGCGCTTCAACTCCCCGTCTGCCGTTTCCAGGTACCCGCGAACGGTCTCGGGAACGCCCCCTGCACTCAGGGCCAGGTACAGGATATTTGTGACAGCTTCGAGAGGGTTATTGATCTCGTGGGCAAGCACGGCGGCCATGCGGCCCACCGAGGCGAGCTTTTCGCTGCTCACCAGGGCCTCTTCGACCTTTTTCCGCGCCGCTATTTCGGCCTGCAGCTGAACGTTCAGCAGCTCTGCGGCTTCTGTCAGTTCATGCTGACGAACGAGGCCGAGCATCAGGCCCTCGTTCAGGGCGGCGGCGTCGAACAACTGGTCGTCGTTCGTCAGATTCTCCCTCATCCCTGTGCCTCAGGCTTTACTTTCTCCGTTTTTTTGTCGGGTAACTGTTGAACCCGGCTCGGTATCCCGGTAATCAGTGGCGCGTACTCTCGAACGCGTCTGCCGATAGCCAGCCCCTTTGCCGAGATTTCGTACTCCCGGATATCGCTGCTGTGGGCTCCGCCGCGCATTTTGAACACCATCAGGAGCTTGCGGAGCTGACCGTCCATTTCTACATAGCGCATGCGGATGATGTCATCCGTAAGAAACGAGATCAGGTAGCTGCTGAAAGGAAGTTTGTCGAACGCTTCCTCCATCTCCAGGGTGCTGAGAATGGTAATGCCGATGCCGGTGAGGGCAAAAATCATCCGGTAGAGCGATTCGCGGAAGTCTGTTCGAAAACCCGGAGCCAGGGCCATTTCAAAGCCGGTGAGCGAGTCGATGACCAGTCTTTTTGCCCCGGTTCGCTTCACCGCATCGATCAGCTCCTGCATCATCTCGTCGACCGAGAGGTCGAGAGGGCGGAGATAGATGATTTCAAGGCTCCCGTCCTCGAGCGAGGTTTTCAGGTCCAGGCCGAACAGCGAAGCACGCCCGGCATATTCCTCCGGCCGTTCTTCAAACATGGCGATAATGCCGGGTTCCCCGGCACGCAGCCCGGCGGCGATGAACTGCGTCGCGAGCAGCGACTTGCCCGTTCCGGACGAGCCGGCGACCAGGACGCTGTCGCCCTCCGGGATGCCTCCGCCCATCATCTCGTCAAGGGCAACGCACCCCGAAGACAGGCGCTTCCGTTCAGGAGCCGCCTTCTTACTGCCGGTTAGCCCCAGCGTTCGCGAGAAGGCCTGCAAACCCGCGTCGGTGATACGGAAGGTATGCATGCCCGGAACCGACATCTGGCCGCGAATATTCATGACCTGCAGCTTGCGGACCACCGAGTTGCGCTCCACCTGCTGAAAGAGCCAGAAAAGACCGTCCGCGACGGTGAAGACGGGGTTGTCCGCCAGCTCCGCTTCACTGTATTCCCCAAGCAGAAACGTGGTCGCTTCCCAACTGGTCAAAAGCAGCGCAAGTTCCTGGATAAAGCTCTGCACATCGACTTCATAGTCGCCGTGGCTCTCCCGGCGGACGACGGTACGGAAGGAGTCCACCACGACGATACTGGCGTTGGTCGCCTGCACCTGCGTCGAAATTGCCGCCAGCACACCTTTGAGGCCGCCTTCCACGAGCTCCTGGCTGAGGTTGACAAAACGGATCGCGCTGTTCAGTTTCGTCGCGTCGAAAAAGGTATATTGCTGCTGATAGCGCAGCATTTTCAGCGCCGGCTCGCCCAGGACCGTGAAGTAGAGCGCAGGTCTCTCCTCCGTAGCATTCGTGAAGACAAATTGATGCGCGAGCGTCGTCTTGCCGCATCCAGGTGCGCCCGCGATGATGTTGAAGGAGAACTCCGGAAAGCCACCCCCCAGGATCTCGTCGAGCCCCGGAACCCCGGAAGGGAGTTTGGTGATTCGCACTTTGCTATGCTGATTCATTTCGTTTCTTCCCTTGGGGAGCTCGATGCGGTGCCAGGCACATCAGGCCAGACATCTTGCAAAAGCCTCAGTAAGAGGGCATCCCCGATAAAAGTGATGAGTAGACTGAGCAGGTAGGCAATAAGTACAGTGTTCGCCCTGGTGACGTCGCCTTTGAGACCTTCGAGCGAGCCGTCGATCCTGACCTCGACGACATTGAGCATCGGGGCTTCCCGTTTTGCCAATGTCAAGGCACGGGAGAGAAGGGAGCTGAAGCCTGCTGTGCCCGTCAATGCGCTAAGCGGGCGACGCAGCTTCTCGCAGACACGGCACGTGGAAAAAGCGTCCTCCTTGGAAGGACGTTCCGCGGCAGCTTCAAACGCTATCAGCCGTTCCGCGAGTGCTCTCGTCTCGAAACTAACGCCGGCTCGATTCATCGTCTCCCGTCAAGAGGTTGAATGCCTCCACACCAGTTCTCCATCTTTCATGCAACCTGGATGGATCTGCTCTGCGTGGTGGCCTGATGGAATTGTAGCGCCGCGCCACCCAGTTCAAATCGAGCGGTGAAGCGCCGCTCTTCTACAGCACCAACGCTTCCAAAGGCAGCGGGCGGCCAAACAGGTAGCCCTGGTACATGCGGCAGCCATGTTTCGCAAGGAACCGTTGCTGCTCTTCGCTCTCCACACCCTCGGCGACGACGGTCAACCCAAGACTCTGTCCCATGGCGATGAGAGCACCCGCGATTACGCCATCGCTGTGACTGGTAAGCACATCGCTCACAAATGATCGCCCGATCTTCACCTGGGACAGGGGAAGAGTCTTAAGAGAGGCCAGCGGAGAATAGCCGGTCCCGAAATCATCCAGCGCGAACGAGATCCCTCGCGTCTTAAGCGCCGTCATCTTGGCCAGCGTCTCCTCGACAGGCCCGATCATCGCCCCCTCGGTGAACTCCACGATCAGCTTTGTCGGGTCGACGCCGGCCCGGTCCAGGATCGACAGGACACGAGGAACGAACTCCGGGTGTCCGAACTCCTGGCCGCTCACGTTCAACGCAAGGGTAAGAAAGGCCGTTTCCGGTTTGCGGCTCCACGCCGTCAGCTGCGTACATGCAGCTTCCATGACCCACAACCCCAGCGCCTCCAGGATGCCGTGCTCCTCGGCGCACGGCATAAAGTCCGCAGGGGCAACCAATCCTCGTTCGGGATGCTCCCAGCGCAGCAATGCTTCGACACCCCTTGTCTTCCCTGCCGCGTCGACCTGCACCTGGTAGTGCAGACGCAGCTGATTCTTCTGCACTGCTGTTCGCAGGTCGGCTTCCAGAGCGGCACGCGCCATGGCATCGGAGTGCATCTCCGCATTGAAAAGGCGGACGCCGTCTCCGCCGCTCGACTTGGCCCGGTACTGCGCCAGGTCGGCATGGTTGAGAAGATCGTCCACCGATGCCCGGTCCTTACCGAACATGCCGATCCCGATGCTCCCCGTCGAGTGGTGCACGTGGTTCGCCAGCAGGTACGGCTTACCGAGCGCCGCCCGAACCTTGGCGCCGACCCTCTTCGCCTGGTCCTGCGCTTCCTCGAGGTTCGCGCTTAGCCCCTCAAGCATC
The DNA here is from genome assembly GCA_964245565.1 of uncultured Acidobacteriaceae bacterium. Taxonomy (GTDB): domain Bacteria; phylum Acidobacteriota; class Terriglobia; order Terriglobales; family Acidobacteriaceae; genus EB88. The sequence continues at coordinate 7,009 of CAXTMY010000024.1, read as the reverse complement.
ACGACGAATTCATCGCCACCCAGGCGGGCCACGGTATCGTCTTCCCGGACGCACTCCTTGAGTCTTTGGCCGACCTGCTGCAGCAGGAGATCCCCGACGTGGTGCCCCCGCGTGTCGTTGAGGCTTTTGAAATGGTCCAGATCGATGAACAGGACCGCGCCGTGGTGCATGGTTCGAGAGCAGGCGACATTGGAATGATGCAGGCGGTCCATCAGGAGGCGCCGGTTCGGCAGGCCGGTCAGCAGGTCGTAGAAAGCCAGCTGCTCAATCTCCAGCTCGGCCCGCCTGCGCTCTCCAATCTCCGCAGTCAGCTTCTCGTTGAGCACCTCGGCTGCCTCCGCCAGCTCATGCTGGCGCACTGCCGACAGCAGTAAAGCCTCGTTCATGACGGTCGCCTGGCGATGGAGAGGGCCGGGCTCGGTGATCTGCAGAACTACACCCAGCGGAGTTTCATCCGCGGGGACATCACTCCAGATCGGCCATATCTCGTAAGCCCAGAAGAGCGAAGGCGCACCGGTATGCTCTCGCTCGGTGTGCGTTTCGCACTTTCCGTCGCGATATGCCCTTTGCAGCAGAAGCAGACAGGCCTGCTGGTCAGGCAACAACTGCCTGAACGATACGCCGATCATCTGTTCCGGGCTTAAGCCTACAAGTTTGCAGAATGCTGGATTGGCATAGCGGAAGAGCATCTCCGCGCTGTTCATCAAGGCGATGGGCAGCCGTGCCGAATCAAGCACTGCACCGCCGCCGAGTTTGTTGTTTTCGGTAGCCACTGCCTGATCCTGAAAACTTTGCCTCCCCTGGAGCACTTTTTGCTCGACGGAGGGCGGAAAGTGCTTAGTCGGGAAGACCGCCTCTGCGAACGGCGAGAACGTCAGCCGGCCGGAGCACGTTAGAAGACATTGAGAGAAGCTGACGAAGCATAGCAAAGCCCTCTGCACGCGTCTAGCCTCAGGTAGACATGGCCCGAAGAACACCGGCAGTGTCGCACACGATTCCACGCCGGGTCACATCGGCGATCCGCCGTTCCGCCCGCGACCGGCTGCCCGGCAAAGGCGCGTTCCGCGCCCTCCGGTTGCCGCGGCCAGGGCTTCAGACGCGGTGCGAACAGTGGGCGGGGTCTTCCCCACCCGGCCCGACGAGGAGGACTCCCTGCTGCATCGCAAAAGAAGCATCGGCCCGCTGAGCCGCTTTCTGCCGCAGCACGCCGCACATACGGAAACAAGCCGTCGCGCCCGGTTCGCCGGCCGGCGCGCATCCTAATCACGAGGAGAACGTCCACCCATGAGCTTACGAGAAGTGTTGATCGAAGAAATGCGCGACCTCTACAGTGCGGAAAATCAGCTGGTGAAGGCCCTTCCAAAGACCATCAAGCAGATTTCAGACGAAACGATGAAAGCGAGGCTGACCGAGCACCTCGAACAAACGAAAGGCCAGGTCCTTCGCCTTCGCGAGATCTTCGAGCACCTCGGCGAAAAGCCGACAGGCAAGCACTGCAGCGGCATGGAAGGCTGCATCAAGGAAGTCACCGAAGCCCTTGAAGAAGATACCGAGGGTGCTTTGAAAGATGCGGGCATTCTCGGAGCTTCGCTGCGGACCGAGCACTATGAGATCGCCGGCTACAGCGCCGCCATCGCTATGGCCAAGACCCTCAAGGAAAACGAAGTCGTTAAACAGCTGACGGAAACGCTCCATGAAGAGCAGGCGGCCGCCAAGAATATCCTTTCCGGCGCCCCCTCCATCCTGAAAGAAGCAGACGCCCAGGAAGACGAAGACGAGGACGAGGACGAAGAGGACGAAGAGGACGAGGACGACGAAGATCCCGAGGAGCAGGAGTCCGAGGAGAACAGTGAGGAGGATGAGGAGGAAGCCGCCCCCGAAGTGGCAAACGCTGCCCGGCCGAAGAAGAAGAGGTAGCACCCGGCGCGGCATCCGACTCCGGTCCGGCATAAGCTTTGCGCAGGTCACGCAGTTTGCACCGCCCGGGTGACTGTTCCCGGTCTGCGCAAGCGAATATCCGGGAGACAGCTGGACGCGCGCCGGATGTGACCTGCCGGCCTTATCTCCACCACGCTTCAACAGCACCGTCAGCCGCCGAAGTCCACACCTCCCGGCTCGCTACTCTTTGCGTTCTGTTGGACAATGCCGTCAGCCGAGAGGGTTATACCGGGATCCGCAGCGATTTTCTACTGCGGATAGAAGGGGGCAGAGAGTAAGCCGCGGTCGACCAGCACTGGCGGCCGTCTCAGCTTTGTCGCCTGCTCGAAGCTATAGGCCCAGCCCAGCAGATCCCCATCCCGCCACCGTCGCGCGCTGATCTCGAGGCCGAAGGGCAGCCCGTTCGAATAGAACCCAGCCGGTACGACGATTGCGGGTACGCCGATCTTATTCACCCAGCCCGTCTCGGAGTGCGGACCTCCTGAAAGCTTCCCGTCCTGCGGCATCGTCTCATCTGGCGGAGGCATCTGCGCGCTCGGATAAATCAGCCCGTCCAGGTGGTACCGGTCCAGCGCCTCCGTGTACTGCGCGAGCATTGCATCGCGCGGACCGAAGTAGTTTTTCTGCGCATTCGGGTCGGACTGGAGCAGGACCTGTGCCGGTGGATCGTTCCAGCGCTGCGCACCGTGTGCGGCGTGTGCGCCCGCCGCGGCAGGCGAGGCCGGCGGCGTTGCTGCCGCTGCATTTACCAGGTCATCAAGCGAACCCGGAACCCCGGTAAAGACAGGCGGAAGACTCTGCCCCGTCGCAGCCTGGTACTCGGCAGCAGTGTGGTATTGGCGGGGTCCAAAGGTGCCCAGCCATTGCATGGCGCCGTCACGTCGATAAGGCCCGGTGTCCACTCTGCGTTCCGCGGCAAGGAAGCTGTCCGGCAGCAGCTGGTCGTCGAGAACAACCTCCGCACCCGCCGCGCGTACCAGTGCGATCGCCTGCAGCAGCATAGCCTTTGTCTCCGGCTGCAGCGGTGTGCCCTTGCTCGTAAAGATGAATGCCGGCACGCCGAAGCGCTTGCCCCGAAGCGCACCCGCTCTTAGATACTGCGTGTACGGTCCCGGCTGGGCCTTTGCGGCCGAACCCGCTGTCCTTGCGTCCAGCGGATCTTCGCCTGCCATCACTCCAAGCGCGATCGCCACATCCTCCACATCGCGCGCGATCGGGCCGGTGTTATCCAGCAGCCAGTCGAGCGGCGCGATTCCTGCTATTGAGACCAGGCCTCGTGTGGGAAACAACCCCACCACCGAGCTTGTGCCTGCAGGCATGCGAATGCTGTTTCCGGTATCCGTACCGTTGCCAAGCACCGCCTCGTTTTCGGTCACGGCAGTTACTGTTCCGCCTGAAGATCCACCCGGCGAAAAGCGCACGTCATACGCATTGCCGGTCCGGCCGAAAGCCGTCGACCGGTTCGTGTCACTCGCGGCAAAATCGGGCATGTTTGTAATGCCCAGGATGACCGCGCCTGCAGCCCGAAGCTTCGCGACGATTGTTGCGTCCCGCGGCGCTATAAACTCATGTCCTGGAAGAGCAAAGCCTTCCCACCCGTCCGTATCCGGCAGGCCTTTCACCGCCGTATTCGCCTTGATTACCATAGGAACGCCCCACAGCGGCCCATGCGCTGCGTCGCGCTCGGTATCCTCCTGTCGGGCCGTCGCAAGCGCTCCATCTACGTCCACTGTCTGAAGCGACCGGTAGATATCGTTGTATCGCGCGATGCGGCTAATCTCCCACCGCGTGACCTGTTCGACGGTGTACTCGCGGCGCGCGTAGAGCGCTTCCAGTTGCGGAATCGTGATTTCAAGCAGGTCTCGATCCATGTTCGACTGCACGCTCGCCGCCAGCGTTGGCAAGTGCGCCGGGAGAGGAACGGGAAAGGCCTCCGCGTTCTGCGCGGTCGCGCGCAGCGCTTCCATCATGAGTGCGAGGCAAACCGCGACAGCGAGAACAGCCGAGAACCTTATGGATCGCGCAGACAGGGCCAAAGACATATCCTCGAATAGAGATTCCCCTCTTGTACCATGCCGGGCTTGCATTGCCTCGGTAAAGCGGCTCTCAGTTCACGGGCGGATGGCGATGAGCGCCGCATGTGCTTTGATTCGTCGTAGGCGACACTTCTCTCGCCAGTTCCTCGCTGCCCATCTCTCTACCCATCTCTCTGAGCAGCGCTTACCTCGCGAGAAGCCGAGACAAATACCGGCTTATCGAAACAGCAAGAAGCGTAAGTCGATAGTAGCCGTAATGGCAGCCACCTGGGCTTACCGCTTGAGTGCAAGCAGCGAGGAGAAACAATTGCCGGCTATCGGGATAAAAAACGGGAACCGGAGGCTCCCACGCGGTCGCAGGTTAGTCGCCTCCGCGGCGTTGCCTAATCGGGATTTCGATGTAGGCGATTTGCTGGCCATCCGGACTCGCGATGGGAGCGTAGAAACCATCGTTCCCATGGGTCAGTCTCGTGGCACGACCTGCCATGTCGGTGATATAGATCGCCGGGATTCGGATCATGTGCTCGTGCCGCGGCCGCCGGTCTGAAGTGAACAGTAGCCTTCGGCTGTCCGGCATCCATGCCGGGTCGTTGTCGTCGAAGGGCTCACCTCTTACTTGACGCACGCTCCCGTCCACCGTGGAAAGCACAAAAAGGTGACGGTGCCCCTTCCTTAGCCAGGTGCCACCATCTTGGCGGTATTGCGCCAACTGAGTGATCTGCACCGGCGCTGCCCATTGCGCGCCTGCAGGCTTCTGAAGATCGTCTTCGGCTGAGTTCACCGCCTGCTGCAGAAATGAGGGGCCATCCTCATACGGAACGAAAAAGGTGAACGCCAACGATCGGCCATCCGGTGACCAGACCAGGTTGTCCGGCACGGCAGGCACCCCAAAGCTTTTCACAACCCGGAGTGTGTCCTTGCGTAGCGACTGCACGGTGCACTTACCGGCACCACTCTGATTCACAACAGCGAGTGTTTGACCGTCAGGGGACCAGGCGGGTGTACTCAAATGCAGGAGTGCCACCGGAGCTCGAGCCTTGCCCAACCGAAGTATCCAGAGGTCCTCACTGGCTTTGTCGTGCTTCACATCGATCGACGAAACGGAGTACACGATTGCGCTGCCGTCTGAACTTATGTGCACGTCCTGTACGGATCGTAGCCGCTGAAGATCAGCAAAGCCGAATCGCTTGCTTGGCTCTGCTGACGTCGGCGCAATCCTTCTTAAACACTGTGCGAGCGGTCGTGAGAGAAGGATGGGGACGAGGAAAGCCACAACAGCGTTCGTTGACCTGATCTGCGCATGACAATTTGACGGTATCGTATCTGGTCGCTCTTGAGCGAGAGTTGGACTATTAACGTTACATCCAGTCGTCAGGTGGCCTGCTCCTCCATGATGGCGGAAGCGAGCACCATAAACCGGCAGCGGCGGGACGCGTGCACGCAATCCACAGCGCAGAGGCTGAAGTGACCAGCCCGGGCGTCCAACAAACGCAAACAAGGAAGCCGAATCGAAGCGCGGAAAGCAGAGCCAGTCCACGGATCCGGCGCGGCTGGCCAGGGCCGCGGATCGGCAACTCAATAGAATCGCGTGCTCGGCGATGGGCGTGCTTGGGCACCTCTGATAACAGCCTCAGCTCCCATCGCTATAGGCCCCCATACCAGTCATAGCCAAGCTCAGTCCAGTAGTCGTCCGGCTTCTCATTGGTATAAGCGATCAGTCCGATGCGCTTGATCTGTTTGTAACCATACTTGGTGGGCGTGTACATACGAAGCGGAGCGCCGTGGTACTGAGTGAGCGGTTCCCCCATCATCTCCGTCACCAACAGTGTCTGCGGATGGCGACAGATGTGCATGTCATAGCCGACGTAGTAATCCCCATCGGGTGTCTCCATGTACACGTAGCGGGGCTCCCTCCCGTTCACGAGGGCTGGAGGGTACGCTTCCAGAAAATCAGCCATCCGCACACCGGCCCAATGTACGATCTGGCTCCAGCCCTCAATACACTTGAACTGCAGAACCAGCTCGTGGCGGGGAAGCGTAGTGATGTCGTCCATGGTCAGCAACAGACCAGGCGTTTGCGGCCTAAGCGTAGAAAAGCTCTCTCCTGATTCGCCCATTCCGCGAGGGCTTCGACCTGTGTGTCTGGCATCCTGCGGCTTCGCTCCCATTTCGTTCTGTTGATGCTCGACCTTCTCAATCATCGACTCGGGCGCCATCTTCATGGCTGTATCCATCTTTGCGTCAACAGGCGCAAGTGCCGGCGGTGTCTTCGTATCGTGCCCTTGGCCTTCGGTACTTTTTTCCGCAGTGTACCGATACTCCCAAGCGGTGACGTCGGTGGTGTACTTAGGATGAGCTTGCGCATTTACCACGCCAACCAGCTGAAGCCGATAGCTCCCTGGTTCCAGTTCCTTTCGAAGGCCGACGACACCGTTGACACGTAAGTTTTCGGCCCGGCCGAGGGGATATGTGGGAGCCAGATTGTTTTCCAGCAGATCGTTGCGCGCAATCGCGGCATTCGTCTGGAAGGCGCGCTCCAGCGCCACGGGCTGCATGTTGTCCTGCGGACCACGGCTCAGCCACTCATAAAAGCCGACCCCGGCTGCCGCTCCCACGGCTGCGACAACGAAGGACCGGCGCGTTTGCCGGCGTGACGCTGCGAGCACCTCTGCATCGGCCGCCTCGTGCCCGGGCAGCCGCCGCGTCATTACGTCATCGGCGTCTTGTGGATCCTGAGGACGTTGCTCGCCTTCACGCACTGGCTCCGGTGCCTGCGCCGGGTCGGCACTTTCGGCAGGCGACTTTTGCTGCTGTTCTGCAAGGTCGTCTCGCTTCTGCTCTTCAGCACTCATCGCCAGCTCCTGCGCTCCGCTTCGAGGGACGGGGCCTCCACCCGCTGGATCTCACGGCCGCTCACCATGGCGCGGAAGTTGTTCCAGCCGGCGAGAATCACCTGCATAATGTGGACGGTAAAGAAGCCCAGAAACGCCATGGTGATCCAGAAATGAAGCCACCGCGCCATCTCATAGCCGCCC